>DVIV01000059.1 GCA_018710985.1 Candidatus Limiplasma pullicola
CCTGCTTCTTTCTTTTGCGTTTCTCGTTCTCTTCTGTTTCTGTTCCTAATAGTTATTATATATTCGACATGCTTATCCGGTTTTCCTTATAAAAAAAGACCGTTGACTTGATTTTGTCAACGGTCTGAGGCCCCGGCTATGCCGGGGCAGGCGTGCACAGACGCGCTGGCCGTCCGCTAGGACGCCAGAAACGCAAATCCATAGGCGAATAGCCTTTTCAGATCCGTCCAGGCGCGGTTGCGCGTGGGGGCGTCCAGAAGGACGGCGATCAGCGTCTGGCCGTTCCGCTGCGCCGCGCCCACGTAGCAGAAACCCGCATGCGACGTATATCCGCTCTTGACGCCCGCCGCCCCTTCGATATAGAAGGGCGAGTCGGGCTTAAAAATTTCATAGGCGTTTTCAATGACCAACGGTTCCCGCTTTGATGTGGCGGGCAAGGTGTAGCGCAGGCAGGTAACGATCTGGCAGAAAGTGGGGTTGGTCAGCCCCTGGCGTGCCAGAATGGCCAGATCGCGCGCGGTGGTATAGTGATCCGGGTCATGGTAGCCGTGCGGGTTGACAAAGTGGGTCCCCGTCATGCCCAGCTCATAGGCACGCGCGTTCATGCGGGCTACGAAGGCGTCCACGCTGCCGGCGCACAGCTCGGCCACAGCGTTGGCCGCATCGTTGCCGGAGCGGATGATGAGGCCGTAGAGCAGGTCCAGCATGGTCATCTGCTCGCCCTCATACACGGGCACCAGCGAGCTGTCCTTGGGCACATCCGCCGCGCAGGCGGGAATGGTGACCTCCTCCTCCAGCCCGTCGCGCTCCAGCGCCAGGAGAAGCGTCATGATTTTGGTGGTGCTGGCGGGATAGTGCTGCGTATCGGCCTCGTGGGAAAACAGCACGTTTCCCGTGGAGGCCTCCATCACGATGCAGGCCTTGGAATACAGGTCATCCTCGCTCAGCGCCAGGGGCGTGCTTTCGTCAAAATAGATGGGCGCCTCAAAGCCGTATACGCTCAGATCGCTCATGAGCAGGTCCACCAGGCCCGGCGTGGCCACGCCGTCCAGGCTGAGCCCGCTCAGCCCCAGCTGGATCATGCGCTGCTGGAACAGCCTTACGGCCGCTTCGGTATTGTCGCCATAGACGCCGTCGGCGTCATCGGAAAGGAGCTTCAGGTCGATCAGCCGGCTTTGCAGCTGCCGCACACGGTCGCCCTGGCTGCCCAGGCGCAGGGTGCGCAGCGTGGCCTCCGCCTCCGGGTCAAACAAAAGCGCCAGGGTATCCGCATCGGCCTTTCCGGTCTGGGCCACATCATAGCCTGCGGCAGCCAGAAGGCGCTGTGCCTCCTCGACCCCGGCCGCGGTCTGCTTGCCGTAGATGCCGTCGGCCTCGCCCGTAGACAGGCCCAGAGACTGGAGGCGTTTTTGCAGTTCAACCACCGCGTCGCCCGTATCACCGGAGGCGAGCGGCTGGCGCGCCGTTTCCGCCGCAGCCGGAACGCAGAATGCGATCAGCAGGACCATAAACAGCGCAAGCAACCGTTTCATCTTTCGTTAGACCCCTTCCCGCCATCAGGCATGGCTCCATTGTATAAAAACGAAGCGCCAATGGCAATCCCTGCCGGTCATGGAGAGAAAAAAGCGCGCATATCCTGCCGCGGAGGGATGCAGTATGAGGCATGGCTATCCGCCGGTATGGCTGTCCGCCGCGCTGCTGGCGCTGGCACTGATGTGGAGAATGGTGGGCGCCCCCCTGACGGGACCGCAGCTGGAGGACATCCAGACCCCTTTGTGGCAGGCACGGGTACTGATGCCCACGCGGGTCGCGCGCATTTTGCGGCTGTGGCTGCCAGGCTCGCAGGAGGCGCAGGCCCAGACCATCCGCGAGGAGGCCATGGGGGAGGAAGGGCAGGCGCTGGACCGGCTGATGAACGGCGAGGAGCGGCGGATGATCTCGGTCTATCTGGCAGATGAAGGGCGCGTGGCACAGATGGAGCTGGAGAGCTACGTCTGCGGCGTGGTGGCGGCGGAGATGCCCGCCGCCTACCATCTGGAGGCGCTGAAGGCGCAGGCGGTGGCTGCGCGCACGCGAGCAGTATGGCAGGTGGAGAACGGCGGATGCGCGCTCCACGCGGGCGCGGACATCTGCACCGACAGCGCGCATTGTCAGGGATATGCCACCCCTGCCCAGTGCCGTGAGCTGTGGGGAGAGGCATACACCGCCTACCGGGACCGCGTGCTGGAGGCGGTCGCAGCCACCAGGGACGAGCTGGTCACCTACGGCGGCCAGCCCATCACGGTGATGTACCATGCCATCAGCGGCGGGCGCACGGAGGCGGTGCAGACGGTGTTTTCAGAAGCGTTGCCCTACCTGGTCAGCGTGGAGAGCGCAGGGGAGGAGGGCGCGCCGGGCTTCCAGCAGGATGCGTATTTCACGTTTGACGAAATGGCCGCCTTGGTGGACGAGGCGTTTGGGTTGAATTTGACCGCGCAGGAGGTGGAGCGCACCCTTGCAGTGGCAGGCTACACGGACACCGGGCGCGTGGCTGCCATGCTGGTGGGAGACATGGAGGTGGAGGCTACGGCCTTCCGGCAGGCGCTGGGCCTCAGGAGCACCTGGTTTACGCTGTCCATGGACGGGAGCGGCGTCACCTTCCATCAGCGGGGTTACGGTCACGGCGTAGGCATGAGCCAGGCAGGGGCCAACAGCATGGCGGCCGACGGGGCGGATTACCGCGCCATCCTCACCCATTACTATCCGGGCGTTGCGGTTGAAAAACGCTGAAACCGCATAGCATGCCTCCCTTTGGGCCAACCTATGCCCGGAGGGATGTGCATGCAGAACAATCGCTTTCTGGAGGGGCTGCGCCGCGTCTACGCCCGTTACGACCGGCTGATGGAGAAGCAGGGCTTCTACATCATACTGGGGGTATGCGTGCTGGTGATTTTGCTCAGTGCGCTCTACACCTTTCAGCTGCGCGACCAGTGGGAGGAGCCGCCCGCCGCGGCGGATACGGGCGAGGAGGCGCTGGCGGCGGGCGGCTCGCAGGGAGCGCAGACCCTGAGCGACGCCAAGGCCCTGGTGGAAAGCCGGGGCGCCGGTCTGCCGGCGGTGCCTACGCAGGCGCCCCTGCGCTTTTCCCAGCCGGTGAACGGTTTTACCGACCGGGGATTCTCCGTGACGGAGCCGCAGTATTTTTCCAAAACCGACGTGTGGCAGGTGCACCCCGGTATCGACCTGCTGGTACCGTACGGCGAGGTAGTCAAGGCCTGCGGCGCTGGTACGGTGGACGCCGTGTGGGAGGATAACCAGCTGGGCCTTTGCGTGCGGCTCACCCACGAGGACGGCTACCAGAGCGTGTATGCGGGGCTGAGCAACGCAGACTACGTGCGCGCGGGCGACCCCGTGGCGCAGGGACAGACCATCGGGCATGCCGGCAACGGCGTGCTGGCCGAAACCGACGCAGGTCCGCACCTGCACCTGGAAATCTGGAAGGATGGCCGTCCGGTTGATCCGCTCGCCGTGTTTTTGGGGGTTGACAATTAAGATACATTGTGATACATTGCAATACGTTTCATAACATTTTAGACGGAGGCGTCTGGCATGTGCGGAATCGTTGGCTATATCGGAAACAAGCAGGCCTCTCCTGTTCTTCTTGAAGGGCTGGAGAGGCTTTCCTATCGGGGCTATGACAGCGCGGGCGTAGCGGTGATCGGTCCGGAGGGGCGCATCAGCGTGCGCAAGGCCAAGGGCAGGCTGGAAAACCTCAAAAGCCTGCTCGCCCAAAGCCCGGTGGAGGGCGTGATCGGCATCGGCCACACGCGCTGGGCCACGCATGGCGAACCCAGCGACTTAAACGCCCATCCCCATACGGATGTCAAGGGCGGCATCGCGGTGGTGCACAACGGCATCATTGAAAACCATGAATCGCTGCGCAGATATCTGGAGAGCACCGGCGCGCGCTTCGTCAGCCAGACGGATACGGAGGTAATCGCCCATCTGCTCAACCACCTCTACGAGGGCGATATGCGCCGCGCGCTGCTGCGCGCCATGGGCATGCTGGAGGGCAGCTACGCCCTGGGCGTGATCTGCGATCAGGAGCCCGACGTGCTCTACTGCGCCCGCAACGACAGCCCGCTGGTCATCGGCGCCAGGGATGGGGAAGGCTTCATCGCGTCGGATATTCCGGCGCTGCTCAGCCATACGCGCGACGTGATTTTTCTGCAGGACCGGGAGATCGGCGTGCTGGACCGCCGCGGCGTGAGCGTATACGACGCCTACGGAAAGACCCGCCAGCATGCGGTGTTTCATGTGGACTGGGACCTGTCCAGCGCCGAAAAGGGCGGATATGCCCACTACATGCTTAAGGAGATCCATGAGCAGCCCACGGCCCTGCAGAGCACCTTTACCCCCAGGGCAAATGGGTACGACTGGCTCCCTGTCACGCGCGAGGAGGCGCGCGCGCTTCGCAAAATCAGCATCGTGGCGTGCGGCACGGCCTATCACGCGGGCATGGTGGGCAAGTATGCCATCGAGCGGCTGGCGCGCGTGCCTGTGGAGGCGGAAATCGCCAGCGAATACCGCTACCGCGACCCCATTATAGGGGAAAACGAGCTGTTCATCGCCGTGTCGCAAAGCGGCGAGACGGCCGACACGCTGGCAGCGCTGCGCGAAGCCAAGCGCCGGGGCGCGCGGGTGATGGCGATATGCAACGTGGTGGGCTCGACCATCACGCGCGAGGTGGGGGAGGAAAACACCCTCTACACCTATGCGGGCCCGGAGATTGCCGTGGCCAGCACCAAGGCGTACATTACCCAGGCCGAACTGATGGTGATGCTGGCCGTGGCCCTGGCCGACCTGCGCGGGCAGATCTCACCGGAGCGCGCGGTCCAGCTGACGGAGGAGCTTTCCCTCCTCCCGCGCAAGGCCGAGCAGGCGCTGGGGGTGGAGGAGCAGATGCAGCGCCTCACCAGCATGCTCAGCCAGAAGCGGCATGTATTCTTCGTGGGGCGCGGGCTGGATTACGCCCTTTCGATGGAAGCGGCGCTCAAGCTCAAGGAGGTCAGCTACATTTTCAGCGAGGCCTATGCGGCGGGCGAGCTTAAGCACGGCCCCATCGCCCTGCTCAAGGAGGGAAGGCTGGTGGTGGCCACCATCACCCAGCCCGCTCTGTTGGAAAAGACCATGAGTAACCTGCGCGAGGTGGCCGCGCGCGGGGCGCAGGTGGTGGCCGTGTGCCGCGAAAGCCTCGCGCCCAAGGTGCGCGGGCAGGTGGATGAGGTGATCGCCATCCCCGACGCGGACGACCTGCTCGCGCCGCTGCTGGCGGTGATTCCGCTCCAGCTGTTCGCCTACTGCATGGCGGTGGCGCGCGGCTGCGACGTGGATAAGCCGCGCAACCTGGCCAAGAGCGTCACAGTGGAATAAACGGCGCAACCGGGCGTTTTCGACCCCTTGGGGTGCGGAAGAAAACGCCCGGTTTTTTTGATGCTTTTGAAATCACCGCGGGGAGGCGTCCGGCCGCTACCGCAGGGGGAAGGTGGCCTCGTGGATGCGCCCGTCGTCAGTGAGAATCAGCCGGCCGTCGCGCAGCTGCTCGCCGTCCGCGGTGGGGAAGGGGCAGTCGCGCGAGGCGTGCAGGTGGTAGGTGGCCGTGCCGAAACGGTAGGTCACGCGCAGGTCGTCCCAGCCGGCGGGGGCTACGGGCCGGAAGCGCAGCACGCTGCCCGTTTTTTGGAAGCCCAATAGCTGCGTCAGCACCACGTATTGCAGCCAGCCGGCGCTGCCGGTGTACCAGGTCCAGCCGCCGCGTCCGCGCTGCTGGGGATTGGCGTACACGTCCGCGGCCAGCGCGTAGGGCTCCACGCGGTAGCGCAGGGCCAGCTGGCGCGTGGCGGCGTGGCGGATGGGCAGCAGGGCGGAAGCCAGCTCCCAGGCGCGGCCGTCCTGCCCCAGCTGGTGCAGCGCGGCCACGGCCCAGCAGGCGGCGTGGGTGTATTGCCCGCCGTTTTCCCTGACGCCGGGCAGGTAGGCCGCGATGTAGCCCGGCTGCTCCTGCCCCTGAAAGGGCGGTGTAAAGAGCTTCATCAGCCCGACGTCCGGCTCGTAGAGCATGCGCCAGGCATTGTCCATGGCCAGGGCGCAGCGGTCGCGCGACACGCCGCACAGCACACCCCAGGCCTGCGGAAGCAGGTCGATACGGCATTCCTCATTGGCGGCGCTTCCCAGACGGCTTCCGTCGTCATACCAGGCGCGCAGATACCACCCGCCATCCCAGGCATAGCGGTCCAGAGCGGTCAGCAGGGCTTCCCGCCGCTCCAGCAGCCTTTGGGTCTCCGGCGGCTCGCACAGGGGGGCGAACAGGCGCAGCACCTCGCACAGGAACATGCCCAGCCATACGCTTTCGCCGTTTTCGCCGCCTACGCGGTTCATGCCGTCGTTCCAGTCGCCGCCGCCCATCAGGGGCAGACCGTGTGCGCCGCAGGCCACGTGGTCGATGGCGCGCAGGCAGTGCAGCCGGAGCGGCTCGGAGATTTCGGACACCTCCGGTACAAACAGCCGCTCGTTTTCCGTATCGGCAAGCGGCTCGCCGCGCAGATAGGGCGCTTCCTCGCTTAGCACGGCGGTATCGCCGGTGACCTGCACGTAGAGCGCAGTCACATAGGGCAGAAACAGCTTGTCATCGCTGATGCGGGTACGCACGCCGTAGCGCGGCGGGTGCCACCAGTGCTGCACGTCGCCTTCCTCGAACTGATGCGCGGCGCATTCCACAAGGTGCGCGCGCACCGCGTCCGGCCGGGTATGCAGCAGGGACAGCATGTCCTGCAGCTGGTCGCGGAAGCCCAGCGCGCCGCCCGCCTGATAGAAGCCCGCGCGCATCCACAGCCGGGAGGCCTGCACCTGATAGGGAAGCCATCTGCCCAGCATGAGGGCCATGGCGGGGTCGGGCAGGTCGAAGCGCAGGACGTTCAGACGTTCCTCCCACTGCTGGCGCACGGCATGCAGGCGCAGGGTGGCGCCGTCGCGGGCAAAGCCTGCCAGCGCATGGAGCAGCGCTTCCGCGCCGGCGGCATGGGCCAGCGTCGTGGTGATGGTACGCGTTTCCCCGGGCCGGAGGCGGACCTCATAGCACAGGACGGCGGTGTCGCCAAAGTCGCTGGGCAGGTTCTCGCCTCCGCACAGCGCGGCGGGCGCCACGCCCCAAAGCCCCTGAAACACGCCCGAGCTCATGGTCGTGCTCAGCGAGGGCGGCGGGTCTATGCCAAAGAGGCCCGCCACGCCTTCCATGCATGGGTTTTGCGCGAGAATGCCGCCCTCCGCGCGGCTCAGCGCCGTCAGCTGCGCCGCGGACGCCTGGGTTCCGGGGCTGAAGATGCAGGTGTGCATCAGGGTGAGCGTGCGCGCTGCGCGGTCTTCGTTGCGCAGCTGAATCACGCGCGCACCGATGGCGGCTTCGCCGTCGGTGAAGCAGGACATGCGGCAGTACACGCCGTAGCAGCTGCATTCGTAGACCGTTTCTCCGGGCGCATGGGTCACGTGCACAGGCATGTTGTGTCCCATCGGCTGGCGGGTCAGCGACCACAGCAGGCGGTGCGCATCATCGCGCAGGAAGAAGTTTTCCTCGCCACGCGGGGTTACGCCGTCGTTGGGCCAGCGGGTCAGCCGGCCCGAATGGCTGTTGCCGGCGTAGGTGAAGAGCAGCCCGCTTTCGCCCGCGAGGGTGCCGAAATGCTCCGAGCAGAGCGGATTGCACCACGGCGCCGGGGTCTGGCGTCCGGCGGGCAGCGTGATGCGGTAGTTGCCGCCGTCCCGCGTAAAGCCGCCGTAGCCGTTGTCAAACAGCATCGCGTCCGCCTCGGGCAGCAGGGGCTTCCATTCGGCGCTGGGGCGGCATGTGTAGAGCGGACGGACGCGCATGCTCACCTCCAGGGCGTGCAGCTGTTCCTCCAGCGATCCGCCGTCCGTGGAGAGCACCACGCGCGCAGCGGCCCGCAAAAGGCCCAGCTGGTCGGCCGTCAGGCTGTCGAAAAGATGCACGCCGCTCTCCCTGCCGATCAGCTCATGGCTGTGGCAGGACTGCGCCAGGGCGCTGAGCCGCTCGCGCAGCGGATGATCATAGCCCGACGGTTGCGTCACGGCCAGCACCAGATCCACCCACAGGCCGTGCATGCGGTACCAGGCATGCGCCCTGAGCAGCAGCTGCACCAGGGACAGGTCTTTTCCCTCACGGCATTCCAGCAGCAAAATGGGCAGATCACCGCTGATGCCCATGCTCCACAGGGCGCTCAAAGGAAGGGAATTCTCCGCGGCATAGCGCAGCTGAGCGGGCTGGCCGGTGTAGCACAGCGGGCCTACCAGGCGGGAAACGCCGTCCAGCATGCCCGCGGAAAGCCCCAGATAGCGCGCCGTGACCAGCCCGCGCGTCAGGGCGGGGCCATAGGCGCGCAGCGCGCCGTCCACCTGCCCGTAGCGCTCCAGAAAGGCGCCCGGCGCGTCGCTTTCACCGGGGAGAAGGGTGGCAAACACAAATTGCAGCCTGCCGCCGGGCGGCAGCACAAACTGGCCCCGCAGGCTCAGGCAGGGTTCGATGACATCGCCCAGCGTATCCGCGATAGCGCTGATGGGCATTTCCAGCGCGCGCGGCGCGTATACCGTGCGCCCGCGTCCCAGGAAGGCGGCGCGGTCGGTCTGCACGCGCAGCAGGGTCAGGCTGGCGTCAGTGGCCATCAGATGCCACAGGCGGCGGCCTTCTTCGGACGGGCCGCGGGGGCGGCGCATGGCGGCCACGCCGTATTTTCCAAGCCGGCCGGTGCGCAAAAACAGGTTCTGAAACGCCGGATGCGCCGCATCGTCACGCTGGGAGGCCAGGACGGGCTCCAGATAGCTGCACACCTCCATCATGCGTTCCATTCCGCTGTTGTTTTTCAGCGTCAGGCAGGCCAGCGCCGTACCGTCCAGGGGGTTGACAAACAGACGCAGCTGGCTTTCCACCTGAAAGCGCTCATGCGAAAATACCGCCTGCGTCGTTTCAAAGCTGACCGACTGGGTGAGGCCGGGGTCCGTGACGTTCCAGTAAGCGCCGCTCTGCGAATCGCGCAGGTAGAAGCGCATGCCGCTGGGCAGGCGGCAGGTTTCTGAGAAACGGGTGAGCATCACGCCGTTGCGGCTGACAAAGCCGCCGCCCTGCGCGTCGATCATCCAGGTCGTCCCGGCGCCGTGCAGAAGATGCGCGTCGATGGGAAAGCGCAGGGGCTGCGCCGCACGCCTGGCCGCCGCGGCGGAGGGAGGCGTCTCGCGCGCCGTGCGCCGCAGCGGATGGCGAATCAGTCCGCGGGCGCGGAACGCCTTTTCTTCCAGCAGGAGACGGTAGGCCTGCGCGCGGGGCAGGGAGGAGAACAGCCCCGCGATATAGCCTTCCTCCAGCACGTTGCACACCGCCAGCAAAATCATCCCCTGATGGTGCGCCATGTGGCTGCGCACGATGCGCATGGGCTGGCCGTCCGTGCGCGCGGGGGAAAAGTCGGCCGCTTCAAACATGCCCAGCGGCCCCTCCATTCCCAGCGACATGAGGCGCAGCAGGTTTTGAAACGAACCCTTCAAATCCACGGACAGGGCCAGAAAGGTGGCATAGGGCGTGATCACATCGCAGCGCTGATCCGGGTCCAGCGACAGGCGGGGCATGCCGAAGGCCTTATAGAGATAGTAGAGATTGGGGTCAAAGGCGTAGTAGCCGCTTTCGCTCACGCCGAATACGCCGCCGCGGCGCCAGTGCTTCTGGACCCTCACGGCGGCGCGGTACACGCCGTCCAGCAGCGTTCCGTGCACCGCAGGCTGAAAAAGCAGCGGCATGAGGTATTCAAACATGGTGCCGTTGGAACTGATGAGCGCCTGCCCGCCGCCGGGCACGCGCGTGTAGAGCCGCCCCAGCCGGTACCAGTGCCTGACCGGAACCTGCCCCAGCATGATGGCGACAAAGCTGAGTAGCCGGGATTCGCTGGCCAGCAGGTCATAATGCCCGGCGGAGGGTGACTCCTGCGCCGGATGCACCCCGATGCGGAACAGGTCCGCCTCGGCGTCAAACAGGGCGGAAAACCGCATGCCTTCCGCCAGCGCGTCCATGCGCGCGGCCAGGCTGTGGTAGCATGCGCTGAGGTGGGGCAGCAGCACGCGGACCCCCTGTGCGCAGGTCAGCAGACAGGCCGCCAGATTTCCGCTGTCTACCGAGGAGATGAACGGCGGCTCCAGCGGTTCCAGCGTGCGCGTGTCATACCAGTTGTAGAGATGCCCCTGCCATTTGGGCAGCGCCTCCAGCGTGGCAACGGTCTGTTCCATGCGGCCTGCCATCTCGTCCGGCGACAAAAGGCGCAGCCGCTCCGCCGCAGCCAGCGCGCACAGGTACAGGCCGATGTTGGTGGGCGATGTGCGATGGGACACGCCCTTGTTGGGCTCGATCTGCACGTTGTCGGGCGGGAGGGCGTGGTCCGCATCGGTGATGGCGGTTTCGAAGAAGGTGAGCGTTCCCCTGGCTACGCGCGTGAGTACCTCCCGCATATAGCCGGTAGGGCGCGGCGACTTTCCGGCGGGTTGCTCCAGGTAGGGCAGGGCAAAGGGAAAGGCGGCCCACAGCGCGCCAACGGCAAGTCCCGCCCACGTGCCGCCCGGCAGCAGCGAAAGCCCCGCTACCGCCGCGCCCGTGAGCATGCTCAAATAGAAAAACAGCATGGGCGGCTTGTCCGAAGGGCGGGACAGCTGGGCTGCCGTGGTCCATGCCAGCAGATGGCGGCGGCTGAACCACAGGCGGTACAACGTGCGTGCGATGGCGTCGGCCTGCATGCCCGCCTCGCACGGCAAAAGGGCCAGCCGCGTCACAAGCGGCGCCAGGCCGCGCAGGCCGGCCGGAAGCACATAGGGGAGCTCGGGCAGCACAAGCGCGCAAAGCACAAGCCAGGGCCGTCCTGCGGCTGCGGCATAGGCGATCAGCGCTATGCGCAGGGGTGCGACCAGGCTGCGCAAAAGATTGTGGCGAATTTTCCGGCGGGCCACCGCGTCCAGCGTGCGGCGGGGCGGGCGCCATTGCGAAGGAAAGAGCGGAAATACGTAGGGCAATAATTGCCAGTCCCCGCGCGTCCAGCGGTGCAGACGGTAGAGAAAGCCCTTGAGCGTCCTGGGGTTGCCGTCGTAGAGGGCGATGTCGCTGGCCATGGCGCAGCCGGCCAGCTCGCCTTCCAGCAGATCATGGCTGAGCACGCAGCCGGGAATGATGCTGTGTTCGGTGGCGTCCAGAAAGGGCGCGGGATCAATGATGCCCTTGCCCATAAAGGTGCCGCGCCGGTAAAGATCCTGCGAGAGGTCGGGCGCGAGGGCGTTGTAGGGGTCCGCGCCGCCGCGTCCCCCCAGCAGCAGGGAAAGGCGGCTGCCCACCGTATGCGCGGCGATTTCCATGCGCGGCTGCAATACGCTGACGCCGCGCATACGCCCCTGCACCTTCTCCCGCCGCTGCAGGGGATGCAGCATGCCGCCCACCAGCCTCAGCGCACTGCCTGGCGGCAGGATGGTGTCGCTGTCCAAAGTGATGACGTAGCGGTAGCGTCCCTTGAGGCTTTCCAGCGGCAGGGAGGCATAGGCGAAGGAATCCTCCACAGGCCGCCCGTCAATGAGCCGCAGCAGCGTTTCCAGGCTGCCGCGCTTGCGTTCCCGGCTCATGTAAAGATGGTCGTGGGTGGAGAAAACGCGCTCGCGCTGCAGGTAGAAAAACGGATGGCCGGTATCCTCGCACAGGGCGCGCACCGCGGCCGACGCGGCGGCCACGATATCGCCGTCGCCGGAGAGCGTGCCGGTCAGGCTGTCCTGAAAGTCGCCCAGAAGCAAAAAGTGCAAATGCGGGTCCGGGTTCGCCTGATGTAGCACCGAGAGATGCTTCACCATGGAAATGGCGTGTGCCGCGTCCATGAGCATGGTGGGGCATACCACCAGCGTCTGCGTGGAGGCATCCAGCTGATCCACCTGCATGCGGGGCACCATGCGCGGGCGCAGCCGCCGCAGCAGGACCACAGCCGCGGCCCGCTGTGCCGCGCAGAAAAACACGACCGCAAACAGCGGCCAGACCGGCCACGGCAGCCCCAGCGCCCAGGCGGCGGCCAGCAGCGCGGCCAGCGCCGCCCAGCCGCTCAGCCGAAGGAGGCCCGCAGCCAGGGCGGGGGAATGCGACTTTGCGCGGGGCGCCTGCAGATAGCGCAGAAGCTGGCGCAGTCCGTCGTCCAGAAGATAGTAGCCCACATGGCCGCGAACGCCCTCGCCGCCTCCCTGCGCCAGCGATAACGCCCCGGCGCATACGGACAGCTCCGGCCGCCCGGTGCGCTCCGCGATTCGGGAAACCTGGCCACGGTAATAAGCCCGGCTTTCCTGGTCCATGCCGCAGTAGACGCGGTCGGCGCAGAGCGAGGCGTGCACGGCGCTGAGCCCTTCCAGCACGCGCTGCCAGGGCATGCGGCCGATGGCGCGCAGCGAGGTGACGGCATTGCTGACCCACAGGCAGCTTTCCGCCTGGTGGGCGTGCTCCGATTCCGCCAGCCCGTCGGCGGAAAGGCCATGCTGGTCGAAGTAGCGGTCCAGCCACAGCGCGCGGCCGGCCTCCTCGCCGGCGCGGACCTGGGAGAGCAGCTGCTCCAGAAAGGCGGATTCATGCTCGTTGCGCTTGAACAGGCGCTGGGCCTGCCGCTCGCGCCCATGGCGAAGCAGGCGGTCCATCCGCACGGCGCACAGGCGGGCTTTCTGTTCGTGCACGCATTGCCCGGCCAGGGCGCAGATCAGCTCCAGCAAAGTCAGCCGAAGCGCCAGGGGCAGGCAGTCCGTTTCCTCAACGGTGAAGGGGGTCACGCTTTGCCAGGCGTCCACGGCGCGTTCCAGACGGGCGCGATCAAAAGCCGCCGTGCTGTGCCCCATCACTTCACGGGCAAACAGGATGACCCGCGGCACACCCGACGAGCAGCGGGGCAGGCGGGGCGTCCCCTCCAGCGCCAGGCGAAGGGAGGCGATCTCCTCCTGCAAAAAGCGGCCGTTGTCACAAAGCCAGCGCGCGGCCGGCAAAAGGTCCTGCGTGGGGAGCGCGTTCAAAAAACGCACCGACCGCTCCAGCGAGCCAAGCAATCCGCGCGGCATGCGGATGCGCGTGCGGCCGCGCCCCTCCGTTTCCGCCGCGAGGGCCTTGAGATGGGCGGGCAACGCGTCGTCCAGGGTTGCGTCCCGATAGGCGCGGGGCGCGGGCCGGTGCGTTCCCCATGCCAGCAAAAACAGAATCGCCAGTCCGGCCGCCGATATGATCCAATGCATCAGGCAAACCTCCGCTATTGTGTACGGAGGGTAGTGTGTGCAGAGGATGGCAAACTGATGTATTCCGGCGGAGCGCTTTGCGCGGGAAGTGCCTGATACGGACCGGAGATGCGGTCCGCATCAGGCGCAAAACGGGACTACAGCGCCATCAGATACGCATGGCACGCACGCGCGGCGCGCTGCCCCTCATCGATGGCCCGCACCACGAGGCTCTGGCCGATATGCATGTCGCCCGCGGCAAATACGCCGCGCCGCACGGTCATGAAGTTGTCGGCCAGCACGTTCCCGCGCGCGTCCTGAGTGAGGCCGTAGGCCTGAAGAAGCGTATCCTCCGGACCGGTGAAGCCCATGGCGATGAGCACCAGGTCGGCCGGCCACCGCTTCGAGGCTCCTGCCTGCGCCTGCGCCGTCATGCGGCCGTCCGCGCCCTTGACCCAGCGCACCTCTTCGGTACACACGGCGCACACGCCGCGCTCGTCGCGCAGGATTTCGCGGGTTTGGGTCAGGTATTGCCGGGGGTCGCTTCCGAAGCGCGCGATGGCCTCCTGCTGGGCATAGTCCACCTTCAGCACGCGGGGATACTCCGGCCAGGGGTTTTGCGGCAGGCGCGCAAGGGGCGGGCGGGGCATGATCTCCAGCTGATGCACGCTGCGGCACCCCTGCCGCAGCGCCGTGCCCACGCAGTCGGTGCCGGTATCGCCGCCGCCGATGACGATGACATGCTTGCCGCGCGCGTCGAGCTCGTCGGGCAGGCCGTCGGAGCCGTCCAGCACGGCGCGCGTCGCGGCGGTGAGGTACTCCAGCGCAAAGGCCACCCCCGGCCCTTTGCGGCCCGGTACGTTCAGGTCGCGGGGCCTGCCGCTGCCCAGGCAGAGCACCACTGCGTCAAATTCGTCCAGCAGCGCCTCGGCGGGCATGTCTACGCCTACATGGCAGCCGGTGCGAAAGGCGATTCCCTCCGTGCGCATCAGCTCCACGCGCCGCATGACCACGCGCTTGTCCAGCTTCATGTTGGGAATGCCGTAGGTGAGCAGGCCGCCCACGCGGTCGCTGCGCTCCAGCACCGTTACGCTGTGGCCGCATCGGTTGAGCCGGTCGGCGCAGGCCAGGCCCGCCGGGCCGCTGCCCACCACGGCCACCCGCCGGCCTGTGCGCAGCGTTGGGGGATGGGGCTGCATGGCTCCGATGGCGAAGGCGTTTTCAATAATGCTCAGCTCGTTTTGACGGATGGTGATCTGCGGCTGGTGAATACCGCAGGTGCACGCGCCCTCGCACGGCGCGGGACAGACCCGACCGGTAAACTCCGGAAAGCTGTTAGTCAGCAGCAGGCGCTGCGCGGCCGCTTCCCATTCGCCCCGGTAGAGCAGGTCGTTCCATTCGGGAATCAGGTTGCCCAGCGGACAGCCGGAGGGCAGACCTCCCATCATCAGCCCGCTGTGGCAGAAGGGTACGGCGCAGCCCATGCAGCGCGCCGCCTGCCTGCGCTCCTCCTCCTCGGGAAGCAGGCCGTGAATCTCATTCCAGTCGTTCAGGCGTTCCAACGGGTCGCGGTCCGGGGGCAGCTCGCGGCCATATTCCAGAAAACCAAACAGCTTGCCCATGTTCAAGCCTCCTCCTTCTCGCGCCGGGTCATCAGGCGTTTGTACTGCGCGGGAATGACCCGCACGAAGCGGCCCGCCGCCTCGCCCCATTCATCCAGCAGCCGCTGCCCCAGCGGGCTGTGGGTGCGGCACACGTGCTGTCCGATCCACTTTTTCAGCAACACGGCCTCCTCGGGGTCGCTGACAGGCTCCAGAAGCACCATTTCGGGGTTGCAGCGCTCGGGGAAGGTGCCGTCGGGATCGTATACATAGGCGATGCCTCCGCTCATGCCGGCGGCAAAGTTGCGGCCAACCTGCCCCAGCACCACCACGCGGCCGCCGGTCATGTATTCGCAGCCGTGGTCGCCCAGCCCCTCCACCACGGCCAGCGCGCCGGAATTGCGCACGCAGAAGCGCTCGCCCGCGATGCCGCAGACATAGCATTCGCCGCCGGTGGCGCCGTAGAGGGCCACGTTGCCCGCGATGACGTTTTCCTCCGGCCGGCCCGCCTGTTCTCTGGCAGGGCTTACGCACAGGATGCCGCCGGAAAGGCCCTTGCCCAGATAGTCGTTGCAGTCGCCCTCCAGCGCCAGCGTGACGCCGCGCGGCACAAACGCGCCGAAGCTCTGTCCCGCGCTGCCGCGGAAGGTGAAACGGATGGTATCGTCCGGCAGACCTGCCTCGCCATAGCGGGAGGTGACCTCGCTGCCCAGAATGGCGCCGGTGGCGCGGTCGGTGTTGTGAATGGCCAGCGCCGCCGTCACGGGACGTCCGCTGTCCAGCGCGGGACGGGCCAGCACGCACAGGGCGCTTTCGTCCAGCGTGGGACCCAGCGGGCGGGGAATGTCGCGGCCGCGGCGGCACGCCTGAGCATGCGACTGGGTGCAAAGGACGCTCAGGTCCAGGCTGTCATGCTTCCAGCAGCCGTCCGAGGGCTTGCGGATGAGCAGATCCGAACGGCCCACCATCTCGTCCAGCGTGCGGAACCCAAGCTCGGCCATGATTTCCCGGAGCTCCCGCGCGATGAAGCGCATGAAGCGGATCACATATTCCGGCTTGCCCTTGAAGCGGGCGCGCAGCTCCGGCTTCTGGGTCGCAATGCCCGCGGGACAGCTGTCCAGGTTGCACACGCGCATCATCACGCACCCCATGGTCACCAGCGGCGCGGTGGCAAAGCCGAATTCCTCGGCCCCAAGCAGCGCGGCCACGGCCACGTCCCGCCCCGTCATGAGCTTGCCGTCGGTTTCCAGAATGACGCGGTCGCGCAGGCCGTTGAGCAGGAGCGTCTGCTGCGCTTCGGCAAGCCCCATCTCCCACGGCAGGCCCGCGTGGCGGATGGAGGAGCGGGGGCTGGCGCCGGTGCCGCCGTCGTAGCCGCTGATCAGAATCACGTCCGCGCCGCCCTTGGCCACGCCTGCGGCCACGGTGCCCACGCCCGCTTCCGCCACCAGCTTGACGCTGATGCGGGCCTTGCGGTTGGCGTTTTTCAGGTCGTAGATCAGTTCGGCCAGGTCCTCGATGGAGTAGATATCATGGTGCGGAGGCGGCGAGATCAGCCCCACGCCCGCCGTGGCGTGCCGCGTTTTGGCAATCCAGGGATAGACCTTTTCGCCGGGAAGCTGACCGCCCTCGCCGGGCTTTGCGCCCTGCGCCATTTTGATTTGCAGCTCCCTGGCATGGGTGAGATAGCTGCTGGTCACGCCGAAGCGTCCGCTGGCCACCTGCTTGATGGCGCTGGAGAGGTCGTCCCCGTTTGCGGAGGGCCGGTAGCGGTCCTCGTCCTCGCCGCCTTCACCGCTGTTGCTCTTGCCGCCCAGCCGGTTCATGGCGATGGCCAGGCACTCGTGCGCCTCCCTGCTCAGGGAGCCGTAGCTCATGGCGCCGGTCTTGAAGCGTTTGACGATCACGTCCTCGCTTTCCACCTCGTCCAGAGGAACGGGCGGACGGTCGGAGCGCAGGTCCATCAGGCTGCGCAGGGTGGCCTTGCGCTCGCTGCCGTCCAGCCGGGCGGAATACTGGCGGAACAGGCCGTAGTCGTCGGTCCAAACAGCCTGCTGCAGCAGATGGATGGTTTCGGGGTTGTAGAGGTGATACTCCTCTTCCCGGCGCCACTGGAACTCGCCGCCGGGGGCCAGCGCAGCCTCGCCCTGCGGGTCGTGGAAGGCCGCGTCATGCCGTGCGGCATTTTCCCGCGCCACCCCGTCCAACCCCATGCCGCCGATGCGGCTGACAGTTTCGGGGAAGAACTCGTCGATGAGCGCGCGGCTGAGGCCCACGGCCTCGAACAGCTGCGAGCCGCGGTAGCTCTGCACGGTAGAAATGCCCATCTTCGACATGGTTTTTACCACGCCCTTCACCGCCGCGTGCAGATAGCGCGATTGCGCTTCCTCCTCCGTAACGCCCGCAAGATGCCCTTCCTGCACCGCCTCCCGCACGGTGCGCAGCGCCAGATAGGGATGGATGGCGGTGGCGCCGTAGCCGATCAGCGCCGCAAAGTGGTGCACCGCCGTGGGCTCTCCGCTTTCCAGCACCAGGCTCATCTGCGTGCGGATGCCCCGGCGCAGGGTATGCGCCTGCACCCCGCTGACCGCCAGCAGCGAGGGAATGGCCGCATGTTCCGCATCCACGCCGCGGTCGCTGAGGATGAAGAGGTTGAAGCCCTTTTCAAAGCTCTCGTCCAGCTGGCGGCAAATGCGGTCCATGGCGGCGCGCATCCCGGCTTCCCCCTGCTGCGCCTCATAGAGGATGGACAGCTTCATGGCGCGCAGGCCTTCGGTATCCAGCTGGCTGAGCCACGCCAGCTGACCGTCCGTCATCAGGGGAGAGGCCAGGCGCAGCTGGCGGCAGCTCCGGGGCGAGGGAGAGAGCAGGTCGCCTTCGGGGCCGAGGTAGACCCGCGTGGAGGTGACGATTTCCTCACGGATGGCGTCGATGGGCGGATTGGTCACCTGGGCAAAGAGCTGGTGGAAGTAGGCAAAGAGCGGCTGCGGCCTGTCGGACAGGATGGCCAGGGGCAGGTCGGCGCCCATGGAGGCCAGTGGCTCCGCACCCTGCTCCGCCATGGGCACAATGACCTTGCGAACCTGCTCCCAAGTGTAGCCGAAGGCCTTTTGCAGCTGCCAGAGGGGCGTGGTTTCTTCGGTGCTTTCGCCAGTGGGCAGTTCGCCAAGGTCCATGCCCAGCCGGGCGATCCATTGGTCATACGGATACAGGGAGGCCATGCGGCTCTTGATTTCCGCATCGTCCAGCAGGCGTCCCGCCCGGGTATCCACCATCAGCATCCGGCCGGGCCGCAGCCGGTCGCGGCGCAGCACCCTTTCGGGGGGAAGGTCCAGCGCGCCGGTTTCGGAGGCCATCACCAGCAGGCCGTCCGTGGTCACAAGGTAGCGGGCGGGCCGCAATCCGTTGCGGTCCAGCATGGCCAGGGCCTGCACGCCGTCGGTCACGGCCATGGCGGCGGGGCCGTCCCAGGCATCCATCACATGGCTGTGAAACTCGTAAAAGGCGCGCAGTTCACGGCTCATGGTCCGGTCCTTTTCCCAGGGCTGGGGAATCATCATCATGGCCGCGTGAGGCAGCGTGCGCCCCGTCAGAAGGAGAAACTCCAGCGCGTTGTCAAACATGGCGCTGTCGCTGCCGTCGTCGTTGACGATGGAAAATACCTGCGAAAGATCCTCCCCGAACAGGTCGGTATGGACATGGCGCTGGCGGGCATTCATGCGTTTGCAGTTTCCGTGGATGGTGTTGATTTCGCCGTTGTGAATAGTATAGCGGTTGGGATGCGCGCGCTCCCAGCTGGGAAAGGTGTTGGTGGAAAAGCGGCTGTGCACCAGCGCAATGGCCGTATCGTAGGCAAGATCGTTCAAATCCAGATACAGCTGGGACACCTGCCTGCTTAAAAGCATGCCCTTGTAAACGATGGTGCGGCAGGACAGGCTCGCGGCATAAAAATCCCCCGGCCGGGCATCCGGCGCGTAGCGCAGGCGCTTTTCGGCGATTTTGCGGATGAGGTAGAGCTTGCGCTCGAAGGCCTCCTCGCCGTCGATATCCGCGCTTTTCTCAATGAATGCCTGACGGATGACCGGCATGCAGGACCGGCTGGTCCTGCCCAGCGTGGAGACGTTGACCGGCACGCTGCGCCAGCCGAGAAACCGCTGTCCCTGCTGCCGCACAATGGCCTCGAAGGCGGCTTCGGCCGCGGCGCGGCGGCCGTCGTCCCGGCTGAAAAACAGCATGCCCACTCCGTAGCAGCCGGGCGCGGGCAGCACGATGCCGCCGAGACGGCATTCCCTTTCCAAAAAGGCGTGCGGCAGCTGGGTCAGGATGCCTGCGCCGTCGCCCGTATCCGGTTCCGCGCCCGCTCCGCCCCGGTGCTCCAG
This sequence comes from Candidatus Limiplasma pullicola, assembly GCA_018710985.1. Classification (GTDB taxonomy): domain Bacteria; phylum Bacillota; class Clostridia; order Christensenellales; family Aristaeellaceae; genus Limiplasma; species Limiplasma pullicola. The sequence goes on from DVIV01000059.1 coordinate 19,274, forward strand.
ATTTTCCAGAATGTTCAGGGCCTGCGTGACGGTCTCGTGCGACCGCCTGCCCGCGATGTCCACAATCATGCCGATACCGCAGGCGTCGTGCTCAAAGGCGGGGGAATACAGCCCGGGATACCTCATGGGTGAAGCGTTCATGCCGTCAGTCCTCCTGCTCAGCCGCCAAAGGCTCAAAAGCCCGGCGAAGAATAAAAAAACGCACTCAAAGACGAAACTCGTCTTTGAGCACATTCCCATTATAGCGGTCTGTTATCCGGCTGGCAAGCAAGATACAGAGGAAAAACAACGGCATGCCGGGGAAATGTAAAATCTCCCCTGGGGTCGGTTGCCTGCATGGACGCTTTGTGTTACAATAAAACATCATGAGTTCCCTGTGACACTGCGCCGGACAGTTCTCCGGCCCGCCGTGCGCTGCAGAAGTGTTGTGAAGGATGTGACATTATGCGCAAAGTGGTTCTCTGCCTTTTATTGCTTTTGCTGCTGCTGGCGTGCGCGCCTGCCCTGGCGGAAACCTATGTATTTGATCAGCTTTACGCCACCATGGAGATGCCGGAGGGCTATATCGTGCTCACGCCGGACAACCTGACCGACTACGCCGACTGGCTGGAGGCCCGCGGCTCGTCCCTGGAGGAGACGACCAATGATTTCCTGGCGCGGGGCGTGTTGCTGCAGGCCTGGACGGAGGAGAACGACGCGTGCTTTGAACTGCGTGCCGTGCAGAACGAGCGTTCCGAGTCCATTTTCGACGTCAACGAGCAGACCAGCGATGTGCGCGGCACCTACCGCACCAGCCACTATCCCAAAAACGAATACGAGGGATACGAATTTACCACCTCCGAGTGGAAGAACACCGACAACGGACGCTTCCTCGTCCTGCGCTACACCCGGCGCGACAACGGCGAGATCCTCTACCGCGGCTTTATGCGCCGCACCATCCGCAACGGCTATGAGATCGACTTCGACATGCAGATCTACGGCCGCTCCACCACCAACAAGGACAATACCAACCTCAACAAGATCTGGGAGACCTTTACCTTTGTGGAGGTGCTGCCTCTGCCTCCCAAGGCCAGCGCCAAGATCAACATCTCTGACGCGCCCCCTACCGAAACCAACGAGCAGGAGTTCGAAATCGAGGGCACCGCGGCCGAGGGTGTGTCCCTGACCGCCGTGGTGATGGGCCTGAGCTATCCCGAACCCATCGTGACCGAGGTGACGGTGGGCAAAAACGGCAAGTTTGCCCTGCCGATCAACCTGCCCAGGGAGGGCGTGTTCCTGATTACCATCACCGGCGAATACCAGGGTGAGGAGGTCGCGGAGCTGGCCTACCCGGTCACCTATCAGCGCACGCTGCTCACCGTCAACTTTACCAGCAAGCCCGGAGAGACCGTGTCCCAGGACGAGGTGGAATTTGCCGGAACCGCCGAGCCCAGCGCCACCATCCAGATCTTCCTCAACGGCGAGGAGGTCATGACCAAGAAGGTGACCAGCGCGGGCAAGTTCTCCTTCTCGCTGGACGCGGAGGAGGAAGGCGTCTACGAGGCGACGCTGGCTTTCAGCAAAAAGGGCCTGGCAGACCGTCGCTTTACCTTCAGCTTCACCCGCAAGTGGACCGAAGAGGACATGATGGATTACCTCAAGGAACAGGCGATCTCGCCCTCCTACAGCCAGCTGATTGACAAGATGGAAGGCTACGAAGGCCGCATCATGGACTACAAGGCCTACATTACCGATATCAGCGAAAGCGGAGACGTTTATATCATCCGCATGGCGCTCAACCGCAAAAGCGGGGAATACAGCAATATCATCCTGGTGACCGCCGACAAGAAACCCAATTTCCAGGTGGATGAACAGGTGATGATGTACGGCACCTGCGCGGGCATGTCGCTGAGCACCGGCGTGGAGGGCGAAGAAGAGGACTCGGAGAGCTATCCGTGCTTTGAACTGTTGCTGTTTGCATCGCTTGAATAACGCCTCCGGGCGTCCCATGAACCGGCCGTTCCTGCGCTGACAGGACGGCCGGTTTTTATGTGCCTGGAATTAAAAATTTTTGTAACACATTTGTGATAAGTGTTTGAAAAGCCTTGTATTTTAGTAATGATTTTGATATACTTTAGGAAGGCGTGGTGGCGTTTGCGCCATGTCACAGGAGGTTGCAATGACGGATATCGCAATCGTGGGAAAGGGTCCGGCAGGATGGTCCTGCGCCATGACGGCGCGCATGCGGGGCCTTTCGGCCACGGTGATCGCCCCCGCAAGCGACGCGGGACTGCTGAGGGCAGCCGAGCGCATCGACAATTACCCCGGCATGCCGCACGCCTCGGGCGCGAGCATGCTGGAGAGTTTCCGCAGCCAGGCGCTGGAGCTGGGGGCTGAGGAGCGGGCAGGGCTGGTCCGGCAGATCATGCCCACGGAAAACGGCTTCATGCTGCTGGTGGAAAACGACGTGATGGAGGCCAAAACGGTCCTGCTGGCCATGGGCGCTGCGCGTCCCGTGCTGCTGCCGGGCGAGGAGGAACAGCTGGGCCGGGGCGTGAGCTACTGCGCCACGTGCGACGGCATGTTCTACCGCGGCAGGCGCATCGCGGTGCTGAGCGGCTCGGCGCAGGGCGTGGAGGAAAGCGCCTTTCTGGCCGGGCTGGCGGCGGAGCTGGATTACTACCGGCTGAAGGCGCATGACACCGCCGGCCTGGATGCGCGCATCCGCCTGGTGGAGGAAAAGCCGCGCGCGATCTCGCGGGATGGCGAGGCGCTGGTGCTGCAAACCGACAAGGGCGAGCGGCGCTACGACGGGATCTTCATTTTCCGGGCGGCGATGCCGCTGTCCATGCTGCTGTCGGACCTTCGCACCGAGGGCAGCTACATCCCCGTGGACCGGGGGATGCGAACCAACATTCCGGGCGTTTTCGCCGCCGGAGACTGCACCGGCAAGCCCCTGCAGGTGCCCAAGGCAGTGGGCGAGGGCAACATTGCAGCCATCAGCGCCGCGGAATATATTGCGAAACGTGGATGAAACATCCATGCCGGCGCGTTATATGAGCGTACCGAACCGGCGAACAAAGCCGATTTGCATCACATGGAGGAGGATGACAACATGATCAATCGCACCGTACGGAAGGTGATCTCCCTGGTTGCTGCCCTGTGCCTTGCGCTGACGGCGGGCGCTGGCGCCCTGGCCGAAGGGACCCAGGGCATGGCGGACTTTGAGGCCCTGACCCCCCTGATGGACCTGGTGTGCGCGGCCTCGCAATACTCTCCCAACGCGCCCGAATCCGTTCCCGGAGCGGACGGGGTGCTGACCGTTTCCTTTACCGACGCGTTCTTCAAGGTGGGGCAGACCTATGGCGCGGAGGTGGGCGTCACTGCTGACATGATCACCGATACCAACGCCCAGGCCGAGCTGCTGGGCAAGATCTTCGCCGCGCAGCTGCCCCAGCTGGAGCCCGTGGTGATGACCGACGACATCAACGGCTTCATCGGTTTCCATCCCGTCACGGTCAATCCCGGAGCCGACAGCGCCACCGTGCAGATCATCGGCGAAATCTATCTGGCGGACAAGCCCATGCGCGAGATGACCGAGGCCGACTACAGCAATATCCAGTGGCTGGAGCGCGCCGTGTTCACCTTCCAGAGCGACTCCACCGCGCTTAACGGCTTCCGCCTGATGGGCTACTCCGTGGGTACCGATCTGTCCCTGGAGGACGCCCTGCAGGGCTACTTCGATCAGATCGCCGTGGAGTATGAGAGCCATCTGGGCTTCACGCTGCTCTATCCCGCTGTGTTCACCGACGATCTGCTGGTGGAGGGCGAGGACGGCGTATCCGCCGAGCTGCCCGACGGCAGCGCCAGCTTCCTGGCCAAGCGCATCGACAACAGCAACGGCGCCAACCTGACCGATTACGTGGGCATCATCGCCAACGGCATCACGGGCAGCACCTCGACCATCAACGAGGAGTCTCAGTACGGCACCGTGGCCTACACCACCGAGGATGGCTACTATGTCTTTGAGGTCTACATCGTGACCGACCGCTACATCTACCAGGCGCAGCTGCGCTTCCTCACCTCGCTGATGAGCCAGTACAGCATGTACACCTCGTATCTGGAAAACAGCTTCGTGGCCAACGAGCTGTACCAGGGCTAAGCAAAGGAGCGTTTTGCCATGAAAAGAGCGGCTGCGCTGTGTCTGGCGCTGTTCCTTACGCTTGCGGGCGCGGCCGCGCTTGCCATGGAAGCCCCGCAGGATACGCCGGCGCCTGAGGCCAATGTGCTGCCCCTGGCCGATGCCCTTACCGGCGAGCGCGTCTGGCCGGCGGACGGCATGACGGAGAGCTGTACCCTGCGGTACAGCTACCCCCAGTTTGATGCCTGGACGGACATCGACAAGGCCATCAACGCCTATTATCAGGCCATGGCGCAGGATATGCAGAACCTGGCCGAGCCGGTGGATGCTTCCATCGACTATGAGGTGACGCATGATTCCAGCCGGTATGTGAGCGTGGTTCTCACCTCCACGACGTTCGGCGGGGGCGGAGAGAGCATAAGCCTTTCGGCAGATACCTTTGCGCGCGACGGCCTCTATGCCGGCCAGCCCGTGAGCCTTTCGCAGGTGCTGGGCCTGGAGGAAGAGGGCGGCGAGCTCAGCGACGGGCAGAGCGTGGCCGAGCAACTGGCCTACGATCTGATCTGGCGCATCGTGGAGCGGGACAGCCAGAACGCCGACGGCGATTATCTGGACGGCCTCACGAAGGAGCAGGTGACCGGCGCGTTCAGCCCCGAGTCGGACTTTTATCTGGATCAGGACGGCAATGTGGTGTTCTTTATCCAGGCGGGTGAAATCGCCGGAGAAATCGCCGGGGTGCTGCGCTTCCCCTTCGCTCCGGCGGAGCTGCTCAGCGCCGTCAAGGAGCCGTAATTGAAAGAAAGCGTTTGGCGCGGGCCGCATGTGCGGCCCGCGCCTTTCCTGTTCGCTTCTTTGCTGTCGCCTGCGTCATCCGGCAGCGGTTGGCCGCCGCCGCGCATTTTGCCCCGTATCCCGCGCGCCGCAGCGCGCCCTTCCGGACGATGGCGCGGTTGGACAGAGCGGAAAAGCCACGTTGAACCAGCGGATGACGGCAACCGGCGCAAGAAAGGCGCGCCGGCAGGCGTTCAGCCTCAATAGCGGCCGCCGCCTTTGCGCCCGGTGGGCGCGGCGCGGCCTGTCCGCCGGGGCGCGGCGCGATCCGCGCGGCGGGCGGCGGGGGCGTTCGTCCGGGCGGGCGCACTCCGCTGCGCGCGGGTATTCCGCTCCCCGCGGACGTCCCTTTCGCGCGGACCTTTGTCCGCCGAGGCACGGATTGTGCGCGGCGGCACCAGCGCATGCGGGCTAAAGCCGATCAGGTCCTCCCTGCCGCACAGGCGCAGCGCTTCTCGCACCAGGTCGTGGTTGGCGGGGTTGCGGTACTGCAGCAGGGCGCGCTGCATGGCCTTTTCGTGCGGGTTTTTGGGCACATAGACCGGCTGCATGTCGCGCGGGTCCAGCCCGGTGTAATACATGCAGGTACTGAGCGTGCCCGGCGTGGGATAGAAGTCCTGCACCTGCTCCGGCTGGTGGCCCGTGTCGCGCAGGTACTCCGCCAGCTCCACCGCATCCCTGAGCGTGCTGCCCGGATGGCTGCTCATCAGGTAGGGCACGAGGTACTGCTTGAGCCCATACTGCCGGTTCACGGCGTTGTAGCGGTCCACGAAGGCTTCGTATACCTCGCGGCGGGGCTTGCCCATACGGGCGAGCACATTCGGGCTGATATGCTCCGGCGCGACCTTCAGCTGTCCGCTGATGTGGTAGCGGCACAGCTCGGTGAGAAACTGATCGCTTTTGTCGGCCATGAGATAGTCGTAGCGGATGCCGGAGCGGATAAAGACCTTTTTTACCCCCGGAATAGCCCGCATTTTGCGCAGCAGGGACACCAGCTCGGCATGGCTTACGCGCATATGCTTGCAGGGCGTGGGGTAGAGGCATTGACGGTTTTTGCAGGCGCCTTCGCGCAGCTGACGCTCGCAGGCGGGCTGGCGGAAATTGGCCGTGGGGCCGCCAACATCGTGGATATATCCCTTGAAATCGGGCAACGAGGCCAGAAGGCGCGCTTCCCTCAACAGCGATTCTTCGCTACGGGAGGAGACGATGCGCCCCTGATGAAAGGTGAGGGCGCAAAAGCTGCATGAGCCGAAACAGCCGCGTACCGCGCTGATGGAAAAGCGCACCTCCTGAAGCGCGGGCACGCCGCCCAGCGCGTCGTACATCGGGTGGGCGAGCCGGGTGAAGGGCAGGTCGTAAACGCGGTCCAGCTCTGCGCGTGAGAGCGGGAAAGCCGGCGGGTTCTGCACGAGGTAGCGCTGGGCGTCCTGTTGCTGGCATAGCGTGCGTCCGCGCACAGGGTCCTGCTCCTGATATTCCAGTAAAAAGGCCTGGCAATAGGCGCGCTTGTCCGCCGCAACCTCGGCGTGAGAGGGCAGCGGCAGCGCATCCCCGGGCGGCTGCTTGGCCATGTAGCATACGCCGCGCAGCTGGGAAAGCTCATGCGCGGGCATCCCGCGACGGACCCAGTCACAGCAGTCCAGAATGGTGTTTTCGCCCATGCCGTAGAGCAGCAGCGTGGCGGCGCTGTCCACCAGCACGCTGCGGCGCACCTTGTCGTCCCAGTAGTCATAGTGCGAGAAGCGGCGCAGCGAGGCCTCCACGCCGCCGATGAGCACCGGCATGCCGGGGTAGGCCTCGTGGATGCGGTTGCAGTACACCGTGACCGCGCGGTCGGGGCGCAGGCCGGCACGTCCGCCGGGAGCGTATACGTCGGTATTTCTGCGCTTGCGGGCCACGGTGTAGTGGTTGACCATGCTGTCAATCACACCGGAGGAGACCAGAAAGCCGAGCTTTGGCCTGCCGAATCGCTTGAACGCCTCCGCGCTGCGGTATTCTGGCAGACAGAGCATGGCCACACGGTATCCCGCCGCCTCCAGCACCCGGCCGATGATGGCGTGCCCGAAGGAGGGGTGGTCCACATATGCCTCGCCTACGACGTAGACAAAATCCGGCGCGTCCCAGCCCAGTTGGGCAACCTCCTCAGGTGTGACGGGCAAAAACGGGCCTGGCATCGCGTCGCACCTCCATGATTGAGATGCGACCATTATAGCATATTTTGCGATTTGACGCGCGTCAAACGGGAAAAATCAGCCACTGGGAGAGGATGCGCTCCGCATCCCAGGTCAGGCTGGGCACCTCGGAAGGCTGCGGCTCTACCCCGTCGGAGGAAACTGCCAGGCACAGCTGGGGAAACAGCACGCACCACCAGTTCCGGCCCTGTCCGCTGCCCAGCGTCACGCGCAGGCCGCGGTAGTCCCCCGCCGGCAGCGTCACCTGCCCGTAGGTCTTTTCCGGCAGCGTCAAAACGCCGGCTTCGGCGGTGACAGGACCTGTGAACCCGTTTTCGCGGGCGCATGTCAGCGCGACCTCCTCCATCCGGGATACTTGGGCCAAGAGCGTTTCGTACACCGCATCCGCATCGGCATGGGACGCATCCACCAGCAGGTCGCCGAAGGCGGCAATCAGCGCGTCGCGCACGCACAGCTTGACGCGCTGGCTTTCCGCATCGTCGCCGTCGGCCAGCACATGCAGGCGGATGATTTCGCCGCTTTCAAACGCGTCCAGCAGGGCGCGTTCCTCCGCGGTATATGTCGTTGCCTCGGAAAACGAGCGGAGGGGCCACAGGAGCACCAATAAAAAAGCCGCTGCGCAGAACAGCGCCAGCGCCGCGTTCAGCCACAGGGAACAGCGCGGGTGAAGCCTTCGGAGCATATGCATCCCTCCCGCGTATAGCCTGCCCGCGGCCGGGGTGAGGTATACGCGGCTCAAAAACGACATTTCGGCATCCGGCGGGTTGAATTTCCGGCAGAATGGTGTATGCTAAGCATGGGCCGTCCTCGAACGGCCAGCAAGGAGGATATCAGATGTTCTATTGGGATTGGACCATGATTCTTGTCATTCCCGGCCTGCTTCTGGGCCTGTGGGCACAGATGAGGGTTTCATCCACCTTCAAAAAGTACAGCGCCGTGCATGCGCGAAACGGCATGAGCGCGGAGGAGGTGGCCCGCTCCATGCTCAACCAGGCCGGCTGCGGAGAGGTGAGCGTGCGCAGCGTTTCCGGAAACCTCACGGACCACTATGATCCGCGGAACAACACCCTGCGCCTGAGCGACGGGGTCTATGGCTCCACGAGCGTAGCGGCCATCGGCGTGGCGGCGCATGAATGCGGACATGCCATACAGCAGCATGAGGGATATGCGCCGCTCAAGCTGCGCAGCGCGCTGGTGCCGGTGGTCAACCTGGGCAGCAACCTGTATTTCCCCATCTTTCTGCTTGGCCTGCTGTTCAGCTGGGAGCCGCTGATCTATGTGGGCATCGCCTGCTTCGCGCTCACGCTGGTGTTTTCGCTGGTCACGCTGCCGGTGGAGTTCAACGCCAGCGGCCGGGCGCTGCGCGTGCTTGAGCAGCAGGGCTATCTGAGCGGCGAGGAGATGGACGGCGCGCGCGCCGTGCTGAGCGCCGCCGCCATGACTTATGTGGCGGCCGCCATCAGCAGCCTCCTGCAGCTGGTGCGTCTGCTCATTATCGCGCGCAACCGCAGGGACTGACCGAACTCGGAAAAGGGGGGCCACAGCCGTGGGAGAAACATTTCGGGTCTCCGTGCGCGAGCTGGTGGCCTTTTCTTATTTTCCGCCCGACATCACGCCCGCGGAGGACGCGGAGCGCATGCTGGCCGGCGGACGGGCGCATCGGGCGCGGCAGGCCGGCGCGGCGGGCGAGAGCGAAAAGAGCCTCTGTCATGCCTTTTCCTGCCTGGGCGCGGACGTGACCGTCTATGGGCGTATGGACCTGTTCGAGGACGGCGACGTACCCTTCGTGGAGGAGATCAAGCTGGGGGCGCAGGCGCGCTTTGAGCCCCTGCCGGAGCACTGGGCGCAGGCGGTGTGCTATGGGGCGATGCTCGCCAGGGAAAAGCCGTGCGAGCGGGTGCGGCTGTGCGTGTGTTACGTGGACGAGGCGGGGGAGGCGCTCTCCCGCCACGAGGAAACGCTGGACCGGGACGCTTTGGTAACTGCGCTTCAAAATCTGCTGGAGCCATGGACGGCCTGCGCCCTGCGCGAAAGCGCCTACCGCCGCGATCGGGACGCCAGCCTCCGGGCGCTCGCCTTTCCCTACGAAAGCTACCGAAAGGGCCAGCGGGAGCTGGCCGTGCAGGTGTATACCGCCATCCGGCGCAAAAAGCGGCTCTTCGCCAGCCTGCCCACCGGCACGGGCAAGAGCGCGGCGGTCCTGTACCCTGCGCTGAAGGCGCTGGGAGAGGGACTGACCGGCAAGGTGCTCTACCTCACGGCCCGCAACACCGCGCGCCAGAGCCCCGTCCACGCGCTGGAACGCATGTACCGGAAAGGCCTGCGTGCCCGCTGCACCGTGCTCACCGCCAAGGAAAAGCTCTGCCCGGCGCCCACTCGCTGTCATCCGGACTTCTGTCCCCGGGCAAAGGGCCACTATCTGCGTCAAGGCGATGCGGTGGACGAGCTGCTGGCCTGCCGGGACGTGGTGTGGACCGATGAGCGCATCCACCGGGCGGCGGAGCATCATGACGTGTGCCCCTTTGAGCTGGCCCTTGCACTGGTGGAGCTGGCGGATGTGGTGCTGATGGACCTGAATTACGCCTTCGATCCCTTTGCGCAGGTCAAGCGGCTGTTTCAGCGGCGCCGGGACATGACGCTGCTGGTGGATGAGGCGCATCACGCCGTGGAACGCGTGCGCGACAGCCTGTCGGGTTCGCTCGACAGCCGGGAACTGGCCCGGCTGCGCGCGGAGCATGGAAAGCAGGCAGGGCGCAAAACGCCGTATTACCGCGCCCTGACGGCGCTGATTCGGGCGCTGCGGGAGCTGGGCGGACAAGAGGAGCGCTCCTTCGAGCGCACGCTGGACACGCTGCCGGAGGGCATCGCCCAAAGGGCGGAGGAGGCGTTTGGCCTGGCGGTGCAGCAGCTGGCACAGGGCGAGGGTGCGGCGGACGCGGCGCGCATGCTCATGGGCTTTCGGTATGCGGCAGAGCATCTGGATGAGGACTATGCCGTGCTGCTGGAGGGCCGGGGCCGGGAGCGGACGCTCACCCTGTACTGCCTGCTGCCGGGCAGGGAAATCGCGCGTGTGACGCGCGGGCTTCGGGGCGCGGTCTTTTTTTCGGCCACGCTGACGCCGCTGCCTGCCATGAAGCGGCTGCTGGGCGGGGAGGAAGCGGACGCCTGCTTCTCGCTCCCTTCGCCGTTTGATCCGCGCCATCTGCAGGTAGTGCGCAGGCGCGTGAATACCGGTTATGAACGGCGGGAAAGCACGGCAGAGCAGATTGCGGACGCGCTGCGGGAGCTGACGGCGGCGCGCCCGGGCAGCTATATCGCCTATTTTCCCAGCTATGCCTATCTGTCGCTGGTGCTGGAGCGTCTGAAGGGGGCGGAGAACCTGCCGCCGCTGCTGGTGCAGCGCCGCGATATGGAGGGGGACGAGCAGGCTGCCTTTCTGGAGGCGTTTGAAAAGGAAAAAGGCGCCAAGCTGGGCCTGTGCGTGCTTGGAGGACTGTACAGCGAGGGCATTGACCTGCCCGGCGAACGTCTGATCGGGGCGGCGGTGGTCGGGATGGGCCTGCCTGTGCCCAGTGCGCGGCTGGCTGCCGTGCGCGCATGCTATCAGCGGCATTTCGGTGACGGCTTCGCCTATGCCTGCCGTATTCCGGGCATGCACAAGGTGCTGCAGGCGGCCGGGCGCGTCGTTCGCTCCGAAAGCGACCGGGGCATCGTGCTGCTTTTGGATGACCGCTACTATGATCCGGCCTATGCGGCGCTGTTGCCCGATAGCTGGCAGCTGTGCGACGAGGACATTTCCCTGGCTGCACAAAGATTGGAGGAAACGGCATGCAAAGAAGGGGGAGAAGGATGACCGCCCTCGCGCTGGTGCTGCTGCTGGTCCTGGGCGCAGGCGGCTGCGCCCCGCAAAAGGAAGGCAGCGTCGGCATTTTGTACCGCGTGACCGGCGGAAAGAACGATTTGTATCTGCTGGGCAGCATCCATGTGGGCAGCGAGGACATGTATCCCATGGGTCAGCCGATTCTGGATGCGCTGGAGTCCGCGGATGTGCTGGGATTTGAGTGCGACACGCAGAGCGCTGAGGCGCAGGCCGCCTATCAGGAGCTGATGTACTGCCCTGAGGGGGAAAGCCTGCAGCAACTGGTGAGCGCGGATACCTATGCGCTGGTAAGCCAGGCGGCGCAAAAGGCGGGCTACCGCATGGACAGCCTGGATGCGCTCAAGCCCTGGGCCGTCATGAGCATGCTCAATACGGAGGCGGTAGCTGCCACGCTGAAAGTGCGGGGGACCCGGGCGTCCGCTTCGCTGGGCGTGGAGGAGCAGGTCAAAAAGCTCGGTAGCGGCAAGCCGGAGGCCTGGCTGGAGGACACGCGCGCCGAGCTGGAGGTGCTCGACGGCCTCAGCCCCGCGCTGCAGGAATCCTTGCTTTGCTCCACCTGCCGCGTGATTCTGGACCCGGACAGCGCTACCGGCATGGACGCAGCCATTGACCAATGGCCCGAATGGTGGCGCACGGGGGATGCCGACGCCTTCGCCGATGCCTATCTGGAAGGCATGGCGGCCGAACCCGATCAGGAGCTGGCCGGGGAATACCATGCCGCCCTGGTGACACAGCGTAACGCGCGCATGGCGCGCCGCATGGCCGAATGGCTGGAGGCGGAGGAAGATGGCGATTATTTTGTGACCCTGGGCCTTTTGCACCTGGTGCTCGAGGGAGACAGCGTGCCTGACTGCCTGGAGGAGATGGGATATACCGTGGAGCGCATCCTTCCGGAGAATGTTTGAAAGCCGCAACCTTTTCCGCACGCGTTCGCCGCGCCGTCATACTGTATCAGTGAACGGCGCAAGGGACGCTGCCATGCCAAAGCCTCCCTGCGGCCGACGAACAAAGAAGGAGGCGTGCCAATGTCTTTTTACTCTTACAAAAACGCCAATCCCTGTTGCTGCCCCGGCACCATCACCAATGGCAGCGCGCTGGACGGACTGCAGGAAAAGGTATGCGTGCAGGTCAAGCGCGTATACGACAGCTGCCTGCAGCAGGAACAGCTGGATGACAAGGAAGTAACCATCACCAGCTACGCCATGGTGGCCAACAACTGCTGCAACTGCTGCTGCGACGACGCCACCGAAACCGTTCCTCCCACCAGCCCGCCCGTGCCGCCCATCACGTTCGAAAGCTGCCGCTCCACCACCACGGAAGGCACCATCCGCAATCTCTCCGTGGAACGCCTGTGCGACCGTCCCTGCTTCGCCCGCGTGCGCTGCAAGATTGACGTGCCCATCGACATCCTGTTTGTGGACAGTCGCTGCGTAGAGTACATCGGCAAGGGCGTCATTACGGTGGATAAAGACGTCCTGCTGTCCATCCCCGACGAATCCATCGTGCCCTACTGCCTGGAGAGCATGGTCAGCGCGATCTGCGTGGCCGGCACCTATGAGGGCAACAACAAGTTCAAGCTGACGGTCTGCGTGACGGTTATCCTCAAGGTGCTTGCCCAGGTGGAGATTCTCATCCCCTCCTATGGCTTCTGTCCCATCCCGCCCTGCGAGGAGTTCGCCGAGAACGTCTGCGACGAATTTTTCTCACTGCCTCTTTTCCCGCCGGCATCGCTGTGCAACAACGACGACGTGTGCCTGCGCAACAGGGCGTGCAACACCGGCTGCAACACGTGCTGCAATACCGGCTGCAACACGGCCTGCAATACCGGGTGCAACACGAGCTGCAACACCGGCTGCAACTGCTGCCGGTAAGCAATGGCGGCAAAACAACCACGCCCCTGGCGAAAGCCAGGGGCATTGCTGTAGAACAAGAAATTTGCTTCAAGGGCAGAAAGCGCGCCTCTCAGACCGGCGGACGGCACTTCCTGTAGGGCTCGTAGCCGCCATCCTTCGCTTCGGAAAGGGTGACCTGAAGCGGGTTTTCATGTTGGAGCAGGTGCTCTTGCTGTGGTACTTGCTGCCGGATTTGGGAATCCAGACAAGGGGCTCGTCGGACGCGGACATGCCGTCTGCGGGGACAACCAGCCCGCGCGCCTCCACCTCGGCGTCAATGAGCTGCTTGAGCAAGAGCAGCTCGTCATCCGAAAGGGCGGAAAGGTCGTCCACAAGCGTGGAGGCGGCAGCCAGCGCCGGCAGGGCCAGCAGCAGGCAGGAAAGAACGCTGAGAAAACGCTGCGGGAGGCGGGTTTTTCCCGCGGATGGCACGGGGGAGAAAGCATTCAATATCAAGGCCTTCTTTTGGGGCTGGAAGGGAAACGAAGAGGGTCGCGGGCCTTACAGGCCATCCACGCGCAGCGCGCGCATGGCGTTGAGAATGGCCAGCACCGATACGCCCACGTCGGCAAAGACAGCCCACCACATATTGGCGACACCTGCCGCGACCAATACAAGCACCAGCAGCTTTACCGCCAGGGCAAAGACGATGCTCTGGCGGGTGATGGCCAGCGTGCGGCGGCTGATGCGGATGGCCGTGGCCAGCTTGCGCGGGTCATCGTCCATCAGCACCACATCGGCCGCCTCCACCGCCGCATCGCTGCCGAGCGCACCCATGGCCACGCCCACGTCGGCACGGGTCAGGACGGGCGCGTCGTTGATGCCGTCGCCGGCAAATACCAGCGTTCCGCCCGGTTTTTTCTCATTCAGGAGGCGCTCCACCTGCTCTACCTTCTGCGCGGGCAGCAGCTGCGCGTGCGCCTCATCCACGCCCAGCTTTGCAGCGACATCCTGCGCCACGGCCTGGCTGTCTCCGGTGAGGATGACGGTCCTGCGCACGCCCTCATGCTTCAGGGCGGCGATGGCTTCCTGCGATCCTTCCTTGATCTGGTCGGAAATCACGATGTGGCCCAGATAGGCGCCGTCGCGGGCCACATGGACCACCGTGCCCGCATGCGGGCAGTCGGGCAGCTCCACGCCCAGGGAATGCATCAGCTTTTCATTGCCCACGCTGACGGTTGCCCCGTCCAGCACAGCGCTCATTCCCTCGCCGGGCAGCTCGCGCACGCCGGTGAGCTGATCCAGGGCCAGCTCGCCGTGATAGCCCGCGCAGATGGAGCGCCCGATGGGATGGTCGGAGGCGTTTTCCACCGTGGCGGCGATGCGCAAAAGCTCCTCCTCGCTGATCTGGTCGGGATGAACCACCGTGACATGAAAGACGCCCCGCGTGAGGGTGCCGGTTTTGTCAAAAACCACGATATCCGCTTTGGCCAGCGCTTCCAGGTAGTTGCTGCCCTTGACCAGAATGCCGCACTTTCCCGCGCCGCCGATCCCCCCGAAAAAGCTGAGCGGCACCGAAATCACCAGCGCACACGGACAGCTCACCACCAGAAAGCTAAGCGCACGCATACCCCAGTCGGCCCACCGGCCATCCACAAACAGCGAGGGAATCAGAAACAGCAGAAGCGCCGCGCCGCAGACGGCAGGCGTATACACGCGCGCAAAGCGGGTGATGAAGGTTTCGACCCTGGCCTTTTTGTCGCTGGCGTTCTCCACCAGTTCCAGAATCCGCGCCACGGTCGAATCGGTATACAGCTTCGTTGCGCGCACACGCAAAAGCCCCGTCTGGTTGATGCAGCCGCTAATGACCTCGTCGCCGGGGGCTACGTCGCGCGGCATGCTCTCGCCGGTCAGCGCGGCGGTATTGAGCGCGGACGTCCCTTCCAGCACTACGCCATCCAGCGGCACGCGGTCGCCGGCCTTGAGCACGAACACCTCGCCCACGGCCACTTCCTCCGGGTCAACGGTGACCACGCCTCCGTCCCGTTCCACCGCGGCTGTCTCGGGACGGATGTCCATCAGGCTGGCGATGGAGGCGCGCGATTTGCCGACGGCGTAGCTTTGGAACAGCTCGCCGACATGGTACAAAAGCATCACCGCCACGGCCTCAGGGTATTCGCCGACAACCATCGCACCCAAAGTGGCGATGGACATCAGAAAGTTTTCGTCAAACAGCTGGCCGTGCACAATGCCCTCGCCGGCTTCCTTGAGCACATCCAGCCCCACCGTCAGATACGCCAGCAGGAACAGAATCAGGCGTACCGTTTTATCGGGCACCAGCAGCCCGGCCAGAAACAATACCGCCGCCACGGCGATACGCAGCAAGTCCCTTTTTTGCCTGCGCGACATCTTCCCATCCTCCTGCGGTTTTACTTTACCAGCACACAGCCGGGCTCCACCCGGCGCATGGCTTTTTCAGCTTCCGACAACACCTGTTCAAAGTCTGATTCCGACGCCTCAATCGTCAGCTTCTGCGTCATGAAATTGACCGACGCATGTTCGACACCATGGATTTTTTGAATGGCCGCCTCCATCTTCGCGGCGCAGTTGGCACAGTCCAGGTCCCGCAGCTTGAAAACCTTTTTCATGAAAATTGCCTCCTTATTCCGTCACATGCTCCACGCCCTGGTCCAGGATGGCGCGGACGTGGCTGTCGGCCAGAGAATAAAAGATGGTCTTGCCGTCGCGGCGGCTTTTGATCAGCTTGTTCTTTTTCAGCACGCTGAGCTGATGCGAGATGGCGCTCTGCGTCATGTTCAGCAGTGTGGCGATGTCGCACACGCACATCTCGCTGGCAAACAGGCAGTAGAGAATGCGGATGCGGGTGGAATCGCCAAAGACCTTGAACAGTTCGCTCAAATCAAAGAGCACGTCCTCGCCGGGCATTTCCTTGCGCACCTTTTTGACGATTTCGTCATGCACGTACATAAAATCGCATGCCAGCTGTTCGGGTTCACCAGGCATCTTCCCACTCCTCTCATGAACAAATGAACGATTGTTCATACGTATGATACATCATATGGCGTTTTCTGTCAAGCAGATTTTTGACCGACCTCAAATTGACGCACCTGATAAATTGTGCTATCATACCGCCAGCATGTACATAGGAGGACAGGGCATGATCCGCTTGATTGCTACGGACCTGGACGGGACCCTGTTGGAGCCGGATGGCACGCTGGCGGACGGGACGTATGAAGCCGTGGAAGAGCTGACGCGCAGGGGGATGCTGTTTGCCGCGTGCAGCGGAAGGCAGTATGGCAACCTGCGCCGCCTGTTCAGGCCGGTGGCGCACCATATGGCCTTTATCTGCGAAAACGGCGCCCTGTGCTTTTACGGGGGAGAGGTGATCGGCGCCATTCCCATCCCGGAGGAAACGGCGCGCGAGATCATCGAAGACATCGAAGCCGCGGGGATGAACCTTTTGATCAGCGGCCGCCACACCACCTATATGCTGGATCAAAACCGCCGCTATACGGACGATATCGTCTATCGCCTGCGCAACACCGTCACCATCATCGACCGGCCGGAGGACGTGGCCGAACCCATGCTCAAGATTTCGGGCCAGATCGACGAGGGACTGGAGCGGATTGCTCCGGCACTTTTGCAAAAATGGAGCGGCAGACTGACCGCCACGGTATCCGGCCGCGACTGGTTTGATTTTACCGCCGCCAACAAGGGCATGGGCATGCGCATGCTCATGGAGCGCACGGGCATTGCAAAAGAAGAAGCTGCCGCCTTTGGCGACAACTTCAACGATGAAACCATGCTGGACAGCGTGGGCTATCCGTTTTTGATGCGGCATGCCAATCCCGCCCTGCGCAGGCCGGGCATCCGCCTTTGCGAGAAGGAACTGCCCGTTTTGCGCCAGCTGATCGAGACGGGAAGCTTCCCGGACTCGGGGCTTATCGAATAAAATTGGTGCGGAGCGGCGCTTCCCGCTCAGGCTCGGGCACGCCCGCCTGACGGCCAGCCTCCAGGTTTTTGAGCAGCCAGGCCATATTGCGCGCCAGTGTGCGCAGAATCTGGAGGCCTTCTTCGTCTTTTCGGACCTCGTCAGGCGTGTTGCCGTGCACCTGGTTCCAGTATTGTGAGGAAACCACGGGCATGCGGTTGATGGTGAAAAAACGGTTGATGTCGTCAAAGGCGCTGACGCATCCGCCGCGCCGCGCGCTGACCACCGCCGCGGCGGGCTTGCCGGAAAGCTGTGCGCCCCGACTGTAAAACAGCCGGTCCATAAAGCACTTGAGCTGACCGGAGATGCCCGCATAAAACACCGGCGAGCCAAAGACCAGGCCGTCGGCCTGAATCAGCGTTTCGGCCAGCGTGTTCACGGCGTCGTCAAATACGCAGTGCCCCGTCTTGCGGCAGCCGCCGCAGCCCAGACAGCCGCGCACCGGCGCTTTGCCGATGTGCACGATTTCCGCCTCCACGCCCTGCCGCTGCAGTTCATCCGCCGCTTCCTTCAGCGCCGTATAGGTGCAGCCCTTTTCGTTGGGGCTGCCGTTGATCAGAACCACTTTCATTGCCATTCCCTCCTTGCGTTCCTTATCAGTATAGCACAAAAATGATATGGAAGAACATAAAAGTACCCATGACGGCCACGCGCTCAAACGCCGTTGACGATGGCGCGAAGCCGGTTGTCCGCCACAAAAGGCGCGGTTCGCGGATCGCCGTCCGCACGGCAGACCGCCAGGCTGTCCAAATCAAAAACGGAGCTCCAGACGGTTTCGAAATCCGCAAGGTCATCATATTGGCACATGAACCCCTCATCGCCTTTCAGCAGCCGCATGGCTGACTCGGTTGGGTCGCCCCGCGTCGGCGTGGAAAAATGATGGATCACGGTTCTGTAGCGTTCGGCAGAATAAAAGTCTCCGACGTCGGAGGCGTCGCCGCACTTGCCGGTCTCATCCAGAAAACGGTTTACGGCACACACTACTCGCCCTCCCGGCAGCGCAACGGGAGGGCGTACCCTTTTGGCGCAAGGCGTGCATTCGATGACCGCCATGTCTCCGCTCGCGTCAGCCAGCAGCAGATTGCAGTTGCCCGAGATGGGCAACTCCATGAGCAAGTCGAGAGCATTTCTTGTGCTGACGGCCCGTTCAAGCAAATACCTGACCGCAAAACAGGCATTCAGACCCGGCCGAAGCTGCCTGGGATTTGTGAACACAAAGGTCATGGCGACGGCCAGACCGTGTTCGTTCAGCCCTTCCTCTCCGTTGATGAACGAGGAGGTGGTCACGCAAAACCGGTTGCCACCGGCAGGAAGATACAGCTCGCTTTTGCTCGCGGACCTCAAATAGGGCGGCAGATCGTTGTTTCGGCCATAGAGGGTCCGCTCGCCGACGCTGTGTGCAAAGGCGGTACAGCCCCTGATTTCACTGGGCAGATTGTCCTTCAGATTGTACATGCAGCATCCCATGCACAGCAGCCAGGAGGCCAGGGCGGCATAGTCCGTGCCGGTTGCCTCGCTCACACCCCTGATTTCCGCGCAAACCTCCGGAAAAAAACGCCGGAGGATGGATTCGCTTCGCTTGCCATGTTCCAGCTGAAATTGGTCCAGACGCAGGGGAAAGGTTACGCCATTGCGTTTCAGAAGCGTTCCCCGCTCCACGCCCATTTGAAAATGATCGCCTTTCCAGGTCAGATATTGCATCCTTCCGCCTCCGCTTCGGGTCCGCTTTGAGAGCGGCCGTTTTGTCGTAAGGCAGTGTAACGGAATAAAAATTGAATTGCAAGACCCTATGGAAAAATCGGAACAATAACACGGCGGCATGGCCGAAGCCATGCCGCTCAAATCGGTGAGACGATTGATCCCTTACTTTTCCTTGATGATTTCCTCTTCAGGTACGCTGTGGGCCACCAGGCCGGGCTTGGGCTCCCTGGCTTCCGGCATGATCAGGTTGAGCAGGATGCCGGAGATGATGCCCAGGCCGATGCCGCTGAAGCTGAAATCCGGACCGCCGATGGTGGCGCCGCCCATGGCCAGCACCAGCATCACGGCGGCGATGCACAGGTTGCGGTTCTTGGTGAAGTCCACGTGGTTTTCCACCAGCGTGCGCAGGCCCACCGAGGCGATCATGCCGTAGAGCACGATGCAGGCACCGCCCAGCACGCAGTTGGGCACGGTTTCCACGATGCCAATGGCCTTGCCGCAGAAGGAGACCACAATGGCGATCACCGCGGCGATGCGAAGGGTAACAGGGTTATAGTTGCCGGTCGCGGCCAGCACGGCGGTGTTTTCGGAATAGGTGGTGTTCGCAGGGCCGCCGATGAAACCGGCCACCATGGTCGCCAGGCCGTCACCCGCCATGGTGCGGTGCAGGCCGGGGTCCTTGGTGAAGTCACGGCCCACGACGGCGCCGTTGGCGTACACATCGCCCACATGCTCCACCATGGTCACGATGGCCACCGGGCTGATGACGCCGATGGCGCGCAGAATCTGTGTGCCGCGGCCCGCAAAGTCAAACGTGGGGAAGACTACATCCGGCAGCTCAATCCAGCCATGCTGGCCGATGGCGCTGAGGTTCATCAGGCCGGCCGGGGCGATGCCCGTAGCGGTAACGATCAATGTGACCACATAGCCTGTACCCAGCGCGATGGCGATGGAGGCCATTTTGAACATGCCCTTGCCGTAGCTGGAGAGAAGCACCGCCGTCAGGCAGGTGAGCAGCGCCAGCACCCAGCTCCAGTAGTAGCCGGGGGTGAAGAGGGCGAAGCCGTTGTTGTTCTGAATATTATCGATGGCGGAGAACGCCAGGTTCAGGCCGATGATGGCAATACCCACGCCCCGCACCACAGGCGGGAACAGCCGGTCGATAAACCTCATGCCGATGAGCTTGATGAGCAGAGCGAACACCAGGTAGATGGCGCCCGCACCCATCACGCCCCACATAGCCACCTGGATCTGCTCCACGCGGTTCATGCCAAAGGAGTTAGGCGCGCCTGCCGGATCGAGCACCACGCACAGCGCCGCGATGAAGGCGAAGGAGGAACCCAGGAACACGGGATTCTTACCGCCTGTGCACAGGTGGAACACCAGCGTGCCAAGGCCGGCGGCCAGCAGGGCCACGCCCACGTCAAGGCCCGTCAGCAGAGGAACGAGGATGGTGGCACAACTCATGGCGAAAGCGTGCTGGAAGCCCAGCGCCACCGCCTTGCCCGCGCCCACCCGCTCGTACGTTTTTGCACCCGGGAACAGGAGATCGTTCAGTTTTTTGAGGCCGTTCATTCGTGCATGCTCCTTTGTATTGATGTGCATGCAAAGCCCGGCGGCGGGAAAAACCCGCTGCCGGGCCCACACTCGTTTACATACTTTACAGCACGCACGGGCGCTTTGTCAACCGCAAAAATGAACATAAAAGAAATATTTTTTTGAAACGTGCGGGAAGAAGGATGCCCGTCCTGCCCGGTCCATCGGGGTATCCTGTGCTTTACGGGGGAATACAGGCAAAACGGCATTTTAGCGCAGAATGGAAGTTATTTGACGATTGCAGAGATCTGGCGGTCCAGCAATTCATAAAATCTGGAAATGTGCAAGCCGTCAGCCAAAGCATGATGGCACAGTACGGATACAGGAAGCAGAACTTTGCCATCCTGCAAAAAGTATTTTCCCCAAGTGATTCGGGGATTGCTGTCTGCCGGAATGGGGGTGGGATTCACAAGCGCTGTATAGGAAATCCATGGAAGCGTGGAAACAAAGATTTTGTCCAAAGCTTCCTCTTCGCTTTCTTCAAAGGATTTCGCTTCTTTAGCTTTCTCCTGTTCCTGTGCTGCATATTGGATATACTCATTGAATGGACAGCTGCTGGAAAGGGTGCAATAGCAATAGGTTCCGTCTTCCAGCGCAAGGGTGTGCGATGTGGGGCAGTCATCATATTCTATAATCCGGCCGTCAACAATTCTCTGCCTGAATTCGGGGATTTGGTTGGCTGCCCGCGAGATGCAGTAGCAAACAGTCAAAAAGAAAGGAAGATTCTCAGCCTTTATTTTTTTCAACAGCGCCGTGATATCCACATTCACAGTCACGCCTACATATGGATTGGCCAATTCTTTAAAATACTCAAAATGGCTTTTCCGCTTGTAGGTTGTCATGTCTATATACCTGTATCCCATTGTCCAGCTGACTCCTTTAGAGGGATTCTTTCAATGCGGGACGGGGCCCGCAGCAATGCAAATATCGGCGCATTGTGCACGGTCAGCGCGCACAGCGCCGAAATCGCGGACAAACGAAATGAGCAGGGGGGCGCGGCCGCGCCCCCTGCAACACTGAAGTTGTGGGCCTGTAGCCATTCTGGCCTCCCAAAGGGGTTTGGGGCTGCAAGGCCGGCTTTACTTTTTCCCGGTCAGCTTCTGGTACAGCTTCACGTATTCGCCCGCGCTGTGGGTCCAGCTGTAGTCGCCCTTCATGCCGCGGGTGCGCAGCAGCTTGATGACATCCGTATGCTCGCGGTAGTATTCCAGCGCGCGGCGGATGACGTTGAGCATATCGTGCGCGTTGTAGTTGAGGAAGGTGAAGCCGTTGCCCTCCTGCGTGTACTCGTTGTAGCTGAGCACGGTGTCGCGCAGGCCACCGGTCTCGCGCACGATGGGAATGGTGCCGTAGCGCAGCGAGATCAGCTGGCTCAGGCCGCACGGCTCAAACAGCGAGGGCATGAGGAAGAAGTCCGCGCCCGCGTACATCTTGTGCGCCAGCTCGTGGTCCATGGCAAAGCGGGCCGCCAGCCGGCCGCGGTACTGCTGCTCAGCCCAGCTGAACAGGTTGGTGTAGCGCGCGTCGCCCATGCCGAGCACGGCCATCTGCACCTTTTCGTTCATGATGTCGCCAATCACGCAGTCCACCAGGTCCAGGCCCTTTTGGTTGCTCAGGCGGCCTACCATGGCGATCAGCGGCACGTCCGGGTCCACCTTCAGGCCCAGGTCCTTTTGCAGCTTGGCCTTGTTTTCGGCCTTTCCGCTCATGTCCTTGACAGTGTAGTTCTTGTAGATCAGCGGGTCGGTTTCGGGGTTGTACTCGTCCACGTCGATGCCGTTGAGCACGCCGTAGAGCGAATCATGCCGCGCACGGATCAGCCCGTCCAGCCGCTCGCCGTAGTAGGCGGTGGTGATTTCCTCCGCATAGCTGGGGCTGACGGTGGTGATGGCGTCGGCGTAGACCAGGCCGGCCTTCATGAAGTTTGCGCAGCCGAAGCATTCCAGCTTATCGGAGGTCCACAGCCCGTCGCCTAGTCCCAGCACATCCTGCACGTCCTTGATGCCGAAAATGCCCTGATACTGCAGGTTGTG
The DNA here is from genome assembly GCA_018710985.1 of Candidatus Limiplasma pullicola. GTDB lineage: Bacteria > Bacillota > Clostridia > Christensenellales > Aristaeellaceae > Limiplasma > Limiplasma pullicola. Next base: position 41,471 of record DVIV01000059.1, read on the forward strand.
AATGGTGAAAATGCTGCGAATGTGGGCATAGAAGGGCAGGTGCGCATACTGGATCTTCAGAAGCGCGGGGATCATGCCGCTCTGCCAGTCGTGCGCATGCAGGATATCGGGGCTGAAGTCCAGAAGAGGCAGGGCGTTAAGGCATGCGCGGCAGAAGAAGCCGTAGCGCTCGTACTCGTCGCCGCCCAGGCCGTAGATGTAGGGCCGGCCGAAGTAATACTTGTTGTCCAGGAAATAGTAGATTACGCCATCCTTCTTGAGCATCTGCACGCCGCAGTACTGCCTGCGCCAGCCCAGCTGAACGTCAAAGTCCAGCAGATACTGCATCTGCTCCTGCCACTTCTGGGCGATGGCGGTATACATTGGCAAGATGACGCGCACGTCATGCCCCTTCTTGGCCAGGACGGGTGCCAGCGCGCCCACCACGTCCGCCAGGCCGCCCGTTTTGATGAAGGGCACACATTCGCTCGCTGTGAACAGAATCTTCATGCCTTGAAACTCCTTCCAACGTCCTTAGATAATCATATTTTTGGAGATCACGATCGGGTAGGCGCTGGGGCCGATCAGCTTGCCGTCGTGCTTGATGACGGCCTGCTTGTCCAGAATACAGTTCTCCAGCTGCACGCCTTCCTCGATGTGGCAGTCCTGCATGATGATGCAGTTCTTCACATGCGCGCCCTTGTCGATCTTGACCCCGCGGAACAGCACGCTGTGCTCCACCATGCCGTCGATGATGCAGCCGTCGGCCACCATGGAGTTGAGCACCCAGGCGCCGTCCATGTAGCGGGCGGGCAGCTCGTCGCGCACCTTGGTGTACACCGGCTTATCCTCGGGGAACAGGCGGTGGCGCACGTCGGTGTCCAGCGTGGCAAGGTTGAACTTGAAGTAGCTCTGCACGCTGTCCATGCGGAAGCATATATCCTTATATTCGTAGCCGCACAGATTCAGACCTGCATCGCGCGCCATGCGCTGGAGCACGTCGCGCACCAGGTCGTGATAGCCATGGGCGGCGCCGCGGTCCACCAGGTCGATCAAAAGATCCTTGCGCAGCAGGATCACGTCCATGCTGGTGTTCTCATAGCGCGGCTTGGTCGGGTCGATCTCGATATCCACCACCTTGCCCGTGGCGTCGATGTCCAGATACGTGCCGTATTCCGGACGCTGCATCTCCGGATCCTTGGTGTAGAGCATCATCACGTCGCACCCGGAATCCAGGTAGCTCTTGAACATGTCGTTGAAGTTGGCGTTGAAGATGATCAGGCTGTTGCACAGCAGCACGTATTCCTGACGGCTGCGGCGCAGGTAGTTCATGTTGGAGTGCAGCGCGTCCAGCGAGCCGGTGTACACGCCCACGTTGTCGCGGGTCAGGAACGGCGGCAGGATGTAGAGGCCGTCGTTTTTGCCGTGCAGGTCCCATTCCTTGCCGCTGCCCAGATGGTCCATCAGGCTGTGGTAGTTTTTCTGCATGATGACGCCCACGTTGCGCATGCCGCTGCCCACCATGCTGCTGACCAGAAAGTCGATCACGCGATAGCGGCCAGCCACCGGCATGGCGGCGATGGCGCGCAGAAGGGTCAGCTCACGAAGGAAGCTGTCCTTTTCGCCGGTATAAATCACACCCATTACATTTTTCATGGTGCTATCCTCACTTCCTCTGCTCTTGATGGGTCACTCCGCGCGCTGTTCCCCGGCCTTGACCGCGGAACCGGCCGGCAGGTTCACCTGCTGGCCCACGACGGCGATGTTGCCCGTTTCTTCGCCCACGGTGGCGCCCGCGCCGATCACCGCACCCTCGGCGATGATGGCCCTGCGCACCTGCGCGCCGCGCTCCACCACCGCGCCCGGCATAAGCACGCTGTCGATCACGCTGGCACCTTCCTTGACGATCACGCCGGCAAAGAGCACGCTGTGGTCCACCTTGCCATATACCTCGCAGCCCTCGGTGATCAGGCTGTTTTTCACGCTGGCGCCGTCTGCGATGAAGTGCGGAGCCATGCCGGGGTTGCGGCCGTAGATGCGCCACTTTTTATCGTACAGGTCGATGGGCATGGGCAGCTGCAGAAGGTCCATGTTGGCCTCCCACAGGCTTTCGATGGTGCCCACGTCCTTCCAGTAGCCCTCGAAATCATAGGCGAACATGCGCTGGTTGTCCCTGAGCATGTTGGGGATGATGTTCTTGCCAAAGTCGTTGGAGCTGGCGGGATCAGCCGCGTCCTCGGTCAGGTACTTGCGCAGCTTTTCCCAGGTGAAGATGTACACGCCCATGCTGGCCTTGTTGCTGCGGGGCTTGGCTGGCTTTTCCTCGAACTCCTCGATCACGTTGCCCTCGCCCGTGTTCATGATGCCAAAGCGGCTGGCTTCCTCCCAGGGCACTTCGCGCACGGCGATGGTGCAGTCGGCCTTGTTGTCGATATGGAATTGCAGCATGGCGTTATAATCCATCTTGTAGATATGGTCGCCGCTGAGAATGAGCACATAATCGGTGTTGAACTGCTCGATAAAGGCCAGGTTCTGGTAGATGGCGTTGGCGGTGCCGGAATACCATTCGCCGCTCTTGCCCTTCACATAGGGGGGCAGAACATATACGCCGCCATGCGCCAGGTCCAGGTCCCAGGGCGAGCCGCTGCCGATGTAGGCATTGAGCTTGAGGGGCTGGTACTGGGTCAGAACGCCCACCACGTCCACACCGCTGTTGGTGCAGTTGCTCAGCGGAAAGTCGATAATCCGGTATTTACCGCCGTAGGGGATGGCGGGCTTGGCCATATTTGCCGTGAGGATGCCCAGACGGCTGCCCTGGCCGCCGGCGAGCAGCATGGCCACGCATTGCTTTTTGTCCAACATGGAAACGATCCACTCCTTACATTCAAACGTTATCGTTGCGTGTGTATCAACCTTTCAGGCGAATGAGCGAAGGGTCAAGCGCGTTTGTCATCCCTGGCCCCCTTCCTCCGGCGGACGGATGCCGCCAATGTGCCCCACTCGCGCTTCCCCGCGGGTTTGGGCAGAAGCTTGTCGTAGGTGAAGTATACGCTGCTGAGCGGAGGTACGCAGATCTCCGTCCAGAACGGGAAGCCATTGCATTCGCCGGGCTGGGCGGACAGCTCGTAGGCGTTGTACTGATTGCTTCCGCCATATTCCGCCCGGTCGGTGTTGAAGATTTCACGAAGCATGCCCGCGCAGGGCAGGCCGATGCGATAGATGGGATGGAACACCGGCGTAAAGTTGGCGACGCACAGGATGGCGCGGCCGCGCTTGTCCGTGCGCAGGAAGGCCACCACGCTGTTGTCGGTGTCGTTGGCCGTGATCCACTGGAAGCCGTTCCAGGAGGTATCGACCTCATAGAGGGCGGGCGTTTCACGGTAGATGTGGTTGAGGCGCTTTACGCAGCTTTGCAGCGGGGCGTGCCGCTCATAGACCAGCAAAAACCAGTCCAGCTGATCGTCATACTTCCATTCGATGAAATGAGCAAATTCGCCGCCCATGAACAAAAGTTTCTTGCCGGGGTGCGCCATGGTGTAGCCGTAGAGCGCGCGCAGGCCGGCAAACTTCTTCCACAGGTCGCCGGGGTTCTTGTCCAGCATGCTGTGCTTGCCGTGCACCACCTCATCGTGGGAGAAGGGCAGGATGTAGTTTTCGCTGAATGCGTAGAACAGGCTGAAGGTCAGCTTGTCATGGTGGTACTTGCGGTAGACGGGATCGAGCTTGATATAGGACAGAATGTCGTTCATCCAGCCCATGTTCCATTTGAAACCGAAGCCCAGACCGCCCAGATACGTGGGCGCCGTGACCATGGGGAAGGCGGTGCTTTCCTCGGCAATCATCATCAGGCCGGGAAAATCGTGATACACGGTCTGGTTGAGGCGGCGCAGGAAGTTGATGCCGTCCAGGTTTTCCCGCCCGCCGAAGCAGTTGGGAATGTACTGCCCCGGCCCCTTGCAGAAGTCGTAGTAGATGATTCCGCTGACCGCGTCCACACGGATGCCGTCGGCGTGGAAGATGTCCAGCCAGAAGCAGGCGTTGCTCAGAAGGTAGCTGCACACCTCGCCGCGCGCGTAGTCAAAGAGCATCGTGCCCCACTGGGCGATCTCGCCGCGCCTGGGATCGGGATGGTTGTACAGGTCCGTGCCGTCGAAGCGGAACAGGCCCACCTCGTCGCGCGGGAAATGGGCGGGCACCCAGTCCAGAATCACGCCGATGCCGGCCTGGTGGCACCGGTCGATGAGGTTCATCAGCTCCAGCGGCGTGCCGTAGCGCGCGGTGGCGGAGTAGAAGCCCGTCACCTGATAGCCCCAGCTCATGTCGAGGGGATGCTCCATCACCGGCAGCAGCTCGATGTGCGTGTAGCCCATCTCCTGAACGTAGGGGATGAGCTCGTCGGCGAATTCCCGGTAGCTGTACATGGAGCCGTCCGGATGGCGGCGCCAGGAGCCGATGTGCACCTCGTAGATGTTGACGGGGCTGATGTAGGGGTTATAGTCGTGCCGGGCGGTCATCCAGTCCTGGTCGCTCCAATGGTAGTTGTCCAGGTCGATGAGGCGGCTGGCGTTGTTGGGGCGCAGCTGGCTAAAGAAGCCGAAGGGGTCGGCCTTCATGCGCCACAGGTCGTCCGCTCCCCACACGGCATACTTGTAGGTGGGGTAACCGTCCTCCGGCACGTTCTTCCAGAGCTCTTCCTCGGTCAGACGCAATTCCCAGGTGCCGTCAAATTGCTTTTGCATGGGAGTCGTACTTTTGTCCCAGTCGTTGAACGAGCCCACCAGCGCCACGTGCTTGGCGTTGGGAGCCCACACGCAGAAATGCCATTTGCGCTGGTCACCTTCATAACATGGATGTGCGCCGAGCATTTCATAGGCACGACGATTGGTGCCCTGATGAAAGGTATCGCGGATTTCAGCCGATGGCGCTTGATACAGCATCGGTACTTCCTCCTAACGGCAAAGATTTGCGTTTCGAAGCACATTCTCTTTGAATTATCTAGGACTATTGTATTCGGTGAACGGCCTTTTCGTCAAGTCCATTTTAGAAGATTTTTCAAGAATTTTATCCATCTCAAAGCCATTTTCACATCCCCCAAACCCAGGAAAAAACACATCGGAAAGGCGGTTTCCCCTCAGGGGAAGGGACGATATGACCCTTGCTAAAATACAGGAAAAAAGCAGAGGCCCGAGCGCTTTTTGAAGGCGGTTCCTTTTCCCGGCATGGGTATACAAAAATCATGGCATGCTATCTTTTGTTTCCATGGCTGCGGAGATTGGCAAAGGGAGCGGGAGGCCCAAAGGCAGAATGCCGGATAGGCGAAAAGAAAAACCGGCATCCTGTTTGCAGGAGGCCGGTTTGCGCGTCAGGACCTTGCGCCCTGGCAGTCTCTGGCGCCGGTCAGGGCGCCGGGACTTTGCATCTGTGGCGGCAGGGTGCGAAAGTCGGGTCGGGGCTCGTCACGCACGGTATTGAGCCGGCTGACGCTCACCTCGTAGGCCACCTTGTTGAGCGCGGTGCCGTCGGGCAGCTGCTTTTGGTAAGCGCGGCTCTGGAAGCGGCCCACCAGCTGCACCCGGTCGCCGATTTTCAGATTGGCGGCATAGCGCGCGGTGCGGCCCCAGGTGATGCAGGGAATGTAGTCGCTTTTGCCATAGGAACGGTTCACAGCCAGCATCAGATCCGCGATTTCACGGCCGAAGGGCGTGGTGCGGTAGCTTGGGGGCTTGCACAGCGCGCCGGTCAGCTGCACGCGGTTGGGATTTTCCTCGTCCTCCTCGCAGTTGAGAATCCGCTGGGCAAACGCGGTGATGAGCAGCCTGCCCGCACCCTCGATGACCTTGTTGTAGCTGCGCAGCTGGCCTTCCATGCACAGCATGCTGCCCGCCGTCAGCGGCTCGTCGATCAAAAGCCGCTCGCTGATGGTGATGGGCAGGAAGTCCTCCGCCCCGCTCAGACGCGGCACGCGCAGCGTGGTCACGTAGAATTGCTCGCCGAACAGCTCGTGCCCGAACTGCAGGCTCTGGCAGATCTGGCCCCTCAGATGAATGATGTTTCCCGTCTCTTCCATGTTGCTCACCTCATGTCATTGCTTTGGTTTCTAGGTTTCCCTGGGATGCTGCTTGCCCTGCACGTCGATGGTGTACTCGCCGTCCAGCAGAAGCTCGCTCACCGGGACAATCGTGTAGCCGAGTCCCTGATAGTGCTTGATCACGGTGGGAAGCGCGTTGACGATGTCGTTGCTGTCGTTGTGGAACAGCACGATATCCCCGTTATCGACGCGATAGGTGCACTGCTTGATGATGTCCTCTGTGCCGCGGTCCTTCCAGTCCAGGCTGTCGATACTCCACTGCACACACTCGTATCCCTCCGCGCGGGCCACCTCGATCACGCGGTTGTTGTAGTCGCCGTAGGGCGGACGGAACAGCGTGGGCCGCACGCCCGTTAGTTTTTCCACTTTGTCGCTCATGATACGCAGCTCGTCGCGGATGGCGGATTCGGAAAGCTGGCTCATGTGCGGGTGCGTGTCCGAATGATTGCCGATTTCATGCCCGCGGGCGAAGATTTCCTTGACCATGTCCGGATATTTGTCCACCCAGCCGCCCACCAGGAAGAAGGTGGTTTTGACGCCGTGCTCATCCAGAATGTCCAGGATGGAGAGGGTTTTATCCGCCCCCCAGGAGGCGTCAAAGCTGATGGCCAGCACCTTGTCGTCATGCTCGACGCTGTAGATGGGCAGCTCGCGCTTCTTTGCCACCACGGCGGTGGCGTTGTCGCCCAGCCCCAGCGTGTAGGCGGCGCACAGGCCCAGCAGGCACAGGCACAGACCTGCCTGCGTGGCGGCGTGTCTGAGCTTTGGCCGCCGGACGGCCTGCTTCATGCGTGCGAGCAGCGGACCGGCGCGCGCCGGTTTGGCAGCGGGCGGCGCCTGGAGCAGCGCGCCCTTTTCCCGGACCCGTAGAGGCTTGTTGCTCATGGGGATCACTCCTTTGCACATGTATGTATGTGATCGGGAGGGCGGATATGACCGGGGCGCGCTTCTTCGTCAGAGAGGGCCAAAAGAGGACAAAAAAAGCCCCCGCACAAGGCGGGGGAAGGAAATGAAATCAATTATGCGCTTTCGTGGGACAATGCTTCCGGGTTGAGCAGGTTTTCCGGAATGCGCCCGGCCAGCCGGTCCAGAATGCGCCGGCTGGCGGCACGGGCCATTTCGTTGCGGGCGTGCAGGGTGTTGCTGCCCGCATGGGGGGTCAAAAGGACGTTGTCAAGCGCGGCAAAGGCAGGGTTGATGTCCGGCTCGCCCGCAAACACGTCCAGCGCCGCCCCGGCGATCCGATGGGTGCGCAGGGCTTCAATCAGCGCAGCCTCATCCACGATGGGCCCGCGCGCGGTGTTGATGAGGAAGGCGGCAGGCTTCATCCGCGCAAGCATCTCCCGCGAAATCAAGCCCTGCGTCTGGGGCGTATGCGGACAGTGCAGCGTGACAAAATCGCTTTGTGCCATCAGCTCTTCCAGGGTGACGTGCGTATCGCCCAGCGCGTCGCGACCCGGCTTGGGCGTGCGGGCGGTATAGAGCACGCGCATGCCCATCAGACGGCCGAAATCCGCCACTCTGCCGCCGATGCGGCCCATGCCTACCACGCCCAGCACGGCTCCCTCCAGCGACGTACCCATGCGGCGTCCCAGGCCGAACAGCTCGCGCGGAGGGCGGGTGTGCATCAGCGTGTTCAGTTCAGTAATCCGGCGGGCCAGCGCCGTGATCATCGCAATAGCCATTTCAGCGGTCGGCTGCGTGACGCATTCCGGCGTGTTGACCACCGGGATGCCCCGCGCCGTTGCGGCCGCCACGTCGATGGCGTCATATCCGGCGCCATAGCACACGATGAGGCGCAGCTTTTTGGCCGCCGCGATCAGCTCGCTATCCAGCGCGGTACAGGCCAGCACGGCGTCGGCCTCCGGGAGAAGCCCAAGCAGCTCCTCGCGGGAGAAAGCCGCGCCGGATGGGGGAATCACAAGTTCATGTCCTGCCAGAGCGCTGAATCCGTCCGCGGGTACGCCGTAGGTAACGATGACTTTTGCCATGAAATCCATCCTTTGCTTTACATCCGGCGGATGCCGGAAGGTGCTGCGCGCCGTGAAAGCCCATGCGGGGCATGCGGCGGCACGCGCCGGGGAACACTGTATGCCAAACCCATGGGAGGCGACGGCATGCGGCAGACAACCTTTTGGATGCACAGGGAGCAGCAGGAATACCCCGTCCTGCGGGGACGCCAATGCACGGACGCGGCGGTGGTCGGCGGCGGGCTGACGGGGCTGACCACGGCGCTGTGGCTCAGCCGCGCCGGTCTGCGCGTGGCGCTGGTGGAGGCGGCCCGGCTGGGCAGCGGCGCATCCGGGTGCTGTGCGGGTGTGGCGAGCGTATGCGGCGAACTGCGCTATGCGCGTCTGGAGAAACAGCGCGGAGCGCAGGCGGCGGCCGCCTATGCCCGGACGCAGGCCGCCGCCTTTCGCGCCCTGCGCGAATTGGCGCGCGAGCAGGGACCATCCTCCGGCTGGCGGGATGCCGATGTGCGTCTGGTGGCGGAGGGCGACGCGGGTATCCGGCTGCTGGAGGGCGAGGCACAGGCCATGATGCGGGCCGGGGTGGCGGCCTCGGTGGGACAAGCGTCGCTGTGTCCGTTGCCAGCCGCCGCGGCGCTGACCGTCAAGGACATGGGCATGCTGCATCCCTTGCGCTTCCTGCGCTATCTGGCCGCGGAGGCGGCGCGAAACGGCGTGAAGATCTATGAGGGATCGCGCGCTACCTCGCTGGAAACCAACATGGTCCATACCGGGCGCGGAAGCGTTCAGGCGCCGTATATCATTATCGCTACGGGATACCCCATCATCAATACGCCGGGCTGGTACTTCCTGAAAATGCAGCAACGGCAGGGGTGGCTTTTGCCGCTGGAAACCACGGTGAGGTTCGAGGGCATCTATCTGGATGCGGAGGGACGCTACGCACTGCGGAACCTGCATGACGGCGCGCTGTTCCAGCTCAACGGAGGCCTTGTGGGCGCACGGGAAAACCGTATGGCGCTCGACGCCTTTCGCCGCATCTACGCGCCCACGCTGGGATGCGGGGAGCCGTCGGGCGTCTATGGCGGCGCGGAATGCGTCACCGCGGACGGATTGCCCTTCATCGGCCCCTATAGCCGAAAGACGCCCAATCTGTTTGTGGCAGCCGGCTACGGCGGACGGGGGCTGGTGGGGGCGATGCTTGCGGCCCAGGTCATCAGCGCGCGCGTGCTGGGCCTGCCGGGCGAGGGCTATGACCTCTACGGCGGGCAGCGCGGAGGGCTGGCGCCGCGCTTTGTGATGGGGCTGGCCGGGCGCTACGCGGGCGGTCTGGCGGCGAGGCATTGGGCGCCGCGCTGCCCCCACATGGGGTGCCGCCTGGTGTATGACGCACAGGCCCGCCTCTGGGAATGCCCCTGCCATGGGTCGCGCTTTGACGACATCGGCCGTGTGCTGAGCGGCCCGGCCGTGCACGATGCGCAGGTGCGCCGGGGAAGGTAGTCAGCCGTTTCGCTTGTGCCAGGCCTGAATTTCCTCCAGCCGCGCCTTGAAGCGGGTTTCCAGCCCCTGCCCGGTGGGGTGGTAATAGGTTTTGCCCTTGAGCGAATCCGGCAGGCATTGCATGGCGGCCAGCTTGTCCGGCGTGTCGTGGGCGTACTGATACCCCTTGCCGTAGCCCTCGCGGGCCATGAGCGGGGTCACCGCGTTGCGGATGACCAGGGGCACGGGTTCGGCCAGCTGCCGCAGGGCATCGGCCTTGGCGGCTTCGTAGGCGGTGTAGAGCGAGTTGGACTTGGGCGCGAGTGACAGATACACCACCGCCTGCGTCAGGTGCACCGTGCATTCCGGCATGCCGAGAAAATGGCACGCCTGATAGGCGGCTACCGCCAGCTCCAGCGCGCGCGGGTCCGCCAGGCCCACATCCTCGCTGGCAAAGCGCACCACGCGCCGCGCGACATAGAGCGGGTCCTCCCCGGCCTCCAGCATGCGGGCCAGCCAGTACACCGCCGCGTCCGGGTCGGAGTTACGCATGCTCTTGTGCAGGGCGGAAATCAGGTTGTAATGCTCCTCGCCCTTTTTGTCGTACAGCAGGGATTTGCGCGAGAGGCACTGCTCCAGCATTTCCGTGCTCACCCGCACGGCTCCGCCGTCACTCTCGCCGTTGAGCACGGCCATCTCCAGCACCGACAGGGCGGTGCGGGCATCGCCGTTGGCAAAGCGTGCGATCATCTCCAGCGCATCCAGGGGCAGCCGCACCTCCGTCCCGCCAAAGCCGCGGGGGTCCTTCAGGGCGCGGCGAAGCAGCAGCGTCAAATCCTCTTCGCCCAGGGCATGCAGGACAAACACCCGGCAACGCGACAGCAGCGCGCCGTTGATTTCAAAGGACGGGTTTTCCGTGGTGGCTCCGATCAAAATGATGCTGCCTTTTTCCACAAAGGGTAGAAATGCGTCCTGCTGGGCCTTGTTGAAGCGGTGAATCTCGTCCACAAAGACCAGCGTGCGCTCGCCGAAGCGCCGGTTGTCCTCGGCCTTCTGCATCACGGCGCGAATCTCCCGGATGCCGCTGGTCACGGCGGAAAAGTCGATGAAGGTGGCTTTCGTATGGCCCGCGATGATGCGCGCCAGCGTGGTTTTGCCCACGCCCGGCGGGCCCCAGAAGATCATCGAGGAGAGATGATCGCTTTCAATCAACCGGGTGAGCACCTTGCCGGGCCCCAGCAGGTGATGCTGACCCACAAATTCGTCCAGCGTGCGGGGACGAAGCCGCGCGGCCAGGGGCTGCGCGCCGTCCCGCTCAAAAAACGTCTGCTGCTCCATGCCGTGCGCCTCCTTTGGGGATTTGTCCTCACTATACTGTTTCAGCGGGGAAAAAGCAAGCCTTTCCGCCGCCTGCGTCAAAATTCAGCGTGCGGCGCTGCCTGCTTTGTGATAAGATGAAGGAGAAACCGGTTTTCCCTCGAATCGGAAAAGCTAAACCCGGCTTTGGAGTTTGCGCAAGACGGAGGCGCTCATGCGTTACAAGATCGGCGATATTGCACGGCTGTTCAACCTGTCCACCGAAAGCATCCGGCACTACGAGCGACAGGGGCTGATTCACCCGCAGAAGGCGGAGGGTTCGTCCTACCGATACTATCAGGCATGGGACATGGCGGTGCTCAGCGCCTGCCGGCAATACCGCGCGCTGGGCTTTACCCTGGAGGAAAGCGCGGACCTGTTGGACCAGCGCAATCCCACCGCCGTGCTGAATGAACTGCGCAGCCGGGAGACGGCCATCGAGGAGGAAATCGCCCGCCAGTGCCAGATGCTGCGCACCGTGCGCGCCTGGCGCAAAGAGGCGGAGGCGGCCTGCGCGCTGATGGGGCGCTATGAGCTGGAAACCAACGCTGCCACGCGCTTTCTTCCCTACCAGTACGGCGATGAGCTCACCCGCGACGAAGGCCATCTTTCCTGCGTGCGCGAGTGGCTGGGGCACATCCCCTATGTGTATGTAGGCATGCTGGTGCCGCTGGGCGCAAGCGGCGCCCGTCAGGACGCGCCCATCACCGTGGGGCTGGGCATGGCCGAGGTGGGGGCGGACGTGCTCAAGCCCGCGAATCATCAAAGCGTGGTGTCGATTCCCTCCCGCCTCTGCCTGCACACGGCCTTTCATTTTGAAAGCGGCGCCTTTGACTGGGAGACGTGGGCCGCCGCTCTCTTTGCTCAGTTGAGCCAGCGGGGCCTGAGGGCGGAAGGGGATGCGTTTTGCCGCTTCAATGTGATTTCCTGGACGGACCGGGGCATGAGCGCAGCCGTGGACTGCTTCGTGCCGGTGGCCTGAAAAAAATAATTGATATATTTTTATCATTTTCCCCTTGACTCTCAAACTGTTTGAAGGCGCACAATCCAAAGGCAGAATCGGTACACGAAAAGAGAGAAGGGGGAAGATACCATGAGAAAGATTCTGTCTGCCATTCTGTGCCTTGCGCTTGCGCTTGGCCTGGCCGTGCCCGCCGTGGCCGAGGGCTATACGGCCGGGACCTATACGGCCAGCGCCGACGGCAACAACGGCCCCGTGACCGTTGAGGTGGATTTTGACGATAGTGCCATCACCGCCGTGCGCGTAACGGAGCATGCGGAAACCGCGGGCATCTGCGAGACGCCCATCGAGCGGATTCCCGCTGCAATCGTGGAAAACCAGTCCCTGGCCGTGGACACGGTCGCGGGCGCGACCAACACCTCCAACGCCATTCTGGCGGCCGTGGAGGACTGCGTGAAGCAGGCGGGCGGCGACCCCGCGGCCCTCAAGGGCGCGGTGGAGAGCGCCCCTGCCGAGGAGCTTGAGGACATGACCACCGACGTGGTGGTTGTGGGCGCCGGCATCGCGGGCCTGACCGCCGCGTTGACGGCTGCGCAGGCCGGCGCGGACGTCATTCTGGTGGAAAAGCAGGCGGTCGTGGGCGGCAGCGGCCTTCTGACCGCCGCGGGCTTCTATGGCGCGGAAACCAGCGTGGTGCCCGCCGAGGTGGAAACCATCGACGAGATGTACAACCACATTCTGGACATGATCGCCGAGGGCGGCTCGCTGGATAACGTGGACACCGACCGCATCCACCACCTGTGCGAAAGCACGCCGGAACTGGTGGAATGGCTGGAAGGCATGGGCTACGAATTCACCACCACCGACTTTGGCATCAAGGACGCCAAGCAGCACTACCACATCCTGGCCGACGGCTCCAACGGCCCCGGACAGGTGAAGATCCTTTCCGAGAACGTGGAAAAGGCCGGCGTCAACGTGATGACCGAAACCAAGTGCATCGCCCTCAAGCAGGAGGACGGTGTGATGACCGGCATCACCGTCTCTCAGGGCAACGGCACCTTTGACATCAACGCCAAGTCCGTCATCCTGGCCTGCGGCGGCTATGCCAACAACCTCGACATGATGATGCGTCTGGCGCCCCAGTCGCTGTTCTCCTACAGCTGCTCCAACGCCGGCGCCACCGGCGAGGTGCTGCAGATGGCTGCAAACCTCGGCGCTGCCTGGTACAATGACCAGTTCATGCTCACCTGCGGCTTCACCTCCGACCCGAACTCCGGGCTGGGCATGGTGTGCTATCCGCCGTATGCTTCGATGCCCCTGGTGGACCAGACCGGCAACCGCTTCATGAACGAGTTCTCCCTCTGGACCCTCAACTCCGAAATGGTGCGCAACGTGGAGAACGCGCCGTTCTACGGCATCTTTGACAGCAGCTTCCTCAAGGGCACGGAGGCCGAATTCAAGTACGCTTCCATCGAAGAGGCCATCGCGGAGGGCAGCCCTTACGTGGTCAAGGCCGATACCCTCGAGGACCTGGCCGCCAAGATGGGCATCAAGGACGTGGATGCGTTCCTCAAGACCATTGAAACCTACAACTCCGTCAAGGGCACGGACGATCCCGATCCGGCCTTCGGCGTACCCAACAACCAGCTGTCCTTCGTGGAGGAAGGCCCCTTCTACGGCGTGCTGATGGTATCGCTCAACGCCGGCACCATGGGCGGCATCCAGACCCAGACGACCGGCGAGGTACTGGACGTGTACGGCGAAGTCATGCCCGGCCTCTACGCCTGCGGCGAGGCCTCCAACGGCGCCATCTATGACCGCGGCTACATCTCCGGCACCTCCGTGCTCAACTGCTACGTGGCCGGACGCGACGCCGGCAACAGCGCCGCCGCTTACGCCCAGGAGTAATGCCTCCTGGCGCCTGGCAAAAAAAGAGGACCGCCTGTCCAAAAAAGGCTTGCATCCAGGCCGGATGCGTGTTACAATACTCCTTGTGACATAACGGGCGGTCCTCTGTCCGGGCAAGGCCGCGGGCACGAACGTCTACGAAGGAAGGAGGCCAATGAAATGAGTGAAATCATTCGTTCCATCGAAAAGGCTCAGCTCCGCACCGACCTGCCCACGTTTGGCATCGGTGACACCGTTCGCGTTTTCGTGAAGGTTGTGGAAGGCAGCCGCGAGCGTCTTCAGGCTTTTGAAGGCACCGTGATGGCGAAGCGCAACGGCGGTATCCGCGAGACGTTCACCGTGCGCCGCGTGTCCTATGGCATCGGCGTGGAGCGTACGTTCCCGCTGCATTCTCCCCGCGTGGACCATATCGAAGTGATCCGCCGCGGCAAGGTGCGCCGCGCCAAGCTGTACTACCTGCGTTCCCTGCAGGGCAAGGCGGCCAAGATCAAGGAAGCCAAGCGCGTGTAATCCAAGCGGAAACACCAGGAGCGCCCAAAGTATCTTTGGGCGCTCTTTTGGTATCCTTAACGAGGGGAGGAAACACAATGCCGGAATTTGACAGGGAGGCGGCGGTGCGCTTCATCATCGACGGACTGGACCCCAAGCCCTTCCGGGCCATCTGGGACCGTCTGCCGCAGATCGTGGACAGCATGATCGAATATGATCTGCATTTCATGCGTCTGACCGGGGTGATCGCGCCGGACGGCGGCCGCGGCCCTAACGAATACGATGAGGATGAGGCCTTTGAATATGTCTACAACGCCTGGCTGGGCGACAATCCCGGCGAGGAGGACGAGGACATGACCGTGGCGCTGCTTCTGGACTGCTTTATGGAGCTGTGGCACGAATACCTTCGCGCCTGACCCGTCCGCGCGCGGCGCCTTATGCGGTCCGATCCGCGTCCGACTGCTTCAGGCGCGCCGCCGCCACAACCAGCTCAGCCGCGCCTTCCAGGCCAAAGCGCTGCGTGTCCAGGCACAGGTCGTAGGACGCGGCTTCGCCCCATTTGATGCTGGAGAGGCTGTTGCAGTAATCCGCGCGCTCCCGGTCCGCCCGGCGCACCTGGGCCAGCGCCCTGTCCGCCGTCAGACGGTCGCGCTGTGCGATGCGTCCGGCGCGGCTTTCTGCGCTGGAGGTGATGAACACGCGCAGCAGGTTGGGCCGGCCGGCCAGCACCTGGTCCGCGCGGCGGCCCACGATCACGCAGCCGCCCGCGGAGGCAATCTGCTCAATGACCTCGCGCTGCGCCCGGTCGGCGATGCTGTGCAGGGGCTCCGGCTGGTCCAGCGTGTAGATCTGCTCCACCAGGCTGCGCGCCTTTTCGTCGATGCTGGCCACGTACTGCACGGACAGCCCGCTGCGCTCGGCCGTGGAGGCCAGCAGGCTCTTGTCGTAAAAGGGAATGCCCAGCCGCTGCGCCACCATCCGGCCCACCGTGCGCCCACCTGCGCCATAGCTGCGGCTGATGGCGATCACGGTGGAAACCTCCGGGTTGTATGCCTGGCTTGTGGGCTCATCCTGCGCAAGCGGCGCGTCCGAAGCCGACGCCAGCGTATTTTGTTTCATGCGGCGGTAGTATACAAGGCACATCGCAATGCCGAAAACCGTCGAGAGCGGAACCGCCAGGCCCACGCCCGTCAGCGATACGCCCGGCTGAATGCTCATGAAATAGGAGACCGGCAGACGGATTAGAAACGCCTGGGCAATGCTCTGCACCATGACGAACGTGGAGCGGGAATGCCCGTTGAAATAGCCCAGGAAGCTGAACAGCACGCTGGTGAGCACCGCTTCTGGCGCGAAGCCTCGCAGGTATTCAAATGCGCGCGCGATATCCCGCTCGCTGCCCGAAAACAGCGAGGCCAGCACGTCGCCCTTGAACAGCGCCAGCGCGGCAATCACCACGCCGATGGCCGCGCCCACGCCCATGCCGTAGAGCATGCCCTTGCGGGCGCGGTCCTCCTTGTTCGCGCCCACGTTCTGCGCCACGAAGGACGCCATGCACTGCATGATGGAGGAGGGCACCAGCATCACGAAGGACTGGATCTTCTGCGCAATGCCGTAGCCATTGGAGGCATCCAGCCCCAGCCGGTTGATGAAGGCGCAGATGGCCAGGAAGGAGACGTTGGTCAAAAGCTCCTGCAACGCCAGCGGCGCGCCCACGCGCACGAACCCGCCCACTTCTCTGTCCAGGCGGATGTCCCGCATGGAGAAGGAGAAGGGCATCTTCTGCCGGCGGATGATCAAAAGCGACAGAATCACGCTCACCGCCTGCGCCCCGATGGTGGCGATGGCCGCGCCCGCCACGTTCATGTCCAGCAGCGCCACCAGCACAAGGTCACCCACGATGTTGACCACGCAGGCGATGCCCACGAACAGAAGCGGCAGCCGCGAGTTGCCCAGGCCGCGGAAGATGCAGCTGATGAGGTTATAGAACACGATGAATACGCAGCCGATGCCGCAGATGCGGATGTACTGCGCCGTCAGCTGCACCGCTTCGGCAGGCGCCTGCATCAGCACCGCGATCTGCTCCGCAAAGACGATCAGCGCCACCGTCAGCACCGCTGAAACCACCAGAAAAAACGCTACCGCCCGCCCGATCAGCCGGCCGATGCGCTCGTTCTGCCGCTCGCCCAGGTAGCGGCCGATGAGAATCATCACGCCTGCCGCCAGCTGGCTGAGGACAAAGGTAACGAGGTTCATGATGCTGCTGCCCGTGGATACGCCCGAAATGCCCGCATTGGTGCCGAAATGGCCAACCAGCAGCATGTCCACGGTGCCGTACATGGCCTGCAAAATCTGCGCACCCAGTATGGGGATCATAAACTGCATCATCTTGCCAAAGATGCTGCCGCTGGTAAAATCCTGCTTGGCGTCCATGACGCGACCCCTCCTTACCTCTTTTGCTTGCGTACCATTCTAAACCCTGTTATTATAATAGAGTCAATAGGAGGAACGCCATGAACCGCTATTTTACCATCAGCAAGTTTGCCAGGCTTCGCGGAATCGACATCAATTCCCTGCGCTACTACGAGCGGCTCGGCATCCTTATACCCGCGTATACCGATCCGCATACCAGGTACCGCTACTATACCGCCGAGCAGCTTTCGATTCTGGATATGATTCTTTTGTGCATCAATCTGGGCGTGCCGCTCAAGGAGCTGAAGGCATACTTTGATGAGAGCGGACGTTTTCAGAACCGGGCCCTCTTTGAGGAGGGCAAGCGGCGCACGCAGGAAAAAATCCGCGAATTGCAGGGCAGCCTGCGCAGCATCGAACATACGCTGACGTTTTTGGAGGACACGGGCCGCTATACGCAGAAAAACGCGCCCTACTGCCGCCCCATTCCGCACCGGCGGCTGGTGACGGCGCCGTACAGGGGCGGCCTGAGCGATATCAACGCGATGGAGACGGCCTTTGCCTCGCTCAATACGTACGCGAGGGAACGTCAGCTCTACCCCGTGCTGCCCATGGGCATACTTAACCGCTTTACCGGCGGGCGCTTTTTGCGCGCCGTGTACTGGGAAATCTCCGAGCCGCTCAGCGCAGACGAGCGCATCGTGGAGCTTCCCAAGGGGTCGTACCGGTGTGTGCAGGCGGACTGGCAGCCGGGGGAGGACATGGAGGTGCTGCTGCACCGGTATTTTGACCTGTGCGAGGGGGATGCGGTGCTTGTTTCCAATCTGGGGCAAAGCCGGCTGGAGCCTGAAACGCGCACCTTTGAATTACAGCTGCTTGTCGGCGCGGCGGCCGGCGCGCGTCAGCCGTACGCCGGCCTGTAACACTTGCGCGCCGGGCAGGAATCCGGCGCGGCGGCGACGAATTTTCCTATGATACCAACATCAGAAGGAGCGCTTGGCGGATGAAATGCCCGAATTGCGGAAAATGGAATCAGGCCAGCCTGCCGCACTGCATCTATTGCGGACAGGAATTGCCCAACGACGCCTATGGCCCGGAAGGCGTGCCGGCCTGGCAGCTGGAGCTGGAGGACAAGGACCGCAAGAGCAGCTATGTGCGCGTAGATGAATCGGGTCAGGAAGAGACCACCAGCGACCCGCGCGATACCCTTGCCAGCGAAATGGCGGATCTGAAGACGCGCAAGATCATGGGCGAGCAGAAGCAGCGCATGCTGCGTCAGGAGGCTGCGCGGCGCGGCATGGCGCCCTCCGGGCGTTCGGTGCGCACCACCAGCAACCGCGGCACCTTTTTTTCGGCCTATGACGACCCCGATACCGCGCTGCGCCCCGTGGCGCCGGAGCTGGTGGAGGAGGGCGACGTGGCCCCCGACGCCAAGCGCGTGATACCGGTCAAGTACCGCACCACCTATTCATCCGCTCAGCCGGAGGATGAGGTGTACGGCTACGGCAATACGCGCCGCATCGTCAACATTCAGCATCCCGATGAAAGCGAAACGGTGTACGACGGCTATCACGACACCAGCGCCTATTTGCCCTCGTTTGCCAATCAGGACGAGTACGAAAATTCCATGCGCCTCAAAAACGCCGCCCTCAGCCGCAAGCCGCGGCGCCACAGCGGCAGGCGCATTTTGCGCCTCGCGGTGCTGCTGGGCATGCTGGGCGTGGCGGGATGGCTGGCGGTGACCTTTCTGGTTCCCATGCTCACGGCGGATCAGAATGTGGATGAGCGCACCGCTGTGGTCATTCCCACCATCCGAGACGACATGGCGGCGCATACCGTGACCATTCCCGGCGAGGACGGCCAGCGCATCACCATCCGGGAGCTGCGCACCTCCGCCATCGTGACCGGCGGCTTCGCCACCTTCGACATCCTGGACCATATCTGGTATGACAACTACGAGGATTACCTCCAGGACACCATGACCGTGACCCTCACGCCGTATGTCATCACCGATTCGGGAAAGCAGCAGCCGTTGGAGCCCATCCATTACGAAATCGACATTCCGCTTTCGCCCATCGAGCTCAGCACACCCGACAGCCCCTATCAGGTGGTGAGCACGGCCCTGTACAACATCGTCTTTTACGTGCGTGAGGGCAGCACCGTCACCATCAACGGCGAGGATTACAGCGACCTGGTCAACACCGAGGGCGGCAAGGTCAGCTACAATGCCACCGTGCAGCCCATCGGCGAAAACAATTTTGAAATCCGCGTGCGCAGCCAGTATTGCCGCGAAAATACCCTCACCGTCACCCTCTACCGCGAAAAGCAGGAGATTCCGCTGGATCTGGCCAGCGATATCGGCAGCACCAACGACGACGGCTTTATGACCGTGCGCGGCACCACCCTGCCCGGCGCGGTGGTCAAGGTGCTCTCGCCCTATACGGACCTGGATATCACCGACACGGCCGTGAACGGGTCGTTCAGCTTCGTGGCCACGTTTGACAAAATCGGCGTGAACACCATTGTGATCACAGCGGATTATCCCGGCAAGGCGACCACCCGCGTGGAGCATAACGTCACCTATGTGCCCAACGTCGATATCTACTCACGAAAGGCGTGGAGCATGAAGGACATGTATACCAACTACATGGACAATCTCAGCACCCGCGTGGCCAACCAGCAGATCTATATCTGCCAGAAGGCTATCGTGACCTCCATCGAAACCACCAAGCCGCAGCGCGCCTTCGTGAACGTCGGCACGGAGGAATCGCCCATGCTGGTGTATGTGGAAAACGGCTCGCGGACTACCTGGGAAGTGGGCAAGTGCTACGATCTCTATGGCGACGCCTATGGCATGTACGACAGCAAGCCATGGCTGATTGTGCGCTACACCTACGAAAAGGACCCGTGACCCCAAAACGCAAAGGGGGCCGCCCGGCATCGCGCCCGGACGGCCCCGGTTTTTTCAGGAACGCTTTGTGCGGCTTTCGCCCGTCAGCCCAAGGGCCTTGAGCATCTCCACGATGGGCAGCGGCATCAGGCTGAGCAGCGCCACCAGGCCCCATTGCGCCGGGGTGAGGGTGGCAATATGGAACAGCCCCTGCAAAAACGGCACCAGCAGCACGCACAGCTGCAGCCCGACGCCGCACAGGAAGGCGGGAATCAGCCAGCGGTTCATCTTGCCGCGCAGGAAGGCCGAATGCGTATTGCTGCGCACGTTGAAGGCGTGCACAAGCTGCGAGAAGGCCAGCACCGCAAAGGCCATGGTATGTCCCGTTTCCGGGCTGACGCGCGCGCCGGCCAGATACGCCGTGAGCGAAAGCCCGGCGATCATCAGCCCCTGATAGGCCACGCGAAACAGAAGCGGACGGGTGAAGATGGGCAGGCGGGGGTCGCGCGGGGGGCAGTCCATCACATCGGGCTCGGCGGGCTCCATGCCCAGCGCCAGCGCCGGCAGGGAGTCCGTGATGAGGTTC
Organism: Candidatus Limiplasma pullicola; assembly: GCA_018710985.1. Taxonomy (GTDB): domain Bacteria; phylum Bacillota; class Clostridia; order Christensenellales; family Aristaeellaceae; genus Limiplasma; species Limiplasma pullicola. Next base: position 61,583 of record DVIV01000059.1, read on the forward strand.
ACCCACAGGATGTGGATGGGCAGAAGCGGCGATCCCAGGTTGAGAACCGTGGCCACGAAGATCAGCAGCACCTCGCCCAGATTGGAGCTGAGGAGAAACTGGATGGCCTTGAGAATGTTCATGTACACGATGCGGCCCTGGGCCACCGCGCCCACGATGGTGGCGAAGTTGTCATCGGTGAGGATCATGGCGGCGGCTTCCTTGCTGACCTCGGTGCCGGTCCGGCCCATGGCCACGCCGATGTCCGCCCGCTTGAGCGCGGGCGCGTCGTTCACGCCGTCGCCCGTCATGGCGACCACATCGCCCCAGCTTTGCCAGGCCTTGACGATGCGAACCTTGTGCTCCGGCGATACGCGAGCGTAAACGGCGATGTCGCGCACCTCCTCGCGCAGGCGCTCATCGTCCATGCGGTCCAGGTCCTGCCCTGTGAGGACACGGTCCTGCTTTTCCAGAATGCCCAGATCGCGCGCAATGGCGCTGGCGGTGAGCCGGTGGTCGCCGGTGATCATCACGGGCTTGATGCCGGCACGGCGGCAGCGCGCCACGGCTTCCCGCGCTGAGGGGCGGGGCGGGTCGATCATGCCGGCCATGCCCAGGAAGGTCAGGCTGCTTTCATAGGCGGCGCGGTCGCCGGGCGCGGCCAGCGAGGTCGTTTCGCCCGTGGCGAAGGCCAGCACCCGCAGGGCGTTTGAAGCCATGTCGGCGGCCGATGCCTGAATCCGCTCGCGGTCCTCATCCGTAAGGGCGCGCATGGTGTCGCCCTCCCGGATGTCCGTGCACAGGGAGAGCACCTCGTCCAGCCCGCCCTTGACGTAGATGACATAGCGGCCTTCCGCCAGGCGGTGTACGGTGGCCATGCGCTTAACCTCGCTGTCAAAGGGCAGCTCATCCACGCGCGGCATGGCTGTTTGGGCAGCGGGTCCGTCAAAGCCCCAGCGGCTGGCACAGGCCAGCAGCGCCGTTTCCGTGGGGTCGCCCGCAAGCACGGTTTCGCCCTGCTCGTTTCGGGTGGGCGCGGCGTCGTTGCACAGCCCCATGGCGCTCATGAGCGGTTCGGAAGGGGGCTGCGCCGCAGCGTCCCTGACGGCGAAGGGTTCGCACAGGGCCGTGACCGTCATGCGGTTCATGGTCAGGGTGCCCGTCTTGTCTGAGCAGATCACCGTGGCGCTACCCAGGGCTTCCACGGCCGGCAGGCGTCGGATGATGGCGTTTTGCGAGATCATCTGCTGCACGCCGATCGCCAGCACGATGGTTACGATGGCCAGCAGCCCTTCGGGAATGGCCGCTACGGCCAGGCTGATGGCCGTCATGAACATCTCGCCCACGTCGTTTCCGTAAGCCACGCCCGCCACAAAGACCAGCGCGCATACGCCGATGCACAGCAGCGCCAGCTTTTTGCCCAGGTCGGCCATGCGGCGCTGCAGCGGCGTTTCCACGCCCTCCTCGCCGCCCAGCATGCCCGCGATGGCACCCAGCTGCGTGTCCATGCCCGTGGCTACGACGATCCCCTCGCCGCGTCCGTAGGTGACCAGGCTACCGGAGAAGGCCAGGTTCGTCCGGTCGCCCAAAGGCAGCTCGCCTTCGCTCAAGAGGGTTTCAGCTCGCTTTTCCACCGGTTCGCTTTCACCGGTCAGGGCGCTTTCATCCGCGCGCAGCCCCGCCGATACCGTAAGCCGCAGGTCGGCGGACACATAATCGCCCGCCTCCAGCAGCACCACGTCGCCGGGTACCAAGTCCGCCGCGGGCACGGAGACAATCGTGCCCCCGCGGCGCACCTTCGCGTGGGGAGAGGACAGCTTTTTCAGCGCCTCCAGCGATTTTTCGGCACGGTTTTCCTGAATCACGCCCAGCAGGGCGTTGAGCAGCACCACCAGCAGAATGATCCCCGCGTCTACCCATTCACCCAGCAGCACGCCGGAAATCAGCGCCGCGGCCAGAAGCACCCATACCATCACGTCCTTGAACTGCGCCAGATACATCTGCCAGAGGGTGCGCTTCTTTCCCTGTTTCAATGCGTTGGGACCGTGCTTTTCCAGCCTCGCGGCGGCCTCGGCGGCGGTCAGCCCCAAGGCGGCGTCGCTGCCCAGCGCCCGCGCGGTTTCCTCCACGCTTTTCCTGTACCATTCCAAAACTTCCACTTCCTTTCGGGGACGGGACCGCTTCGGTTCCCTCGTCCTGTACGAACCATAGCATAAAAAAGCGGAAAGAGAACCTGTTTTCGCTTCAATCATGCCCATGCGCCAGTCCAAACATACAATTCCGCGTTTGACCGGCCAAACGCGCGAATCGTGGAAAGAAAGACTCTGCGTTTCATGGATTTTACGAAACTCTACGCTTCGTGGGTGGCTTAGCTGGGACTCAGGGTGTACCATAGCGATGAAAGGAGGAGGCCCATGGACCAGATCCGCATCGGCAGATTCATTGCACAGAGCAGAAAGACGCTGAACCTGACCCAGCGGCAGCTTGCGGACGGGCTTGGCATCAGCGATAAAACCGTTTCCAAATGGGAGTGCGGAAAGGGACTACCCGAAGTTTCGCTGATGCTGCCGCTGTGCACGGCGCTTGGGATTACGGTAAACGACCTGCTTTCGGGCGAGCGGGTCGCACAGGCAGATTATCAAAAGAAAGCGGAGGAAAACATGATGGAACTGATCCGGGAAAATGCGGAAAACAAAAAAAGGCTGGCGCTATCGCTGATTTGCGTCGCCGTCACGGTGATCGCAGTGTGCGCGCTGATCGCTCTTGCAGCGCTTCCGGCGCTGCCCACGCCTGCGCGGATAGCGCTGGTCGCCCTGGCCCTGATAACAGCTGCGGCGGGCGTCGGAGCCGCCGCCGTGCTGGATGCGAAGGCCGGGTACTATCAGTGCCCGCATTGCAGGGAGACATTCATCCCCACCCTTGGCGAGTACGTGAAGGCGTACCACACCTTTACCCGGCGCAGGCTCGTATGTCCGGCCTGCGGCAAAACGGGTATGTGCAGACGGCATATCGTCCGGTGAAAACGAAGCGGCGGGGGAGCGATAAGGCTCTCCCGCCGTTTTTTTCAGCTGTCCGCCGGCAGCGGATAGAACAGCCCGCGCCAGTAGATTTTGCCTGAGAAGCCGTCAAACTGGGCCCCGCTGAGGAAGAAGCATACGCTGTCCGCGCCGGTGCCGGCGCAGAGCGTGTTGACCATGGCATAGGCCAGCAGACGCTCCCGGGTTTCGTCCATATCTGCGCCCACGCTTTCAAAGGAGGGGGCGAAATTGACCAGCATCGTGTTCCCCGAAAGCGCCAGGCCCAGAATATCGGTATCCTGAATGGCGCCGGCAGGCATCACCGCCGTGAGCCCCTCCGCGCTGTCATACGCCTGCGGGCCGCTCGCCAGCTCGATGAGCAGCGTCCGTGGGCTCACGCGCTGCGTGTAGACCACGGGACGCTTGACCTCGCGCAGGCGCTGGCCATCCGCGTCGGCAAAGAAAAGGGTGCAGTAATCATAGAGCAAAGTGGAAAAATCGCTGCGCAGGAGCACATTTTCCTCAAAGCTGATGGATACGTCCAGATCCTCCTCCAGCTGCAGCTGGGTTACGGGCGTGTCGTTGATGGAGACGCGGATGCCGCTCACGTTGGGAAAGAACGTACACAGCGTATAGCACAGCGACGCCATGCTCTGTGCACGGGTCAGGCCATAGGCCTCCAGCATGTCGTCCAGATTATAGGCAAATTCCAGATCGATGACCGTTCCGCCCGTGGATTCGGAATTGACCAGCTGGGGCTCGGCGGTGAGCAGGTCGCTCAGCAGCGGCAGGGCGGGGGAGGCGATGTCCTCATCGGGCCCCTGTGCCAGCTCGCGCAGGATAGCGACCACCATATGGGAAAACACCTGATCGGAAAACGATATGCTGCGCACCTCGCTGACCACGCCGTCCGTGCCGCTGACGGGGAAATACAGCGTCACATTGGAGGTCAGGGGCTTCAGTGATGCGTCGGTGCCGCTGTCCACCCGGCGGGAGAGCAGCTGATCGTAGGCCGCCCCGATATCCTGCGCCGTCGTGGCCGCAAGGGCGCCCATGGGCAGCGTATTGGCAATGTCCAGTCCTACGGGGCGGTCCACCACCAGAAAGTTGACCCACTCAATTTCCGGCAGCGTGGTCAGGGTGTTGGCGATGGCCTGACAGGCCAGATACAGCGCATCGCGGCTGAGCTGCAGGGCGTTGGCCGCCAGGTTGACGGTGGCTACGTTGCGGCTGACTTCAACGGGATTGACCCCGTAGAGCGACAGGCGCACGCTCCCGCCCACGGGGCTGGCCGTGCCGTCGCCGGCATGCGCCAGCAGCGCGCGCGCCAGGCTTTCGGCATCGGAGCGGGTGGGGGAGAAGGCAACGTCGCTCTCCACGGTGGTCAGGCCCATGCCGTCATGGCGGGGCAGGTAAAGCGTGGCGGTAGCCGTATATTCCAGCGAGGCATCCCCGATGGGCGCCAGATAGGAAACCTCTGCGGGCGGCAATGTCACGGTGGGCTCGTCGTCCGCGATGGGCAGACCCACGGGCGCGCAGCCGGCAAGCAGGGCGCATACCAGCGCCATGCACAGAACAAGCAACGCATGTTTTCGGACCAAGCCATCCCCTCCTTTCGGGATCATCCCTGATGGATGGGCAGCTCCACCGTGAAGGTGGCGCCGTTGCCCTCCTCGCTGTCCACGGTCACGGTGCCGCCGTGCATCAGCACCATCTGATGAACGATGCTCAGCCCCAATCCCGTGCCGCCCGTTTCGCGGCTGCGGGCTTTATCCACGCGGTAGAAACGGTCGAAGATGTGGGACTGGTCCTCCTTGGGGATGCCGGGGCCATTGTCTGACACGCTTAAAATGGCGTCCCGCCCGGATCGAATCAGCCGCACGCGGATTACGCCGCCTTCCTGGGTGTATTTGCTGGCGTTTTCCATCAGGTTGTACACCACCTGCGACAGTTTGGCGCAGTCGGCGTACATGTCGCAGCGGTCGTTGAGCTGGAGCTTGAGCTCCTGATGCCGCTTTTCCATCACCAGCGCAAGGCGATGCGCCGTATCGGTGACCACCTGGGCCAGGCTGAAGGTGGTGCGGTTTAGGCGCATGGTCTTGGAATCCATGCTCACCAGCGTCAGCAGGTCGCCGATGATCAGGTTCAGACGGTCGATTTCCTTGTTGATGTCGGTCAGAAACTCGGTACGCATGCCCGCGTCCATGTCGGGCTGATAGATGATGCTTTCCAGAAGGATCTTCATGGTGGCCAGCGGGGTTTTGAGCTCGTGGCTGGCGTTGGAGACAAACTGGTTGCGGCTCTTGTCCAGCATTTCCAGCTTTTCAGACATGGTGTTGAACGTTTCCGACAGGCGGCGGAGCTCGCCGCTGCCCTTGACGGGCACGCGCACGGACAGGTCGCCGCGTCCCATGCGCTGGATGCTGCGCGTGAGCGATACGATGGGCCGGGTAATCACGCGCGAAAACACCAGCGCGATCACCATGGCGACCCCGGCAGCGATGAGGAAATAGAGGATCATTTTATCCTGCAGGGTGAACAGACGCTCCATCGTGCCCTGCATGGGCGAGGTCAGCAGCACCACCCCGATGGTCTGGCCGTTCTGGGTAAGCCCCGCCGTGGAATAGGCCACCCATTCCACGCCCTGGTCATAGGGGCGAAAGAGGCCCAGCACATCCAGCGCCGCATTCTTGCTTTCCGTCTGATGGACGCCGTAATCCTCCGTTTTTCCCTGGGAAAGGATGCTGGCCACCTCCGGAAGCTCCATGCGCGAGCCGTTGAGCTCGCTCTTGCTGTCAGCCTGCACCTTGCCGCTCATGTCCAGAACCATCAGGCGCGCGCCCAGCTCGGCCGCGGCGGCCTCCAGCCGCTCCTGCAGCGCCTGCGTCTGGGCCGACAGGTACAGCGGCGCAAGTTCCTCGGCAAGCTGATTGGTGCTGGCGCGGTCCTGCTGCTTGCGGTCGTCGAACAAATAATCGCCCACCAGCCCGATGAGCGAGGTGGCTACCACATAGTAGCTCACCCCCACAATGAGCAGGAAGGCGAAAAGGATTTTCCAGCGGATGGAGGTAAACGGCGTGTTAATCCTTATCGGTGAAATAGTAGCCCACTCCCCACTTGGTGAAGATGAATTCCGGCTGGGCGGGGTTGCGCTCGATTTTTTCACGCAGCCTGCGGATATGCACGTCCACCGTGCGCGCGTCGCCGGTGTAGTCGTACTTCCAAACGGTTTCCAGCAGGGCCTCGCGGCTGAACACCTTGCCGCGGTTGTTTACAAAAACCTGCAGAAGATCGAACTCCTTGGCCGTCAGCCGTACCTCCTTGCCACCCAGAGTTACGGAGCGGTTGATGGCGTTGATCTCCATGTCGTGCACGCGCACCACCTTGCGGGCCTCGCTCTGCACGTTGCCGGAGGCGCGGCGCATGATGGTCTTGATGCGGGCCTTGACCTCCAGAATGTTGAAGGGCTTGGTCATATAATCGTCCGCGCCGTATTCCAGGCCCAGGATCTTGTCAATCTGCTCGCCCTTGGCGGTGAGCATGATGATGGGCACATTGCTGTGCTCACGGATGCGCTGACATACCGTGATGCCGTCGATTTTGGGCAGCATCACGTCCAGCAGGATAAAATCAAAGTGGCCGGAAAAAAATTTGGTCAGCGCTTCCTCACCGTCAGCAGCCGAATCCGTCTCAAAGCCCTCTTGTTCGAGCGTATATTTCAAACCTTTTACAATGAGAGGTTCATCATCCACCAAAAGAATCCGCTTTGCCATGGGCTTCTTCCTTTCCATTCCAGTGCTATCTGCAAGCCAAAAAGGCAGTAAATATCAAAGGATAATTACATTGTATAGCCAGCTATGAAAAAAATCAAGAGCAAATGAAACAAAATCTTCACATTTTGCCGGAAAAAATTGATAATCAAGACAAAAATCAAAGGCCTTTGCAACAAGGGGGATTCTTGCCAGCCCGGCAGGCGGCGGCTATAATGGTGAACAGGAGGGATTGCGATGCGAGTGCTGATCGCCGAGGATGACCAGCGTGTGGCCGGGCTGCTCAAAAACCGGCTTAAAAGCGACCATATTTCCGCCGACGTGTGCTATGACGGGCACGAGGCATTGGAACTGAGCGGCGTGGTGCATTATGATGTGATCGTCATGGATATCATGATGCCGAAAATGGACGGTCTGGAGGCCGTACGGCACATGCGGGAGCGGGGCACGGATACACCGGTGCTGTTTCTGACGGCGCGCGATGCCATCGAGGACCGTGTGGTCGGCCTGAACGCGGGTGCGGACGACTATCTGGTCAAGCCCTTCGCCTATGAGGAGCTGCTGGCGCGCATCCATGTGCTGGCGCGGCGGCACAAGGCGACGGGCAACCTGTTTACCCTGGAGGATCTCACGCTGGATGCCAGCCGCCATCAGGCGGTGCGCGCTGGGGTGGAACTGCGCCTGACCAGCCGGGAGTATGCCATATTGGAATATCTTATCCGCAATGCGGGCGTGGTGCTCTCGCGCGACCGCATCCTGGAAAACGTGTGGAGCATGGACTATGAAGGCGCCTCCAACATGGTGGACGTCTATATCCGCAGCCTGCGCAAGAAGGTGGACGATCCCTTTGAAAAAAAGCTGATACATACCGTGCGCGGCGTAGGCTACGTGCTGCGCGGGCAGGAGTGAGGGCATGGGCATCAAGCTGAAAATGACGCTTTGGTATACGCTGCTTGCGCTGCTGACGGCGGGGCTGATGGGCGGGCTGCTTCTGTTTGCGGCCCAGCGCAGCGCCTTTGAATACTACAGCGATACGTTAAACGCCGCGTCCGTGCTGGCGCAGTCCCAGCTGGAATATGAAAGCGGCAACCTGGAAATTGACGATGACCTGGGCGATATCCCGGACGTGCATATCGCGCTGTACACCAGCGGCGGTACGCTGATCTATGGCCGCACGCGCGTGGAGCTGGCCTTTGAGCAGGATACGGTGCGCCGCGTGGCGTCCGGCGGGCTGGAATGGTATGTGCTGGACACGCTGCTCACCTTTGACAGCCGCAGCTCGGTGTGGATGCGCTGCATGAAGGCCGCGGACTCGGAGGCGGCGGCCTACGCGCTGGTGCTGCGGGCGGCGCTGATTCTGCTGCCGCTGATGATCGGCCTGACGGCGCTGGGCGGCTTCCTGATTGCGCGGGGGGCCTTCCGTCCGGTGGAGCGCATGGCTGAAACGGCGGAGGCCATCCTCAGCGGCGGCGATCTGGGCCGCCGTATAGGGCTTCATGGCGGAAAGGACGAACTCACGCGCCTGTCGCGCACGCTGGACGGCATGCTGGAGCGGCTGGATGAGTCCTTCCGGCGTGAGCGGCAATTCACCTCGGATGCGGCGCATGAGCTGCGCACGCCGCTCAACGCCATCCGGCTTTTGTGTCAGGAGGCGCTGGATGAGACGGACGCCGGCCGCCGCGAAGCGCTGATTGCGGAGATCATGGAGCGCACCGACGGGCTGAGCCGGCTGGTGGCCCAGCTGCTCGCGCTGTCGCGCATGGACGCGGGGCGCGTGCCCGTGGAGATACAGGAGGTGGATGCCTCCCGGCTGATGCTGGAGGTGGCGCGCGAGCTGGAGCCGGTGGCGGAGGACGCGGAAATCGCGCTGGAGGCACAGGTGGAGCCGGAGATACGGCTGGTTGCGGACCCGTCGCTGCTGACGCGCCTGGCGGTGAACCTGCTGGGCAACGCCATCCGCTATGGGCGGCCCGGCGGGCATGCGTGGCTGACGCTGACTGCAGAAGCGGGCGGCGTATGCCTGACCGTGCGCGACGACGGCGTAGGCATGACGCGCGAGGAGCAGGACCGCATGTGGGACCGTTTCTGGCGTGCGGACAGCTCCCGGCATTCGGAGGGAACGGGCCTGGGGCTGGCCATCGCCCGATGGATCATCGACCGGCATGGCGCGCAGGTTCAGGTGGAGAGCACGCCCGGAGAAGGGACCGAGATCCGCGTGATATTTTCCCGAAAATAAATTCAAGTTTTTCATTTTTCTTTCATCTTGCCTTGCTATACTCTGACCGTGCTCAAGAGAGCACAGAGAAAGGAGCAAATGAAAGATGAAAAAGATAAGCATGATCCTGGCGTTCCTGGCCGCTTTGATGATTGCCGGCGGTGCCCTGGCCCTGACCGATACCGAGGCGGAAACCGCTGCCCGCGCCTATGTACCCACCGCAGCCACGCTGGTCAAGTCCGAAATGGACGACGGCATGCATGAGCTGACCTTCCGCGTGGAAGCCACGGGAGAAAAGTATGAAATCAAGGTCAACCCCAATACCGGCGCGGTGGTGAAGATCGAAAGCGAGCTCAAGGGTGCTTCCAATGCCCGTTCCACCACGCTGACCGACGAGGTCCTGGCATCTGTGGTGGAAGCAGCCTATCCCGGCGCGGAGATCGTGCGCAAGGACGAGCAGATCGACGACGGCAACCACGAGATCGAGGTGTTCCTCGTGACCGACGGCCTCTACGGCACGCTGGACCTGAATGCCGAAACCGGCGCCATTCTGGAGCGTGAGCTTTATGTGGGCCAGTACTCGACGGACGGCATGATGACCGAGGAAGCGGCCCGCGCGCAGATTGCCACCCTCAAGCCCGGCGCGGAGATCGTGAAGATCAAGCTGGATGAGGATGACGGACGCTACTTCTGGGAAGGCGACGCCACCCTGAACGGTTCCCGCTATGAATTTGCCATCAACGCCACCACCGGCGACATGGTGGAGTGGGAACGCGACTGATCCGCTCCCTGATTTGAAGAGAATACAAAGCGCGCCGTATCCGGAATAACCGGATACGGCGCGCTGGTGTTTTTCCTTATTCAGCGGTTGCCACGGCCGCGGCCTGCTGGCCCGCGATCTGGCCGGAGACGAACGTCCAGGACTGCGCCTGGCCGCCCCACGGCGTGTAGGCCTTGCCGTCCACGTTGCAAACGCCCTCGGAATCCTGGCCCACGGCGAAGAGGTTCTCAATCGCCGTGCCGTCCTCACGCAGCACGTTCATGTTGGCGTCCACGTCCAGGCCGCCCACGGTCGCGTAGGCGTAGCTGTTGCAGCTCACGGCGTAGTAGGTGGTATCCACACCGTTGAGGGCGGTGCTCAGGTTCTGCTCATCGCAGCCGATGGCAGCGGCCAGCGCGGAAAGGCTGTCGGCCTTGATCACGTTGCCGTATTCCTCGCCCACGGTCAGGATGGTGTCGATATCAGCCACGGGCGTGCCGGCGGCGGGAAGCGTGCCGCCCTGGCCCAGGAACTGCGAGGTGGCGTTGGCCTGCGCCTCGCTCAGGCCGGTTTCGCGGATGGCGTCGATATCCTCCTGAGAGTACACCACGTAGTAGCGGAATTCGGGCGCGAACACGATTTCCACCGTGATGCCCTCATCCTCGGTGCCGCTCTGGTTGGTGTTGCCCCACAGGTTGCCCTCGGTGGTCACCATGGTCTGGTCGGTGGTCAGGGCCAGCGCGGAGAGGATGGCCTTCTGATCGGCGGTCAGGTCATCGTTGCGGATCAGGTTGGGCACCTGAGAGATGTGGACCATCGGCAGCGTGCCCATCATGTAGGTGGCGCCGCCCGCGGAAATGCCCATCTGGATGCCGGTGCCGTCGTTGACGGTATCGCCGATGGTGCACACGGTGGAGCCCAGGTATTCCTTCATCATGTCCTCGTTGCCCAGGAAGCCGCCGGTGGCCAGAATGATGGTCTTGCCGTAGATTTCATAGGAGGTGCCATCATAGTATTCGGCGTTGACGCCGATGGCCTTGCCGTTTTCGTCAAAGATCAGGCTGGTGGCGGTCAGCTCGGTCATGTACTGGTTCTTCTCGTTCATGCCGTTGGCGATGTCCAGCGCGCGCAGGAACTGATAGGTCTTGTTGGGGCCCAGCACGTTCCAGGAGGTGTTGTCGTCGTCAGCGGTGTACACGCACCACAGCTGCGTCCATTCAGGCACCACAAAGCTGCCCAGCAGGCCCATGCCCTCGAACTCAAAGCCGAAGTTCTCGGTGTAGTAGTCCAGCGCAGGACCGGACTGATACACGGCCTTCTGGATAACATCGGCCTTGTCCTCGCTGCCCACGTATTCGATTCAGGTGTTGTAAACGGCGTCCTCGTCGATGTAGTCCTCGCCGTTTGTAAACTTCTCCTTGAGGTACTCGCTGTTGAGCGCCATGGGACCGTAGGTGCACACCGAGTCGCCGCCGATCTTGCCGGCCGCCTCGATGCCGAACACGCTCGCGCCCTGCTCGGCTGCCGCGCAGTAGGACATCACGCCGGAGCCGCCCATGCCCACCACGATCACGTCATAGTCCTCGATGCGCACGGTGTCGGTCTTTTTCTCGATGGGATCATGCCACTGGGCGCTGTTGCCGCCGGCCGCGTCAATGGCGGCAGCCACGCAGCTCTTGATGGCGTTGGAGGAGGTGGTGGCGCCGGTGATGGCATCCACCGCCAGGGACTGGCTGTCCAGAATGCGGGGAATCAGCAGTTCTTCCGCGCTGGCGAACCATTCGCCGGTAGCGCTGTCGCTTTCCTCGACCACTTCGATGGAATCGATGGCGCCATCCTTAAACGTTACGTCGCAGGTCATCTGGCCCAGGAAGCCAAAGCTGGACGCCGTGCCGCTGTAGGTGCCGTCGGCCACGGGCGTCTTTTCGCCCGACGCGCCGGCCGCTTCGGACAGGCACGAGGTCAGAGCCACCTTGGCGGCGCTGCTGGTCACCGTCGCGCCGCTCACACCGTCGATTTCGGCGCTTTGCGCCTCCAGAATCTGGCTGGCCAGGGCATCGCCCGCAGCTGCGCCGATTCCTCCCGTCTCACCCGATACATCCAGCGTTACATCGGTGATGGACGTTTCATCCACCGTGATGGTCACCGTCACGTCGCTGTGGAAGCCGGCGGACGATGCGCTGTAGGTGCCGGGTACATACGTGGCGCCCTCCGCATACCCGACCGCAGCCAGGCACACCGCAAGCGCCAGCACGAGAGAAAAGAGCTTTTTCATACGATAAGCAACCTCCTTCATGCGTTTTGGATATCTGTCAACGATAGCAATATAGTCCTTTTTCAGGCGATTTCAATCCCCGCAGCCATCAAATTTCCTTGTACCGCCCCAAAAAAATTTGACTTGACAGCAAAGAAAGTTGTGCTATCATCTTTTTTAGTTGACATATCATCTATTTCGGAGGGGATCCGAATGGACGTTACCCGGCGGAATATTTCCATCATCGCCCGCGGCGCGAACAGCTTTGTCACGCGCGCCATGCGCCGCGAGGGCATCGGGGCTTCGGAATTTGACTTGATTCATGTGGTACGCCGCCATCCGGGCATCACGCAGGCGGAGGTGTGCCAGCTGTTGGAGATTGACAAGGGGGCGGCGGCGCGGCAGTTTGCGCGGCTGGAGGTGAAGGGTTACCTGCGCAGGGAAAGCAACCCCGACGACCGTCGCAGCCGCCTGCTCTATGCGACCGAAAAGGCCGACGAGCTGAAAAATTCCAAGGCGCATCTGGAAGAGCTGTTTTACGAATGGCTTCTGGAGCCCCTGAGCGCGAGCGAGCGGGAGGAACTGGCAAGGCTGCTTGCGGCGGTGGAGCCGCGCTGCCGCGAGGAATGGCGATCCGGCTTTCCCAACGTGAAAGCCCTGCTGGCCGATGAACAGAAGCGGGGAGGCGAACCGGCGTGAGGATGATTTTCCGCTACATGAAGGCCTATGCGCGAAGAATCGCCTCTTCCATGACGGTGAAGCTACTGGGCGCGGTGACGGAACTGATGATACCCTATATCTTGGAGCACCTGATCGACGAGGTGGTGCCCCTGGGGCAGATGCGGCAGGTGATCCTCTGGGGCCTGCTGATGGTCGCAACAGCGCTCATCACCCGTCAGCTCAACGTATGGGCCAACCGCATGGCCATCGACAACGCGCACAACGTATCGTATGATATCCGGCAGGACCTGTTTACCAAAACAGCCAACCTCTCCGGCGCACAGTTTGACGCCTTCGGCCTGCCCAGTCTCATCAGCCGCATGACCAGCGACAGCTATAACGTTCAGTCCTGCGCGCAAACGCTGCAAACCCTGTGCGTGCGCGTGCCGATGATGCTGCTGGGCGGCATCGCCGTCACCATGATGATGGACGCGGCGCTCTCGGCCATTCTGTGCGTGCTGGTGCCGGTTTTGATCGTGGTTATCCTGGGCGTTTCCCGCTATGGCATTCCGCTCTACCGCAGGGTGCAAGAGCGCCTGGACGACGTGGTACGGGTGATGCGCGAGGATATCTCCGGCATCCGCGTGGTGAAGGCGCTGTCCAAAACCGAATATGAAAAGCGGCGCTTCAACCGCAGCAACGAGGCCATGACCCGCGCGGATATCAAGGCCAGCACCATCATGGCCATCCCCGGCCCGCTGATGCAGATGTGCCTCAACATCGGCCTCACGCTGGTGGTGTGGCTGGGAGCGGCAAGGGTGGACAGCGGGCTGATCAAGCCCGGCGTCATCCTGGCGTTTCTGACGTATTTCAACATGGTGCTGCAGGGCGTGATGGGCGTCAACCGCATCTTCGTCATGGTCAGCAAGGCCAGCGCGTCGGCCAACCGCATCGCGCAGGTGCTGGACATCGAGCCGGACCAGCGCGTTCTGGCCCCGGAGGAAGCGCGTATCCCTTCCGGCGACGAATTCATCCGCTTCGAGCACGTCAATTTCAGCTATGGCCCGGCACCGGAGCAATCACTGGCCGGCGGCGAGCGCGAGCAATGCCTCTATGACATCAGCTTCGCTCTCAAGCGCGGCGAAAGCCTGGGCATCATCGGTCCCACCGGCTGCGGCAAGAGCACCATCATCAACCTGCTCATGCGCTTTTACGATGTGGAGGACGGCGGCGTGTTCGTGGACGGGCGGGACGTGCGCACCTATGAAAAGGACGAGCTGCACCGCAAGTTTGGCGTGGTGTTTCAAAATGACATGGTGTTTTACAACACCCTGCGCGAAAATATCCGCTTTGGCCGGCCGCTGGACGAATCCGCCCTGACCCGCGCCGTGGAGGACGCGGTGGCCGCCGAATATATCGACTCGCTGGAGGATGGGCTGGAGTACCACGCCGATATCAGGGGCGCGAACCTGTCGGGCGGTCAGCGTCAGCGCCTGCTCATCTCCCGCGCCCTGGCGGGCGATCCGGAAATTCTGATTCTGGACGATTCCTCCTCCGCCCTGGATTATAAGACCGACGCGGCGCTTCGCAAAGCGATCTTTGAGCATCACCGCGATTCCACCACCATCATGGTGGCCCAGCGGGTCAGTTCCATCCAGTCCATGACGCACATCCTGGTCATGGATGGCGGCCGGTGCATCGGCTACGGAACTCACCGCGAGCTTCTCAAAACCTGCCCCGCCTATCTGGAGATCTATCAGACGCAGATGGGCGCGCTGGCGTAACGCAGAAGGGGGGAGATCATCATGCCGCCCAGAGGCCTGGGGGCCAGGAAGGAACGGCCCAAGAACGCGAAAGGCACGACGCTTCGCATCCTCAAATACGTGATGAACTACCGCTATGTGGTGCTGGCGCTGCTTGTGCTGACGCTGCTGAGCAACGTGGGCAACCTGCTGGGGCCCACCTTTGCCGGCAAGGCCATCGGCGCAGCCGTGGGCAAGGGACAGGTGGACTTTGACACCGTCGCCTTTTACGCGGGCTGCATGCTGGCTGCCTATCTGCTGGGAAACATCATGTCCTTCCTGGCCACGCAGGGCATGATGCGCATGGGCCGGCGGGTTGCCCGGAAGATGCGGCAGGACGTATTTGACAAGCTCATGGGGCTGCCGGTCAGCTACTTCGACCGCAATCAGGCGGGTGACATCATCAGCCGCGTGTCCTACGATATCGACGTGGTCACCACCAGCCTTTCCACCGATCTCATCCAGGTGCTGACCAGCGTGGTCACGGTGGTGGGTTCGTTTCTGATGATGTGCTTCATCTCGCCGCCGATGGTGCTGTGCCTGTGCGTGACGGTGCCGCTGGCCGTGTTCTTCACCCGCTACATGGGCAAAAAAACCCGTCCGCTCTATGCCAGGCGCAGCGCGGCCTACGGCAGGATGAACGGCTATGTCGAGGAGATGTTCTCCGGGCAGAAAACCATCCTCGCCTATGCCTATGAGGACGATGTCTGCCAGGACTTCAGCGCCATCAACCACGAGGCCGCCGAGGCCTACCGCGACGCGGATGCCCTGGGCATGACCACGGGCCCCACCATCAACATGATCAACAACCTGGGCCTGTCCCTGATCGGCATGGTGGGCGCCGCGCTGTATCTGGTGGGCGGCGTGGGCATGGAGCAGATTTCTTCCTTTGTGCTCTATTCCCGCAAGTTCTGCGGACCGATCAATGAAATTGCCAATATCATCAACGAAATCTATTCCGCGCTGGCTGCGGCGGAGCGGGTGTTCACGCTGCTGGACGAGGCGGAGGAACTGGCGGATGCGCCGGACGCGGAGGTGCTTACGCAGGTGGAGGGGGCCGTGGAGACGCGGCACATCAGCTTCGGCTACACGCCGGGCAAAACCGTGCTGCATGATTTGAGCCTCAAGGCGGACCCGGGTCAGACCATCGCCATCGTGGGCCATACGGGCGCGGGCAAAACCACCCTCATCAACCTGCTGATGCGCTTTTACGACGTGGACCGCGGAGAGATTCTGGTGGACGGCCGCGAGGTGCGCAGGGTGACGCGCGATTCCCTCCGGCGGGCCTACGCCATGGTCCTGCAGGATACCTGGGTCTTTGGCGGAACGGTTTTTGAGAACATCGCCTACGGCAAGGAGGGCGCCACTCTGGACGAGGTGGTGGCTGCGGCCAAGGCAGCCCGCATTCACAGCTATATCATGCGGCTGCCTCAGGGGTATGACACCGTGATCGGCGAGGACGGAGGCAACATCAGCAAGGGACAGAAGCAGCTGCTCACCATCGCCCGCGCCATGCTCTACGACACGCAGATGCTCATTCTGGACGAAGCCACCAGCAACGTCGATACCAATACCGAGCAGAAGGTGCAACGGGCCATGCAGGACCTGATGAAGGGAAAGACCTCCTTCGTGATCGCGCACCGGCTGTCCACCATCCAGCATGCCGACCGGATTCTGGTGATGGAGCACGGGGACGTGGTGGAGCAGGGCACGCACGAGGAACTGATGGCACGGCGGGGAACGTATTACCGCCTGTATGCCGCGCAGTTCGAATAGGGGAAAGGGCTGAAGAAGCCCGCAAAGCTGCGAGCCAAAAAACCGGCCGGTCTCCCGATGGGAAACCGGCCTGTTTTGCATATCCCAGCCTCACAGGCTGTCCAGCGAGGCCTGCACCATTTCGCGCGTGGCGTAGTTGAGGGGCGAGAAGCGGCCCTTCAGGGCCTTCTCCAGCTTTTCGCGCGCCGCGTCCCTGTTGCCCTCCTCAATGTCGTACTGGGCCAGGAAATAGAGCGTGTCGATCTGCGTGGACTTGAGCTCCAGCGCCTTCTGGAAGAACTCGCGGGCCCTGGCCTTGTCGTTGCCCAGCCGGTAATAAGTCTGGGCCAGGTTGTCCAGCGTGATGCTGTCCTCATCGTCGTACTCGTAGGCTTCGGTGTTGAAGGCCAGGGCCTTTTCATAGTCGCCCGCCTCCACATAGAGGTAGCCCAGCGTTTCATAGACCAGGCCGCTGGGCTGCTTGGCATGCTGGCGCTCCAGAAGCGCGATGCCCTTTTCCAGCTCGCCCATCTTATAGACGCAGGAAGCGTAATTGACAAACAGCTGGCAGCGGGTGCTGTCGGCCATGGGGTACTTCTGAATCTTCACCAGCAGGTCGCGTGCCTCCTGATAGCGGCCGGCGCGGATGAGCAGCACGGTATAGGTCAAAATATTGCGCACATCCTGCAGCCCTTCGTCGATGGCTTCTTTATACAGGCGCATCGCGCCCTCCGTGTCGCCCTTGGACAGCTTGGAGGCCGCGCTGCGGGCCTTGAAAATGGTCATGATTCCCATGAGGATGGTTCCTCCTTCTCGGTTGATTTGGCGCACGCGGCACAAAGCCTTCGCCTGAGACGTGCATACCGGTATTGTAGCGCAACTTGGCGGTCTTGTACAGCCTCGGAGCGAAAAAGGCCCGGTTCCGACAAAAGAAGCAGCGCCTGACGGGTATAGCTGAGCGCCTGGGCGGGGTTATGCAGGCGGTGCTCATAGAGCTTGGCCAGCGCCTCGCAGGCGGTCACGGGATCGTCGCCGCGGCGCAGCATGGTTTCGTACAGGCGGATGGCGGCGGTTACATCGCCCGCACGCCGCCGCTCCCGGGCCAGCGCGTGATAGGCCTCGGCGCGCGTATCGCCGCGGGCGCACAGGCGGTAGCACTTGACAGCTTTGGCCGTATCGCCGCGCCGTTCCAGCGAGCGGGCCAGCGAAAGCAGGTCCTGCCCGCTTTCCACCGTTTCGGGGCAGTCCACCTGCCCGCACAGAAAGCACAGCAGCTGCGCCAGGCTGACGATGTCCTGCCGGTTGTGCGCAAGAATGCGCTCGATGGGCGCAAAGTCGCCGTCGCGCAGGTAGCGGAAATAGGTTTGAGGCACCTCGGCGCCGGGCAGGTCATCCTCGCGCTTTACATGCAGCAGCTGCTCCTCCAGATGGGCCAGCGTGCAGCGCTTCAGCCGCAGCTTCCACAGCCTGCGCGCAGGGTAGAGCACGTCGGCATGCACGTCGGGCAGGCGGGCGGAAATGCGGTTCATCACAAAGCGCGAGGTGAGCAGCGGCGCGTCAAAGGTGCGGCCGTTGAAGGTGCACAGCACGGAGAAGCGGCCCGCAACCGCCGTCACCGTGCGCAGAAGCTCGCTTTCCTGGCCGTAATCCCGCATGAGCACCTGCTCCACGCAAAAGCCGCCGTCCGTGAAATACCCCAGCCCCACCAGAAACGCCACCGTGCCCGCGCCTCCTGCAAGGCCCGTGGTTTCGGTGTCCAGAAACAGGATATCCTCCGGCCGAAGATCGGAGGGAAAGGCAAAGCCGAAGGCGCTTTCCATCACGGCCGGGGTCAGGTGGCGAAGGTCCGTGAAGATGGACAGCGGAAACGTTGCCTGCGCGCGGTAACAGCCCTCTTCCTGCGTGCGCGGGGCGGCGGGGGAACGCCTGGGGGCTGCATCCAGCATACGCAGCTTGCTCAGAAGGTCCGCCATCAGGCAAGCAGCTCCTTTAGAATGGCGATGGCATCCGCCTTGCCGCGCTCGCCTACCTGCGAGGCGGGACCCACGCAGCTGGGGCAGCCGGATTCGCACCCGCAGCCCTGCGCGATGTCCAGCGCGTGCTCCAAAAGCAGCTCCTGCATATGGCAGGCCTTCTCGCTCAGCCCCACGCCGCCGGGGTAGGTGTCGTAGAGGAAGAGGGTGGGCTTGTCGGTGATGGGAGCTTTGACCTGATAGACCACATTGATGTCGCGGGGCGCGCACATGAGGTACAGCGGCGCGACGATGGACAGGAGGTTGGCGATGCCCACCAGCGCCCCCTGCAGCGCATCGTTGCCGAAGCGCCCGGTCAGGCTGTCGGGCAAGGTCCACCACATGCCCACGGTGTGCAGGTCGGTCTGGGGAAGGCGCACCTCGCCGAAGCCCACGCTTTCATGCGTGTCCAGCTTGAATTTCTTGAACATCTTGACGATCGTGCTCACCCGCAATTCACCCAGGGCCACGTCTCCGCCGCAGGAGAGGGGCCTGTGCTCCAGATCGTCCAGAATGTGCAGACTTACGTTGAGGTCCGCGTCGGTGTAGTAGTCCACGTCCACGGCGCGGATATAGGCCTTGCAGGCGGCAAGGTCCAGCTTTTCCACCTGGTACATGCGCGCGTCGTGCATGTAGATGGCGTTTTCATGCAAAAGCATGGGCACGGTGAAGCGGTCCATCTCGCCCACCACGCGGTGATGGGCGGGGTTGGTGATGTCGATGATCACGAAGTTTTCCGTGCGCGCGCTGCGCAGGCTGATTTCGCCGGAGGGAAGCTCCTCCTCCATCCAGTAATACTTGTGGTCCACATGGCGCAGGATGTTGTTTTCCGTCAGGTACTCCAGAAACTGCGCCGTATCGGGCAGGCCGCCGAAACGCTCGTCCTCCTCGAAGGGCAGCTCATAGGCGGCGCACTTGATGTGCGAGGTGAGCACGTAGAGGTTGTTGGGCTGCACCAGGGCGTGCTCCGGCGAGGCGCGGAAGAAATAGTCCGGATGCTGGATCACATACTGGTCCAGCGGGGCGGAGGAGGCCACCAGAATGGTCAGCGCCGTATCCTTGCGGCGTCCGGCGCGGCCCGCCTGCTGCCAGGTGCTGGCGATGGTGCCGGGATAGCCGCACAGCACACACGCCGTGAGCGAGCCGATGTCGATGCCCAGCTCCAGCGCGTTGGTGGATACGACCATATCCACCTCGCCCGCCCGAAGGCCGCGCTCGATCTCGCGTCGCTCGGAGGGCAGGTAGCCGCCGCGGTAGCCGCGCACGCGTCCGGAATAGCCATAGGCGTTCCGCGCGCATTCCTTGAGGTGACGGGTGATCACCTCCACCTGAATCCGGCTCTTGCAGAACACGATGCTGGGAATGTCGTTGCGCAAAAGCCCTTCAGCGATGCGCTTGACCTCGTTGACCACGCCGCGGCGGATGCCCAGCTGGCGGTTGACCACCGGCGGGTTGTAGAACACAAAATGCCGCTCGCCCATGGGCGCGCCGTTTTCGGTGACGGCGGTGATCTCCCGCCCGGTCAGCTGGG
The DNA here is from genome assembly GCA_018710985.1 of Candidatus Limiplasma pullicola. Lineage (GTDB taxonomy): Bacteria > Bacillota > Clostridia > Christensenellales > Aristaeellaceae > Limiplasma > Limiplasma pullicola. The sequence goes on from DVIV01000059.1 coordinate 81,338, forward strand.
TAGCCAGCTCCACGGGATTGGCGATGGTGGCGCTGCACAGGATGAAGCGCGGGTGGCTGCCGTAAAAGGCGCACAGGCGCATGAGGCGGCGCAGCACGTTGGCCAGGTGGCTGCCGAAGATGCCGCGGTAGGTATGCAATTCGTCGATGACGATATATTCAAGGTTTTCAAACAGCTTGACCCACCGGGTATGGTGGGGGAGGATGTTGGCATGCAGCATGTCGGGATTGGTGACCACGATGTGGCCCGCCTCCCGGATGGCCTTGCGCGCGGCGGCCTGGGTATCGCCGTCGTAGGTATAGGTTTTGATGTCCACGCCCAGCGCCTCGATCATGTCATACAGGCCGCTGACCTGGTCGGCCGAAAGCGCCTTGGTGGGAAAGAGGTACAGGGCGCGCGCATCGCTGTTTTTGAGGATCGCGGACACCACGGGCAGATTGTAGCACAGGGTCTTTCCGCTGGCGGTGGGGGTGACCACCACAAAGTCGCGCCCCTGCTGCGCCAGGCGGAAGCACTCCGCCTGGTGGCAGTACAGCCGGTGAATGCCGCGCGCGCGAAGCACATCGCAAAGGCGCGGGTCCATATCATCCGGCAGGGGCGCGTAGCGGCCCTCCGTGGCAGGCAGCGTGCGCCATTCGGTCACGCAGTCCATAAAGGCGCGGTCGGCCTGCAGGCGGCCGATGAGCTGATCTAGGTTCATGGAAAAAAGCTCCTATCCGGGTACAATCGGGAGAGGCGGTCAGCGGTCGGCGGCCAGCTCGATGAAGTCGCGGAAGCCGTCGGTCATTTCCTCGGTGCCGTCCATCAGGGTCCACATGGCTTCCGCGTCGGGGATGGACTCAATCAGCGCGCGGCTTTCCTCGTAGGGCAGCAAAAACGCGGTGGTGGAGAGAAAATCGCCCAGTGCGGAATCGGGATGCAGAATGGTGACCGCGTGCATATGCGCGGCGGGGTAGAGGGTTTCGGGGTCGATGAGGTGATGGTAGTTGACGCCGTCCACGATGTAATAGCGCTGATAATCGCCGCTGGTGACCACGGACAGATTCGTCGCGCCCAGCGTTTCGCGGGTGCTGACGCCGTCCAGGTCCTCCACGCCTACCACCCAGAAGTCGCGCCCGTCCAGCGGCTTGCCGCCGCAGACCACGTTGCCGCCCGCATTGAGCAAAAACGAATCCAGGCCGTTGTCCCGGAGGGTTTCGCAGGTCAGTTCCGCGGCATAGCCCTTGGCGACCGCACCCACGTCCAGCGAGATGCCGGGGTCCTCAAAATAGACGGTGCCCGCTTCCTCGTCCACGATCACCTGATCGTAATTCATGTGTTCCGAGGCCTGCTTGAGGGCGGCGTCATCCGGGAGGGCAGTGCCGTCCTCGCGGGCGTCATGCCACAGATCCAGCACGGCGCCCATGGCGGGGTTGAGCACGCCGCTGTAGGCGTTGCGCCACTCACGCACGCGCACGAGCAGGTCTATCAGCTCCGGCTCCGCCGCCACGGGCGCTTCGGCGGCGCCCTGATTGACGGCGTAGAGGTTGTTGACCCCCTCGTAGGCATTGTACTTGTCAAAGATCTGATGGTACCGCGTCATTTCGCTTTCGACCAGCTTGGCATAGGTTTCAAATTCGGCCTGATCCCGGGCGTAGGCGGTGAAAATGATCACCGTGTCGAAGCAGCCGAAAAAGGTGTAGCGGTATTTCTGATAGCTTTCGGCCCCGCTGGCAGCGCAGGAAGCGGTCAGCAGCAGCACAGCGACGAGCATGCAGGCCAGAATGCGTTTCATTCAGGTCACCTCCGGGTCTTAAAAGGGCAGACCCCTGTAGGAAGGTCTGCCCTTGTAGGGAACGGGGAAAATGCAGCTTACTTCGCAGCCTCATAGATGGCGTTCAGGGCGCTGAGCACGGCGTCGGTGGTGATGGTGGCGCCGGAGATGGCCTCCACATCGCCGTCCGCCAGCGGGAGCGTCTTGTCCACAAACTGGAGCTGGAACAGGGGATCGAGGGCGTTCGCACCCAGGCCGTCGGTCTCGGCAAACTGGTCGTCGCCGATCTTGATGGACTTGATGGTCAGGCCGTCAAGGGTGACCTGCACGGCCACGGGGCCGCCAAAGCCCTGCGCGGAGGTGGACCACACGGTGCCCTCGTTGGTCACCTCGGGGGCCTCTTCCTCAGCAGTGGCTTCCTCGGTTTCGGTCTCCGCCGTTTCTTCCGGCTCGGTCACGTAGATGGCGGTGGGGCCGTCCGCGCCGCCGATGACACCGATGACGTCGGTTTCGGCGCTGGCAGCCTCATAGATGGCGTTCAGGGCGTTGAGCACGGCGTCAGTGGTGATGGTGGCGCCGGAGATGGCCTCCACGTCGCCGTCCGCCAGCGGGAGCGTCTTGTCCACAAACTGGAGCTGGAACAGGGGATCTAGGGCGTTCGCGCCCAGGCCGTCGGTCTCGGCGAACTGGTCGTCGCCGATCTTGATGGACTTGATGGTAAGGCCGTCAAGGGTGACCTGCACGTCGACGGGGCCGGCGAAGCCCTGCGCGGCAGTGGACCACACGGTGCCCTCGTTGGTCACTTCGGGAACCTCTTCCTCGGCGGGCGCCTCTTCTACTTCGGGAGCCTCTTCCTCAGCGGGGGCCTCGGTGGGCTCGGCAACCACGATCTCGGTGGGGCCGTCCGCGCTGCCGATGACGGCGGTTTCAGCGCTGGCGGCGTCATAGATGGCGCTCAGAGCCTCCAGTACGGCGTCGGTGGTGATGGTCGCGCCGGAGATGGCTTCGACATCGTCCTCGGCCAGCGGGAGTGTTTTATCCACGAACTGGAGCTGGAACATGGGATCGAGGGCGTTGGCGCCCAGGCCGTCGGTTTCGGCAAACTGGTCGTCGCCGATCTTGATGGACTTGATGGTGAGGCCGTCGAGGGTGACCTGCACGGTGACGGGGCCGGCGAAGCCCTGCGCGGCAGTGGCCCATACGGTGCCCTCGTTGGTCACCTCGCCGACGGAGGCGATGGGCGCTTCGGCGGCTTCGGGTTCCTCGGCCGCATCAGCCGCGGCGGGTGCTTCGGTGGCCTCCGGCGCACCGGTACCCACAGCCTCGTAGATGGCATTGAGGGCATCCAGCACGGCGTCGGTGGTGATGGTCGCGCCGGAGATGGCTTCGACATCGCCCTCGGCCAGCGGGAGCGTCTTATCCACAAACTGGAGCTGGAACATGGGATCAAGGGCGTTGGCGCCCAGACCGTCGGTTTCAGCAAACTGGCTGTCGCCGATCTTGATGGACTTGATGGTGAGGCCGTCGAGGGTGACCTGCACGGCGACGGGGCCGGCGAAGCCCTGCGCGGCGGTGGCCCATACGGTGCCCCCATTGGTCACTTCGCCGACGGAGGCGATGGGCGCTTCGGCGGCTTCGGGTTCCTCGGCCGCATCAGCGGCAGGCTCGGCGCCCGCGCCGGGGCCCGCAGCCTCGTAGATGGCGTTCACGGCATCCAGCACCGCATTGGTGGTGATGGTCGCGCCGGAAATGGCGTTGATATCGCCGTCGGCCAGGGGAAGGGTTTTGCCAATGAACTGATCGCCAAATTCCGCTTCCTTCGCCTTGGCCCCCAGGCCGTCGGTCTCGGCGAACTGGTCGTCGCCGATTTCGATGCTCTGGATGGTCAGGCTGTCGTCCAGGGTAAGGGTGACGGCCACGGGGCCGGCAAAGCCCTGCGCGCTGGCGGTCCAGGAGCCGTTGCCGTCGGTGGTGGCGGACACGGAGCTGGACACCGTCGCGGCGTCGTCAGCCTCCGCCTCGGCGGCAGGCGTGGGCAGGGGCTGAGGCTCGTCGGGGGTGTCGTCGGTCGCAGCCTGATAGATTGCATCAATGCCGTCCAGCACGGCGGTGGTCGTCATGGTCGCACCGCTGATGCCGTCCACGGCGCCGTCCTCAAGCGGCAGGGTCTTGCCGATGAACTGCTCCTGGAAGGCGGGCTCCAGCGCCTGCGCGCCATAGCCCTCGGTCTCGGCGAACTGATCGTCGCCAATCTGGATGCTCTGAATGGTCAGGCTGTCGTCCAGGGTCAGGGCCACCATGACGGGGCCGCCGAAGCCCTTGAAGGCAGCGCGCCAGGTGCCGTCCTCATAGAGCTGGGCGGCAGGCGCTTCCTCTTCTTCGGCGGTCGCGGCGGGGGCCGCTTCGCCGGTCAGCTGCGCATAAACGGTATTGATGGCGTTGACCACGGCGGTGGAGGTAACGGTCGCGCCGGAAATGGCGTCGATGTCGCTGAGCTCCAGCGGGGGCGTCATACCGATGAACTGCGACGAGAAGCTGTCCTCAAGGGCCTTCCTGCCGTAGCCTTCAGTTTCGTTGAAATAGTCGTCGCCAATGGTGATGGAGGAGATGGCACCGCTGGCGTCCAGTTCAAGGGTAACGGCCACGGGGCCGCCGAAGCCCTGCGCGCTGGCGGTATTGGGCGAACCGCCGCCGCTGAGGTCAGAGATATACTTGCCCGCCAGGTTGATGCCGCCGTTGACAGCGGAGGAGGTGCGGGTCGCGCCGGAAATGGCGTCGATGGTGTTGTCACCCTTGGGCTCGTTGCCTTTGACCAGCGTGAGGGGCACGGTTTTGCCGATATACTGCGAGGTGAACTTGGGCTCCTTGGCCAAAGCGCCCAGGCCGGGCGTTTCGCTGAAGTTGTCACCGCCCACGTCCACGCCGGTGATCACGCCGTCCATATCCATGCCAAGCGTGACGACGACCTCGCCGCCGTAGCCGTTGACCGTGGTCTGAATCACGTAGCCCACGGGCTCGCCGGATTCATCCAGGCCCTGATAGATGCTGTCGATATTGCTGCCTTCCGTGGCCTCCAGGGCCTCGAAGCTGACGGCAACGGGAAGCATGCGGGTGCGGGTTTCCTCCGCGGCACGCTGGCTGTTTTGCTGGATGGGGTCCTTGGTCAGCAGGTTGAAGCTGGCAAGAAGCAGCGCCGAGACGAGGCAGATCACCACCAGTGGCACCATATCCCGCATGTATTTCTTGCTCATAATGGGTACTCCTCCTTACATTTCTCTATGTGCTCTTTTGTTACCTTCGCTTGTGCACCCTCAGGCACGGACCGGTGCGCGCAGAAAAAGGCCGCGATGGCGCGCAGGTGAGAATCTCCGGGAAGCCGCAGCCGCCGGTCGGGGTGGTCTCCTTATGATGTTGGAATTGCACACTGCCCCCTTTAGGCAATAGGTTTTTTCAATCTATTATATAGCATGAACGGGTAAATAAGCAAGAACCAACGCAAAGGATTTTTCAAACGAAAGCGGAAAAAAAGGGGAGCGCGTTCCCAAACGGGACGCACTCCCCCTCAGATGCGGCTCATGCCTCCAGCGTAGGCGCGGGCTGGGCCGGCTTTTCGGGCAGGAGCTTTCGGAAGGCGATGCGCTTGTCATCGTCAACATACAGCTCCACACGGTCGCCCAGGGCGATCTTGCCGGCGATGATCTCCTCGCTCAGCGCATCCTCCACGCTGCGCTGAATGGTGCGGCGAAGCGGGCGCGCGCCATAGTTGGCGTCGTAGCCCTCGTCGGCCAGGAGGGCGACCACGTCGTCCCCGTAGCTCAGCTGCATGCCGCGCTGGGCAAGCCGCGTGGATACGCTGCCCAGCATCAGCGCCGCGATGCGGCGGATGTCGTCCGGCTCCAGCGCATGGAACACGATCAGGTCATCGATGCGGTTGATGAACTCCGGGCGGAAGGTGTCCTTCACCTCGGCCATGACGCGCTCCTTCATGGCCTCATAGTCGCGGGTGGTTTCCACGCTGCCGCCGAAGCCCAGCGAGCGCTTGGAGGTGATGGTGCTGGCACCGGCGTTGGAGGTCATGACGATGATGGTGTTTTTGAAGTTGACCACGCGGCCGTTGCTGTCGGTGAGGCGGCCGTCGTCAAGGATTTGCAGAAGGATGTTGAACACGTCCGGATGCGCCTTTTCCACCTCGTCAAAGAGCACCACGCTGTAGGGCTTGTTGCGCACCTTCTGGGTGAGCTGGCCGCCCTCCTCGTAGCCCACGTAGCCCGGAGGGCTGCCCACGAGGCGGCTTACGCTGTGCTTTTCCATGTATTCGCTCATGTCGATGCGGATCACGGCGTTCTCATCGTCGAACATCACTTCGCCAAGGGCGCGGCACAGCTCGGTTTTGCCCACGCCCGTGGGCCCCAGGAAGATGAAGGAGCCGATGGGGCGCTTGGGGTCCTGAAGCCCTGCGCGAGCGCGGCGAAGCGCGCGGCTGACCGCGCTGATGGCCTCGTCCTGGCCAACGACGCGCTTGTGCAAAAGCTCCTCCAGGTGGAGCAGACGCTGGCTTTCATCCTCGGTCATCTTTTTCACCGGAACACCCGTCCAGCTGGCCACGATCTGGGCGATGTCCTCCTCGGTGACAACGTCGTGGCTGTTGTTTTTTCGTTCCTCCCAGGCCGCGCGCTTCTGAGCGATGTCCTGGCGGAGCTTGCGCTCCTCGTCGCGCAGGTTGGCTGCCTGCTCGAAGTCCTGATGCGCGATGGCCTCCTTCTTTTCGTTTTGCAGAGCCTTGAGGCGATCCTCCTGCTCCTTGACATCGGGGGGAGCGGTGAAGCTGTGCAGGCGCACGCGAGAGGCTGCCTCGTCCATGAGGTCGATGGCCTTGTCGGGCAGGAAGCGGTCGCTGATATAACGGTCGGAAAGGCTGACGGCGGCCTCAAGCGCCTCGTCGGTGATCTTGACCTTGTGATGCGCCTCGTAACGGTCGCGCAGCCCCTTGAGGATGGCCAGCGCTTCCTCGGCGGTTGGCTCGCCCACCTTCACGGGCTGGAAGCGGCGCTCCAGGGCGGCGTCCTTCTCGATGTTCTTGCGGTATTCGTCCAGCGTGGTTGCGCCGATGCATTGCAGCTCTCCTCGGGCGAGGGCGGGCTTGAGGATGTTGGCGGCGTCCAGGCTGCCTTCGGCCTTGCCAGCGCCCACCAGTGTGTGGAATTCGTCGATAAAGAGGATAACATTTCCCTGCTTCTTGACATCGCGGATGGTGTCCTTGAGCCGCTCCTCGAATTCGCCGCGGTATTTGCTGCCGGCGATCATGCTGCCCAGGTCCAGCGAAAGAATGCGCTTGCCGGTCAGGGTTTCGGGCACCTTGCCCGCCACGATCATCTGGGCAAGGCCCTCCACCACCGCGCTCTTGCCCACGCCCGGCTCGCCGATGAGG
>DVIV01000060.1 GCA_018710985.1 Candidatus Limiplasma pullicola
GAAGGTGGCAAAGCGACCCGAAGGAGTCAACCGAAACGAGCGGCGGACGCGGCCAGCGGCCGTCGCGACGATTGAGGTTGCGGACCTGCGGGTCCTCCAAACCTCCCCAAATGGGTTATTTGACAGTCTGACGGACCGCACCTTGAGGTGCGGTCCGTATTGAGCCGGAGGCGGTCAAACCTCCATGATTTCCTTTTCCTTTTTGGCGCACAGCTCGTCGATGCCCTTGATGGCGGCGTCGGTGGTTTCCTGCATTTTCTTTTCGGCCTTGGAGCGGTCATCCTCGGTGATCAGGCTGTCCTTTTCCAGCTTCTTGAACTGCTCCATGGCGTCGCGGCGGATGGAGCGGATGGCCACTTTGGATTCCTCCGCGCCCTTGCGCACGAGCTTGGTCAGCTCCTTGCGGCGCTCCTCGTTGAGTTCGGGCACCACCAGGCGGATGATCTTGCCGTCATTGGTGGGGTTGAGGCCCAGGTCGCTTTTCAAAATGGCCTTCTCCACCATGGGGATGGCCTTTTGATCCCACACGTTGATCACGAGCATGCGCGGCTCGGGAGAAGTGATGTTGCCCATCTGAGTCAGGGGCGTCTGCACGCCATAATAATCCACCGTTACGCGCTCCAAAAACTGCGGATTGGCGCGGCCGGCGCGGATGGACCGAAGGTCCTCCTGATAAACGGAAGTCGTCTTTTTCATTTTTTCGGCGGCTTTTTCGATGACCTGTCGATACATGAGGGGTTCCTCCTTGCAGTTAAGAGTCATAACGCTGATAAACGTATTGTAACGCGTTTGCAATCAAAAGGCAATGGGGAATTGCGCGTTTTGCACACCAGGTTTGACCTGCGTCGTCGGTTGTGATATGCTACATCATGACGATTCATGAAAATCAAAAAAGGGAGGGCTTGCTACGGCCAGGGCTTTTCACCGGCGAGATGCCGACATGACGCAAGGCTCAATCTGGCGTCAACTGGTGGGTTTTTCCGTTCCCATGGCAATCGGGCTTTTGTTTCAGCAGCTCTACAACACAGTGGATACCATCGTGGTGGGCCAGTTCGTCAGCACCCAGGCGCTGGCCGCCGTGGGCAGCACCTCCAGCATCATCAACATGCTGGTGGGCCTTTCCGCAGGCCTTTCCACCGGCGCCAGCGTCATCATTTCCCAGTGCTACGGCGCGCGTGATCACCGCTCCCTGCATGACGCGGTGCATACCACCATTCTGGCCACCTTCATCATGTCGCTGGTCTGCACGGCGATCGGCGTGATGATCGTGGAGCCCATGCTGGCCATGATGTCCACGCCGGACGACGTGATGAACGAGGCGCGCACCTATCTGACCATCTATTTTGCGGGCATCAGCGGACTGTTTGTGTACAACATGGGGTCGGGCATTCTGCGCGCCGTGGGGGATTCCAAGCGCCCCCTGTACTTTTTGCTCTTCTCCGCCGTGATCAACACGATCTTTGATCTGGTGTTTGTCATCGTGTTCCACATGGGCGTGGAAGGCGTGGCCTATGCCACCATTCTGGCGCAGTTTCTTTCGGCGCTGCTGGTCCTGTTTGTCCTCACGCATGATCACGCGCCCTATGGCATCCGCTGGCGCGATCTGCGCCTGAGCCGCTACATGCTCCGGCGCATTCTGGCCATTGGCCTGCCCAGCGGCGTGCAGCAGGCCATCACGTCCTTCTCCAACGTGTTCGTCCAGAGCTACATCAACTTTTTCGGCTCGGCTTGCATGGCGGGCTGGTCCAGCTATAACAAGCTGGATGTGTTCGTGCTCATCCCCATGCAGTCGGTGGCGCTGGCGCTGACCACCTTTGTGGGGCAAAACTATGGCGCGGGCCGCATGGACCGCGCGCGCAAGGGCGTGTGGCAGGCTCTGTGGATGACCCTTTCCGTAACCGCAGTTCTGTGCGTAGCCATCGTTCTGGGCGCAAGGCCGCTCAACCGCCTCTTTACCGCGGATGAGGAAGTGCTTTCCTATGGCGTGCGTTTTATCAGCATCATTTCGCCGTTCTACCTTGCCTGCTGCTTCAACCAGATCTATGCCGGCGCGCTGCGCGGCGCGGGCGACGCCAAGACGCCCATGTATATCATGCTGTTTTCCTTTGTGCTGTTCCGTCAGGCCTACCTGTTCATCAACCGGCAGCTTGGCAATTCGTTTCTGGGCGTCACGCTGGCCTATCCGATGGGCTGGATCGTCTGCAGCGTGCTGATGGTGCTGTTTTACCGGCGTTCCGTGACCAAGGGTCAAAACTGCCCGTCCAACTGATAGATGTACCAGTCCTCGCCGTCGGTTTCAAACACCACGGTGCCCTCGCCCGAATAATAGGCGGGAATCTCGCGGGATTCCAGCTGCACGCGCCCTTTGTCCACACGGCTGTCATCGTTGGTAATCAGCACCGCCTGCGGCGAGACCGCCTCCAGAAATTCCACTACCATGGGCGTGATGCCGTGATGCGGCGCCTTGACGATATCCGCTTTCAGGGCTTCGGAAGGCAGGTTTTGCAGCATCCAGCGCTGGGTTTGGCCGATGATGTCGGCGGTCAGCAGCAGGCTCGCATCCCCGAATTCCACACGCGTAACCAGAGATCGGCCGTTGGTGTTTTCCACATCGTCATAGCGGTACAGCGTGAGCACGGCTTCGCCCAGCAGCAGCTGATCTCCGTGAAACACCTGCACGGTGGGTATGCCGCTCTTTTCGGCCTGCCGGATGGTTTCCGCCTGCCTCTCGCTGACGTCCACCGCCGCATCGTTGTAGGGATGCAGGTATGCATCTGCCGAAAAGCCATAGCGCATCAGCCAGTACAGGCCCGAAATATGATCCTCGTGAAAATGCGTATTGAGCAGATATTTGAAATGCGTGATACCGCGCTCTTCCATCGCGCCTTTCAGGTCCTCGCGAAAGGGCGCGCTTCCGCCGTCCACCATCATGCGCTGCCCGCCGCACTCCAAAAGGAGGCAGTCGCTCTGGGCGGTGTTGAAAGCCGTCAGGCGCAGCAGGGGACGGCGGTACCAGTCCTCGCAGGGAAGCTCATGATAGATTTCAGCCTGTGCAGCCGTGAGGCAGAAAAGGCACAAAAGCAGGCACAGCGCGGCGAACCGCGCTTGCCTTGCAAAGCCGCGTGCCATCACGGCTCTCCTTTTTGATATTCGCTCTTGGTTTCCCAGTGCGCCTGCTCCAGGGCGATATCGCGGTGATTGACGGTGGTATGATACCCCAATTCCTCCAGCCTGGCGCTGATATACTCCGCAATGGCCACGCTGCGGTGCGCCCCGCCTGTGCATCCGATGGCGATGACCAGCCTGTGCTTGCCCTCGGTGATGTAGTGGGGCAGCAAAAATTGGAGCATGTCCATGCATTTGACCAGAAATTCCTTTGTGACCGGGTGCTCCAGCACAAAGTCCTTCACATCCTGGTCCAGCCCCGTATGGGACCCCAGCTCCGGAATATAGAAGGGATTGGGCAGAAAGCGCACGTCAAACACCAGATCGCCCTCGCGCGGGATGCCGCGTTTGAAGCCGAAGCTGAGCACCTCCACGCGCAGCGGCGGCTCGGACCCGGCGTTGAGGACGATTTCCTTGAGCATCTTCTGCAGCGCGCGCGGGCGCAGGTTGGAGGTATCAATCAGGTGATTGGCCGTCTCACGCAGGGGCATCAGGCGGTTGCGCTCCTCGCGGATGGCTTCGTGCAGCGTCAGCCCCTCGCCGCTGAGCGGATGGTCCCGGCGCGTTTCCTTGTAGCGGTTGACCAGCACCTCATCGCTGGCTTCAATGAACAGCGTATCGATATGGAACCCCACCAGACGCGCCTCGTCGATCATCTTGGTAACCGCCTTGGCGTCAAAGAACTCGCCGCTGCGCACATCCGCCGCAATGGCAATCATGGGGTTGTGCAGACGGGCGTTCTGGCACGCCTCCATAAAAGGCACCAGCATCATGGGAGGCAGGTTGTCCACGCACAGCGCGCCCAGGTCCTCCAAATAGCGAATCGCCACGGTTTTTCCCGCGCCGCTCATTCCTGTCAGAATCAGATAATGCACGCCCGATTCCTCGCTTTCGTATCTAGATTTCTTTGGCGCAGACATCCTCGCCCCAGATGCGCACCTCCGGCTCCAGACGGACGCCGGTTTTTTCATATACGGCCTTTTGCACCTGGGCAATCAGAGAAAGGTAATCGCCGGCGCAGCCGTCCTGGTCGTTGACCAGAAATCCGGCATGCATGGTGGATACGCTGCATCCGCCCACACGAAATCCCTTCAGACCGCATTCCTCGATCATCGTACCCGCAAACCGGCCCTCCGGCCGCTTGAAGGTGCTGCCGCAGCTGGGCAGCGTCAGGGGCTGTTTTTCGCGCCTTCTGGCCGAAAATTCCCGCATGGTGGCGCGCACGGTTTCCTCGTCGGCAGGGGTCAGCGCCACGGTCACGGAGGTGATGGCGATAGGCTCCGGCTGCTGATTGATTTTGCTTTTTCTATAGCCGAAGGCCATCTCCTCGTTGGAATAGGCGACGGTGCGGCCATCCGGCAGGCAGGCGGTTACATGCGTAATGACATCTTTCATCTCGCCGCCATACGCGCCGGCATTCATATAGGCCGCTCCTCCCACCGTTCCCGGAATGCCGCTGGCAAATTCCAGGCCGCTGAGCGCGTGATCCGCCGCTGTGTTGCACAGCTTCTGCAGCGTGGCGCCGCCCTGCGCCGTGAGCGCCACGCGCCCGTCGGGCAGGGGGACGGGATCGGATACTTCCGCAAAGAGCTCTCCCAGCTGAAGGATCAGGCCTCTGACGCCTCCGTCCCTTACGAGCAGATTGCTGCCGTTTCCCAGCACGCTTACCTCCACGCCGGCTTCCCTGGCCGCCGCATATGCGCAGGACAGCTGCTCCACGGAAGCGATCTGCACCAGTACGTCCGCAGGGCCTCCCAATTTGAGGGTGGTGTAGCGGCTCATGGGCGCGTTTTCAAAAATCTGCTTTTTGGGTATGGAGCGCTTCAGCGCTTCCAGCAGCTTTTCGCGCGAGGCTACGTCCATCAAACCAACCTCCCCCGTCTGTTTTGATGCAAAAATTGTATCGCACTTCTCTGGCGATGTCAAAGGGTTTCGCGGATTATTGTATGCCGTATATCCGCCGTCTATGCGGAGCGTCGTTTTGCCCTTTTGCAAAAAACGCCCGGAAGCCTCGCGGCCTCCGGGCGCACAATTCAAAGCGAATTTTTAGTTGTACACGCGAACCGGCAGCACCAGATAGAGATAGCTGTCTCCCTCCAGCGGAGAGATGACGCAGGGGCTGACGTTGGTATTCATGCACAGGGTGCAGCAGTCCTCATCGACGTTCTTGATCACATCGCTGATGTAGCGGGCGTTGAAGGCAATTTCGATATCCTCGCCTTCCAGATGCGCATCGAGATCTTCCAGCACGTCGCCAAGCTCGCTCATGGAGGTGATCTTCAGGTTATCCTGGGTGGCCTTCATGCGGATGAGATTGTTTTTGCCCTCCTTGGCCATCAGGCTGGCACGCTCGATGGCGTCCTGCAATTCGCGCCGCTTCACGGTTACCCGCGTGAGCCAGGACGTCGGCAGAATCTGACGGTAGTTGATGTATTCCCCGGCCAGAAGGCTGGTGACCAGCGTGGTATTGCCCATTACGGCCATCAGATGCGTGCTGTCCAGATGGAAGGTGGCCATGCCGTCATCATCTTCCATGATATGGGCGATTTCATTCATCACGCGGCCGGGAATGATGGCCGTCACCTTGTCGACGCCGTCGGGCAGGACAAACTGGTCGTGCATGCGCTGAAGCGCCAGCCTGAAGCCGTCCAGGCCGACCAGGCGAAGCTCGTCGCTGGTTACCTCCATCAGGCAGCCGGTCAGCGCCTGGCGGCTTTCCTGCAGGGCGATGGCGAAGGTGACCTTGGAAATCATGTCACGCAGGCGCTTCTGGGGAAAATGAAGGGCATGCGTATTGATCAGATCTTTCATCTGGGGAAAATCCGCGGGGGACATTCCCGTGATGGTGGAACGGCTCTGACAGCAGCGAATGGTGACCACCATCCGGTCGTTCATGGAAAAATGAACCGTTCCTTCCGGCAGCTTGCGCACGATTTCCGTCAGCAGCCTGCCGGGCAGCACCACCTGCCCCGGATCAGACACGTTTGCCTTGATCCGGCTTTTGATGCTGAGCGAGCCATCGGAACACATCAGCTCCACCTCATCCTCCTGGGCGTTGAGCAGAACGCCTTCGAGGATTTGCATGGCAGGACGCGGACTCAGGGCGCGCGTGGCATTGATCAGGCCGGCGAGCAGTTCTTGTGCGGAACATTCAAACTTCATTTTTGGAGACCTCCGACAACCATTGTTGTTGTAGTTGCATCTTTTATTCAGTAGTAGTAGTAGGGGGTGTGGAAACCGTGGAAAAAAGCGTCAGATGCTGATGACACATCAAAAAAGCCTTTGGAAAACCCATGGAAAAGAACCTGTTTTTCCAGAAACTTTCCATTGTCTTTTTGCCTTTGTCCCAAACGGACAGAGGATGAAGATACCATTTCGCGCTTGAGGGCCGCGTTTCCTGCCCAAAGAGGGCAAAACCTTTCGACAAAAGGCGCCGAGAAATGCGGTTTTCCATGCTTTCCACAGGGTGTGGAAAATCCGTTAAGGAAAAGCAAAATGAGATTGCACAAGAAAAAGAAGCGCATCCTCCACAGCTTTCCCATGGGTTTTCAACCAGACGGCTCAGAGCTGCTTTGTGAGCACGCTCATGACGGCTTCGGTGGCGGCCTGTTCATCCACCCCGTCGGCGACAACCCAAATCTGGCCATCCTTGGGAATGGTCTGGGATAAAAGGCCGATCATGCTTTTGAGGTTGAGCACGATGCCGTCGCGCTCCAGCGTAAGGGTCGATTGAAAACGGGATGCGGTACTGGCGATCAGCGCGGCGCGTTCGCGTCCGATGATATTGTGGTTGCGCAGATCGGCCTCGGTTTTAATCATGGGGAATCCCTCCTGAAAGATGTGAATCGTCAAAGTAAGACATCAGCCGTCGGATGCGGTGGTTGACGCCGCTTTTTCCAAGGGGCGGGTCCAGCGATTGCCCCAGCTGCTCCAGCGTTGCGTCTGGCGCGTTCAGGCGTGCCATGGCGATTTGCTGCAGCGAAGGCGGCAGGGTGGACAGCCGGTCCTCGCGGATCAGCTGACGGATGGCTTCCAGCTGCTGGCTGCTTGCGTTCATCTGCTTTTGAAGATTTGCGCTGTCACAGTTCATCGCGCGGTTGACGGTGCCCAGCACCTGCCGGCGCACACGCAGGTCCTCGATATGCATGACGCTGGTATGCGCGCCCAGGGCGGTGAGCAGGGTCACGATCTGGTCCGACTGCTTGAGGTACAGATAGGAATGCTCCCGGCGCGCGCTGATGCGGATGGGCAGGCCCAGCCGCTGCATGCATTTGGCCAGCATCACGCGCGATTCTTCGTCCCGGAAAGCGATTTCCAGATGATAGCCCTGTTCCGGATTGGTCATGGTACCGCCGCCCAGCAGCATGCCGCGCAAAAAAGCGCGCATGCAGCAGCCACGGGTCAAAGGAAGCCTTGGGGTGGTGGATTTGAGAGAAACGGAGCCATTTTCATTTTTTTCCATCATGCCCAGGGCACACAGCAGCACGGGAGACTGGATGGGACCCAGCGTGAGCACGCATTTGCGCTTGCCGCCAAAGCGGGCGCTGGAAACATAATGAATCTGCGCGGCAATGTGCAGGGCCTGTGAAAGCAGCGTGTATGCCCTGCGGCATACAGCCAGGCTTTCGGATGAAAACTGCACGTTCACCTGTCCTCGCCCCAGCAGGTTGAGGCTGGCCATGGACGCGTACAGGCCACACAGCTCGCTCAGCGCGCAGCAGCTTTTTTCAGGCTTGACGTTTGAAAGCTCCTTTTTCACGTCGGACGAAAACGACATGTCGCCCTCCTTGCTATCGCGGCGCTTTGCCTATGGAAACGCACTGGCTTTTGCCTATGCCTATTGTACCTGTCCCGCGGCTTGACGTCAATGATATAAGAGGCGAAAAAAGCCTGTGACAGCGCAAAATTTCCTTTTTTTGCGGTTACTTGGCGGGATTTGAGGGAGACGGCGCGGAGGTTTCAGCGGGACGCCGGGAATAGATGCCGGTTTTCAGCTCGTGAATATAGGCGTTGATCAGCGGAATCTGCGGCGCCTCCATGGCGTCGCGCACCGCCTGGTCCCGATCATAGTCCAGCTGGCGGAACCGGATTTCAAAGGGAGCGGCCTGTGCTCCTTCCTCCCCTTCCAGCAGGGCATAGCAGCACTTTGGCACGCCCATGGCATTGCCAACGCTGCCGGTGTTGAAAAACACGCCCGGCGTAACGGTCCTCAGGCCCTGGCGATGCGCGTCGGCATAGCCTACGATGTCGTAGCGTCCCCCATGGCCGTCCTGAAAGAAGGGTTCGATCAGGCTGATATCGCCTTGGACGGGAATCAGCTTTTCCATCAGGGGACGGCCGTGAAACAGGCGGATGCGGCGGCCGCTCAGGATCAGTTCATACTCCAGCGGAAGCCGGCTCAGCCGCTCCATGCGCGAAGGTCCCAGCTGGTTCCAGTAATACTGGTCGGGCGAAAACTGTTTTCTGCCGACGCCGAAATCCCAGTTGCCGCCCAGCACGATTTCGCAGTGCTCCATGGCCCAGTCAAAGGTAAAATCGTTGCTGGGGCCCTTGCCCACGATATCGCCCAGGCACAGCACCCGGTCCGGCTGCATCCGGGCAAGGTCCCGCTCAAGGGCCAGCGTGGCGGGACGGTTTCCGTGCAGGTCCGCGACCAGGGCGATTCGCATGGGGCATGCCTCCTAGAAGGTTCTGTGCGCAGTATATCAAAAGCAGAGCCGGCTGACAAGGCGGATTGCGAAAAGACGCGCGGCATGTTACAATGATTTTAACCAAAAAAAAGAGAGGAGGCGGAAACATGCGCCTGTCAAAGGTCCTTTTGATCATGCTTTGCGCCTTGCTGGCGGCGGTTCCCGCCTTTGCGCAGGAGGAGACCTTTGCTACCTGTCAGATGCCGGAAGGATCGGAATCCCTGTACATAACGGAGGCATCCGGATTGCAGGCGCCTCAGGGGCTGGAGGAGATGTATGCGCTCATACTGGATACCAACAACCTCAGCGACGTATACATTACGCGTATGCGTTATGGCCGGGCGCTTGCAAGCATCAGCTGCACGACGGCTGCTGGTCCGGGCACCGTGGAAGATCTGCTGGCGCTGTGGCCGGAAGCGGCCGACCTCATTGCAAAGAATGTGAATTTTATCAATAACAGCGCTTCCTGCGCGGGGGTGGACACGGCCTTCGGCTATGATGCGCTGGTCATCCGCACGGACATTGCCGTGGGGGAAGAGAATATGGTGCTTTTAGAAGCGCAATGCGCCGCGTTTTACAACGGTCCTGATTTGATTGAGGTGTGGACGCTTCTTCCGGCGGAATCCGCTTATCTCTATGACGAACAGGCGGCGGCAGAATTGCAGAGCGACCGGGCGGACCTGGAAGCATTTATCGCAAGCTTGAACTTTCCGCCCTATGAAGATGCACAGGAAGAATGAAGGGAGCCCGGATGATGGAAACCATAAGCGTCGTTGTTCCCTGCTTTAACGAACAGGAAGCCATCCCCCTGTTTTACAGCGCATTTTTGAAGGAAACCGCCGGGATGGATGTGGCGTTTGAATTCTGGTTTGTGGATGACGGAAGCACCGACGGCACGCTGGAGGCGCTCAAGCGCCTGCGCGCGGAGGACCCGCGGGTGAAATACATTTCCTTTTCGCGCAACTTCGGCAAGGAGAGCGCCATGTACGCCGGCATGGAGGCTTCAACGGGGAACTATGTGGTCATCATGGATGTGGATTTGCAGGACCCTCCCGCGCTGCTGCCCAAGATGCTGCAGGGCATCCGTCAGGAGGGATATGACTGCGTGGCCACCCGCCGCGTGACCCGCGCGGGGGAGCCGAAGATACGCAGCTTCTTTGCCAGGATGTTCTACCGGCTGATCAACCGCATTTCCAAGACGGAAATCGTGGACGGCGCCCGCGACTTTCGGATGATGACCCGCCAGATGGTCGACAGCATTTTGAGCCTGCACGAGGTCAGCCGCTTTTCCAAGGGCATCTTCAGCTGGGTGGGCTATCGCACCAAATGGCTGGAATATGAAAATATCGCCCGCGTGGCGGGCGAGACGAAATGGTCCTTCTGGAAGCTGCTTTTGTATTCCATCGACGGCATCATCGGCTTTTCCACCCTGCCGCTGGCCATCGCCTCGGTGGTGGGGGTGCTGTTCTGTCTGATCGCCTTTGTTCTGATCCTGTTCTTCTTCTTCAAAACCATCATTTGGGGCGACCCGGTGGCAGGGTTCCCGGCCACCATCTGCATCATTTTGCTGCTGGGCGGCATCCAGCTGTTTTGCATCGGCATTCTGGGCCAGTATTTGAGCAAGACCTATCTGGAGACCAAAAGGCGGCCTATCTATATCGCGCGGGAAATTGCGGGAAAAGGCGAGTAAGACGTCTTTTCACGGGATTTGTGTGGGGTAGAGCCATTTTTTCTGCGTCTGTGTCCAACGCCGGAAAATGAGGGCAGCCGTCCAGGAGGCGGGAACCGCTTTTCCCAGCAGGAAAAGCAGCCAGTTGAAGGCGCCGGGGATATAGCGTGCCCGCCCTTTCCATGCAAGATCAAGCGTTTTGCGAACAACGCGTTCCATCGCGTTGGTCGTTAGGCTGCCCGCGACGCCCTGCGCCAAGATGGCCGCGCAGACCTCGTCGTTGGTGGAAAGGCCGCCGGGGCACAGCGTCAGTACATTTGCATTCTGTCCTTTCAGCTCCTGACGCAGCGCCATGCCAAAATCCATCAAAAAGCGTTTGGAGGCCGCATAGGTGGCTTTTAGCGGCATGGGAAAGAGCGCTGCCAGGCTGGATACGACCACGATACAGAAGCGCGCGTCCGGATTTCTCCTTTGCAATACGGCATGGGTGACGCGCAGCGTCCCTTCGTCGTTCAGCGCCACGATGTGCACGATTTTCTCGCGCTCTCGCCGCAGAAATCCGCCTTCATAGTCTATTCCGGCAATGTTGAGCAGCATGTCGAAACGCAGGCCCAGCCGGTCGATTTCCGCCATCAGGGCATCCACCCCGGCGCTGTCGGTCAGGTCGCATGATTCGGTGTAGATCTTCGCACAAAAGCGGCGGGACAGCCCTTCCCGAATCGTTGCAAGCGTTGCGGTGTTGATGTCGGTCAAAAAAAGCGTATATCTTCGCCGGGCGCATTCCACCGCCATCGCGCGGCCAAGTCCCCCTGCGGCGCCCGTGATCATCACCTTCATACTTTCGCCTCCTGGTAGGTTATGCCGCAAAGCCGCTCACTCACCGAAAACAGGCGGGCGGCGTTTTCGGCGGTCACCTGACGGCTGAACGCCTTTTCGCCGCGCCGGTCGTGGTAGAGACCTGCGGGATGATGCGCCGGTATACACAGGCGCGCAAAGGCTTCGGCGGAGACGGACGGCGGGATGCCATGACGCTTGCGAAGGGACCATACAAGCCCCACAACGCCGCCGGCTTTGTTCCCGATTTCCGTGCAAACCAGACCGGGGTCCACGGCATATGCCCGTATTCCCAGCGCCGCATAGCGGTCGTTAAGTGCTCTGGCAAAAAGTACATCACACAGCTTGGATTGCTTGTAGGCGGTGAGCGGGTTATAGCGGCGGGTCAGCATCAGATCATCCCAGTGGACGTGCGCGCCCTTGTGAGACTGGCTTGCGGTCATGATGACGCGCCCACCGGTCCGAACCAATGCGGGAAAAAGCCCGTAAGTGAGCAGAAAGCCTGCAAGGTAGTTCAGGGCAAACTGCTGCTCCAGACCATCCTCTGTGGTGGTATACCAGCTTTTGGCGCACCCGGCATTGTTGATCAGAGCATGGAGGCAGCCGGCGCTGGTGCGGTTAAGATCTTCGCGGATACGCACGCACAGATCAAGAGCGTCCCTTTGCCGCATGAGGTTTGCCGGGTAAAATCGAACCGCGGCGTCCGGCGCGGAAGCGAGAATGCTGTCTCTGGCTGCTTCGCACCGTCCGGCATCACGGCCTGTAGCAATGATTGAAAACCCCCGGCATGCCAGCAGGCGCGTGGTTTCCAGGCCTATGCCGGAGGTTGCGCCGGTGATGACGATCGTTTTCATGCTGTACCGCCTCTCTCATATGCCGGATTCAAACCAGCCCCAGGCATGCCAGAAGCCCAGACTGCCTGATTCCATCATGGAAAGGGCCATGCCCAGCACGATAAAAGCGGCGAATACGCACAGCGAAAGGAGCGCCGTCCGGCGCAGGACCCGTTTTGTCTTGGGAGAGAAGCGGGGAACAACCGGCAGGGGCGGCAGGTGCGGACCTGTTGAAGCGGCATTTTTGAAGCAGCGGACGCATGCCAGAACAAGTTGACTGAAAAGGGCGGTGAAATAGACGCATCCCGCGGCCGAAAGAACCGAAAGCGCGGCCATGGATATGCCGTACACGGCGGCAATGCCGCCCGGCATCGCCGGAATCAGACCCCAAGGAGAAATCCCTCCCAGCAGGCATGCTGCCACCGCCAGACTGACCAGCGAGAAGCAGGCAACGATTATCTCCCAGCCTGCAAGCAGAAGGAAGAACCCGGCTGTGGGCACACTTGCCAGGCACAGCCCCGCGATAATGGCAGACCTACCGCCCGGAGCCTCCCGTTTCGGCGATTGTGAGCCGAATTGCGCGGCGATTTCGAAAGGGCTACCCAGCTTTCGCGCAATTTCCTGCTCCGCGTAGCCCTCTGCCAGCTTGAAGGAAAAATGCTGTTCATATTCCTCAAGAATCTCCCCTGCATCCGGCAGGCAGCGGCTTTTCAGCTCCGTATCCAAGGACTGTAGGAACTGTGATTTCGTCATTTTTCTTCATCCTCCAATAATCCTTTGACGGCCCGCGCAAAGTCCAGGTATTCGGCGCGGTCGTTTTTATAGGTTTCCAGCCCTTCCTGCGTAAGAGAATAGTACTTGCGCGGCGGTCCTCCGCTTTCCTCCTGAAGATAGGTTGTTACCAGCCCGTCGCTTTTGAGCTTGCGAAGAATGGGATATACCGTGCCGTCCGCGATGTCGATCGTTTCGGATAGCCGCTCTGAAATCTCATAGCCATAGCGGTCCCCCTTTTGCAACAGGGACAGGACGCACAGTTCAAGAACGCCTTTTTTATACTGCGTGTTCATAGGCACCACCCTTTGCTTCCCCCGTAATGAAATAATGAATACTATTAAATTAAATTCAGTAGTTTTCATTTGTCAAGATATTTTTGCATGCCCCCATCTTTTTTTGTCCACCCTATTGACAAGGTTCAAAAGCGTGCTATACTACGAATGAAGGTCAAAGATAGTCAATATTCCTTGACCTTCAAAGAAACACTTTTGATCCCCCTGAAAGAAGGAGGTCTTTGCTATGACCAATCAACAGTTTACAGAAAAAAGCCGCGAGGCGCTGGCGAGCGCGCAGCAGCTGACCATTGAATATCAGAACCAGGAGGTTACCCAGGAGCATCTGGCCTACGCGCTGCTTTCCGACGCGCAGGGCCTGATCCCGCAGCTTTTGACCAAGATGGGCAAACAGCCGCAGGAGATCGCCTCCCGCCTGGAAACGATGATCGCCCGCCTGCCCAAGGTGACGGGCAGCGGCCGGGAACCCGACAAAATCTACATTTCCAACGATGTGGAAAAGGCGCTGGTGGCGGCGCGCGACCGCGCGGAGCGCATGAAGGATGAATACCTGAGCGTTGAGCACCTCTTCCTGGGCCTGCTGGAGAAGCCCACGCGCGCCATGGCCGATCTGTGGCGCAGCTATGCGATTGACGAAAAGAGCTTTTTGCCTGCGTTGCAGAGCGTTCGCGGCAATGCCCGCGTGAGCAGTGAAAACCCGGAGGAAACCTACGACGCCCTGGCCAAATACGGCCAGGATCTGACTGCCGCAGCGCGCAACCAGAAGCTGGACCCCGTGATCGGCCGTGATAACGAGATCCGCAGCGTCATCCGCATCCTGACCCGTAAGACCAAGAACAACCCCGTCCTTATCGGCGAGCCGGGCGTCGGCAAAACGGCCATCGCCGAGGGTCTGGCGCAGCGGATCGTGCGCGGCGATGTGCCTGATTCCCTGAAGGACCGCACGGTGTTCTGCCTGGATATGGGCAGTCTGATTGCGGGCGCGAAATATCGCGGCGAGTTTGAGGAGCGCCTCAAGGCGGTGCTGGCCGAGATCAAGAAGAGCGAAGGCAAGATTCTGCTCTTCATTGATGAGCTGCACACCATTGTGGGCGCGGGCAAGACCGAAGGCTCCATGGACGCGGGCAACCTGCTCAAGCCCATGCTGGCGCGTGGCGAGCTTCACCTCATCGGCGCCACCACGCTGGACGAATACCGTAAGTACATTGAAAAGGACGCCGCGCTGGAGCGCCGGTTCCAGCCCGTGCTGGTGACCGAGCCGACCGTGGCAGACACCATTTCCATTCTGCGTGGCCTCAAGGAGCGCTATGAGGTGTTCCATGGCGTGAAGATCACCGACGGCGCGCTCATCGCCGCGGCTACGCTTTCCAACCGCTACATCACCGACCGTTTCCTGCCTGACAAGGCCATTGACCTGGTGGATGAGGCCTGCGCCATGATCCGTACCGAGATCGACTCCATGCCTTCCGAGCTGGACGAGGTCAGGCGCCGGATCATGCAGCTGGAAATCGAGCAGGCTGCGCTTAAGAAGGAAGAGGACGAGGCCAGCCAGCGCCGGCTGGAGATGCTGGAGAAGGAGCTGGCCCAGCAGCGCGAGGCGTTCACCGCCATGAAGGCGCGCTGGGAGAACGAAAAGACCGCCATCCAGAAGGTGCAGAAGCTGCGCGAGCAGATTGAGCAGGTCAACGCGGACATTCAGAAGGCCGAGCATGCCTATGATCTGGGCAAGGCCGCGGAGCTGAAATACGGAAAGCTTCCCAGCCTGAAAAGCGAGCTGGCCAAGGAGGAGGAGATCGCTGAGCGCGAGCGAGGGGACGAAAGCCTGCTGCGCGACAAGGTGACCGACGACGAGATCGCCCGTATTGTCAGCCGCTGGACCGGCATTCCCGTGACCAAGCTCAAGGAGGGCGAGCGCGAGAAGCTGCTCCAGCTCCCCCAGGAGCTGCACCGCCGCGTGATCGG
>DVIV01000061.1 GCA_018710985.1 Candidatus Limiplasma pullicola
GGGCGCGGGCGAGATGTTCCAGGTGACCACGCTGCCGCTGGACCACCTGCCCATGACCCCCGACGGCCAGCCCGACTACAGCGAGGACTTCTTCGGCAAGCAGGCCAGCCTGACCGTGAGCGGCCAGCTCAACGTGGAGACGTTCTGCATGGCGTTCCGCGACGTGTACACCTTCGGCCCCACCTTCCGCGCCGAGAAGAGCTACACCCCGCGCCACGCGGCGGAATTCTGGATGGTGGAGCCGGAAATCGCCTTCGCGGACCTCTTTGACGACATGGCCCTGGCCGAGGACATGCTCAAGTACGTCATCTCCGGCGTGCTTGCCAAGGCCCCGCAGGAGATGGCCTTCCTCAACAGCTTCGTGGAAAAGGGCCTCATCGACCGGCTGAATGCCATCGTAAGCAGCGAGTTCGCCCGCTGCACCTACACCGACGCCATCGACATCCTCCAAAAGAGCGGCCAGGCCTTCGAGTACCCCGTCTCCTGGGGCATGGACCTGCAGACCGAGCACGAGCGCTACCTCAGCGAA
This sequence comes from Candidatus Limiplasma pullicola, assembly GCA_018710985.1. Lineage (GTDB taxonomy): Bacteria > Bacillota > Clostridia > Christensenellales > Aristaeellaceae > Limiplasma > Limiplasma pullicola. The sequence continues at coordinate 530 of DVIV01000061.1, forward strand.
AAGCACTTCGGCCGCCCGGTGTTCGTCTACAACTACCCCAAGGAGATCAAGGCCTTCTACATGCGCATGAACGACGACGGAAAGACCGTCGCCGCCGTGGACCTGCTGGTGCCCGGCGTGGGCGAGCTCATCGGCGGCAGCCAGAGGGAGGAGCGCCTGGATGTGCTCAAAGGCCGCATCGAGGAGCTGGGCATGCGCGAGGAGGACTATTCCTTCTACCTCGACACCCGCCGCTACGGCACCACGCCGCACGCGGGCTTCGGCCTGGGCTTTGAGCGGCTGGTGATGTACCTCACCGGCATGCAGAACATCCGCGACGTGCTCCCCTTCCCCCGCACCACGGGCAGCGCGGAATACTAAGTGGCGAAAAAGTCCGCCTTCAGCGGCCTTTTTCGCCAGGGTTTGCACGTTTCCCCTGCGCCTTCGGCGCGGCCGGGGAAACGTGTAAGGAATGTTTGCGCCCAAGGGCGCAAACTCCCCGCCCGCCCGGCACCGGAGGGAAGCGTGTGCCCTGTGGCGCGAAGGGAAGCGTGTGCCCTGTGGGCACTTGGCCCGAAGGCCCAAAGCGACCCGAAGCGGGGCAGCGAAACCATGAGCGCGACCGTTAGGGAAGCGCGAATGATTGAGCAACCGGGACACTTGCCACCGAAGGGGCCAAAGCGACCCGAAGGTGCGCCGGAGGGAAGCGCCAGCCCTGTGGGCTGTTGGGCCGAAGGCCCAAAGCGACCCGCAGGCGTGAGCAAATACAAGGGCTGCGCGCGGCCAGCGCGCAGAACGCCGATATTTGCGAGGGAGCGAAACGAGCGGTGGGCGCGGCCAGCGCCCGCCGCGACGATTGAGTGACCGGGAAAAGCCGGGCGATACGAATACACTTTGGAGGGCTGCGGCCCTCCAAACCTCCCGGAAAGGGTTTATCAACAGTCTGAAAGCGACGCGGCGGCGGGCCAGATGGCCCGCCGCCGCTTGCGTTTTTCGATTCAATCCGCCCTACATCCCCGAAACCGCCCTGGCCGCCGCCGCGACCTCCGCCACGGGGGCGGGCGCGTCGGTGATGACGCCCATGGCCTGCAAAATGATCACCAGAATGCCCAGCGCCGCCACGTAGATCGCAAAGCCGTTGAGCGAGACGCGGCTGATGAGCCTGAGGAAGAAGCGGATGGCCAGATAGCCGCTCACGCCGGCCACCACCATGCCCACCAGAATGGCGGGCAGGTCCGGCCCGATGCTCACGCCCCCCTTGAGCACGTCCATGCCCTCGCTGACCAGGCCGCCCACGATGGCCGGAGCGCTCATCATGAAGCTGAACTTGCCGGCCGTCTCACGGTCCAGCCGGGCGGCCACGCCGCCGAAGATGGTGCTGCCGCTGCGGCTGACGCCCGGCAGCATGCCCACGGCCTGCAGGCAGCCCATGGCCAGCGCCTCACCCACGCCCACGCGATGCTTTTCCAGGCCGCGCAGGGCGTTTCGCCGGGAAAGCCACTGGGTCAGCACCAGCAGAAGCGCCGTGATCAGGAAGCACACGCCCAGGAGGCTGTTGTGCGTCTCCACGTAGTCGAGGGGCTTGTCGAAAATGATCTTCCCCGCCAGCGCGGGCAGCGAGGCGATGAAGAGCAGAAGCAGCGTTTTGTTTTTGATGGGATGGGCGATCATCGCCACCCAGTCCTTCCAGAACACGATGGCCACTGCCACCAGCGTGCCCACGTGCAGCAGGATGTTGAACAGAAGCTGATGCTCCACATCCACGCCGAAAAGCGCCTGCAGGAGATTGAGATGGCCGCTGGAGGAGATGGGCAGAAACTCCGCCAGGCCCTGGATCAGGCCCAGAAGGGCCGCGGTCAGCACGTTCATGCGAAAATCGTTCCTTTCTCTAGCCGGTTCAGAGGCAGTATACACCATTTCCCGGCGGATGTCACGCTTTTTACAGGCGCGCCCCTTTCAAAAGTATGGCCCGGCAGGGTATAATAGACGCGGGAGGTGACTGGAAATGAGACGTTATCATCGCCTTTTGGGGCTTTTGCTGGCGGCCGTGCTGCTGCTCGCGGGCGCGTGCGCGCGGGCGGAGGAGCCGGTGCAGGCGCTGTTCATCAACGTGGGCAAGGCGGACGCGGCGCTGTTTCTTTTGGGCGATCAGCGGTTTCTGGTGGACACCGGCACCAAGGACAGCTACGACCAGCTGGAGCGCGTGCTCACGGCCTACGGCGTGACGCAGCTCAGCGGCGTTGTCATCACCCACACGGACAAGGACCATGTGGGCGGCCTCAAAAAGCTGCTCAAAAGCGATATCGCCGTGGACCGGGTCTACGCCGGCACGCTCCACTCCGAAAAGAGCCTGGAGGACCACCCCGTCTACGAGGCGGCGGAGAAATACGGCACGCCGCTCACCTGGCTTTCGGCCGGGGAGACGGTGGCGCTGGAGGACGGCTGCGCCTTTCATGTGCTGGGGCCGCTGAGCCAGGACGACGAGAAGGAAAACAACAACTCCCTGGTGCTGCGCTTGACCACCCCGCAGGGCGACATGCTGCTCACCGGCGACATGGAGCTTGCGGAGGAAAGCGAGCTGATCGAGGCGGGGCTCATCCATCAGGCGGCGGTGCTCAAGGTGGCGCACCACGGCAACGAGGACGCCACCAGCTGGCAGTTCGCGCTGCTGGCGCGGCCCCAGTGGGCGGTGATCTCCACCAGCTCGGTCGAAAAGCCCGAGACGCCCTCAAGCAAGGTGCTCTCGCGCCTGAAAGACGTGAAGGCCAGCGTGGCCGTCACGCAGGACGCGGAGGTGGGCATTCTGGTGACGCTGGAGGACGGGCAGGCCTCCGCGGAGGCCATCAACTGGCGCTAGCGCACCGGGCGCTCTCCAAACGCATAGGATGGCTTGGCGGAAACGGCTCACGCCGCCTTTCGCCAAACCATCCTTTTTGTTTTCAGGAGGGGACCCGCTATGCATCATCCGCCCTGTACCTGCCGCGCCTGCGGCGAAAAACCCTGTCCGCCACCGTGCCCGCCGCCCTGTCCGCCCCCCGCGCCGGACTGCGGCTGCCGCCCGTCCCGGCCCTGCAAGCCCTGCAAGCCGGGCAGGCCCGAAGGCGTGCTATTGCAAAAGATCATCGGCTGCGACCGCTGCACCATCTCCTGCCTGTGCGCGGATCTGGCCCTGAGCGGGCTGGACTGCGCCCGGCCGCCGCTTACCCTGCTGAGCGTACATGAAAGCGGCGCCCAGCCTTCCTGGACGCCGCTGAGCGAGCCCGACTGCGCCGGGCGCGTCATGGTCCGTGTGATATTGCCCGTCTGCGCCCAGGTATCGGACGCGTGCGGGCAGCGCTTCGCCGCCTCGGGACAGGTGGACGCGGAGGTGTGCCTGCGCCTGCCCGGCGGCGGGTATACCAGCCTGTTCCTGCTGCCCTGCGTGCGCCTTCTGTGCGCGGACGGCTGCGCGGAGGGGCCGGTGTTCCATGTGCGGCTGCAGGTGGTGCTGGACGCATACGCCGTCCGGCCCGAGCCGTGCATGCTGCGCCGGCCGGAGCCCGCCTGCCCCGACCTGCCGCTCTATCCGCCGCCGATCAGGCCGGGTCCGCCCTGTTGGCCACAATGCCCAGCAGCCCCGGACCCGTGTGGATGGCCAGCACGGGGCTGACCGACATCACGGGCACGTCGCCCGCCACGTCCAGCTCGTCCTTGAGGCGCTCCACGAGCTTTTCGGCTTCCTCGCGCGCCTTGCCGTTGACCACGGACAGCTCCGCTTTGGCCCCGCCCAGGAAGCGCTTGAGCTCGCCGACCATGGTATCCACCGCGGACTTGTACCCGCGCGCCTTGGCCAGCGTGGCGTAGATGCCCTCGTCGTTGACGTAGATGATGGGCTTGATCTGCAAAAGGCTGCCCACCACGCCCTCGACCTTGCCGATGCGCCCGCCCTTGCGCAGAAACTCCAGCGTGCGGATGACGAACATGCCCAGCTGGTTTCTGCGCACGGTCTGCGCGCGCTCGATGGCCTCCTCGGGCGTGGCGCCCTCCTCCAGCGCGCGGGCCGCGGCCAGCACCATCATGCCCAGCCCCATCGACAGCGTGCGCGAATCCACCATATGCACGCGCATGCGGCCCTCAAAATCCTGGGTGATCATGCGCACCATGTTGAACGTGCCGCTCAGCCCCGAGGAGATGGACATGTGAATCACGTCCGTCACGCCCTCCCGCGCCAGCGACTCGTACAGCGCGGTCACGTCCTCCGGGAGCGGCAGGCTGGTCTTGGGCAGCTCGCGGGTGAGCAGCTCGTAGAGCTCATCCTCCTGAATGTCGATCCGGTCGCGGTATTCCGCGTTCTGGCACACGATGCGCAGCGAAATCATGCGGATGCCGTAGCGAGAGAGCTGCTCGTCGCTCAAGTCACAGGAGGAATCCGTCACGATCACGGTTTTGCGTGCGTCGTCCATCCCCGCTCACCTCTTCCTCGCCGCGGAAGGCCGCGGCTTTTCTTGCCTTGTCTATCAAAACATACCTATTATAACATGCCCGCCCGCGCTGTCAACGCCGCCGGGCGGCGAAGCGGATGTTTTTTTACATTTGCGCCGCCCGGCGCGGGGCCGTCCGCCGTTGACAAACGCCGGGGGATGCCTTACTATGGAGGATGGGAATAGATGCGGTTACGCATACGAATGTTGGAGGAACGCCGATGAAATCGCTGAACCTACGTTGGCTTCTGACCGCCTGCGCCCTGGCGGCGGTCTGCGCGCTGATCTGCCTTGTGCCCCAGGCCCGCGCCGAGGGCGGGACCGTGTCGGGCTGCGCCTATGTGGACGCGAACGAAAACCTCGTCCGCGACGAGAGCGAGCAGCTCATCACGGGCGTGCCCGTCACGCTGGAGCGGCGCGAGGGCGGCGCGTGGACGGAGGCGGCGCGCACCGAAAGCGACCTGTACGGCAAATATGATTTCTCCGGCCTGGAGGCGGGCGAATACCGCGTGACCTGCACGCTCAGCGGGCAGGAGCTCTACGCCGTGAGCGTGGGCGCTTCCATGGCGTCGGAGGACGGCGCGGTCCTGGGCGACGCGGTCGTGCTGGAGAGCGGGAAAACCGTGTCCGGCGGCGACGTGGGGCTGGCGCCCTCGGCGCGCCTCAAGCTGACCATCTTCCAGGACAGCAACGGCGACGGCAAGCGCGGCGACTACGACCGCGGCGTGCCGGGCATCGAGGTGGCGCTGCTGGAGGGCGAAACCCCGCTTGGGTCCGCCGTCACCGACAGCGAGGGAAAGGCGGCGCTCTATGCGCGCGGCGGCCGCTATACCGTGCGCGTGACGCTGCCCGCGGGCTACGGGCTGTCCGACGGCAGCGTGCAGAGCCGCGTCATCGACCTGGACGTTTCCTTCCAGACCGGTCAGGAGGAGGACCTCACGCTGGCCGTGGCCCCCGTGGGCGCGCTGGGCGGCAAGGTGTTTGAGGACCTGAACAACGACGGCGTCATGGACGAGGACGAGCCCGGCGTGGCCGGCGTGACGGTGCGCATCGAGGGCAGCCGCACGGGCACGGTGCGCGAAATCACCACCGACGAAACCGGCGTGTATCTCTTTGACTTTTTGCCCGACGACATGTATACCATCTCCGCCACTTTGCCCGAGGGCATGCTCTATGCCCGCTATTCGCAGACCGGCGGGGACCTGCGCTCTATCTTCACCGGGTCCAACATCACGCGCGAGTTTGCCGTGCGCGACGCCGCGCGCCTGGCGGACAAGAACATCGGCGTGATCGAAAACGGCGTGATCAGCGGCGTGGCGTTTCTGGACCTGAACTACAACGGCCGCCGGGACGAGGGCGAGCCGGGCTACGCCGGGGTGACGGTGGAGGCCCTGCGCGGGAGCGGCGCCGAATCCCAGGGCAAGGTCGTCACCGGCGAGGACGGCGCCTTCCGCCTGGAGGGCCTGCGCAGCGGCGACTACCAGCTGCGCGCCATTTTGCCAAACGACGGCTCCATCTTCTCCGTGACCGTCGAGGGCAGCGCGGCCGAGGTCAACCGCTTCGAGCAGCGCTCCACGCGGCGGGAGTTCACCATCGGCGGCCTCACGCTCAGCAGCGGCGGCGAAACCACGGCGCTGGTGGGCGTGGCGCGCACCGCGTCCGTAAGCGGCGTGGTGTTTGAGGACGCGGGCTACGACGGCGTGCTGGGCGACGGCGACAAGCGCCTCTCCGGCCTCAAGGTCTATGCCCTGGATGCCGACGGCCAGACCGTCGCCACCGCCACCACCAGCGGAAAGGGCGAATACACCCTCACGGGCATCCTGCCCGGCGCCTACACCATCGCGGTGCAGCGCAAGGCGGGCTACGGCTTCACGCGCCTGCGGCCCGCCGAGGAGGGCGGCAGCCACGTGACCGCGCTGGTGGGCGATCTGGGCGTGACCGCCGAAATGGACATCGCCATGGGCGACGCCCTCACCGGGGTCAACGCCGGCATGCTGCCCGCCTCCACGGTCGGCGGCGTGTTCTTCCACGACCTCAACGACAACGGCCTGCGGGACGAAAACGAGATCGGCATGCTGAGCGCGCAGGTGCGCCTGGTGTCCGAGGACGGCGAGATCGACCTGATCCAGACGCCCGCCGAGGACGGGTCCTACTTCTTTGACGGCGTGATGCCGGGCCGCTACACTTTGCACTACCTGCTTAAGGAGCACTGCGAAATGGCGCGCGTGGCCGAGGGCGGCAACGCCGTGGCCCACGCCGGGCAGGACACCGTCTACGGCCCCTTCGAGGTCGTGATGGGCGAGGCCCTTACCTTGCCCACGGCGGGCGCGGTGACGCTGGGCAATTTCAGCGGCGCGGTCTTTGAGGACCTCAACGCCAACGGCCAGTGGGACGAGGGGGAAAAGGCCCTCGCCGGCGCGGCCGTGACCCTCGCGCCCGACCGCGCGGGCGTCGAGGCCGCGCAGGCCGTGACCGGCGCGGACGGCGCGTTTGATCTGGAGGGCCTGCGCCCGGCGGGCTACACGCTGACCGTCGCGCTGCCGGAGGGCTACATCTTCAGCTGCCCGCTGGAGGGGCTGGCCTTCGGCACGCTGGGCGAGCAGTCGCTGGTGTGCGCGTGGCAGACGCTGACCGACCGGACCGACAAGGCCATCGGCGCGGTGGAGCCGGGCAGCATCTCCGGCGTGATCTGGCTGGACGAAAACGAGGACGGCAGCCGCGGCGAGGGCGAGCTGCTCATGTCGGGCGTGAGCCTGGAGCTGGTGGACGAGCGGGGCGGCACCGTGGTCAAGCGCACGGCCTCCACCGATCAGGGCTTCCGCTTCGACAACGTCAGGCCCGGCACCTATACCGTGCGCCTGACGCTGCCCGAGCAGGCCTCCCCCGCCGCGGACAGCGCCTCCACCTTCGTGGCAAGCGGCCTCAAGATGACGCAGAGCGGCGTGACCGTCGAAGCGGGCGAGGACGTGGACGGCCTGACCACGGGCCTGGTGTCCACCACGAGCGTGGCCGGCCGCCTGTATCTGGACGAAAACGGCGCGCGCACGCCCCTTGCCGGCGTGACGGTGAGCCTCTACCGGGGCGGGGAGCTCAGCCCCCTCATGACCGTGCTGACCGACGACAGCGGCCGCTACCGCTTCGACGGCCTGTGGCCCGACGACTACTATCTGGAGGCGGGGCTGCCCAGCGGCACCATCTTCGTCAGGCCCGGCGACCCCAACTACGAAAGCGGCGCGTCCGCGGTGACCGCCTCCGGCGAGGGCTCGGGCACGAGCGATTTGTTCTACCTGCACATGGCCCAGCACCGGCTGGACATGGACGTGATCTACATCAAGCCTGCGCGCGTGGGCGACCTGGCCTGGCTGGACGAAAACGGCAACGGGCTGATCGACGAGGGCGAGCCGGGCATCCCCGGCATCACCGTGCGCCTTGTGCAGGACGGCGAGGCGGTCTACGAAACCGTGACCGACGCCTACGGCTACTACCTCTTCACCGACGTGTACCCCGGCGCGTACACGCTGGTCGCGCAGGCCTATCCCGAGCTGACCCCCACCAAACAGGTGGAGACGCTTCGCATCATCTCCAGCTGCCTCGTCGGCGGCGACGGGACCGAGGCGCACAGCGATTCCTTTGAGGTGGAGAGCGGCAGCCTGAACGTCAATTTTGATCTGGGCTATCTTTTAAGGGAGGGCGAGTCCCTCCCTTCCGCCATCACGGCCCCGCCCACGCGGGACTGGACGATCTCCAATGGCGCAGCGCAATAAAAAACGGCGCGGCCGCGTTCCCAAACAGCAGGGACGCGGCCGCGCCGCTTTGGACTGACCCCTTTCGGGAGGCTTGGAGGGCCGCAGGTCCGCAACCTCAATCGTCGCGGTGATCGCTGGCCGCGCCCACCGCTCGTTTCGGTTGACTCCTCCGGGGCGCTTTGCCACCTTCGGTGGCAAGTGCCCACAGGGCACACGCTTCCCTCCGTCCCCTCCAAAGTCAATTCGTATCGCCCGGCTTTCCCCGGTCGCTCAATCGTCGCGGTGATCGCTGGCCGCGCCCACCGCTCGTTTCGCTCCCCACCTTCGGGTCGCTTTGCGCTTCGTGCAACAGCCCACAGGGCTGACGCTTCCCTCCGGTGCCGGGCGGGCGGGGAGTTTGCGCCTCCGGCGCAAACATTTCTTAAGCATCTGGCGGAAAAGGCCGGCGCAGCCGGTCTTTTTCGACAAGCTGAGCGGCCGCGCCGCTTTGTCAGCCCTTGTACATCTCGCCCAGCGGAATGGCCAGGAACACCAGCCAGCCCGGATGCCACAGGCCGAAGAAACAGCCCAGCACCAGATAGATCAGCGTGACCACCACGGGATTGGTGAAGCGCTCCCACTGGGAATCGAAGTGCATGTAGTGAATCGGGATGGTCAGAAACAGAAGCCAGCCCGGATGCCACAGCCCGAACACGAAGCCCAGCAGGAGGTACAGCGCCGTGATCCACACCGGAAACATCGCGTCCCCCCTGGCTTTGCGGGCCTCCTCCTCCCGGCGCGCCTTGTTTTCAAAATAGCTGCCCTCCGGGCCCAGCCCGTCGTGATCGCTCATGCGGCACCCTCCTCCGGCCGGCTCCGGCCGTTTGTCAGGGCTATCTTACCACGCCTTGCCGCCGGAAAAAAGAGGGCGGCGCTCAAAAACCGGTAAATGCCGGATGAAAAGCGCATGAGAATTTGATGAGAGAGAATTGCGCCCCTGATTCGGAAAAAATTCTTGCAAAACGCACAGCACTATGCTATAATCACTTTTGCGGTTTAAGACAACCCACAGCATGCGCAAAAGAGGTGAGAACGCGTGAAAGAAAAGATCCATCCCAAATATGGCAAGTCCATCGTCCGTTGCGTATGCGGTGAGACGTTTGAGACGGGGTCGGTCAAGCCCGAGCTGAAGGTTGAAATTTGCTCCAAGTGCCACCCTTTCTTTACCGGCAAGCAAAAGCTGGTTGATACCGGCGGACGCGTTGACCGCTTCAAGAAGCGTTTCAACATGGAATGAGCCATTCAAAAGAGCGCCTTTTCGGCGCTTTTTTTGATTTTTCCCAAATGATGGCGCCCGCGCCGTCGCGGCAGGAAACAGGCCGGGGCGCGTCGAAATATAGGATTTGCGCGTCTGTGCCTTTCTCGGGCGCGCAGAAAGGAACAGGAGATTTTATGGCAAATCAGAAGCAGAGCGCGTGCGGACGCGTGGATATCGGCGGTCAGGCGGTGCTGGAGGGCGTGATGATGAAGGCCCCGGACGCCATCGCCATCTCGGTGCGCCGCCCCGACGGCACCATCGTGACCCGGCGCACCCCCTACGAGCCGCTTTCCAAAAAGCACCCGTGGATGGGCTGGCCGGTGATTCGCGGCATCGTCAACTTCGTGACCATGCTCTCCATGGGCATGAGCGTATTGCAGCAGAGCACCGACATGCTGGGCATGCTGGATGAGGAGCCCAGCAAGTTTGAAAAATGGCTCTCCAAAAAGCTGGGCAAGGGCATTGACAAGATCGTGATGGCCGTGGCCATCGTGCTGGCGGTCATCCTCTCCATCGGGCTGTTCTTCGTGATTCCGGAATTGTTCGCGCGCCTGCTCAAGGCGTGGATGCCCGACCCCTCGGTCAACTGGCTGATCAACCTGCTCAGCGGCATCCTGCGCATCCTCATCCTCATCGGCTACATCCTCTTCTGCGCCCGCGTGCCCGACGTGCGCCGCACCTTCGAGTACCACGGGGCCGAGCACAAGACCGTCTACTGCAACGAGCACGGCCTGCCCCTCACCCCCGAAAACGCGCAGCCCTTCACCACGCTCCACCCGCGCTGCGGAACCAGCTTCCTTTTGATCGTGTTCGTGATTTCCATTGTGCTGTTTACCCTGGTGGGCTATCAGGGCGAAAACTTCTTCCTCAGGCTTGGCAGCCGTCTGCTGCTGCTTCCCTTTGTGGCCGGCATCAGCTATGAGGCGCTCAAGGCGCTGGCCCACAGCGAAAGCCGCCTGGCCCGCATCCTGCGCTGGCCCGGCATGCAGATGCAGCGCCTCACCACCCGCCCGCCCACGGACGAGATGCTGGAGGTGGCCATCGTTTCCATGAACGTGGCGCTGCACGGCCTGCCCAAGGGCTGCGAAACCACGCCGGAGGGCTATACCGTCATCCGGGACTACCGCGTGGCCGATCCCTCCTACACGCCGCCCGCCGGGGACGGCGGGGAAGCCGCCGCCGAAGCTGTTGCCGAAGCCCCCGTCGAAGCCGGGCAGCCCGCCGAACCCCCCGCGGAGCAGCCCGCCGGGGCCGCCGAGTGACATGGCGGACGTTCGTCAGACCTTGCTTGAGGCCGCCCGCGCCCTGGAGCGGGCGGGCGTGCCCGACCCGCGCCTGGACGCCGAGTGGCTGCTGGCCCACGTGCTGGGCATGGACCGCCTGTCCATGCGCATGAGCGGCGCGGCCCAACTGACCCCCCAGCAGGAGCAGCGCATGGCGTCGCTCCTGCTTTCGCGTACCCGGCGCGCGCCGCTGCAATATCTGCTGGGCACGCAGGGCTTTTACGGGCTGGAGATCCAGACCGACGCGCGCGCCCTCATCCCCCGGCAGGAAACCGAAACGCTGTGCGAAACCGGCATCGCGCACCTGCGCGCCCTCGGCCCCGCCCCCGCCCCCGAAGCGCTGGACCTGTGCACGGGCACCGGGGCCGTGGCCCTGGCGCTTGCGCACGAGTGCCCCTTCGCGCGGGTCGTCGCCTCGGATCTGAGCGGCGAGGCCCTCTCGCTGGCGCGCGAAAACGCGCGGCGGCTGGGGCTGCCGGTGGCCTTTTTCGCGGGGGATCTCTTTGCCGCCGTCGGGGAGCGGCGGTTCGACCTGATCGTGTCCAATCCGCCCTACATCCCCACGGACGAGTGCGCCCGCCTGCAGCCGGAGGTATGCTTTGAGCCGCGCATGGCGCTGGACGGCGGCGCGGACGGGCTGGATTTCTACCGCCGCATCGCCCGCGAGGCGCCTGCGCACCTCAGCGCGCGCGGGATGCTGGCCGTGGAGGCGGGCGACGGGCAGGCCGCCGCGGTGGCCTCGCTGTTTGAGGCGGCGGGGCTGCGTGACGCGGAGGCCGTAAACGACCTCTACGGCCACGCGCGCGTGGTGCGCGCCTACGCGGCCGGCCACGACTAGCGGAGCGTTTCCCCCCTCTGCCCCATCCACGAACCCAAGGAGGAAAACGGCTTCATGTTTGAAAAATTCGACTGGATGCTGGCCCGCTATCAGGAATTGTCCGAGGCGGTGAGCCAGCCGGAGATCATCGCCGACCAGGCCCGGTGGCAAAAGCTGCTCAAGGAGCACGCCTCGCTGGAGCAGCCGGTGGAGGCCTACCGCGCCTACCGGAAAACGCTGGCCGATCTGGCGGAGGCCCGCGAGCTGCTGGAGCAGCCGGATATGGCCGAGCTGGCCCGGGACGAGCTAAACCGGCTGGAGGCCGAAAAGGAACGTCAGGAGCACGAGCTGCGGCTGCTCCTTCTGCCCAGGGACCCGGACGCGGACAAAAACGTGGTCATGGAGATCCGTCAGGGCGCGGGCGGCGACGAGGCGGCGCTGTTCGGCGCGCTGCTGCTTCGCATGTACACGCGCTACGCCGAGCGCCACCGCTTCCGCGTGGAGCCGGTCAGCTACAACATGACCGAGCTGGGCGGCGTGAAGGAGGCGGTGTTCACCATCGTGGGCGAGGGCGCGTTCAGCCGCCTCAAGTTTGAAAGCGGCGTGCACCGCGTCCAGCGCGTGCCCTCCACCGAGTCCGGCGGGCGCATCCACACCAGCACCTGCACCGTGGCGGTGCTGCCGGAGGTGGAGGACGTCGATGTGACCATCGACCCCAAGGACCTGCGCATCGACGTGTACCGCTCCACCGGCCACGGCGGCCAGTGCGTCAACACCACGGACAGCGCCGTGCGCATCACCCACCTGCCCACGGGGCTGGTGGTGACCTGTCAGGACGAGAAAAGCCAGATCAAGAACCGCGACAAGGCCATGCGCGTGCTCAAAAGCCGCCTCTACGACAAGCTGCGCGAGGAACGGGACAGCGCCTACGCCCAGAACCGCCGCGGCCAGATCGGCACGGGCGACCGGAGCGAGCGCATCCGCACCTACAACTTTCCCCAGGGCCGCGTGACCGACCACCGCA
>DVIV01000062.1 GCA_018710985.1 Candidatus Limiplasma pullicola
AGACCAACTCCGCCAGGACGATTTCCTCGGCCCTGTTGTGGATGGAGTTCATGGAGCGCACCCATGCCATCTGGTCGGCAGATTTCAGGGCTTCTGTGACGCCCTCTTGCTGCATCATGGCTTTTTCGATAATTTCCAGCCGCTCCCGGCAGGCGGTGTCGATTTCCTCCAAATGGGGAAACAGCTTTTCAGTGACAATAAGATCGGTATACAGAATGGGCCGGTGTTCTTTTAAGTAGGCACGGCGCAACCGGCCATACTTCCCGATATGATATTCTTTTGTGTCCGATAACACAAGGTCGGGAATGAGATAGTCGCCGCATTGGGTGTAAGTCAGTTCCATACAAGGCTCCTTTCGTGGGAATATGTGATTGACAGTTACGGTAGGTTTGGGGGCATCCCTCCTTTATCATAACTGTCTTTTCATTCGCCACAAATGAGCCGCCAGTCATGATGTAATGTTTTTTGGTGTATTCCACCCTCTATACATTACATCATGATTGCTAATGGAGTTGGATTCACCTTGCAACTCATCGTCGCGAGACAGGCGCTCGTACAGCGGTGTGATCTTGATTTTACTCATTGCGCAGCCTCCTTTGCATAAAAATGCTCCAAGTGATCGTCTCCCTAATCATGACAAAAAACTGTGATTAGAAAGTCACTTAGAGCATACAACACCCGCCGCGAGCTTGTATTTGGCATATTGGCGGACAGCGAAATGGTCGGGCTTTCGCTTGGCCAGTTCCTCAAATTCAAGGTCCACGTTGTTCTGGAAGTCCTCGTTGTCCTCCCGGACCTCCATGCTGCTGATCATTTCAATCAGGGTGGCGAAGTTACGTTCCTCCGGGGGCAGCTCGTAATGGATGAAGCCGATCAGGGCCGTATAAAGCAGCACCTCAGCCTTTTGCCAAAAATCGTCCCCGCTTTTGCCCTCGCCTTTGGTGTTGGCCATGAGGCAGCTTACGAGCTTGAGGATGTCCTTCTCGCTGTGAATGTAGGCGAAGGGGTTGTAATGATGGGACTTGCGGAAGTTGATGGTGTTTAGAATCTTGATGCGGTAGCCCTTCCTTTGCAGGAGGCGTCCGCACTCCACCACTACGCTACCCTTGGGGTCGGTCACGACATAGGAGCTGTGGCACTGCATCAGGTTTGGCTTGATGAAAAAGCGGGTCTTGCCGCTGCCGCTTCCGCCCACGACCAGCACGTTTTTGTTCCGTGCCGTCTGCGGGTCCCTGGGGCGGTTGTTCATGGTCAGCCTCTCCGTTTGCGTCAGGATCACGTTTTTCTGAAACACCGGGTCGATATAGGGCGCGATGTCCTCGCGCGTGCCCCATCTGGCGGAGCCATATTCACGGTTCTTTCGGTATTTGCGGGCGTTTTTGCCCTTGAAGTAAACCGCGGCTCGCAACAGGGCCGCCGTGACCGTCCCGGTCAGAAGGTCAAAGGGATGGAGACTTGGAATGGGCGGAGAAAACGCTGCCCCCAGCGCGTCGGGCAGGTTGAGCAGCGTCTGGGTCGCGTCCGCGTCTTCGGCCATCCGCCACGCCTTTCCCAGACAGGTGGCAGCCAGCGCGACGAACAGGTAGGGAATCAGTCGAATCACTGTCTTTTTGAGTTTCTCGTTCACCGTTCCAGCCCCCTGTGCGCGTTGGGACGGGTCAGCGTCCTTGTCTCCCGCCGATGTTCGCGCCGGGTGTTCCGCCGTTCCTCCCGGCGGGCACTTCGGGCGGTGTACTCCTCAAACGCCGCGGTCAGCGCATCCGCGTCTTTCGCCTTGAAGAACACCAGGTAGCGCGGCTTCTCCCGGTCCTTTTTGAGCGCGTAGTCCACGCCATACTTCCGCGCTACCCGCTCAAAGGAGCGGATGTTGCCGTCCGTGATCTCGATGTTCGTCACACCCTGCCCCTGTCCGACCAGCTCCCTGACCGTCTGCCGGCCCGTGGGCGGGGCTTTGGCTTTCTGCCGGCAATGGGCCAGATACTTGGTGATTGCGCTTTTCAGCGCCCGGCCTGTCATTTTGGTGGTGTTGATGACCAGCGCCACCGCCCGATGGTCGATATCTTCCTGCATGGGGTCCTCCTTTCAGTGCTCGATCCATCTATCCATCCGTCCAAACCGGCTACCGCACGCAGCTCACAACATGCCGCCGAATCTGCCGGTTGACTTCCGCCTGGTTGAAACTCTCCAGCGTCATGGGCGCATTGTACAGCGCCGTCAGCAGATACCTGCGGATATTGCGGATCGGGCCGGTGGTCCTCCGCATGCACAGCAGCACATACTCAATGTGTTCGCTGGTGAGTCTCTTGAGCTGTTCCTTGACTGTCCCGGCAGGGTGCTCCTCTCCGCCCACGCTGATCGTTTCCTTCCCTGAGCAGAGCGTTTCTGTCATCAGGGACACGATCTCATCAAGCTGCGCGGCGCTCACGCGCGGGTCCTCCAGCAGCGCGTCATACTCGATCTGATATTCCACCCGCGCCCGGCAGCGGTCCAGCTCGCGCTTTTCCGGAAGGATGGGATGGATGGAGGCTATTGGTTTCGTTTTTTCTGGATTCGTATTGGATTCTTGTTTCTTTAATTGCGTGGGATCTTCCTGTGCAGGTTTCTCCTGCGTTGGATTTTCCAATACAGGTTTCTCCCGCGCAGGCTTCGGCGCGCTTCTGGATGCGGGCATGGGATGTTCGTAGATGACGTACTCCGCGTTGGCTAGCTGTCCTTTGGGGTTGCGGGTACGGCTGCGCACGACATACCCGGCCTGCTCCAGCTCCCGCACCGCCTCACGGATGGCGTCCACGCCCTCCCTGCTGATGCGGGCCAGCCCCTTGAGCGTATAGTCCCATTCTTTGGGCAGGGAGAGCATCATCGAAAGAAGGCCCTTTGCTTTCAGGGACAAACGCCGGTCCTTGAGGTGATGGTTGGACATGATGGTATAATCCTTTGTTTTTTCGACCCGGAACACCGCCATGGCTTCTTCCTCCGTTTCTTTTTTGGGTATGAGAAAAGCCGGAGCGTGATTGGCTCCGGCCGGCGAAATAGCCTACCCATCTATCTCGGTGATAAAGCAGGCGAACAACGTGCTGCATCTTGTCAGCAATCCTCCAGTTTGTACGCTGCTTTTAACCCACGCCAAAAACTGTCCGATTACAAAATAAAAATTTATCGGATTGAAAACATGAAATTTGATTGATTGTAGTTGTAAAACCTTTCTGATTGGGATACAATGGAACCGAGGTGGGACAGATGGAGATGAATGATTATTTGCCCCGTGTGATCGACGCAAGGCTTGACGAATATCTGCAAGCCTTTGGGGCGGTCTGCGTGGAGGGCCCCAAATGGTGCGGAAAAACCTGGACATCCCTCCACCACAGCAAGAGCGCGATTTTTATCGGCGATCCCGCTGGCAATTTTCAGAATCGTCAGTTGGCGGAGCTTTCGCCCGATCTGGTGCTGGAAGGCGATGCACCCCGGCTGATCGACGAGTGGCAGGAAGTTCCGCCGCTCTGGGACGCTGTGCGTTACAAGGTGGATCAGGCACATCAAAAGGGACAGTTTATTCTGACCGGCTCCGCGACCCCCAATCACAAGGGAATTCTGCACAGCGGGGCAGGGCGTATTGCCAGATTGCGCATGCGCCCGATGTCGCTGTATGAATCCGGAGATTCCAGCGGCAAAGTTTCTTTGGAAAGGCTGTGCCATGGTGAATTGACGCCCGCAATGACCGGCGATGGGAATCTGAAGCGGCTGATTGATCTGATTATTCGCGGTGGATGGCCAGCAAGCATCGGAATGCCCGCGGCACAGGCTGCTCTTCTTCCAGAGGAATACCTCAACGCCGTGATCGACGACGATGTATATCGCATGGACAGCATCAGGCGAAATACCATCAAGATGCGGTTGCTCCTGCGCTCTTTGGCACGTAATGAGAGCACTACCGCTACGAACAAAAGGCTCAAAAACGATATCAGGGAAGTGGATGATGAGGATATCGACGTGGAGACCGTCAAAGAATACCTGGACATCTTTGAGCGGCTTTTCATCATCGAAAATCAGCCCCCCTTCTCCGCTGGCATGCGGTCATCCATTCGGGTGAAGCAGGCGGTAAAACGCCATTTCTGCGATCCCTCTCTGGCATGTTCTTTGCTCAAAGCGACGCCGGCCAGCCTGTTGGGCGATTTGGAGACTTTGGGCTTTCTGTTCGAAGCCCTGTGCGAACGGGATCTGCGCATCTATGCAGAGTCTTTCGGCGCGGCGCTGTATCACTATCAGGATTACCGAAATCGGGAAATCGACGCGGTCGTGGAGCTTTCGGATGGGCGATGGTGCGCCTTTGAGATCAAGCTGGGAGCGAACCAGATAGATGCAGCCGCAAAGAACCTGTTGGATATCCAGCGGGAGATGACGGCTGATCCGAAGGGCAAACCACCGGCTGTGCTTTGCGTGCTGTGCGGAATGTCAAACGCCGCTTACCGCAGGGCGGATGGGGTATTTGTCGTTCCACCGACAGCCTTGAAACCGTAAAGCTGAAAAGCCGGAGCAAGGTTCGCTCCGGCTTCTTTGTCGTATGATGGCGTTTCCTACCGCTCCAAATCCCGCTGCCGCCGTCTCTGCCACTGTTCCAGCAGGCGAAAGATGGTCTGTTCCATCTGCTGGGGGGTGTAGCTCTTTGGAAAGTAGCGGCGCAGCTTGTCACCGGACAGGGTGATCTTGCCGACCTCCGGCTTCTTTTCTTCGGAGAGAATAGCGCGCATGATATCTTCGGACAGGCGGCCCTCCTGGCTGAATTTCTTGAGCCGCTGGGCCTGTGAGAGCGATGGCGTGGACTGCTCACTGTCCATGGCGTCCAGAAGCGCTGCCTGTTCTTCGGAGGTTAGATAGGACAGCTCCACCGCGGGGTTGAAAGCTACCTTGTGTTCATCCACCATGTCCAGAAGCGGCGGAATAAGGTAAGTCAGGCGGATAAAACGCTGGATTTGATTGCGGCTGGAACCCACTTGTTCAGCAAGGAGTTTATCAGCTCTATTTAACTTCGTCCCAACTTGGGACGAAGTTAAATCTCGCCGTTCTCCCTGATGTTTCAACGCCTCCAGCTTCATCCGATAGGCAAACGCCCGCTCGCTGGGCAGCAGCGTTTCCCTTTGCAGGTTGGAATCCACCATGATGATGGTCGCCTCGTCGTCATCCAGCTCCCGCACGATCACCGGCATTTCCGCAAGTCCCGCCAACAGGCTGGCCCGGTGCCGCCGGTGGCCCGCTACCAGCTCATATCCGCCCTCCTCTCGCGGCCTCGCGATGGCCGGGACCAGCACGCCGTATGCCTTCACACTCTCCACGGTGTCCTGCATGGCTTCGTCATCCTTGACTTTGAAGGGATGATGCGCAAAGGGGTGCAGCTCGTCCAGCGGAATCATCCGCACCTTTTCCCGTCCCGCGTCCGCCTGTGCCTCCTGCCGTGTTTCCTCTGTCGAAAACAGGTCATCGAGACTGCTCAGGCGAATGTTTTTCGCGCTGCTTTTCAAGCTGTATCACCTCCTTTGTCAGCTGGGCATATGCCTGCGCCACCTTGCCCTTTGGATCATGAAGATAGATGCTCTTGCCCTCGGCGCTGGTTTCCGCCGCGCGCACTGAATGTGGGATGTCCGTAGAAAAGATTCTGACCTTTCCGCCATAGGTCCGGCGAAGCAGGTCGCTGACCTCACGGGCATAGTTGGTGCGCTGATCTACCATCGTCAGGAGGACCCCCGCGATTTTCAGCTTTGGGTTGATCTGGCGGCGCACCTTGCCGACCGTCTGCAAAAGCTGCTCCATGCCCTTGGCCGAAAGGTACTGCGCCTGCACCGGTATGATAACGCCGTCCGCCGCGGCGAGGGTGTTGACCGTCAGCATGCCCAGCGAGGGCATGCAGTCCAGCAGGATGTAGTCGTACTCCTTTTTTACCGTGTCCAGATATTGCTTGAGGACCTTTTCGCGGCTCATGGCGTTGACCAGCGATGTCTCCATGCCGGACAGCGAGATATTGGCGGGAATAAGGTCAACGCCTTCCGCGTGATGGAGAATCCCCTGTTCGGGGGCAGCCGGCTTGTCCATGAGAACGCCGGCAAGCAGGTCCGTCAGGGTCATGTCCAGCTCGTCCGGCTGTGAGTAACCGAGGCTGACCGTCAGCGACCCCTGCGGATCGCAGTCCACCAGCAACACGTTCCTTCCCTCTCTGGCAAGCCCGATGCCAAGGTTGGCCGCAGTTGTGGTTTTAGCCACTCCGCCTTTTTGGTTGGCGATGGCGATGATATGGCTCATTCGTGTTTCACTTCCGTTTTTCAGCATTTGAGTGTTCATGGTCCGTCTTTCCCAAAACAAGCTTCTGCCGCCTGATGGAAACTTGCTGAATGGCCGCCGATTGTAAGCCGGCAGTGCTTGTCCATCAAAAAAGCCGGAGCCGTCAAGCAATTCTGACGTTCCGGCATCGTTTACAATAGCCGCGCTCCTATGTATCGCGCGTGGAAAAGCATGCCATCGAGCTTTTGCGCGAAGAAATCATGCAGACAGACTGACCGGCGGAGGCCCGGCCCTGCAAACCGACAACTGCGCGGCGCGCCATAACGGCGCGCCGCGCAGCCTGACAGGATTTTTGCCGGGAGAGCCTTACCTTGCGCCTTCTCCTGCCAAAAACGCCTCCGCCATATGAACCGCCGTAGCGCCGTCCGCGACAGCGGTAACGACCTGCCGGAGCGGCTTGGTCCGCACATCCCCCACCGCGTACACGCCGGGCAGGCCGGTCTCGGTGCTTTCATCCGCGATGATGTAGCCGCTTTCGTCCAATGCCAGCTGCCCTTTCACGAGCTCCGTCGCGGGAATTCGGCCAATGCTCACAAACACGCCGTCCACAGCAAGGTCCGTTTCTTCGCCTGTCTGCACATTTTGGATGCGAACGCCGGTGAGCCTGTCCCCATGCAGGAGCCGGGTCACCACGCTGTTCCACCGGAATTCCACGTTTTCCGCCTTCATAAGGGGCTCGTGGTAGATTTTCGTTGCCCGCAGCGTATCCCTGCGATGGACGACGATCACCCGTCTGGCAATCCGGCTGAGCACCAACGCATCGGCGGCGGCCGTATTGCCTCCGCCCACGACCACGACCGTCTTTCCCTTGTAGAACATGCCGTCACAGGCCGCGCAGTAGGCTACACCCCGCCCCACCAGTTCCTTTTCGTCGGGAAGCCCCAGCGCTCTGGGACCGGCTCCCGTCGCCAATACGACGGTTCTGCCAGAAAAGGTTCCCTCGCTGGTTTCCACGGTTTTGGGATTTGCCCTGAGATCCACGCTGTGCACCTGCGCATTGACCGTCTGCGCGCCAAAGCGCTCCGCCTGCCGCTGCATCTGCCCGGCCAGTTCGTCGCCGCCGATGCCGTCCGCAAAGCCCGGATAGTTGTCGATCTGCTGGGTCAGCGCCATCTGACCGCCTGCGGAGAGCCGCTCAATCACCAGCGTCTCAAGCCCCGCTCTGGCTGCGTAGAGCGCTGCGGTATACCCGCCGGGGCCGCCGCCGATGATGATCATATCATACTTGCGCTTTCCGGCTTCCCTGCGGGGCCGGGGCAGGACGCCCGCCAGAAACGTCTCGATCGCCGCCCTGGATTCCGGGGCGACGAGGGAACCGACCGGTTTGCCGTCCACATACAGCCGGAGGGTCGGTATCAGTTCCAGCTCCTCCCAGAGCGTTTCGTCCTGGTCCATATCGACCTTGACGACCTCCAGCGTGCCGGCATATGCTTGGGCAATCTGCTCATAGGCAGGGTTGATCTTGCGGCAGTGCGGGCACCAGGTGGCCCAGAAATCCACCAATACGGGTTTCTTGCTTTCAATGAGGTCCTTGAGTTCCCTGACGGTTATGTTCTTGGCTGCCATGCTGCCAGCTCCTTTTGTTTGGTATGTTAATAGGATACCCCAAAACGGGTGCCGTTTCCGTGATGAAATCACAAACCCTCCCTTCTGTCCCGGCGCTTCCGAACTGTGACAACATCACGGAAAAGGGGCGCAGGAGCGGTTATCATACAGCCATCAACCAAACCAGGGAGGATTCCAAAATGGCAGCGATCACGATCAATCAATCCAATTTTCTAAACGAGGTTATCCACTCCGACAAACCCGTCCTGATGGACTTCTGGGCGCCCTGGTGCGGCCCCTGCCGCATGGTGGGGCCTGTGGTGGAGGAAATCGCCCGGGAGCGCAGCGACATCAAGGTCTGCAAGGTCAACGTGGACGAGCAGCCGGAGCTTGCCGGCCAGTTCGGCGTAATGAGCATTCCCACGCTGGTGGTCATGAAAAACGGCAAAATCATCCATCAGTCCGTCGGAGCCAGGCCCAAAAACGCCATTCTCGCAATGCTCTAAGCCGCCCTGCCGCCGAGAAGGCGGATAAAAGCGGCACACAAGCGGTATCATGATTGATGGAAGGAGGGTAACGCAATGCGTACCAGGTTCTATATCTGCCGCCACTGCGGCAATGTGGTGGAGAAGGTGTTGGATTCCGGGGTTCCCGTCGTCTGCTGCGGTGAGAAAATGGAGGCCCTGATTCCCAATTCCGTTGATGCCAGCGGCGAGAAGCATGTGCCCGTGGTTACCGCCGCCGATGGCGTGCTCGACGTCAACGTCGGCAGCGCCGATCATCCCATGGTGGAGGAACATTACATTCAGTGGATTGCCCTGGAGACGGAAAGTGGAATCCAGCGCCGGTCCCTAAAGCCCGGCGATTCTCCGCACGCCACCTTTTGCCTCGGGCAGGACAAAGCCGTGGCCGTTTACGCCTACTGCAACCTGCACGGGCTTTGGAAAACCGAAATGTAATTCCGGGCGCCTGCCGGCAGAAGCCAGCAGGCGCTTTTCCGTGATGAGATCACGGAAAAGCGCGTCCGTCTGTCCTATACTGGTTCCACCAAACGGCGAGGAGGAATCGGCATGGCGGATATCCGCAAGAGAAGGAAAGCCCATGTTGCCAAGGAGCAATGCGTGGCCTGCGGCTGCTGCGTAAGGGGATGCCCCGTCGGCGCCATTGAGGTGGTCCGCGGCCTTTTTGCCCGGGTCAACCAGGGCAAATGCGTCGGCTGCGGCAGGTGCGCAGGGGAGTGTCCTGCGTCGGTCATCGCTCTTCGGGAGGAAGCGTTATGAAGAACAGGAGATGGTATGATTTCCTCTGGATTGCTTCCCTGAGCTACCTCGTGCTCGGTTTTTTCAACATTCTCTTTGCATGGCTGGGGCTTGCGTGCTTCTTTCTTCCGCTGGCCATTTCCATCGCCACGGGCACAAAGGGCTACTGCAACCGCTACTGTGGGCGCGGACAGCTCTTCAGCCTGCTGGGCGGCCGGTTTGGGCTTTCCCGCAAGAGGGACATTCCCCGCTGGATGAAAAGCAGGGCCTTCCGCTACGGCTTTCTGATCTTCTTCCTCGTCATGTTTTTCCTGATGCTGTGGAACACCTATCTCGTTTTTGCCGGCGCAAAGAGCCTCCAGCAGGCGGTGACGTTGCTGTGGACCTTCCGGCTGCCCTGGCAATGGGCCTATCACGGCACGGCGTTCCATCCCGGCGTTGCGCAGTTCGCCTTCGGGTTTTACAGCGTGATGCTGACCTCCACCGTGCAGGGGCTGATCACCATGGTGCTGTTCAAGCCTCGCAGCTGGTGTGTATACTGCCCGATGGGAACCATGACCCAGCTGATTTGCAGGGCAAAGGACCATTTTCAGGAGGGATTGGATTGAAAAAGAGCGTTCTTCCGGCGCTTGCGCTTCTGCTGCTGATGCTGACCGGCTGCACGGCACCCGAAGCCGGCGCGTATCGCCGGGTCACCATGACGGAAGCCATGGAGATGATGGAAAAAGAGACGGATTACATCATTCTTGATGTGAGAACCGAATCAGAATTTGCTTCCGGCCATATTCCGGGCGCCATGCTTCTTCCAAACGAAACCATCGGCACAGAGGAGATTCCCCAGCTTCCCCAAAAGGATCAGCTCATTCTGGTCTACTGCCGCAGCGGAAACCGTTCCAGGCAGGCGGCGGACAAACTCGCCCGGTTGGGATATACCAATATTGTAGAATTCGGTGGTATCAACAGCTGGCCCGGTGACATCGTAACCGAATAGACAAACGCCCCGTACCGGCGCTCTGGTACGGGGCGTTTGTCTATTCGGTCAGGCGCCTCAGCGCGTTTTCATCCACGATCTCCACCGTTCCACGAGACAGGCGCACCATTCCCTCGTTTTGGAAGTACCGGAGCATGCGCGTGACAACCTCGCGGGGATTGCCCATGTGGTTGCCGATGATCTCATGCGTGATCTTGAGCACGTTGGTGCCTTCGATGGCCGCCTCTTCCAGCAGGAAGGCCGCCAGCCGCCTGTCAAAGCTCTTCCACAGGATCTGCTCAATGAGCCACATCACATCCGTGAACCTCGTTGCCATGACCTCGCTTGTGAAGTTGGACAGCGGCGCGGACTCATCCATGACCTGTCTGTAGCTTTCGGCAGGAATCACCCACAGCTCGGAATCCTTTTCCGCCTGAATGGTGATATCAAACTGGACGGAGCGCATCATGCAGGAGGCGGAAAACAGGCACAGATCGCGCTCAAAAAGGCGATACAGGGTGATCTCCCGGCCGTCCTCGGACAGGATGAAGGCCCTGAGCTGGCCGCTTTGGACAAGGAGCAGGCCCGTACAGTCCGCATCCGCATGATGAATCACATCGCCCCGGCGCACCCTGCGGCTGAAGGCCGCGGCTGACAGGGTTTCCTGCTGCTTTTGTGTGAGCCGTTCCCACACGGGAAAAAAGGATGAAATCGTCACGCAAAGCCTCCTTGTTCCATCTGGCCGTACTCGCCTCTATTATATAGGCAAACCAGCGAAAAGACAAATGGAACAGGAGGCGAAGCGCTCTCCGTCCCGGGCTTTGGGCCCGTCTTGCGCAGGAGGCGCGTTGGTTATGCTGAAGCCTTTTTGATTGAAGTCCGGGCTCTTTTGTCAGTCCAGAATCCGGAGCCAAAACTGCCCGGCTTTGATGACGGCCGCCCAGGCCGGCTATCGTTGATCGCTGATGGTAGCGTCGCTGTTGCTGCTTTCCAGCGCGGAAAGCGGATCATACGGCGCTCCCGATACCGTGCCCGAGAGCAGCGCGATATCCACCGCGTTTGCCGGCAGTCCCCAGGAATTGCCCGAGAACACAAACGTCGCTCCGTCCACCACATAACCGCGGGTATTGTAGGCGACGTTGTCCATAATCGTACCGGTGGAACCGGGGTTGAGATACGCGGGCTGCCGCAGCGTATGGAACACATTGCCCCGAACCAGCAGGTTGGTTGCGTTTCCCTGCGCCACAAAGCCCCGGTTGACCACCCAGGTGGATGAGTCGCCCGGCTGGTCGGGGCCATAGATCCGGCAGTTCAGAATCTGGTTGCCCTCCCCGCCCAGCTGGATAAATGCCACGGGATAGGGATTGTCGCTGGTCATGGTGAGGCCGTCGATGGTGTCGTCTCCACCGCTGCACAGAAACGGCACCACCGGCGCCTGAAGCAGGACCACAGCGCCGGCCCTTCCCCGAAGGGTCAGTCCGGGTGTGTTGATCGCCATCTGCTGCGTGACGGGATAGGTCCCGCGCAAAACGTGGATAACGCTGTCCGGCGGCGCTGCCGCCAACGCCTGCTGGATGGTTTGAAAGGGCGCGGCCTGGCTTCCGTCTCCCCCTGGCGCCGCATCCGCCTGGACAAACAGGTCGTATGGGTTGAACCCCCCGGTCGCTCCTGTCGCGCCGGTGGGGCCGGTAGCGCCCGTGGGGCCTGCCGGGCCTTCCGCCCCGGTCGCGCCCGTGGGACCGGTGGCACCGTCCATCCCGGCCGGGCCCGTAGGGCCGGGAAGGCCGGCCTCCCCCGCGGGGCCTGTGGGACCGGTGGGGCCTTCTGCGCCCGCAGGGCCTGTGGGACCGGGCAGCCCGGCTTCTCCCGCCGGACCCGTGGGGCCGGTTGCACCTGCTGCTCCGGTCGCGCCCGTCGGCCCTGCCGGGCCGGGCTGTCCGGTCGCGCCCGTCGGACCGGTGGGACCGGTAGCGCCCCCGGCCGGGCATATCGGCTGACAAGGCACGCAGCAGCACGTGCCGCATCCCCTGTTGCAATAACAATCCATGGAACCCCTCCCATTTGCGTCTTTCCCGTTCATTTTATGTCCCGGGAAATCTCCGCGTTCCGCTTCGGGCCCTGAAACAGCCGCCGTTCTCCGTCCGGCTGCCATGCACCTGTCGCGGGAACAAACTCTCCCTGCCTCTCGATCTCCCGGCGCGCTTTTGGCCGTTTCTGCGCCACCCCGCATGGCGGCCTGATGAATTTGCCGAAGCCGCCCACCTACTGCCCTTTTTTCAAGATGCCCAGACGTTCAAAATAGCGCCGGTTCTGCTCGACCGCCTCGTCCTCCGGCCTTAGCAGCGCGGCCTGTTCATTATAGGCGCACGCCACCTCCCGCTCCCCCAGGCGGTCATGAATGACGCACAGCTGCAAAAGCGGAATCCGACCGCTGTAATCCTGCTGAATAAACGCGCCTGATTTTTCATTTTCTTTCGACGAGAGCGCCGCCTCATACCAGAAGCGGGCGGCATGCAGATTGCCCGCTTTGAGGAACCGGCTTCCCAGGGCACAGGCGATCATGGGCCTGGGACGGTCCAGCGCCAGGCTGCGGCACAGCGCGCGCACCGCCCCCGTGGCATCGCCCAGGCGGTCCAGGCAGTCCGCAAGTCCCGCGCAGGCCTCAATCCGGTTTTCAATCCAGGCTGTTTCATCGTCGATCACGCTGTCCAGCTGCCGCGCCGCCTCCTCCGTGCGGCCGGCCGAAGCCAGCTCCCGGCCATAATAAAAGCGTTCGCGCGGGTTGAACGGATGTCCCTGAGCCCGCAGCCTTTCATAGATGCGCAGGTTGCGTCCCGGCTCGCCGGGACGCAGCTTTTCGTGCCGCACCACAAAGTCCGCATAGCCGATGCGCCCCCGCGGAGCGATGGCTTCGTGCACCGCGCCCTCCCAGCGAAAGCCCATTCCCGCACGCACAATCCGCTCGCGGTAATAGATAAATGTAGGCTTGCCCTGCGCGTCAAAGGCCACATGATAGGGCGCCATCACCACGTCATACTGCTCCAGCCGCTCCTGCTTCCAGTGCATCAGGGGCCGGATATCCGCCACCACGTCATCGGCGTCCAGCCACATCAGGAAGTCGCAGGTCGCATGCGCAAACGCCTCGTTGCGCGCGGCGGAAAAATCGTCCCTCCAGGAGAAGTCATACACATGCGGCGTATAGCGCAGGGCGATCTCCCGCGTCTCATCCTTTGAGCCGGTGTCCACAATGATGATTTCATCCACCGCATCCCGCACGCTGTCCAGGCATCGGGCCAGGGTTTCTCGCTCATCCCTGACGATCATGCACAGGCTGATCTCTGCCATCCAATCCCTCACCTTCCACGTCGTTTACACATACGTTATGAAGGGGCAGAGCCATTCTGCCCACTTCATCAGAAAAAGGTGATTGCATGGCCATCTTCAACGTGCCCTCCAGAAGGGCTTCGCAAAGCGGGTTTGTTGCCTGCGGGCCAGACACGTTTGCGCGACCGGCCTCCTGCCCGGATGCCTCATCGGCTTTCCGTCCGGTTGACCAGACGCGTTTTCCGTACTCATCCTCCTGTTCTTCCTGCTCCTCCTGTTCCGGCTCCTGCTGTCCTCCAAGGGTGATCTGCACCCCTGGTCCGACGGGCCCCACCGGTCCGACGGGGCCCACGGGTCCTTCGGGCGGCGAAACGGGTCCGACCGGCCCCACCGGTGCGACCGGCGCCACGGGCGCGACCGGCCTTGCGGGGGCGACCGGTGCAACCGGCCCCACGGGTCCCACCGGCCCCACCGGCGAAACCGGCCCCGCCGGCGGCGCGACCGGCGCTACGGGCGCTACGGGCGCCACGGGTCCCACTGGCCCCACCGGAGCCGAAGGCCTTGCGGGCACGGACGGCGCAACCGGTCCCACTGGTGCCACAGGCCCCACCGGCGCGGATGGCGCGACCGGCGCAACGGGCCCGACCGGTGCAACGGGCCCGACCGGTCCCACCGGCGCCACTGGTGCAACCGGTGAAACCGGCCCCACCGGCCCGACAGGTCCCACAGGCCCCACCGGCCCCACAGGCGCGGAGGGTGCCGCGGGTGCGGAAGGCCGAGCGGGCACGGATGGCGCGACGGGCGCGACCGGCCCCACCGGCGCTACAGGTCCTACCGGTCCCACCGGCGCGACCGGCGCAGAAGGTGCCGCGGGTGCGGAAGGTGCGACGGGCGCAACCGGTGCGACAGGTGCCACGGGCGCGACCGGCGAGACGGGTCCGACAGGCCCCACGGGGCCCACGGGGCCCACCGGCCCCACCGGTCCCACCGGCGGTACCGTGCTTTCCTCCAGCCTGATGGCCGAGAACGCGGCTCCGCAGCAGCTTGCTGCCGCGAATACGCCCATCTCGCTCGCGTCCCATACCCTGCTCAAGGGCGACGCCATCGCCCGCACCTCCCGGCCCTCGGAAATCAACATCCTGACGCCGGGCCTGTACGAGATCTATTACCGCGGTGTCGCACAGGCGACGGGTGAGGGCATCGTATTCCCCTACACCATTTCCTCCGTCGTGGTGCTCAACGGAATTCCCGTGGAAAACACGCGCGCCACGCGCACCGTCTCCAACGCATCCCAGGCCGTTACGCTCAGCCAAAGCACGGCAACCCTCATCCGTTCCACCGAGGTCGGATCGTTCGTGGTTCGCAGCGAGTCGCCCGGCGTGACCTGGAGCAATGTGGTAGTCATGGCCGCCAAACTCACCGACGGCATCTGATCCCTGATTTTCCGGCACAGCGTCACATAAGCAGGGGGCGGCCGGCTCAGGCCGCCCCGGACGCTTTCCATCCCGTGCCATTTGCGAAAAAAAAAGAGGCGTTCCATAAGGAACGCCTCAGACCGCCGACAAAGGGGCTGTTACCGAGAGGAAGCAGCCCCTTAACGCATAGAGCAAGACGAAAAAAAGAGAACGAAACGCCCTGGCGATGCGTTTCATGTTCTGCACGGCGGCGGTGAGGAAGGACTGCTCGTACATGTTGCGTCTTCCAAGCATGCGGGCATAG
>DVIV01000008.1 GCA_018710985.1 Candidatus Limiplasma pullicola
GTCCTTCCTCACCGCCGCCGTGCAGAACATGAAACGCATCGCCAGGGCGTTTCGTTCTCTTTTTTTCGTCTTGCTCTATGCGTTAAGGGGCTACTTCCCAAAGAAAGCAGCTCCTTTGTCGGCGGTCTGAGAGCCGCTTTGCAGCGGCTCTTTTTGCTTGCGGGGAATTGTTACATTTTTGGCAACGTAAAGGCGAAGGTGTGGGAAGAAAAACCATACCCGTGCCGTTGCATATGCGTAAGCGCTTCAAAACGCGCCCCGGCGCGTGCAAGGAGGAACGCAGATGCTACGGAAAACCCTTTTGAAATTCGGCTCGCTGGCGCTGTGCGCAGCGATGCTGCTTATGCCCGCTGCGGCCTGGGCGGCGGTATCGCTGGAGGCGGACATCGGATACGGCGGCGTGATCACCTATGTGCGGACGCTGCCCGTCAGGGTTCGCATCACCAACACCGGCGCGGATGCATCCGGTGTGATCACGGTGGATGTGAACCGCAACGAGCAGGAATACGACCGTTATGAGCTTCCCCTGTCCATCGCGTCGGGCAGCACGCTGGAGGCAAGCCTGCCCGTGGTGCTCACCCAGATGCAGAAGAAGTATACCGTCAGCTGGGTGGTGGACGGCGAAACCGTGGCGCAAAAGGAAGTGGAAGCCGCCGGAACGGTGGACCCGTCTTCGCTGATCGTGGGTACGCTGGGAGGGGACGCGGCGGGTTTTTCCAGCTTTGGCATCAGCAAGGCCACGGACCCCCTTCTGCGGGAAGAATACTGGACCGCTTTGCCGCTGGACGAGGCCACTTTCCCTTCGGATGTGGAAAGCCTGCGCTTTTTCGACATGCTGGCTGTGGACGGCTTTGACATGGCCACCCTGACCCGGCAGCAGCAGGACGCTCTGGACGGCTGGCTGAGGAGCGGCGGCGTGGTGATCGTGGGCGGCGGCGCCAAGGCGGCGGAGGACTTTGCCTTTTTCGAAAAGTACACGGGCGTTACTGCCGGCGCGGTGGAAAACGGCGGCGATATCACCGTCGGGTTGCTTGAAGCCTTCGGCGTAAACGGCGTGCCGCTGGGCCAGGACGTGATGACCGTTTCGCTGCAGGGCGGTGAGCAGAAGGTGGGCAGCCCCGCCCTGGCGGACGTGAAGCGCGTGGAAAAGGGATATGTGGTCACATGCGCCTTTTCCATCGCCGAAAAGCCGCTCAACGCGTGGCTGGAGAAAAACGTCCTGTGGCAGCGGCTGCTCCTTTCCTTTCTCCAGACGCGCTATCATGATATGGTATCAAGCCGGCGGTATGGCGGATATGTGCGCGACAACCGCGCGTCCGTGGACAGCAGCGTGACAAGGGAGATCGGCGTGGAGAACGCCCCGGAGGCGGTGCTGCCCATGGTGGTGGTGGGCGCGTTTGTGCTGCTGGCCGGCTTCGGCGGCTACTGGCTGCTCAAGCGCATGGACCGGCGGGAATGGATGTGGGCCACGGTGCCCGCGCTGGCGGTGGTGGCCTCGCTGTCGCTGTGGGGATTGAGCCGGATGTTGCCCCTGCGCACGCCTGCCGCAACCTACTACACCGTGCTCCACGTGGATGAAAACGGCCATCAGGACGGCTATACGGCCGTCATGGCCGCCAAGGCCGGGCGCGAACCCCTGACGGTGGGCGCCAGCAATGGCCGGATTGATGTGCTCGACAGCATTTCCTATTATGCCTACAGCGACCCCCTAACCCTGGAAAATTCGGCCAGGCTGCGCTATGTATGCACCTATGGCCCTACCACGACCCTCACCTATCCGGAAAGCGAGTCCTGGAACTGCGTGTCCCTGGTGGTGCGCGACGCTCCCACCGAGGAGATGGGCGGCGTATCCGGCAGCTGCCGGTGGGTAGGGGACAGCCTGGTGTTCAGCGTGACCAACGGCAGCGGCATCGCCCTTGAAAACGGCCTGATCCTGACGGATTACGGCTTTGTCACGGTGGGCGACCTGCTGCCCGGACAGACGACCGAGGTAGCGCTCACGCCCCTGCCCGCCGCCGCGCCCGGCACGCAGCGGGACCGCGAGGACGCCTTTGGTGACGGCGTGCTGCTTAGCGACGCGGACCTGATCCGGTACTCCTATTCGACCTATGATTTTGCGGAGCGAGCCTCCTTCGCGGACCCCGAGGACATGCCCCCGGAGGAATACGATGAAGCCATGATCCGTCGCCCCCTGCTGATAGACATCAGCCGTGAGAACGACGCAAGCAGGTTCCGCCTCGTGGCGTTCTGCGATGAGTTGACCGACCTTGCCCTGGAGGTGGACGGCGAGCCTGTGACCCGCACTGCCCGGCGCGGCATCGTGAGCGTGGATCTGACCTATGACCCCGTGGCCACGGACGGAAACGTGCGCTTCCTGCGCGACACCTTCCCGGTCTATTCGGCCGTGGAGGACGGCAGCGGAAAGCCCCTGCTGGAGGAGCGGCTCGACCCGACCCAGTACCAGAGCTTCCCGCTGCTGGACAGCCGGGCCTTCGCCTTTGACCTGAGCTCCCTGCCCCAGGGCATGCGCCTGACGGCCATGGACATTTCCACCCGCTATGCCTACTACTCCTATGCGGTGTCGCTCTACAACCCCGCCACCGGCGAATGGGATGAATGCAAGCGCTACACCCTGAATGATGCCACCGGGTTGGGCGAGTCGGATATCACCCTGCCGGACCTTCAGGACTATCTGATGGACGGATTCCTGTATTGCCGGTTTGAAAAGCTGGGCACTGACGACAGCTATGCCGACATCGACACGCCGACGATCACCATGGAAGGGAGGGTGGAATGATGCTGGTACTCGACGGACTTACGCGCTATTATGGGTCCTTCCTGGCGCTGGACCATTTGAGCCTGACCATCCATGACGGTGAACTCCATGGCTTCGTGGGCCCCAACGGGGCGGGAAAAACCACCACCATGCGCATTCTGGCCACGCTGCTCAAGCCCACCGAGGGAACGGCCACGCTGGACGGCGTGGACGTGGTGGGCCGGCCGCGCGAAATTCGCCGCCTGATGGGCTACATGCCGGATTTCTTCGGCGTCTACGACCGGCTGAAAACCTGGGAATACCTGGACTTTTATGCACGCTGCTACGGCTTTGGCCCCAGGGAACGGGCACACATGACCGACAGCCTGCTGGAGCTGGTCAACCTGACCGATAAGCGCGACAGCTACGTGGATGTGCTCTCCCGCGGCATGAAGCAGCGGCTTTGCCTGGCGCGCGCGCTCATCCACGACCCGCGCCTGCTCATTCTGGACGAGCCCGCCTCCGGCATGGACCCGCGCGCCCGCGCGGAGATGAAGGGCATTCTCCGCACGCTCAAGGACATGGGCAAAACGGTGCTCATCTCCTCGCACATTCTGCCGGAACTGTCGGAAATGTGCGATTCGCTCACCATCATCGACCACGGCCGGCTGGTGTTTTCCGGCTCGGTGGAGGAGCTGGGCCGGCACATGAGCGGCAACGCGCCCATCCGGGTGCGCCTGGCAGGCGATGCCGGGGCGGAGGCGGTGGAGTCCGCTGTTTCGCTCATCCGCCAGTATCCGGGCGTGACCGGCGTGGGGCGCGAGGAGGGCAATGTGCTCACCGTGAACTTCGAGGGGAACGAGGAAGCGACCATGGGCCTGCTCAGGCAGCTCGCCGGGGAAACCCCGCTGGTGGACTTTCATCGCCCGCCGCTCAACCTGGAAAAGGTCTTTATGGAGGTGACGCAGGGTGAATAACCCGATTTTCGCCTTTTCGGCCATCCGGCGCATGCGCTCGGTGCGTACGCCGGTTATGATCACGCTGTATTCGCTGCTGCTGGGGGCGCTGGCCTATTTTACGGTGTACGGACGCTTCATGGGCGCGACGGTCACGCTGGGAGACATGCGCCTGAGCGTGGATGGCTATGCGTACATGATCATGCTGCAATTCGGCCTGCTGGTGCTGGTGGCCCCCGCCATGACCGCCGGCAGCATCAGCGGCGAACGGGAGCGGCAGACGCTGGACCTGCTGCTGGTTACCAATACCGGCGCTGTCAAGCTGGTGCTGGGAAAGCTGCTGGAGAGCTTCAGCTTTCTGGCGCTGCTGGTGATGTGCTCCCTGCCGATGCTCTCGCTGGTGCTGATTACCGGCGGGGCGACGATCGCGCAGGTGCTGGTGAGCGTGGCCTTCCTTTTGCTGACGGCGCTGGCGGCGCTCAGCGTGGGGCTGGTGTGCTCGTCGCTGTTTCAGCGCACGGTCACGGCTACGGTGGTCAGCTATCTGGCGGTGTTTGCGCTGGGCATCGTCACGCTCATTCCCCTGTGGTATGACGTCAGGCGCATCGGCGACCTCTATGACGCCATGAACATCGTCGGCCAGCCGCTGCACATGATCGAGTACACGCCCATTTCCTTTACCATCAACCCCGGGCTGGGCCTGTTTTCGCTGCTGGCGGCGCATACGCAGCTGTTTTCCAGCACGCTGTGGCAATTCAGCTACAGCCTGGCCAACACCTACACCTATTTGCCCTTTGATCATTTTCTGTACTGCAACATGGCGTTTCTGGCAGCGGCGTCCGCTTTGCTGATCGCGCTGGCCGCGGTAAACCTGCGCGCGCGCAAACCCAGAGTCCCGAAAGGAAGCAAACGAGCATGAAAGAGTTGGAAAGCGCACTGCGGCCTGTCAAGCGCCGCATGCGGACGCAGCGCACCTTTATCTGGGCCATGTACGGCCTGTTTGCGGGGGCGGTGAGCGTGCTTCTCCTGCGCGCGGCGTCCTTTGTGTGGGCGTTTCCCACGGTGGTTTTCTGGAGCCTGGTGACGCTGGTGGCGCTGCCTGCCGTTTTTGCGCTGATTGCCTGGCTGTGGCCCATCACCTCGCTGGACGCGGCGCGTCAGGCGGATGCGCTGGGCCTGATGGCCCGGGCGCAGACCGCCGTGATGCTGGGCGGATGCGATACCGACATGGCCCGCCTGCAGAGGAAGGACGCGCTCAGCAGCCTCAAGCGCCTGCAGCCTGCGCGGCAGATGGCCCTCAGGGTCCCCCGGCTGGCCTGGATCGGCACGGCGGTGTGCGTGGTGCTGGTGGGGGTGAGCTTTTTGATTCCCAACCCGCAGGCGCAGGCAATCCGGGAACAGGAGGCCTTTCATGCCGAAATGATGGAACAGGCGCAGAAGGTGGACGAGGGCGCCACGGCGCTGGATGCCGGCGCAGCCGAAACGCCGGAGCTGCGAAAGCTGCTGGGCGACCTGTCGGGTGAGCTTCGCCGCGCCGAAAACGTGCGCGATGCCCTGACCGCCGTAGACACCGCCGAGCGCAAGGTGGAAAGCCTGGAGGCCCGCACGGCGAGAGACGCGCTGGACGCCATGCGTGCGGCCGGGCTCAACACGCTGGCCCAGTCGCTGGAGGACGGGGATACGCTGGCGGCGCAGCAGGCGCTGGAGACGGAGGGCACGAAGGAGCTGCTTTCGGATGCCGCGGCCAAGGCGTCGGATCAGACGGCAGCCCAGCAGCTCAGCCGCGCCGCGCAGGCTCTGGCCTCCGGCGAGGCCCGGCAGGCGCTTTCCGCGCTGGCGGCCGCCGCGTCCGGACAGACGGATGCCAGCGCGCAGGCGCTGGCCCTCACCGGCATGGTGCGCGGGGCGGCGGCCCGTTCGGGTGTGCAGAGCGCCCAGGGCACGATCGCTTCCCTGGCGCACAGCGGCGCGGGACAGCAGGGCGCGAGCGACCAGGAGGGACAGGGTCAGCCCGGCGGCGGAGCGAGCCTGGGATCGTCCGACGGGGATGGGGGCGCTGATTCCGCACAGCCTGGAACGCCTGTGCAGGGTACGGCCTCGCCGGAAAAGAAGGTGGCGGACTATGAAGCCATCTACGACCCCACCCGGCTGGGCGCTTCGGGGGAGGTTCACAGCGAGCGCGGCCAGACGGGCGAGGGGGAGATTCTGGAGGCGCAGGCGGGAAACGGCGCGGGCAGCCTGGAGGGCACCGTGCCCTACCGTCAGGCGTTGCCGCAGTACCGCGAAGCGGCCGTGGAGGCCGCGCAGGATGCGGATCTGCCCGCCTATGCCCGTCAGTGGGTCGAAACGTATTTCAACGCGCTTGCGCAATGAAGAAGGAGGATACGGGGCATGATTCCACAGGAGCAGATCGAGTCCTTTTTTGATACGGTACAGGCCATCAGGACCGAAATCGCCAAGGAGATCGTCGGACAGGAGCGCGTGGTGGAGCAGCTGCTCACCGCGCTCATCGCGGGCGGCAACGTGCTGCTGGAGGGCGTGCCGGGCCTGGGAAAGACGCGCCTTGTGCGCACGCTCTCCAGCGTGTTTGACCTGCCGTTCAGCCGCATCCAGTTCACGCCCGACCTGATGCCTGCCGACATCACCGGCACCAACATCATCGTCAAGACCGACGCGGGCAACGAGTTCCGCTTCCGCAAGGGGCCGCTGTTCGCCTCCATCGTGCTGGCGGATGAGATCAACCGCGCCACGCCCAAGACGCAGGCGGCACTTCTGGAGGCCATGCAGGAGCATTCCGTCACCGTGGGCGGAGAGACGCACGCGCTTTCGGAGCCCTACTTCGTGCTGGCCACGCAGAACCCCATGGAGCAGGAGGGCACCTACCCCCTGCCGGAAGCACAGCTGGACCGCTTCATGCTGAAAATTCTGGTGGATTTTCCCACGCTGGAGGAACTGGCTGAAATCGTGGGCCTGACCACCGCGCCCCAGACCAGCCACGCCACATGCGTCGCCAACGCAGACACGCTCATGGGCCTGCGCGCGGTGGCGCAGGAGGTGCCCGTGGCGCAGGCCGTGCGCGATTTCGCGCTGCGACTGGTATTGGCCACGCACCCCGAGCTGGACCAAAGCCCGGAGCTGGTGCGCCGCTGCGTGCGCTTCGGTGCCAGCCCGCGCGCGGCGCAGGCGCTGATTGCCACCTCGCGTGCCCGTGCGCTGATGAATGGGCGCTACAACGTGGCCTTTGAGGACATCGAGGCCGTTGCGCCCGCGTGCCTCAGGCACCGCGTCGCGCTGAGCTTCGAGGGGATGGCGCAGGGCGAAACGGTAGAAGGCGTGATCGCCGCGCTGCTCAGGCAGCTTCCGCGCGGCTGAGGCAGGAGAGGAGCGGCACGATGCTGAGCGATTCGTTTCTTAAGCGCCTGGACGCATTGGCCCTACGCATGCGGCATCCGGCGGCAGGCGGTTCGGGGGGACTGAGGCGTTCGCGCGCGCTGGGCAGCAGCGTGGAGTTTTCTGACTTCCGCGAATATGCCGTGGGCGACGACATCCGCCGTGTGGATTGGAACGCCTACGCGCGCTTTGAAAAGCTGTTTCTCAAGCTGTTCATGGAGGAGCAGGAGCAGCGCGTCCATCTGATCGTGGACGCGAGCGCCTCCATGGATTTCGGAAAATGGGAACCCGCGCGCCAGCTGGCGCAGACGCTGGGCTACCTGTGTCTGTGCGGCGGCGACAGCGTAACGGTGTATACGCTGGGCGGCGGGGGAGAGCGGCACACGCGCCCGCTCCGGGGCCGGCATTGCTACCCCGAACTGTCCGCCTTTCTGGAGAGCGCGCAGCCCCAGGGCAGCGCGATGATCGAAACCGCCGTGCCAGCCCTGAGACTCGCGGGCGGCAGGGGCGCGTCCGTGCTCATCGGCGACCTGCTGGACGGCTGGGAACAGGCTGTGCTCTCGCTTCTCTACCGCAAACAGGAAACATCCGTTTTGCAGGTGTGGAGCGCTGCCGAATGGGACCCGCAGCTGGAGGATGCGGCCGAGCTGGTGGACAGCGAGACGGGGGAGCGCTTCCTTACCGCCGGGGGTTATGAGGCGCTGCGGCGCTATCGTGAAACCGCGCGCGCCTATGTGGAGGAGGTAACCGCCTTCTGCCGGGCGCGGGGCGTGTGCCACGGCCTGATCATCCCGGAGGAGCCGTTTGAGGAGCAGCTCATCCGCGCGCTCAGCGCCGCCGGGCTGGTCGCCTGAATCACAAGAGGGGAGAAGGACGCGATGGAATGGCTGAATCCCGCGGGGGCCTGGGCGTTTCTCGGCTTTTTGCCGGTGATCGCGCTCTATGTGCTCAAGCGAAAGGCACGGCGCACGCCGGTGCCGAGCCTCCTTCTGTGGAAAAAAACCGAGGAACGCACCCATCAGAATCGGCCGTTTCAGCGGCTCAGGAGCCAGCTGCTTCTGTGGCTGCAGCTGGCGATGGTGGCGCTTCTTTCGCTTGCGCTGATGCGCCCGGTTACCGCGGGCGGCCTCAAGGGAGAATGCCTGTTTGTTTTCGACCTGTCCGCCAGCATGCAGGCGGTGGACGGCGAGGGCCTGTCCCGACTGGAGGACGCGAAGCGTCAGGCCCTTGCTTTGCTGGAGGGCATGCGCGACGGGGATGCGGTCACGGTGCTTGCGGCGGGTCAGTCGTTTTCGCCGCTGGTGTCGCGCAGCACGGATCATGCCCTGGCTGCGCGCGCCATCCGGGAGCTGAAAGCGGGCAACGGAGGCGCAGACCTGTCCGGCGCGATGTCGCTGGCCACGGCCATGCGGCGCGAGGCGCCCGGCATGGAGATCTACGTATTCACCGACAGCGCCGCGCAGATTCCGCCGGAAGCGAACCTGCGCGCGGTGGGCGAAGGCGCGCCCAATGTGAGCCTGATGGACATGAGCCTGCAGCCGGAGACAAATACGGCCTTCGTGCGCCTTGTCAGCCGGGGCGGGAATGCGCAGGTGGAGGTGGAATGCTACGCGGACGGCGCGCTGTGCGACGTGCGCGCCGTTTCGCTGGCCGACGGGGAGAGCCGGGGCGTGCTTTTGACCGTACCGGAGGGTACGCGCAGCGCCATGGCGCGCGTATCGCCCGGCGGCGCGCTGGCTGTGGACGATACGCGCTGGGCCGTGGTGCAGAGCAGGCGGCAGTATACCGCCCTGCTGGTGACGGAGAGCAACGTGTTTCTGGAGACGGCGCTGCGCCTTCGGCCGGAGCTGAACCTGGTGCTGGCCAGCCCACAGGACGCGCAGGCTGTCGCCGGATGCGATCTGTACATCTATGACGGCGTTTTGCCGGAAACCCTTCCGGAGACGGGGGCCGTTTGGGCCGTGAATCCGCCGGAAGCGGTTCTGGGCCTCACGCCCGGCGAGGCCGTGCAGGGAGACGGAATCCTGCGCGCCGCCGCGGAGGGGGAAGCGGCGGAGATCTGCGAGCATCTCTTGCTGTCGGACGTGGCCATTCGTTCCTTCAGGCCGCTTTCGGGTGGAACGCCCGTGCTGCTTTCGGGCGGCGAGGCGCTGCTGGCCCTGTCCGAGGCAGAAGGACGGCGCGCGGCGGTGCTGGGCTTTGACCTGCACGACAGCAATCTGCCCCTCAGGGCGGATTTCCCGGTTCTGGTGCAAAATCTGCTCTCCTGGCTCCTTCCGGACGCAGCCGCTTCCGTGGAGGCAGCCGGCTGCGGCGCGCCGGTTTCGTTTGCGCTGGATGCGCGCGGCGTGTCCGCGCAGGTGGAGACTCCGGACGGACGGCAGATCGTTTTGGAGGGAAACACCTTATCCGATACGGATGTTCCCGGCATATACCGTCTTGCGGAAACCCTTGAGGACGGGCAGGTGCGGGAGACGGCGTTCACGCTGCATATCCCGCCGGAGGAAAGCGACACCCTGACCGTGCCCGCGTCCACGCAGGGCGCGGAGGCGCAGGCGATCTCCGGCTACCGCGAGTGGACCGTCTGGGTTCTTGTGACGCTGTTTGCCGTGATGCTGCTGGAATGGGAGGTGAGCCGCCGTGGGTCTGGCATTTGAATCGCTCTGGGCGCTGGCGCTCATTCCCCTGGGCATGGCTGCCGTATGGCTGATCGACCGCCGCTACCGGGTGCGCCGCCGGTCGCTGCGCCGGCGCGTCACGCTTTGCGCGCGCCTGCTTCTGTGCCTTGTGCTGGCGCTGGCCGTGGCCGGCCCGTCGGTTTTGAGCACATCCGGCGCCGCGCAGCGGTGGGTGTTGATGGATGTTTCGGATTCCACCCGCCCGCTTCAGGCCCAGACGGAGGAAACGGTGCGGCAGGCACTCGCGCTTCTGCCGCAGGATCAGGAAGCGGGCGTGATCGCCTTCGGGGCCGATGCCATGGTGGATACACCCGCCAGCGAGACGCCCGCCTTTGCGGGCGTAAGCGCCAGCGTGGACCGGTCCGGCAGCGATCTGGACGGCGCGCTGCGCCTGGCGGCGGCCCTTATGCCAAGCGGCGGAAATGGCGGCGTGACCGTTGTCAGCGACGGCAAGGCGTCCCTCTCCGCCTCCACGACGGACCTGATAGCCGCTTCGGGCATCCGGGTGGACGTTTTGCCGCTCAGGCCGGAAACGGGCCCGGACGCGCAGATCAGCAGTCTGACCGCTCCTGCCGAGGTGTACGAGGGACAGGCCGTGCCGCTTTCGGTCACCATCGACGCGAGCGCGGAAATGACGGCCACACTGGTGCTGTATCAAAACGGCGAAGCGACCGACACCCGTGAGGTATCGCTCAAGGCGGGTGAAAACCGCTACGCTTTTTCCCTCGTGGCGCAAAAGACCGGCGTGGTCACCTATGAGGCGCGGCTGGTCAGCCGGGAGGATGCGCAGAGCCAGAACAATCATCTCTCCACCTATGCGCGGGTGCTGGGTGCGCCCAATGTGCTGCTGGTGGAGGAGGCGGGCACGGCGGAAAAGCTGTTTTCCGCCTCCGGCATGCGGGTGGAGCACATCCGCCCCGCCGCCATGCCTGCCGGCGCGGACGGCTATTTGGCCTATGACGCGGTGGTGCTCAACAACATCGATTTCGACGCCGCCGCGCAGAAGCAGTGGCAGGCGCTGGACCAGGCCGTGCGCGCGCTGGGCCGCGGCCTGCTGGTGCTGGGCGGCGATTCCAGCTACGCTCTGGGCGGCTACCGGGGCATGGTCCTCGAAGAGCTTCTGCCCGTGACGATCGACGTGCGCAACAAACAGCGCATGCCGGCTCTTTCGCTGGTGATCTGCATCGACAAATCGGGCAGCATGAGCAGTGGGCAGTTCGGCGCCACCCGCATCGAGGCGGCCAAGGAAGCCGCCATGAGCGCCGTGGAGGTACTCGGCGAGCGCGACAATGTGGGCGTGATCGGCTTTGACGACACGGCCAAATGGGTCGTGCCTTTCCAGAGCGTGAGCAGCCTGAGCGACGTGCAAAGCCAGATTGGCACCCTGCGTGCGGATGGCGGCACGGCTTTCTATTCCGCGCTGGACGAGGCCTGCCGCGTGCTGCAGGCCGCCCAGACGCCGCAAAAGCATGTCATTTTCCTCTCCGACGGCCAGCCGGCGGATACGGGTTTTGAAGATATCGCTCTGGCCATGCAGAAATCCGGCATCACCCTGACCACCGTGGCCGTGGGCAGCGACGCCAATGTGCAGCTGATGCGGCTTCTCTCCACGCTGGGCGGAGGGCGGACCTACGAGGTGGGCGAGTTCGACGACATTCCCAAGATCTTCACCAAGGAAACCATGCTGGTGAGCGACAGCTACGTAAAAAACCATACCTTCACACCCGTCATCATGGAAGCGCAGGCCCTTTCGGGCTTTGAGGGATTCCCGCAGGTGGACGGCTATCTCTGCACGGCTGAAAAACCCACCGCGACCGTGACGCTGGCCAGCGATACGGAGGACCCGCTGCTTTCATGGTGGAATGCGGGCGCCGGCAAGGTGGCCGCCTGGACCAGCGACGTGGAGGGCGGCTGGACGGCGTCCTTCATGAACTGGCAGGACGCGCCGCGCTTCTTCGGCGGCGTGCTTACCCGGCTGCTGCCCGGCGCACAGCGCGAGGGCGAACTGACCGCGCAGGCGCAGGACGGGACGGTTCACATTCGCTATGCGCTTGATGAGGCCGCTTCAGGCACGGTGGAGGCTTCCGTGACTTTGCCGGACGGTGCGCTTGAGACCCTTCGCCTGGATGAGACGGAGCCCGGCCGGTTTGAGGGCGACCTGTCCTGCGCACAGGAAGGGGCGTTCGCCATTCGCGTCTCCTATACGGACGGGGACGGGATCGTTCACACGCAGGAGGGCGGCGCGGTGCGCGGCTTTTCCGGCGAATATGATCTGCGCATTCAGCCGGATCAAAGCCTGGAGGCGCTGGCAGCCCGCACGGGCGGCCGCGTGTTGACGGGTACGGAGGATTTCTGGGCGACGCCCGTAGCTCCCGCAACGGGCAGAAGGGCGCTGCGCCCAATGCTTTTGTGGCTGGCGCTGACGCTGCTGCTTTTGGATATCGCGCTGCGCAAGCTCCCCTGGGAGGACGCGCTGGCCGTGCTGACCCGCCGCCGCGCCGCGCAGGAGGAGCGGCCCAAAGCCCCGCGCCGCGCCCCAAAACCCGTCCCCGCGAAAGACGACGGCCGGCAGCGGCAAAAGGCCGCTCAGGACACCGCTGACGCACTTTTGGCCGCCAAGGCGGCGCGAAAGCAAAAATGACGCGAAATCTCATCATTTTCTCATGAAGCTCTTGCAAAATCCTCAAGCATTCCGGCCGAAATTGTGGTAAGATGACATCGTTCCCAGGGGGGACATCGCAAGGAGGCTGGAAGCATGGCAAAGTACACCTTTGAGGACATTGAAATCCTGCGGCAGAAAAGCGGCATTTCCTATGAAGAGGCCGTGAACCTGCTGGAGTACCACAACGGCAGCCTGGCCAGGGCGCTGGTGGATCTGGAGAAAAACGGGCGGCTCAAGACCGGCCCCACCTCCAGCAGCGCGGGCAGGAACGCCAAGGGTGTGTTCACCTTTCTCTACCGCCTCAGGCTGCGCGTGCGCAAGGATGAGGCCGTGGTAGTGAACCTCAGCTCGCTCTTTGTGCTGCTCACGCTGATTACCGCGCCGCACATCTGTGTCATCGGCTTGATCGTGGCGCTGGTGCTGGGGTATCGCATCAACATCGACCGCGACAGCCGCGAGTTTTCCTCCGAAACGTTTGACAGCATGGTCCGAAACGCCAGGGAAAACGTGCAGCATACGGTATCCAGCTTTGCCCAGCAGTTTTCCCAGAATACAGGCAAGGCGCAGGAGCCGAAGCAGGAGGAAGCGGACGCACGCCCTACGCCTCCGCCCCGCACCGAAAGCGCCGCCAGCGGCACCCGCCCCGTGAACGTGCAATTCCCGGACGGCGGCAGCGTGGACGTGCGGGATGACGGCGACGGCTACCACGAGGCCGACATCCGCTGAACCGGAAGGGTCCCAGGCAAGGGGCCCTTTTGGCCTGCTTTTCAAAATCAAGGGGCAAGGAGCGCGCTATGAGCAAGATTCTGATCGTTGAGGACGAGGTGAAAATCGCCCGGTTCGTGACGCTG
Organism: Candidatus Limiplasma pullicola; assembly: GCA_018710985.1. GTDB lineage: Bacteria > Bacillota > Clostridia > Christensenellales > Aristaeellaceae > Limiplasma > Limiplasma pullicola. Next base: position 13,293 of record DVIV01000008.1, read on the forward strand.
GAGCTGGAGCACGAGGGGTACGAGGTGAAGGCGGCGCACGACGGGCGCACGGGGTTGGCGCTGTGTGAGAGCTGGCAGCCCGACCTGATGATTCTGGACCTGATGCTGCCAGAGCTCAGCGGCATCGAGGTATGCCGCCGCCTCAGGCAGACCAGCGACATTCCCATCATCATGCTCACCGCCAAGGACGACGTGAGCGACAAGGTGATGGGCCTGGACATGGGCGCGGATGACTACATGACCAAGCCCTTCGCCATCGAGGAGCTGCTGGCCCGTATCCGCGTGAACCTGAAAAAGCACCGCGCAGACCGCACGGCGGGCACCGGAGCACGCACGGCGGGCAAGCTGCGCATTGAGCCGGCCAGCTACAGCGCCAGCTTTGACGGCGAGGCCATCATGCTGACCAAGAAGGAATTCGACCTGCTCAACTACCTCTGGCAGCACGAGGGCGCGGCCGTCACGCGCGACGAGCTGCTCAGCAACGTCTGGGGCTATGAGTTCGCGGGCGACACAAACATCGTGGACGTGTACATTCGCTACCTGCGCCAGAAGATTGACGACAAGTTCGGTGTAAAAACCATCCATACCATCCGTGCGGTGGGGTATATGTTCCGCTATGAGTAAAAAAAAGAAGCAGAGCCGCCCAACCCCGCAGCAGGAGGACGGCTGGCCGCTGGGCGCAGCCAGGCGCGGGGAAAGCGGGGAAAACGGCCTGACCCGTTTTTCCCGCTCGGTGCATGGCACGCTGGTGAGGCTTCTGAGCAATCTGAGGCTGTCGCTTACGCTGCGCATCGCGCTGCACTTTTCGGGGCAGCTGCTGTTGACCACCCTGCCGGTGCTGGCCGTGGTCATGCTCGCGCTGTGCGTGGCGCAGTGGCCGGCGGCGGACCGCGCCCTGGGCGAGTTGGCCGCCATGACGCCTGCGCAGGATGGCGTCTATACGCAGGAGCAGCTTGCAAACCTGCCCTTTACGGAGGCATACCTGCTGCCCCAGCCCTATAACGGCGGCCTGCCGGGCCTGGCCCAGCGGCTTTCACTGCTGTTTTCCGATGTGGAAAAGGACGGGCAGCGGCGCGTGCTGCTCTATGTTGACACCGTGGACGGCGGCGTGGCGGCGGCCTGGCCGGTGGATGACCTTCTCTATCAGATGAGCATTCTGTTCTGGGTGCTGGTATGCCTGGACCTGTACCGCGTGGGGTATTTTCTCACCCACCGCGACCGGCTGAACCGCCGCGTGCTCAAGCCCATCACCGACATGGCCGAGACCGCCGCGGCCCTCAGCGCCAACAACCTGAGCGACCGCATCAGCGTGGAGGGCGCCAAAAACGAGCTCAAGGACCTGGCGCTGGTCATCAACGGCATGCTCGACCGCATCGAGCTCAGCTACAACAGCCAGAAGCAGTTCGTCAGCGATGCCTCCCATGAGCTGCGCACACCCATCGCGGTTATTCAGGGCTATGTGGGCATGCTGGAGCGCTGGGGCAAGACCGACAAGGCCGTGCTGGACGAGGGTATCAGCGCCATCTCGCAGGAAGCCGCCAGCATGAAGGAGCTGGTGGAGCGCCTTTTGTTCCTGGCCCGGCACGACAAAAAGACGCTCATGCTGGAAATGGAGGTGTTTGATCCCCTGGAGGTGATGAGCGAGGTTCACCGCGAGGCCAGGCTGCTTTCAACCCGGCACCGCTTCGAGCTCAATCCCGCGCACAGCGCCCGCATCAGCGCCGACAAGGGCATGATCAAGCAGCTCATGCGCATTCTGGTGGACAATGCCATCAAGTATACGCCCGAGGGGGGCAAAATCACGCTGGGGGTGAGGCACGACGGCAGCACCTGCTACCTGAGCGTGACCGACACCGGCGCGGGCATATCGGCCGAGGACCTGCCCAAGGTGTTCGACCGTTTCTACCGCTGCGATGAGGCCCGGAAATCCCAGACCAGCGGGCACGGGCTGGGCCTGAGCATCGCGCGCATCATCGTGACCGCCCACGGCGGGCACCTCAAGGTGCGCAGCAAGGTGGGCGCGGGCACCACGTTCACCGCCTGCCTGCCGCTGGAAAAGGAATGAACGGCGCGCGTCAGTCCGCCGGGAACCACATCTCCGCCTCGATTTCCATTTCGCTGTCGTCCTGAATCAGACCCATGATGCGCTCGTAATCCTCACCCTGGGCCCATTCGGGCTGAAAGTTGTTGTCCGGCCGGGCGCTGGAGGTCATAACCGGCAAAAGCCGCAGCTTCGCGCCCTGATATTCGCCGTCCTCAAAGCACAGCGACACCTGCGCCACCAGCGCGTCAAAGGTGGTCATCTCATGCGTGCCGCCGAACACCAGATTGCCCAGACTCCACAGAATCAGGCTGCCGCGCCGGTGCTCCACCCCCTGCACACAGTGCGGGTGCGTGCCCACCACGATGTCCGCCCCATGCTCGATGGCGTAGTCCGCCATGCGCCGCTGCGTCTGGTTGTGGGTGGGGCTGTACTCCTTGCCCCAGTGAAACGAGTAGATGATCGCATCGCAGCCCGCCTCCCTGAGCGCCTCCAGGTCGTTGTATACGGGCGCCTTGCGGTCCAGGTACACCGTCTCGCGGCAGCCCGCGAAGCCGATCCGGTAGCCGTTCACCTCCACGACCGAGCGGTAGGTGTAGCCGCTATAGCCGATACCCGCGGCCTCCAGCGCGGCACGCGTGCTTTCTCGCCCGCTGCTGCCGAAGTCGATGTAGTGATTGTTGGCGATGTTCACCTGCTCGATGCCGGCCGCCTTGAGAATGCCGGTGTAGGACGGATCGCCGCGGAAGGTGAATTCCTTGCCGCGGGCATGGCCCTCGGAGTGGCTTTGCAGCACGGTTTCCAGGTTGATCAGGCTGATGTCGTCGGTCAGGAACGGCTCCGCAATCTTTGCAAAGCACCATTCAAAGCCGTTTTCGGCAACCATGGTGTCGAAGGTTTCGGGGTCGTTTTTCCATTCCTCCCGCGTGCCCAGCACGCAGTCGCCGCCCAGGGTGATCACCACTTCGTCCGCCTGCGCCGCGCAGGCGATCAGAGCCAGCCAGAAGGTAAACGCAAACAAAGCAATGCGCCGCATCCGCATGCCCTCCCCTTTGTATCTGTTTGTACTCTATAAGATGGAAATCAGGCGCGGGCGGTTTTTGGATAATCAGAAATTTACAATTGTTAAAATGGATAATCCGGAAAAAAAGATCCCTGATGCAACCTGAAAAGAAACGCTTCGGAAAGTCTGTGCGAAGGATTAACAAAAATGCGTGCGATCGTGGAAAAAGCCCTTGCAAATCATGATCGACCGGCGTATACTGTGCGCCTGTACAACTACGATTTGGTAAAGGAGGCTGCCAGTATGGCCGGAACGCTTGTCCGGGACATGACCGAGGGTTCGCCTACGCGGCGCATTGTGGAATTTTTCTTTCCGCTGCTGTTTGGTCTTTTGTTTCAGCAGGTGTACAACATGGTGGACACCATCGTGGTGGGCAAGTTCCTGGGCGTAACGGCGCTGGCAGGCGTTGGCTCCACGGGGTCGCTCAGCTTTCTGGTGCTGGGGTTCTGTATCGGCGTATGCAACGGCTTTGCCATCCCCGTAGCGCAGAAATTCGGCGAGCGCGACTATCCCGGCCTCAAGCGGTTCGTGGTCAATGCCATCATGCTCGCCGTGGCATTTTCGCTGGTGATGACGGCGGTGGTGTGCTCCCTGTGCAGCCCTCTGCTGGGCTGGATGAATACCCCCGCGGATATCGTGGATGACGCCTTTGCCTATATCTTTGTGATCTTTCTGGGCATTCCGGTGGTGTTCATCTACAACGTGCTTTTCAGTATCATCCGCTCGCTGGGCGATTCGCGCACGCCGGTCATTTACCTGGTAATCTGCTCGCTGCTGAACGTGGCGCTGGATCTGCTGTTCATTCTCGCCTTTGGCATGGGCGTGGAGGGCGCGGCGTGGGCGACGGTGATTTCGCAGGCCGTTTCGTCGCTGCTGTGCGTCAATTACATCCGTCACTGCGACCTGCTCATCCTGACCCGGCGTGACTGGAAAGTGGACAAAACCTGCATCAAAAGGCTCGTCGGCATGGGGGTGCCGACGGGACTGCAGTATTCCATCACGGCCATCGGCTCCATCGTGTTGCAGGCATCCGTCAACCTGCTGGGCTCCAGCTATGTGGCCAGCGTGGCGGCAGGCAGCAAGGTCAGCCAGCTGTTTTGCTGCCCCTTTGACGCGCTGGGCAGCACCATGGCCACCTATGGCGGCCAGAACGTGGGCGCGGGCAAGCTGGAGCGCATCGGAAAGGGGCTGAGGAGCTGCTCGGCCATCGGCATTGTGTATTCGCTGGCGGCTTTCGCGGTGCTGTCGGTCTTTGGCGGGAACCTTGCGCAGATGTTCATGGACGCCGGAGAAACCCGGGTAATCGCTAACGCCGCTCTGTTTCTGACGGTGAACTCGGCCGCGTACATTCCGCTGGCCTTCGTCAACATCGTGCGATTCTTGATTCAGGGCCTGGGATTTACCCGACAGGCTGTGTTTGCCGGGGTGCTGGAAATGGCCGCACGCGTGACCGTGGGCGTGGTGATGGTGCCTGCCTTCGGCTATATCGCCGTGTGCACGGCCAACCCGGCCGCGTGGGTGGCGGCGGATCTGTTCCTTTTCCCCGCCTATGCCTGGGCCATGCGCCGGCTGACAGCCGCCCGCGAAGCGGACGCAAAAAAGGCCCCGGCTATGCCGGGGCAGCAGACCGCCGACAAAGGGGCTGTTACCGAGAGGAAGCAGCCCCTTAACGCATAGGGTAAGGCGTAAAAAAGGAAACGAAACGCCCTGGCGATGCGTTTCATGTTCTGCACGGCGGCGGTGAGGAAGGACTGCTCGTACATGTTGCGGATTCCGAGCATGCGGGCATAGCGCAGGCCATGCAATTCTTTGGCTTCTGCGAAGGATCGTTCAATGGTTTCCTTGCGCCAGGCGTAGATACGTTTCCCGCTGCTTGTCTTCCCAAACGCGTCCGCCTGTTCCAATGCATCCTGCCATACATGGCGCGTCACCTGCCTTCTGCTGGATTTGGCCGAGAAGCATTTCGCCCGCCTGGGGCAGTCCCTGCATGTTTTGGGCTCGCTCCAGTACTCCCGATAGCCTTCCCGGTTGGTCGTGCGCCATGTCAGCTCGTGCCCTTGCGGACACAGGTAAACGTTTTTGACTGGGTCATAGGTGAAACGGTATTTTCCGAAATAGTCCCCCTTGTGCGTATGCCTCCGATACCCTACTACCGGCTGTATCCCGGCTGCCGCAAGCTGGTGGCATACCGGCGCGTTGTGGTATCCCGCATCCAGTCCCATGTACTTCGGCTGCTTCCCCAGCCGCTTATCAATATCCTTTAGTATCTCTGCTATGGGTTCTACGTCGTTGACATTGGCCGGAGTGATCCGTACATTCACCACAATGTTGTGCTTGCTGTCCACGGT
>DVIV01000063.1 GCA_018710985.1 Candidatus Limiplasma pullicola
TACGCCCACACGGTGTCGCCCATTTGCATTGCGGTCATCGTATCGACGGCGGTGTTCCTGTTCGTGGGGTTTGCGGCCAGCTGGTATCTGGCCTGGATTGCCCTTCTGGGCTATCTGCTCATCGGCATTGCGGCGCCGATGATTTCCTCCGGCAGGCTGAAGGCTTCCGGCGTTCGCTATCGCGCCGAATTCGCCTCCTTCAACGCCTTCTTCCTGGACAGCATCCAGGGCATCCGGGACATCGTGCTCAACAATGCCGGCAGCGCCCGCGCAAAGGAGGTGGGCCGACGCTCCGATGTGCTGCTGGAGGAAACCAGGCGCATGAAGCGCGGCATTGCCAGGGCCGGCGCGGCGACGGAGCTCACCGTGTCGCTGGTTGTCCTCGCCGTGCTGGCAGCCGGCATTGCCCTGGTCGCCCACGACAGGCTCTCCGCGGGCCGGATGATCATCGGCGTGACGGCGGTATTCGGGTCCTTTGGCCCGGTCATCGCCATCTCCGCGCTGCCCGGAAATCTGACGCAGACCTTTGCCAGCGGCGACCGGGTGCTCAGCCTGCTGCGCGAAGCGCCTGCCGTCACGCCCGTGGAAAACGGCAGAACATTCGATTTCGAACATCTTACCGTGAACGATTTGTCCTTTTCCTACGACGGGCAGGCGCAGGTTCTGCAGGACGTCTGCATGCGGGCGGACAGCGGCGAAATCGTCGGCATCGTGGGCGAATCCGGCTGCGGCAAGTCCACCCTGCTCAAGCTGCTGCTGCGGTTCTGGCAAAAAGACCGCGGCACCATCGCCTACAACGGCATAGACGTGGATGAAACAGACACGGCCAGCCTGCTGGACAACGTGACCATGGTCAGCCAGTCGACGTATCTGTTTGACGACACCATTGAAGAAAACCTTCGCATCGCCAAGCCCGATGCGACCCGGGAGGAAATGGAGGCGGCCTGCCGCATGGCTTCGGTGCATGAATGCATCCTCTCCCTGCCCGAGGGCTATCGGACCCGCGCAGGCACGCTGGGCAGGAATCTGTCCGCGGGCGAAAAACAACGCATCGGCCTGGCGCGGGCGTTTCTGCGCGGCAGCGGCCTGATTCTGCTGGACGAGCCGACCAGCAACGTGGACAGCATCAACGAAGGCATCATCCTCGCAGCCCTGAAGGAACAAAAGCGGCGCAAGAGCATCATTCTGGTCTCGCATCGCGAGTCGACCATGTCCATTGCAGAGCGTGTCTACCGTGTGGAGAATGGCAGGCTGTATGAGCAGACGTAATGCGCAAAGCAAGCGCGAACGGGAAAAACAGATTGTCGCGCTGATGATTGGCCTTTATTGCAAAAGCAAGCACGGCGCAAAGGGGTTGTGCCCCGATTGCTCGGCGCTGCTGCAATACGCAGAGGCGAGGAGCGAGCGCTGTCCCTTCATGGAGACAAAGACCTTCTGTTCCAACTGCCGGGTACATTGCTACAAGCCGGCCATGCGGGAGAAAATCCGCCAAGTCATGCGGTTTTCCGGGCCGCGGATGCTCTTTTACCATCCGATGCTGGCCATCCGTCATGTGGTGGAAAGCAAACGGGAAAAAAGAAGGGAGAAGAAAAATGAAAAAGTGTAAAAAGGCGTTTTATGTGGTGCTGGGTTGTCTGGGCCTCGGATTGGGCGCTGTCGGCGCAGTGGTGCCCATGCTGCCGGCTTTTCCCTTTTTGATGGTGGCGGCCTTCAGCTTTGCCAAGAGCTCCCAGAAACTGCATACCTGGTTTATCAACACCGGCCTGTATAAGAAAAATCTGGAAAGCTACGTGGCCGGAAAGGGCATGACAAAGGCTGCCAAGGCGCGCGTCATGGCGACGATTACGCTGCTGATGTCGGTTGGCTTCGTGATGATGCTGCTCAAGGCGCTGTACGTGCCGTGCATCATCCTGGGCTGCATCTGGGTATTCCATATCGTTTACTTCCTTTTCGGCGTCAAAACCCTCAAGGAAGCGGCGGCCTGACCCGCGCGCAGGGCGGCAAGCCCGGCGCTTTCGCCGCCGGACACGGCGTTGCGCTGTCCGGGCCTGCGGACGGCCGGCGCTTTCCGACGCCTTTGACCATTTTTGCCCAACTCCCTGTACGGATATCTTCTGACGCGCCATGGCGCAGGGCCTCTCCGCCTGCCGGCGCCGTCGCTTCCGCCGCCGCCCCCGACCCGTCGCGCACCCTTGCGGCGTCCGGAAAATCAGCCGCATACGCCTGCCTGCCCAGCGCCCGAAATGGTGTCCCGTGATACAATTTCTGGCGCTGTTTTCTGTCCTTGTGCCATCAATATAATGGACAAAATGCTCTCCCAGAACATCGGCATATCGCCTGGATGCGTACTATAATAGATGGAAAAAGGAGTGTATGCATCATGAGCAATCAATTTCCAACCCTGTTCAGCCCCTGCAAAATCGGCAACGTGGAAATCAAAAACCGCATCTGCAAGGCGCCGCAGACCACCGGCCTGAGCCACATGGACGGCACTGTGTCGGAGCGTTTGGTGCGCTGCTACGAAGACCTGGCCAAGGGCGAGGTGGGCATGATCATCGTGGAGTATGCCTATGTGGACCGGAAATTCAGCAAATCCGCGTCCAATCAGCTGGGCATCTGCGACGATGAGTTTATGGTCGGCCTGGGCTGGCTGGCGGACACCATCAAAAACAACGACTGCGTGCCCTGCATCCAGATTGAGCATTGCGGCCGCCAGCGTTTTTTGGGGCCGCCCATGAAATCCGCCTCTTCCAACCCGTGGCCGCTGATGTATGAGCGGTACGGGCAGGCCGCCATTCCGGAGGAGCTGACCATCGCCGAGATTCATCAGCTCGTGGAGGACTTTGGCAAGGCCGCGTGGCGCGCCAAAACGGCCGGGTTCCAGGTGGTGGAAATTCATGGCGCTCATGGCTACCTGATTACCAACTTCCTCTCCCCCTTTACCAACCAGCGCACCGATTGGTTCGGCGGCAGCAGGGAAAACCGCTTCCGCTTCCTCGAAATGGTCTTCAAGCGCTGCAAGGAGTACGTGGGCGAAGATTTCCCCGTCATCGTGCGCCTGAGCGGGACGGACTACGAGCCCAACGGCATGACCATTGAGGACACCATTTACTATGCGAAGCGTCTGGAGGAATTGGGCTGCGCCGCCATCGACGTCAGCGGCGGCGACCACCACCAGATGGTGCATCAGGTGACGCCCATGCAGCTTTCCAGGGGCCACAACGTCTGGGCTGCCGAGGCCATCAAAAAGGAAGTCTCCATCCCCGTATTCGCCACCGGCTCCATCACCCTCCCGGATTACGCCGAGGAAATCCTCGCCAGCGGCAAGGCCGACTTTATCAGCATGGGCCGTCCCCTCCTGGCCGACCCCTATTGGGCGAAAAAGGCCATGGAAGGTCGTCCCGAGGATATCGCCCCCTGCATCCGCTGCAACGAGGGCTGCCTCGACCGGGGCAATCACCTGGGCAAGTCCATCAACTGCACGATGAACCCCACGCTCGGCTTTGAAGACGCGCTGGCTATCCGTCCCGCGCAGACGCCGAAAAAGGTGGCGGTGGTCGGCGGCGGCCCGGCCGGCCTGAAGGCGGCCGACACGCTGGCGCTTCGCGGCCACCAGGTCACCCTCTTTGAAAAAAGAAAGCTGGGCGGCTATCTCCACGAGGCCTCCTATCCGGAGTTCAAGGCGGACATCCGCGACGCGCTGCGGTATCTGACGACGCAGGTCAAAAAGCGGGGCATCGCCATTGTAGAGAAGGCGGCCACCGCCGAGGACCTGAAAGACTTCGACGCCGTGGTGCTCGCCGCGGGCGCCTCCCCGGTCCGGCTTCCCGTTCCCGGCAGCGACCGCGACCATGTGATGCCGGCGGTCGATATACTCACCGCCGAGGCAAAGCAGCCCGCCGGCAGGCTGGTTGTCGTGGGCGGCGGACTCATCGGCACGGAAACGGCGGTGCTGCTCAGCCAGGTCGAAGGCAATCAGGTGACCATCGTCGAAATGCTCCCGGAGATCATGCGGGAATGCAGCGATTGCGACCGGATTGTCTACAGCGATATGATTCGCGAAAACGGCATCCGGGTGCTCACGTCCACGCAGGTTCGGGAAATCAGCGATGCGGGCGTCGTCGTGGAAAAACAGGGACGCCAGGAGACCATCCCGGCGGACTATGTCTTGGTCGCCGTGGGCATGAAGCCGAACAACGACCTGTATCAGGCGCTGAAGGCCATGGGCAAACGCGTCTATAACGTGGGCGACAGCCTGCAAACCGGCAAGATTTACGATGCGATTCATACCGGGTATAAGGCGGCGCTGAAAATCTGAGGGAACATCTTCTTGGGCTATTTCTGGGGTCAGGCGCTTTCCCTGCGGGACAGGCGTCTGACCTTCCTGTCTTACGCAAAAAAGGAGTGATATCCGTGCGCGATACCCCCATCGACTACCTGTGGTCGTTTGTCATCGGCGGCCTGCTGTGCGCGGCGGCGCAGGGCATCTTCGAGCTGCTGCTGCTGGCCGGCGTTGACTATTCTCTGTCGATTACCCTCATGCTGGCGATTGCCGCGTTTCTCAGCGGCATTTTCACCGTGCTGGAGCAATACCAGAAGCTGGAAGGGCTCGGCGGCTTCGGCGCCATGCTCCCCTTCACCGGGTTTTCCGCGGCCATCGTGGAATTTTCCGCAGCCGCGCTGGACGAGGGAAAGTCCGCCTGGCGCGCCTGCTACCTGGGGCTCCGGTCGGGATTCATCATCTTCGGCGTGGGCCTTCCCTTCGCCCTGCTCGTCGCCCTGCTTCAAAGCATGCTATGAAAGGGGAGCCAGAATCCTATGACGTATCTACAGGCGTTTTTGCTCGGCGGCGCCCTGTGCCTGCTGACCCAGCTGCTGTTCCGGACCACCAAACGCGCCATTGTCACCGTCCTGACCCTGGCGTACTGCATCGGAATCCTGATGACCGCCATGGGATGGATGGCGCCCCTGTCCGACTTTGGCCAGTGCGGGATGTATCTGCTCCTGATTGGCGGAGGCGAGGCGGCCTATTGGGGCATGGTCTCCCTGCTGCAGGGGAATCCCTCCGACATCCTGCGCTATTTGGCGCTGGTGGTATTCTGCTTCGCCATCGGCATCGGCGGCGGCTTTTTGCTGCACGGCAAGCGGAAAAGGAAAATCGCCCCGAAACCATAGCCCCCGCCCCGGGGCGCTGTCAGCGGAAAGACACGTACTTTCCCCGGAGCGCCGAAAGCCCGGCGTGGTCCACGATGCGAAACCCCACGCCCTCGCTGACGATGACGCCCGCCTGCTTCAGGGCCCTGCATACCCGCGCAATGCTTGAGCGGGAGCAGTTGACCGCCTCGGCGATATCCCGCTGGCTGAGCGGCACGCGGCTGTTGTCCTCTTCTCCCCAGTTGATGCGCAGAAAGTCAATCGTGCGGACAAAGACATTGTTCACGCTCTGGCTCTGCGCATCATGGCAGAGCTGGCGGATGATTTTGCAGTAATAGCGGGTCAGCTCCACCGCAAACTCCGGGTTTTCATGAATCATGGTTTCCAGCGTCCGTCCGTCAAAGGGCATCACCCAAGCGTCCGTCATGCATTCTATCGTCACCAGGGACGTCTGCTCCGGCGAAAAATGGTCCAGGCCGAATATCGTGTCCTTCTCCAGAAAGGCCACAATCCGGTCGTTTCCTTCGCAGTTGTTCACATACACTTTCATCCGGCCGCTGCACAGATAGTACATCCAGCCCCTTGCTTCATGGCATTTGCACAGCTGCATGCCCTTGGGCACCTTCATCGGCGGAGGGCAGTGCCGCTCGAACATTTTTTTGTACTTGCGAAATTCCCCGGTAAAGAAATAGCGAACGCCGGTATCGTCCCGCTGGTTTTTCATGCCGCTCCCCCTCCCGTGTCTCCCTATTCCCGAACCGTACACATGAAATTGTAAAACAAGTTGTGCGATTCGTAAAGCGTTTCTCGCGGCCATTTCATCGTCCGGCAGCGGCCGACCGGAAAGCGCGCGGCATGCTGCCGGTGCGCGCATGCCTTCCCCCGCGTGCGCAGGGCAGGCGAAACGCGCGGCGGTGCTTTTTCCCCCATGCCGCATGCCGACCCGGCGCATGGGGCGCTGTGTACGGGCATGCCCAGCCAACCCTCCCGCACAAACCCCGCACCGGAGATTGGCATGGGCGCCGTTGAAGCAACCCGCGAACACAGACGGCCGGATTCCCTGCCGGACGCCGCAAGGGGTTCATCACGTCCGGTAACAGGCCGCGCCGTCCTTTTTCGACAAGCTGCGCATACATATACACGGTTTCATCGCTTGCCGGTCTGAATAAAAACTTTCATAGCCCATATTTCACAATCGCCGTTTGCGCAGATAGATTTCTCGGACAATCACTGCGACAAATATGATGATGGCCAAATATTTTATCGTTGTCATCATTCTTGCCATAACAGCGAAGGCCATAACGGGTTGTTCGTAAGTGGTAATCACGCCAATCATGGCAAGATTTTCAAGCCAATCCGAAAGGCAGGACACCAATCCCAGTGTACATGCCAACCCATACCGTTTCTCCCCGCCAGCGTTCTTCTTCATCAGATACAGCGTAAGGGAAGTTAGAAAATTGGCTCCTAGCAGCGGAACGAGCAAGTCCAGGCTGAGCGCACTTTTGATATATAAGCTGCGCCCAGCAGCCCCATATCCTTCTGCCATTTCAAAAAGATCGTCTGGAAGAAAGCCCAATTTCGTTTCCATGTACGGATAGCCATTTGCCATATCGAGAAAATAGCCCATGAACACAAAAATCATAAAAAGGCCTATCAGGCCAACCAGAATCAGCGAGATCAGAACATACCGCTTGCTAATTTTATTTGCTATCTTTCTTATCATTTTATCTCCTTATGGGGCGCTGCCTAATCGCGCCGGTTTCCTTGTCTGCCGATTGATGGCGGTTTGACGGTTTCGGGGGATGATATCGTCGCGGTTGCGAAGTGCCTGTCCGGCGCGCAGGCCATGCATCGCCCGGCACGGACTAAGAAAGGCCGCCTTGCCGCATAAACCGCGATACTTCTGCGGCAAAGGGAATCGATCGCCCCGCGCCGGGACGGCTGACCGCAAGGGACGCTGCGTGCGCCGCCAGGCAAAGCGCTTCCCGCGCCGGGCTTCCGCTCAGGATGGCATGGAGAAAGTATCCCGTGAAGGTATCTCCCGCCGCGGTGGTATCCACGACAGGAACGGGAATGACGGGCTGATGGAAGCGCTGCACGCCGTCGGCGTATAGGGAGCCGTCGCCGCCAGCGTCAGTACGACATGCGCCCGTGGATAGCGATGCAGCAACGCGCGCAGCATATCCTCCGGGACGGCTTTGCCCGTCAGATCGCGCCCTTCGATTTCGTTGAGGATGAACCAATCCACCAGTTCCAGCGGCCAGGAAAGCAGCGCGTCGGACATGGGAGAAGGGTTCAGGACGACACGGATTCCCCGGGCTGCCGCCCTGCGGATGATGGTATCTCCCCGGCTGATTTCGTTTTGCAGGAGCAGGTAGTCGCCGGGCGCGTAATGCGCCAGCACGGCGTCAATCCTGTCGGGCGTGACGGCCTGATTCGCCCCGCCGAAAAGAACGATGCTGTTATTTCCCAGGGCGTCCACCTAAATCATGGCGTGGCCCGTGGGCATATCCAGCACGGCCAAATCGGCGGTGTCTATGCCCAGCCCATCCAGATAGGCCTTCAGGAACAGGCCGTCCTCTCCAATGGCCCCGGCAAAGCTGACCTCTTGTCCCGCTTTTGCCAGAGCGGTGGCCTGATTGAGGCCCTTGCCGCCTTCGCAGCGGCTGTATCCCGTAGAGGACAGCGTTTCCCCCTCGCGGACCAGATGGGGCATATGGTACACATGGTCAATATTGGCAGAACCAAAGACGAGCAGCTTCATTTCGATGCACCATGCAGCCGCAAGACATCCGCATTTCGCCGGCGCAGCCCTATGCAGACAAGCGGCCGCCTCTCCTGTTCAAAATCTCTTTTCTGGCAATGCCCATAGGAAAGGTTACACCCAATCCGGTCACAGGTCAACCCCGCCGGAGCCGGAAAGGGCCGGACCCTGGAAACTGCCCAGGCGTGCGAACATATCGGTAAAAATGGCGTTGCGGTTTTGCCACTGCACCACGCGCATCCCATGTCCACTGGCGTCTGGCTGCCAGCAAAGGTCGTCAGTCAGGCGGGGACAGCGCTCCCATGTGCTGCGCGACCAGGTTTCCTCTATCAGCAAAGCTGCGGCGCCCACGTCCCACAGCGCCTTTCCGTACCCTGCATGGGTGGGGCTGTAGGCTTCCAGAAGCCGAATCAGCGCGTCACACAGCGCGTTTTTGCCGCCAAGAATGGCGCGCAGCTCATGCACGGTTGTAATCAGGTGGGAGGTCACGCCCAGGCAGGGCACGAGCCAGAGGGGCACGCCGCTTTCCAGCACGATGCGCGCTGCGGCCGGGTCTTCCCTGAGGTTGAACTCGCGGGTGTGCGGCCAATACAGGGCGTGCCCTCCCAGCCACACCACCACGATTTTGCTCACGATTTCCGGGGCCAGCAACAGCGCGCTGGCCACGTTGGTGATTGCGCCGATGGCCACGACGTACAGCGGCTTGTCCTCCGGGCCCGCCATGGCCCGCGCAATCAGGTCGCGCACGGCAGGGCTGTCTACGGGCCGGCTTCCGGTCTCTTGCAGAAATCGTCCGGCGCCCTTGTATACCAAGCCGTCCGTCGGGCGATGCATCATGCCCAACAGACGAAGGATCTCGTCGTAGCTCTGCTCCATGCCGTCCCGGGCGTCGACGGAGCGCTCGTTTTGAAAGGGAGCGGCATAGATTGCCTGCAGGTTGACCCTTTCCGGGCACAGCAGCAGATACGTCAGCGCAAACTGGTCATCCACTTCGTTGCGGGTATCCGTATCCAGCACCATGTCCACCCTGTTTGCAGGAAACTGCAGCCTTTTCCGGCGTTGTTCATCTGTCAATGCAGGCCATTGCATGTGCGTTCCTCCCGTTCATTCTTCATTGGTTGCAAAGCGGATGACGTTCCAGCTTGCCGCAGGCAGCAGTATGCAGCCATCTTCCATGGTCACCGGCTGCCTCCGGGGGCTGACTTCCTCCGGGTTTTCCTCGGTGTTGACGGCCGCCAAACTGTCATGGTGGAACACCTGATGAAATTCCCCCTGCAGGCGGCCAAAGGCGCGCATGTCCAACGTCAGCTTCACAGGCTCTGTCAGATGGCGGTTGGCGGCAAAAATCGTCACATATCCTGTCTCGTCCCATACCGCGGCGGCATCGACCGTCGGTACGTCGTTGAAGCGTTTGGTATCATATTTGTCCGAGGTGATAAGGGGAAGCAGGCTCTTGCCCCGGCCGTACCGGCTGGCATCCCACAGCGGATAGAAGATGGTCTGCGCCCACGCGCCGCCCATTTTTCTTGTCATGATGGGCGCGATGACATTGACCAGCTGGGCCATGCAGCCGATTTTCAACCTGTCCGCATGGCGAATCATGCAGATGAGCATCAGACCCACCAACAACGCATCTTCAAAGTTGTAAACATCCTCGAGCAGGGGCACGGCCGTCTCCCAGGGGTGCTCCTTTTGCAGCTCCCTCCCCCGCTTGCCGGAGTGACACCAGACATTCCATTCATCCAGGGATAGATGCACCGTTTTGCGGGCGCGCTTTTTGCCCTTGACCGCATCGCAGACGGAAGCGACGGTATGGATAAAATCATCCAGGTCCATCGTAGAGGCCCAGAAATCAGACGTATCGTCGCAGGGTTTGTTATAGTAGCGGTGGATGCCGATGTAGTCCACGCGGTCGTAGCATTCCGTCAGCACATCATATTCCCACTGGCCGTACGTGCTGATGTCTGGGCGCGAGGAGCCATTGACCAGTGTTTCAATGGTCGGATCCACCTTTTTCATGACTTTGGAGGCTTCATTGGCAAGCCTGCCATATTCGACGGCGGGCTTTGCGCCGGTTTGCCAGGGACCGTCCATCTCGTTTCCCAGGCACCAGAGCTTGATGCGAAAGGGGTTGTGCGCACCGTTGGCAATGCGCAGGTCGGAAAGATAGGTGCCGGAAGGATGGTTGCAATATTCCACCACATTCTGCGCATCCAGCACTCCGCGCGTGCCCAGATTCACCGTATACAGAATGTCCGTATGGGCTTTCTTCGCCCAATCGACAAATTCATGCAGCCCAAAGGTATTCGGCTCCGTGGAGGTCCAGGCCACATCCAGACGGCTTGGGCGCATATGGACAAGGCCGATGGAATCCTCCTATCGGAATCCGGAGACATAGTTCCCGCCGGGATAGCGCACCACCGGCACGTTCAGGCGGCGCACCAGCGCCAGCGTATCCCTGCGGAAGCCTTGCTCGTCCGCCATAGGGTGCCCTGGTTCATAGATACCGGTATAGACACACCGCCCCAAATGCTCCACAAAGGAACCATACAGCCGCTTATCCACCTGCGAGATGACATAATCTTTATCCAGAATCAGCCTTGCACTTAGCATATATACCCCCCGCTTCTGCTCATTTCAGGCTGAATGCCATTTCGGCTTGTTCCATTCCGTCCGCCCGGGCCATCAAGCGGATTGCGCCGGCTTCGCGCTTCGTCCGCACATAAACGGCGCATAGTCCCGCAAACAGTTTTCGCCTCGGCAGCGCATCCACCTCATGGCTGGTGGGGTCGCCATTGGCGCAGCCCTGGATGACGCCCTGCCCCTCGATGGTAAAGCAAACCGCCGCATCCGCCTGTGGTACCCAGTTTCCCGCGTCGTCTACGGCGCGCACCTCCACCATAACGGTATCTGCGCCGTCGGCGTGCAGCTCGTGCCTGTCCGCGCAGAGAACCAGCCGACAGGGTTTCCCGGCCGTTATGACGACGTCCTCGGCCACAGGGTTCCCTTCGGCATAGGCAACGGCAGCCAGCGAGCCGGGCGCAAAGGGGATATCCCAGATGAGCTGCCGGTATACATCCGAAGTCTTTTTGCCCAGCGAGCGGCCGTTTAACAGCAACTCCACCGCGTCGCAGTTGGTCACCGTGTATACAGTGACGGTATCGCCCTCCTGATGATTCCAGTGTGCCAAGAGCTTTACAAACGGTTTCC
>DVIV01000064.1 GCA_018710985.1 Candidatus Limiplasma pullicola
GAAGGTGGCAAAGCGACCCGAAGGAGTCAACCGAAACGAGCGGCGGACGCGGCCAGCGGCCGTCGCGACGATTGAGGTTGCGGACCTGCGGGTCCTCCAAACCTCCCCAAATGGGTTATTTGACAGTCTGAGCAAGACGCCTCCGCTCCATTCGGGCGGAGGCGTCTTGCTGCTTTTTTCTTTTCACCATCCGGAAAGCTCAGGCGTTGCCGCCGGTTTCGCCCTCGTCGATGGGGTCCGGCTCCACGGGCCGCAGGTCCGGGCGGGGTTCCTCCTCGTCCGGGCTGCCTTCAGCCTCGCCGGCTTCGTCCAGCTCGCTTTCCCAGCCCGTGCCGTCCGGCTCCGCGCCCGTTTCCGGCACGGCGCTTTCGCCTTCCTCCGCAGGCTCGGCTTCCGGCGCGTCCGCTTCGCCTTCGGGCACGGCGCCCTCGGCTTCCACACGGGCGTAGCGCTGGGCGCGCAGCACGGTGAGCTGTTCGTCCAGGGCGCTGAGCTCGCTGAGCATGTCGCCCAGGGGCTGGGGCATGGGCTCGCCCTGCTGCCACAGGTCCAGCGCCCGCACGGGGATTTCGCTCAAAAGCTCGCGCCGGCGGGTCTCGAGGTTGATCTCATTCAGCTTCTGGTGGGCGTTGGTGGCCATGTTGCTGGCTCCCTTGCCCAGCGCCTCCAAACCTTTCAGAAACGCCATCTTTACGTTGTTGCCCAAAGCTGCCATGCGCTAACATCCTTTCTTGTCTTTCGACAGCGAAACAGGCCGGCATGCGGCAAACCCCCGGGCCTTCCCGCCGTGAAACATCATTCCTTCATCAGTCTACGCCGTTGTCCGGCGACAGATACCCCCGGCGCGCCGCACGGACAGGCGCGCCGTTCCTCCTGTCCACCATTATACCATAGGGTGGCCGGGATACGGCCTTTCCAGCCGCCGCCGGTCCAAAAGTTTACAAAAAGCTACCAGTGCAGCAGCAGCGCGTCGCTTTCGCACACAAAATGCGTGCGCTCCACTGGCAGAATCTCGCCGTCAAGCTGCAGGCGCATGCCGGGCGATGTCAGGGTGCAGCTGCTCGCACGGTAATTGTGCGCGGGGGGATGCTTGAACAGCGTCCCCATCATGAGCGAAGGCAGGTAAAAGGGGATTTTCCAGCGGGGTACGGCATCCACCAGCTGAATGTCGAACAGGCCGTCGGCCACGTCGGCCTTTGGCGTGATGGGAATGCCCCCGCCGATGAAGCGCCCGTTGCCGACCGAGCAGATCATGTATTGCCCGTCCAGCACGACATCCGTGCCGATTTCCACATGCATGGGAATGGGCCGGAAGGCCGAAATCGCGCGCAACACCCCGTAAAGATAAGACCAGATGCCGTGAAGCCGCTCGCGCGCCGCGTTGGCAAAGTCCAGCACCATCACGTCAAACCCCGCGCCGCCCACATTCAAAAAGAAACGGTCGTTCATCATGCCGCTGTTGACCGGGCGCGCCGGATGGGTGAGAATAAATTCCAGCGCCTCGCGCCACTCGCGCGGCGTGCCGATGGTCTTGATAAAATCGTTGCCCGTGCCGGCGGGAACCACGCCCAGCGCCGTGCGCGTGTGCCTCAGGCCGGCGGCCGTTTCGGTGAGCGTGCCGTCGCCGCCGAAGGCGATCACCGTCTCTGCCCCGCGCCCGGCGGCCTCCCGGGCCAGCTCCGTGGCGTGCCGGGGATGATCCGTCAGGTGCTTGATGAAGTCAATGCCGCGCGCCTTGAGCAGAGCGGCCGCCTCCTCGCCGATGCGCAGGGCGCGTCCTTTGCCGGCCACGGGGTTGATGACAAGCTCGATCACGGCCATCCGCTCCTCTTTTGAAAAAAGCTGCGTTTCTGATTTATTGTACATCATTTGCGAAGAAAAGGGAAGATGCGCGCGTATTGTGTTTTTCAAAAAAAAGCGGTACCATAGCCCTGCCGGCCCCGGGCCGAAGCGGAAGGGAGGAAGCCAATGCGGTTTTTGCATCTGTCTGATTTGCACATCGGCCGCAGGATGAGCGGCATGAGCCTGCTCGATGATCAGCGGGCCGTGCTTGCACAGGCCGTGGAGATGGCCTCGCAGTGCGACGCGGTGCTGCTGGCCGGCGATCTCTACGACAAACCCCAGCCTGCGGCGGAGGCCATCGGGGTCGTCAGCGATTTTCTGGTGGCGTTGCGCAACCTGGAAAAGCCCGTCTTTGCCGTCAGCGGCAACCACGACTCGCCCGAGCAGGTGGCCTATTGCCGCGAGCTGCTGGGCCGGTGCGGGGTGTTTCTTTCCCCGGCGTTTGACGGCGCGCTGCATGGGCATACCCTGCGCGACGCCCATGGCGAGGTGCGCGTGTGGCTGATGCCTTTTTTGCGCCCGTCCACCGTGCGTCCGTATTTTGAGAACGTGCGTACCTTCGAGGACGCGGTGCGTGCGGCGCTGTCCACCGTCGTGCGGGAGCCGGGCGTGCGGCAGGTGCTGGTGGGGCACCAGTACGTCACCGGCGCCGCGGTCTGCGATTCGGAAACCCTTTCGCTGGGCGGGACGGATCAGGTGAGCGCCGCACTGTTTGAAGGGTTTGACTATGTGGCGCTGGGTCACCTGCATTCGCCCCAGAGGCTGTGCGGCGGGCGCGTGCGTTACTGTGGCTCGCCGCTGAAATACTCGCTTTCGGAGGAGCGCCAGCGCAAGGCGGCACTACTGGTGGATCTGGGGCCGGAGGGCCTGCGCGGCGTGGAGGAGCGCCCCTTTGCGCCCCTGCGCGATCTGCGCACGGTGCGCGGAACGCTGCAGGCGCTTACCGCCCCCGAATGCTACAGCGAGGACTATGTCTATGCCGAGCTGACCGATGAGGAGGCATTGGCCGATCCGATCGGCGCATTGCGCGTCACCTATCCCAACCTGATCGGCATGCGGGTGCGCAACAGCCGCACAAACGACGGCCTCGCGCAGGTGGAAGCGGAGGTGGAGGCGGCGGAAAAGCGCACGCCGCTGGAGCATTTCACGGCGTTCTACGAGGCGCAGAACAACGGCGTGCCGCCGGACGAGCGGCGCCTTGCGGTGATGCGGCAGGTGATTGAGGAAGCGGAGGCGATGCGGCATGCGGCCCATCAGGCTTGAAATGAGCGCCTTCGGCCCCTACGCGGGGCTGGAGACGGTGGATTTTACCCTTTTGGGCGAAAGCGGCCTGTTTCTGATCGCCGGGGATACCGGCGCGGGCAAGACCACGCTGTTCGACGCCATTTCCTTCGCGCTCTACGGGGTGGCCTCCGGCGGGACCAAACGCCGCAGCGGCAAGAGCTTCCGAAGCGATTTTGCAAGGGCGGAGGATGAAACCTGGATACGCTTCACCTTTGAGAGCGGCGGCAAGCGCTGGACCGTGCGCCGAAGCCCCGAATACCTCAAGCCCGGCCGCAAAACGCCGCGGCCGGCCGAGGCGGAGCTCGTCTGCGAGGACGGTGCTGTTCAGAGCCGCATCGACGCGGTCAATGCCGCGGTGGAGGAGCTGCTGGGGCTGGACGCGGCGCAGTTTGCGCAGGTGGCCATGATCGCCCAGGGGGATTTCCTCTCCATCCTCCGTGCGGACAGTCAGAAGCGCGCGCTGATCTTCCGCCGTATCTTCGATACGCAGCTGTACGAAAACATCACCCAGATCCTGCGTGACCGACGCGCCCAGGCGCAAAGCGGGCTGGATCAGGCGCAGGCCGCCTACGCCGCGCTGGCCGCGCAGGCGGGCGTGGACACCCCGCCAGAATGGCGGGAGCCCGCCGCCGCCAGCGTATACGGCGCGCGGCTGCTGGAAAAGCTGCGCACACAGCAGGACACCGACCGGGAGGCGCTCAGGCAGGCCAGCCGGATGCGGGAGACGGCGCAGCGCGAGCTGCGCCAGGCGGAGGCCGAGCTGGCCAACGTGCAGGCGCACAACCGCGGTGTGAAAAGCCTTTCGGAGAAACGGGCGGAAACGCTTGCTCTGCGCGCGCAGCAGCCGGAGATGGACGAGCTGAAGAAGACGCTGGACCGTGTGCGCCGCGCCCGCGCCGTGCACCGGCTGGAAGAAGCCGCCCAGCGTGAGAATGCGCGTCTTGAGGCGCTGGACGGGCGCATCCGGGAACAGGAGGTTGCCGTTGCCGGAGCCGAGGCCGCAGAAAAAGAGGCGGCGGAGCGCGCAGCGCAGGTTCGGGCGTGGCAGGAGCGCATGGAGGACCTGCAGCGCAAGCGGGACCGCCTGGCCGAGGTGCTCCCTCTGTTTGACGCCCATCGCAAGGCGGCCGGGACGTTGGAAAATTGCAACACTGCGCTGGCCCGCGCGCTGGAGGCTCGCGAGGCCGCCGCTGCCCGCTACGCGGAGCTGTCCGCGGCCTATCTGGCCGATCAGGCGGGCGTGCTGGCGGATCTGCTCCGCCCCGGACAGCCCTGTCCGGTGTGTGGCGCATTAGAGCATCCCGCCCGTGCGCAGCATCTGGACGCGGCGCCGGGCAAGGCGCAGGTGGATGCCGCCGCCGCGCAGCGCGACAAAACCGACCGTGCCGCCAGCCGCGCCGGGGAGGAATGCGCCGCGGCCCGAAGCGATCTTGAGCATCTGCGCGAGCGGCTGACCGGCGTTATCGGCGGCAAGGCGCCCGACGAAGCGCTGGAGGCGGAATGCCGGGAAAAACACGCGCGCTTTTCCCGAATGATCAACGAACTGCGCCAGAGCATTGAGGAGGCGCAGCGCGATCATCAGGCGGCCCGCAGCGCCCTTGAGGCCGCGCGGGCCCTGCTGAGCGGCAGCCGGAGCGAGCGTGCGGCGCAGCAGGAGGCAGCCCGGTCCGCGGAGGCGGCCTGGCGTGATGCCCTGGGCGACGAAGGCTTTGACGGCGAGACAGCCTACCGTGCCGCGCTGGTGGGGGAGCAGGAGGAAGAGGCCATGGCCGCGCGCCTGTCGAAGTACGAAAACGCGCTTTCGGCAGCGGAGGCGGCGCTGGCCAGCCTGGCCGAACTGTGGGAGGGCAGGCAGCCCGTGGACGGCGAGGCGCTCAGGGCCCGTACGGAGGAGCTGCGGGTTCAGGCCGAAACGCTGCTGCGGCAGGAAAAGGAGGCGGATGCGCGCCTGGCGCACAACAGCCGCCTGCTGCCGCAGCTGGAGAACGGCGTGAGGGAAACGCAGGAGCGTCTGGAGGACTTCGGCGTGCTGGATGACCTGTACCGCACGGCGTCGGGCAACGTGCGCGGCGCGCGGAAGATCCCGCTGGAAAACTACCTGTTGCAATACTATTTCCGAAGAGTCATCATTGCGGCCAACGTGCGTCTTACGCGCATGTCGGAGGGTCGGTTCAGCCTGTGCCAGAAGCAGGAGGAGGGCCTGGGCGGCAAGGCGGGGCTTGCGCTGGACGTGCTGGACCGCCACACCGGCAAGGTGCGCGACGTGGGCACGCTCTCCGGCGGGGAGTCGTTTCTGGCGTCGCTGGCCATGGCGCTGGGCTTTGCCGACGTGGTGCAGGCACGGCGCGGAGGCGTTCGGCTGGACACGCTGTTTATCGACGAGGGGTTCGGCACGCTGGACGAGGAAACGCTGCTCCGCGCCTTGAACGTGCTTGAGGAGCTGGCCGGCGGACGGCGGCTGATCGGTGTGATTTCGCATGTGGCCGCGCTCAAGGAATGCATCCCCAGGAAGATCGAGGTGCGCGCGTCGCCCGCGGGCGGAAGCGCTGTCAGCGTCGTCTGCGAGGATTGAGGCTTGTCCGTGAGGGAACGGATGTGATATAATCAGACAACGAAAGGCGGTCTGCCCAAGGGATCGCCGGAAACAGAAAGGATGTGTGGTTTCCATGAAAAGAATGACGCTGCGGCTCGTGATGCTCCTGATGGCGGCCCTGATGGCCTGCGCGCCCGCCATGGCCGAGGTGGACGCCTTCACCAGCGCCTCCGTGACCGATTTCTACGGCGACAACGCGCTCGCCGGTGACGAGCTGATGAACGCCATCAACTCCTTCTCCGGCTTCTATCTGGTATGCACCACCAACCCCGACGGAAGCGCCAACGCGGGCTACTTCATCTATGGCTGCGCGGAGCTGGACGGCAAGTATTACCTCAAGATGGGCCTGGCTGAGAACCAGAGCCGCCAGAACCTGCTCACCAATGGCGAAGGTGTGGCCGTGTATGCCGCTACGCCTGCCGGCGGCGAGGAGGATCAGCTTTATGCCGTGTCCGGCGCGCGCATGCGCTTCACCGTGACCACTGACGCCGATGTGCTGGCCGCGCTGGAAGTGGAAGAGGGCGGTTCCACCATCGTGTGCGAAATCACTGAAACCAAGTCTCTGGGCTGATCCGGGATGCTTACCACAGGGACCGCTGACGGCTGCGTCAGCGGTCCTTTTTGGTTGGCGTGGGGGAGGGGTCCCGCCTCTCCCACGAATTGCATCGGCCAAAACCTTGACAGCCGCCGCGCAGGGGTTATAATAAGGGTTAGCGCCTGGACGCTGAAATGATCTTGCTTTCCATGGAACGCAGGAGGATGTGGAGGAAGAAGCGGTATGAACGTACAAATGAATCTGTCCCGGAATCTGAAAGACAAGCCGGCCGATGAGAGCAAGCTGGGCTTTGGCCACATCTTCACCGACCATATGCTCATGATCAACTACACCGACGGCAAGGGCTGGCACGACGCCCGCATCGTGCCCTACGGCAACCTTTCGCTGGACCCCGCCTGTCAGGTTCTGCACTATGGCCAGGAGATTTTCGAGGGCCTCAAGTGCTACCGCACGCCGCAGGGCGGCTTCAACCTCTTCCGTCCCCGCGCCAATTTTGAGCGCTTCGCCCGCAGCGCCGAGCGCATGGGCATGGCGCCCCTGCCCGTGGAGGACGGTCTGGAAACGCTGATGGCCCTTCTGGACGTGGAAAAGGAATGGACCCCCCATCAGGAGGGCACCTCCCTTTACATCCGCCCCACGATGATCGCCACCGACAACCATCTGGGCGTGTCCACCTCCAGCACGTATCTCTACTACGTCATCCTCTCGCCCTCCGGCGCGTACTACGCTTCGGGCCTGGCCCCGGTGGGCATCTATGTGGAGGATTCCTATGTGCGCGCCGTGCGCGGCGGCATCGGCTTCGCCAAGACCGGCGGCAACTACGCGGCGAGCATCCTGGCCGGCATGAACGCCAAGCACAGCGGCTATGCGCAGGTTTTGTGGCTGGACGGCGTGCATCAGCGCTACATCGAGGAAGTCGGCGCCATGAACATGATGTTCGTCTACGAGGACCGCAGGATCGTTACGCCCGTCCTCAACGGCAGCATCCTGCCCGGCATCACCCGCGACAGCGTGCTCAAGCTGGGCAAGCATCTGGGCTATGAGACCGAGGAAGCCCGCATGGACATCCACGATGTGATCGCCGATATCAAGGCCGGCCGCGTGACCGAGGCATTCGGCACCGGCACCGCCGCGGTGGTCTCGCCCGTCAACAAGATCCGCTTCCAGGGCGAGGAGATCGGCATCGGGGACGGCGGCATCGGCCATATCACCCAGCAGCTTTACGACGTGCTCACGGGCATCCAGTTCGGCAAGACGGACGATCCCATGGGTTGGGTCGTTCACCTGAAATAAATCATTTGCCTGAGCAGAGGGGAAAGGGGGTCGCCGCGTGCTCAGAGAAGTGACCCTTCATGCGGATTGGTGCGAGATGACCATGAGCATGATGCGTGAAAAACAATTCGAGGCATGCGAGCGCCGGCTTTTTGCCCATCCGGGGGTGGGGCTGTTTGCGCCGGAGGCCACCGAGGCGGACGCGCAGGCCCTGCTGGCCGGCTCGTTTGACGATGTGGGCGGCAGGAGCCGCCACACGCTGGCAACGCTGGAGGGGCTGCGCGCGGCCGTGATGGAGCGCCTGCCCAAGGAGGCGCTCTATATCAGCGCGGGCGAGATGCAACTGGTGGAACGCCTGCTCATCAATGACGGCGAGCTGCTTCTGGGCGACTGGGACGACCTGGGTGCGGCGGAGGCGCTGGTCAGCCGCCTGTGGTGCAGCTTTCATGCCGAGGGCGACGATTGGACGCTGCTGTTGCCCAAGGCGCTGCACGATCCGCTGGCACGCGCCATCGCCGCCGAGGAAGCGCCCGCCGCGCGCGAGCGCCTGTTTCGCTACGACGCGACCATCCACGGACTGCTCTACATCGCGGGGCTTCTGCACTCGGCGCAGCCTGTCGGCTTTTTCATGCATGATGTGATGCATGAGGATGGGCAGGCCGCGATGCAGATCGCGCGGCGCTATCTGCAAGCGTCCTTTGAATACGTGACCGACGCCAACGGCGATCTGATTCTCCTGCATCCCGGCCTGGCCGATCCCTACCGCCTGGTGGGCGGCGAGCGGGCCGACGGGGGGATTTTCACGCTGGAATTGTCTCAGGAGATGATCGCAGGGGGCATGAACGGCATTCTGCCGGAGGAAGAGCCGCTCAACGACGCCCTGTGCGGCGCGCTGAGCGGCGCGCTTCGACCCGAATACGAGCTGGGCGAAGCTGCCGAGGACCTGCGCATGCTGGCCAAGCAGGGCGTGAGCCTGAGGGAAATGGAAAACGTGATGGCCTCGATGCTGGCGGTTCTGCCCACGCAGGCCATGAAGGATGCGCTCAAGCGCCTCTACCTGTGCACGCCGCACTGGATGGGCCTCAGGGCTGCGCTCGCACACTGACAAGCTATGAAACGTTATGATTTTACCGTGCCGGAAAACGCGCGGGGCACCCGCCTGTTCGCCTGCGCCTGCCGGATGCTTCCGCAGGTGCCGGCCTACGCATTGCGCCATGCCTTCCAGAAGCGCGACGTGAAGGTCGATGGCCGTCGGGTGGACCTGTCCGCCATGGCGCAGCCCGGCACGGAGGTATGCATCTATACCGACGAGGCACGGGAAAAAACCGTGCCTGTCGTCTATCAGGACGAAAATGTGCTGATGGTGGTCAAACCGGCGGGCATCAGCTGCGAACCGGATCGCAGGGGTGGAAGAACGCTGCCCCAGCTTCTGCAGGAGCAGCTGGGTTCCGCAGCCGGGGATGCGCTTCTGTGCCACCGGCTGGACAACCCCACGGAGGGGCTGCTGCTGCTGGCCCGCACGCCAGACGTGCAAAAGGCGGCGCAGGACGCGTTCCGCCGGGGCGAGGTCCGCAAGGAATACGAGTGTCTGGTGCGCGGGACGCCCAGCCCGCGGCACGCGATATTGGAGGACTGGCTCGTCAAGGACGCGCTCCACGCGCGCGTGCGGGTGCTCGCCCGTGAGGCAGAGGGCGCCAAGCGCATCGTGACCGAATACGACGTGCTGGAACCCGGCGACTGCGCCCGCCTGCGCGTCAGGCTGCATACAGGGCGCACGCATCAGATCCGCGCGCACATGGCCTTTATCGGCCATCCGCTCCTAGGCGACGATCAGTACGGCGACCGGGACTTCAACCGCGCGATGAAGGCGCGAAGACTCATGCTGTGCGCCGTGTCCCTCACGCTGCAGACCACCGGGCCGCTGGCCTATCTGAGCGGGCGCACGTTTACCGTCGCGCCCTCGTTTTGACGGGAGTGGAAACACATGACGGAATCCTCCGTTGCCCTGATTGCCATGGATATGGACGGCACGCTGCTGGATTCGCACCAGCGCCTCACCCCGGGCAACCTGATAACCCTGCGCGAGGCACAGGAAGCCGGCATTCGTCTGGCCATCTGCAGCGGCCGGCTGCCGGGCGACGTGGCCATGTTTCTGGATGAGGCCGGCCTGTCCGATTGCGCCATCCTCTCGCTCAACGGGGCCTATTGCCTTGAACGGTGTATGGAGGGCGCGTTTTTCAACCGGACGCTGGACGGCGAAACGCTGGACGCGACGGTGGAAATTCTCTGCCACGCGCGGTTTCCCTTCGGGTGCTTCGCCCAAAACCGGCTGGCCATCTTCGAGGGCGATTTTCCGGTGGAAGGCGAGTTTTGGGGCACATATACCCGCGGCCGCTTCGCGCCGCAGTATCTCTACGGCGTGTCGGGACTTCATGCCCTGAAAGCGCAGGGTGTAAACAAGCTGCTGTGCATGGCGCAGGATGAGGCAAAGCTGGAGCGCGTCCGACGCGAGCTGGCGGCGCTGCCCGGCCTGGACGTGACCAGCTCATGGAGCATGAATCTGGAGCTGATGCCCGCCGGGGTGAACAAGGGCCTGGCGGTAGCCGCCCTGGCGCAGAGGCTGGGCATCGGGCCGGCGCGCGTGATGGCTCTGGGTGACTATGACAACGATGTGAGCATGCTGTCGTATGCGGGGGTGAGCGTAGCCATGGCGAACGCCAGTGAGCAGGCGCGTGCGGCAGCCGGATACCGCACCTTCAGCAACGACGAGGATGGCGTGGCTTATGCCATCCGGCGCTACGCGCTGGACGGCAGTCCGGCCAGGGAAACACCGTGAGGCGGGGAACGCCGAAACGCATTGATCGCATCCAAAGGGACCGGCGGACAGCATGCGCCGGTCCCTTTCGTATGGCGCACAGCATGGAAAAAGTCTCCGACGCATAGCATGGACGTATGCGGGGAGGGATGCTTTCATGGCGAAAAGGAGCGGCGCGGCGGGCCTGGCGGCATGCCTTGGAGCGATCATAGGGGCGGGTTTCGCCTCCGGGCGCGAGGTAATCGTCTTTTTCACGCGATACGGCACGCATGCCTGCTGGCTGATTGCGCTCTCGGCGGGGGTGCTGGCGCTGCTTTGTGCCCTGTGTATGGATGTAGCGCGGCGGCGCGGTACGGGCTGCTGGTGGAACCTGTACGACGGCATGCCACCCTGGGTACGGGCGGCTGCGCGACTGTGTACCGCCATGATGCTGGCGGTGACGGGCGGAGCGCTGATTTCCGCTTCGGGCTGGCTGGCCATGCTGCTCTGGCCCGGCGAATGGGCATATCCCACCGGCGCGGTGGGCACACTGTTGATGGCATGGATGGTGGGGCGGCGCGGCCTTGGGGCGCTGGGCTGGATCAGCGGGCTGCTCACGGCGGCGCTGGTGGCGGCGCTGCTGGCTGCGGGCGTGGACCGCAGCGCGCCGCCTGCGGCGCTGCTTGCAACCGGGCCGGTATCCCTCCTGCAGGCAGCGGTGCGCGCCGTTGCCTATGCGGCCATGAACCTGGCGCTGGCCATCGGAGTGGTGTGCCGCTGCGCGCAGGGCACGGGGCGCCGCATGGCGCTTCTGTGCGCGGGACTTGGCATGGCGCTGGCCGCGCTGCTCTGGCTCAGCGACGGCGTGTACCGGCAGCGGCCTGAACTGCTGTCGGAGGCGTTTCCGATCGTGCGGCTGCTGGCGCGCTTCGGCCGGACCGGCTTTCTCGTCAGCGCGGGGCTTTTGTTTCTGGCGGTGTTCACGTCGCTGGCAGCGGTGCTGTGCGCGCTGGATGGGGCGGCCCAGGGACATGGGTCATGTCTGCGCGCCGCGCTGACGCTGGGGCCGCCGCTGGCGGTTTCGCTGGTGGGCTTCGAAGGCATTGTGGACGGCCTCTATGCCCCGGCGGGGCTGGCCTGCCTGGCGCTGGTGTTTGCTCCGCTGCTGTGGGCGCGCCGCAAACTGCCCCTTGACAATCCGCGCCCGATACAGTACGATAGGAAAAAACGTACAAACGATTGCACAAGCGAAAGGAGACCGCTGCGATGAGCTTTGAGATTCATCCCTGGAAGGTTGTGGAAACGGGACTGGACAAGGAACGCATGCGCCTGTCCGAAAGCCTCACCTCCACGGGAAACGGCTATATGGGCATGCGCGGAAACTTCGAGGAGGATTATACCGGCGATACCCATCTGGGCACATATATCGGCGGCGTGTGGTTTCCCGATAAGACGCGGGTGGGCTGGTGGAAAAACGGGTATCCGCAGTATTTCGGCAAGGTGATCAACGCCGTAAGGCTCAACGGCATCCATGTGGAGGTCGACGGCGAGACGCTGGACCTGAACACCGCGCAGGTGGAGGCGTTTTACCGGGAACTGGATATGCAAAATGGGCTGTTCCTGCGGCGCTTCACCGTGCGCACGGCGCGGGGCGGCGTGCGGGTGGAGGCGGAGCGCTTCGTATCGCTGGCGCAGAAGGAGCTGCTGGCCGTGCGCTACAGCCTTACGCCGGATTATAACGCGCATGTGGTGATGCGCCCCTACCTGGACGCCAACGTGCGCAACCTGGACAGCAATTATGACGAAACCTTCTGGGATATGCTGGAGGAGGAGGAAACCGAGGACGCCTTGGCCCTTCTGACCAAAACGAAGGAAAATCCCTTCGGCACGCCGCGCTTTGCCGTGAGCGCCGCCATGAGCTGCTGGGCGGACGGGCTGGAGATGGCCGGGCGCAGGCTGGACAGCGGATATGTGGAAACCCGCTACGAGGGCGACGTGCAGGCGGGGGAGACCGCCGTGCTGGAGAAATACGCCCTGTGCTTTACCAGCCGCGACTATGATGAAAAGGTGCTCAGCACCCTGTCGCTCAAGGCTGCCGCGCGTGCGCGCGAGCTGGGCTACGGAGAGCTGCGCGATGCGCATACCGCCGCATGGCATGCCCGCTGGGCAGGCTGCGACGTGACCATTCAGGGCGACGATGCGGCCCAGCAGGGCATCCGCTTCAACCTCTTCCAGTTGCTCAGCACCTATTCCGGCGACGACGCGCGCCTCAACATCGGTCCCAAGGGCTTTACCGGTGAAAAATACGGCGGCGCTACCTACTGGGATACCGAGGCGTACTGCCTGCCGGTATACATGGCCATCGCCGGTCAGGACGTGGCCAAGCAGCTGCTGCTCTACCGCTGGCTTCAGCTGGACGGCGCCTATCACAACGCGCGCCAGCAGGGCCTCAAGGGCGCGCTGTATCCCATGGTGACCTTCACGGGCGTCGAGTGCCATAACGAATGGGAGATCACCTTTGAGGAGATTCACCGCAACGGCGCCATCGCCCATGCCATCTTCAACTATGCCACCTACACCGGCGACATGGATTACATGCTGCGCGAGGGGCTGGACGTATTGTGCGGCGTGGCGCGCTTCTACACCGACCGGGTGCATTTCTCCAAGCGCCATGGCAAATACATGATTCACGGCGTCACCGGCCCCAACGAATACGAAAACAACGTCAACAACAACTGGTACACCAATCGCATCGCGGCCTGGAGCATCGGCCTGTTCGTGACCCAGGCGCGCCGTGCCCCCGAGAGCCGCCGCCGGGAGCTGGCCATCACCGAGGAAGAGCTTGCGCGCATGGTGGACGTGGTGGAGAAAATGTACTATCCGGAGGATGCGGAACTGGGCATTTTTGTGCAGCACGACACCTTCCTGGACAAGGATCTGATGCCCGCCTCGGATATCCCTGCCGGTGAGAGGCCCATCAATCAGCACTGGTCGTGGGACCATATTGTGCGCAGCTGCTTCATCAAGCAGGCGGATGTGTTGCAGGGTCTGTACTTCCTCAACCACCTTTATGACGTGGAGACCATCCGCCGCAACTTCGACTTCTACGAGCCCATGACCGTGCATGAGAGCAGCCTGTCCCCCTGCGTGCACAGCATTCTGGCCGCCCAGCTGGGCTATCACGAAAAGGCCGTGGAGATGTACCAGCGCACCGCCCGCCTGGATTTGGACAACATCAACAACGATACCGACGACGGCCTGCACATCACCAGCATGGCCGGCAGCTGGCTGGCCATGGCGCACGGCTTCGCGGGCATGCGCACCACCGACGGCCTGAGCCTGTCGCCGTTCCTGCCCGCCGCCTGGCAGGGCTACGCCTTCCAGTTCCACTACCGCGGCCGCGTCATCCGTGTCAGCGTGCGCCCGGGACAGGCGCTGGTGGAGCTGCTTGAGGGCGAACCGCTGAAGATGACCCTCTGCGGCCAGGAGCAGACGCTTTCCGATTCCATTTCGCACGCGCTCTAAGGCGCACCCCCATTCCGCCTCCCGCATAGGATGCAGTATCATGCATCGGCGGGAGGCGGTTTTTTTGCTTAGAAAGCTGTTGGTGGCCGGCGGCGACGGCCGCATGCTGCGCATGGCGCGCATGCTGGCCGGGGACGGGTTCGACGTGTCCACGCTGGGCCTGGTTTCCGGAGATGAAAAGACGGCCGGCATCGCGTCGGCGGAGGCGCTGCTCTTTCCCTATCCCTTTGCGGTTCGGGACGGGCGCGTGCCCACGCTCACAGGTCTGACGCTGCATCCGGAGGACGTGCTGGAAAGCGCGCGTCCGGGCGCGGCGCTGCTGGCAGGCAGGGGCCTTGAACCCTGTCTGGAAGCGCCGGAGACACATGCGAAGGGGTTTGGGCTGTTCCGGTATGAAAGCAGTCCGGCCTTTCTGGAGCGAAACGCGGAGCTGTCCGCGGAGGGCACGCTGCTGCAGGCCATGGGCCGCACCGGCGACGCGCTGCCGGACATGACGGTGCTGGTGACGGGCTACGGCCGGTTCGGCCGGGCATTGGCGCAAAAGCTCAGGGCGCTGGGCGCGGACGTATGGGTGGCCGCGCGGCGCGAGGAGCAGCGCCTGGCCGCCAGAAGCGATGAGATGCGCGCCGTGGCGCTGTCGGAGCTGCCGGGTCTGGCCGGCCGCATGGACATGGTGCTCAATACCATTCCCGCCCGCGTGCTGGGCCCGGATACGCTCGCGGCCCTGCCCAAAGGCACCTGGCTTTTGGAACTGGCCAGCGCGCCCTATGGCTTTGACCGGGATGCCGCTGCGGCGCTGGGCCTGAGCGTGGAGGTTCTGCCCGCGCTGCCCGCACGCTACGCGCCCCAGAGCGCCGCACGCGCGCTCAAACAGGTCAGCTTGGAACTGCTCCGGGAGGCATCGCTATGAAAAAGACGAGCATCGGGTTTGCCATGACGGGTTCCTTTTGCACCTTCGAGCGGGTGCTCAGGCAGATGGAGGCGCTGGTGCGGCGCGGGTACGAGGTGGTGCCTGTGCTGTCCTTCAACGCCGGCATGCTGGACACGCGCTTTATGACGGCGGAGCACCTGCGCGCCCGCATCGTGGAGATCACCGGCAACGAGCCCATTGATACATTGGCCGGGGCCGAGCCTATCGGCCCCAAGAAGATGACCGACGTGTTTCTTATCGCCCCGGCCACGGGCAACAGCCTGGCAAAGCTGGCCGGCGGCATCTATGACACGCCCGCTCTGCTGGGCGCCAAAAGCCACCTGCGCAACGACCGGCCCCTGGTGCTGGCCGTTTCCACCAACGACGGGCTGGGCGCGGCGGCGCAGAACATCGGCCGCCTGCTCAACGTGCGCAACATCTACTTTGTTCCCTTCGGTCAGGATGATCCGGTGAAGAAGCCCCGGTCGCTGGTGGCGGATTTCACCCAGATTCCGCGCACCATCGCGGCGGCGCTCTCCGGCGTGCAGATGCAGCCCATGCTGTCTTACCGCGCGGAGGAGGAGGCGCCGACTTTGCACTGATGGCCGCGCCCCCTGTCAGAACCTGTCCGCTGTGGGGAAATAATGTAACAAACTTGCAATAAAATTGATTTCGTTGTAAACTATACACTGCACAAGAATCGCCGGAAGGAAGTGACCGCCATGCGAAAAATGCTTTGTATCCTGCTGCTCCTGCTGGCGCTGGCCGCGCCCGCCCTGGCCCAGACCCAGGTGGACGAGGTGCGCACGCAGATCGGGGAAAACTACGTGGCCTACCCGCAGCTCACCGGCATGGCGGACGAGGCCGTGCAGAAGAAAATCAATGACGACATCGTGCTTTCCTCCGGCGTGACCAATCACCTGGTCACGCTGGCCACGCTGGGGGACAGCCCGTGGGGCCTGAAGGTGGACTATCGGGTGGCGCTCCTGGAGGACGGCGTGTTTTCCGCCGTGATCAACGCCCAGGGCAAGATGCCGGATGGACATGAGGGACAGGCCTATTCCGCCCTGACCTATGACCTCACCACCGGCGAGCGGCTGTCGCTGGACAAGCTGTTTGAGGATGTGGACGCAGCGGTCGCGTGGATGGAGGCCGCCGCGGAGGAAAGCCTTGGGCAGGAGCTGAGCGGCTATATGGAATACAGCGACCTGACACCCCTGCCGCGGGAGGCCTTCACGCTGGACGCGGACGGCATCACTTTCTGGTATCCGTCCGACCAATTGCGTCTGATGAGCGGCTACAGCGGAGCATGCCAGTTTTTCTACAGCGAGCTTGCGGGTTTTTTTCTGACAGGAGAGGACGAGCTGCCTGCCCAGATCTGCGCGGTGCAGGCTCCGCTGTCCCGGCAGGAGGCGCGCAAGGCCATTGAGGATGCGGTCGCGGCGGGCAAGCTGCCCCACGTTCCCGTCGCTTTGGGCGACCGCATGACCGATGTGGTGGACCGCTACCGCCTGCTGCGCACCCCGGACGAATTTCCCGGCGGGCGCTACTACGTGCTGGAAGAGCCGGTTTTCCGTGAGGTGCTGGTTATTTCGGATGCCATTCAGACCGGTTATGGCGCCTCCGTGGTGGAAGGCGTGCAGATGCGCCGCGGCGATCTGTGCGGCCTGCAGATCGGACAGGCCGTGCGGGAGGACTGGCGCGCCATCTTGGGCGATCCCGACGAAACCATGATCTTTACCGACAGCATGGCCTATGATTATGGTCTGCCTGTGGGGGAAAGCGACGTTTATCATTTTGGGGAGCACGAGCTCAGGCTTCACACTGATGCGGACGGCGTGCTGCGCGCCGTGCAGCTTGGCAAGTAACGGAGGAACGGACATTCATGGCAAAGAGCAAAAAAGCCGCCGCACAGTATGAATCGGGCACGCTGGCGGCGTTCGCGGTGGTGGGCATCCTGCTCATCGCGCTGGGCGTGGTATCGCTTCTGGCGGTGGTGGGCGGCCTGCAGGGCGCGTTTTTTTCCATGGTCAAGCGCGTCATGCAGGGCCTGGGCGGCGGACTTTGCCTGGGGGTCAGCGTGCTGCTGATCTGGGCGGGGGTGCTGGTGGCGTTCTCCTCCGGCCGCAGCATGCCCAAACGCGGGTTTCTGCTCTTTACGCTGCTGCTCTTTGCCGTGCTGGGCATCATCGACCTGGTCAGCCGCGTGGGGCAGGACACGCTTCCCGCCTATCTGGTGAAATACAACAATCAGGCCGCGCTTCCCGCTACGGAGGCGTCGGGCTACTGGAACATGATCTGTGCCGCGTTCAACGTATGCGGCGCCAGCGGGGCGTTCGGCGGCGCGCTGGGCATGGTGCTGGGATGGCCGGCCTGGACCTTTCTGGGCACGGTGCTGGGCACGGTAGCGCTGGGCGCGGTCTGCGCGGCCTGCGTGCTGCTGGTGTCCCGCTTTGATATCCTGCAGATGGTCGAAGGCGTGCGCGACGGCTGGCAGGCGCGTCAGCAGGCGATCCAGCAGCAGCGTGCCCAGCGGGAATATCAGGAGCAACTGGAGGATCAGCGCCTTCAGGAGCAGGAGGACGACCGCCGGATGCGCTCGCCGGCCTTCCGCCGCCGGGGCGAGACAGAGCCTCCCGCGCAGGAGATGCCGGTCTATCCGCCCTATGGCAGCATGATGATGCAGCAGCCACCCATGCAGCAGCCGCCCATGCCGCAGGGCGGCATGCCCGTCTATCCCTATGGCATGCCGCCGGTGTATCCCCAGCAGCCGCCGCCGGCGCAGCCCCAGGCGGAAATCTATGACGAGCTGATCATCCCGGAGGGACGGCAGCTCCCCTGGCGCAAGACGGAAGGCAAGGGCAAAAAGAAAGAGAAACAATATCAGACCCGCATGACCTTCACTCCCGGCGAAATGGGCGCCGATACCACCGAAACGCAGCTGCCCGATACGCTGATCATGTCTGCGTCCAAGCGCAAGGCCATGGACCGCATCGAGGAAATCCGGCGCCGCAAGGCGGAGATTGCCGGCAGCGTAGGGGAAGATGGCGTGGCGGAGGAGGCGGCGCCGTATGCCGCGGTGCCGCCGCAGATGGCGCCCACGCCCATCGTGCCGGTCGCTCCGGTGCAGGAGGCGCCTGCAGCCCCTGTGCAGCAGGCGCAGGCCCCGGCGGCTCCGCCGCTGCAAAGCGCGCCGCTGTCGCCCAAGGCCGAAGCCGTGGAGGATCGAAACGCGGCGTACAAGCGCCCGGCGGGCCAGCCCCGGCCCATGCCTCCGGCCGGTGAGCCCCGGCCCGTGGAGCGCACCCCCTACGCCTATCCCTCCATCGACCTGCTCAATATCCAGCAGCGCCGCGCAGCGACCGATACCCGCGCACAGGACACGGCGGACGCCACGCGCCTGGAAAAGACCCTGGAGAGCTTCGGCATCCCCGCGCGCGTGCAGCGCGTGACCCACGGCCCCGCCGTCACCCGTTTCGAGCTGGGACTGGTGTCCAGCGGTGTGAACGTCAAACGCATCATGAGCATCGCCGACAACATTGCCCTGGATATGGCGGCCAACGGTGGCGTGCGCATCGAAATTCCCATCCCCGGCACCAACCTTTTCGGCGTGGAAATTCCCAATAAGGAAATCCAGAGTGTGTCGCTGGCCGAGGTGCTATTAAGCCCCGAGATGCAGGCCGCCAAGTCGCCGCTGGCCGTGGCGCTCGGCCGCGACATCGCGGGCCGCGCCGTCATCTGCGACCTGGCCAGGATGCCGCACCTGCTCATCGCGGGCCAGACGGGCAGCGGCAAATCCGTGTGCATCAACGCCATCGTCAATTCCATCCTCTTCCGCTCCCCGCCGGAGGAGGTGCGCATGATCATGATTGACCCCAAGGTGGTCGAGCTGCAATGCTACAACGTCGTGCCGCATCTGCTCATTCCCGTGGTGAGCGATCCGCACAAGGCCGCCGGCGCGCTGCAGTGGGCCGTGGCCGAAATGCTGGACCGCTATCACAAGATGCAGTCCAAGAACGTGCGCGAGCTGTCCGCCTATAACGCCAAGCTCGGCCCCGGCGAGGAAAAGCTGCCCCGCATCGTCATCATCATCGACGAGTTGGCCGATCTCATGCTCGCCTGCAAAAAGGAAGTCGAGGAGAGCATCATCCGCATCGCGCAGCTTGCGCGCGCAGCGGGCATTCACATGGTGGTTGCCACCCAGCGCCCCACGGTGGATGTCATCACCGGCCTCATCAAGGCAAACGTGCCCTCGCGCATCGCCTTCGCAGTGTCCTCCAGCATCGACAGCCGTACCATTCTGGACCAGAACGGCGCGGAAAAGCTGCTGGGCCGCGGCGACATGTTCTACTTCCCCACGGGCGCCAGTGCGCCCATCCGCGTACAGGGCTGCTTCCTCAGCGACGCGGAGACGGAGCGCGTGGTGAATTACATTGCTCAGCATTCGCATGTGGACTTTGACCCCAACGTGATTGAGGCCATGGAAAGCGATGATGTCGCCGGCAGCCCGCTGGCTGACAGCGACGAAGAAAGCGGCGTGGACGACCGCCTGCTGGAGGCTATCGACATGGTCATTACCGACGGGCAGGCCAGCATCAGCATGCTCCAGCGCCGCATGAAGATCGGCTACGCCCGCGCGGGCCGTCTGATCGACGACATGGCCGCGCGCGGCATCGTGAGCAAATCCGTGGGCAGCAAGCCCCGCGAGGTGCTCATCAGCCGCGAGGAATTCGAGAAGATCAAGGATACGCTGGTTTGACGTTCACAGGCGCCGTTCCCTGATGGGAGCGGCGTTTTGCTGCCTGCGAACGGAAAGATTTTCTACGCCGAAAACCGATCTTTAGCAGGCAAAGAAGGGGCATCCACTCGGCCAAATGCCGTCGTGGAAATGACCTGCCGTGCCAGCCAACGCAAAAAAGCGCCCCGGCGAACTTCGCCGGGGCGCTTCGGTGTGGTTTGTGTCCGATTACTGATCCTTCTTGGTGGCGTAGGCCGCGACCAGAGCCAGGGCCAGCACGGCGCCCTTCACGGCGGGCAGCACGTAGTAGGGCACGGCGCAGATGGTCAGGCCGTTTTCCAGCGTGGATACCAGCATGGCGCCGATCAGCGTGCCCAAAGCGTTTGGTTTCTCCGCACCGCCGACCGAGCGGCCGACGAACACAGCAGCCAGCGACTGCATCAGGTAGTCGTCGCAGCACATAACCTGTGCGGAAGAGCCGCGGGAGGAAACCAGGATGCCGCCGATGGCGATGAACACAGCGGTGATCATACCGGCCAGGTAGCGGTACGCCTTGACGTTGATGCCGCTGAGCTTGGCGGCCTGCTTATTGCCGCCCATGGCATAGATGAAGCGGCCATGCTTGGTGTACTCCAGGAAGATGTAGGCGATCAGCACGCACACCAGCATGATGACGATCAGCCAGGGCTCGCGGCCGATGGCGCTGAAGGAAGGCTCCAGCTTGGTGCGCACGGGGGAGGCGCCGCTGGGCAGGCGCATGCCGGTGGAGACAGCGCCGCCGCCGATGTACCATTGGCCCAACCCCTGATGCACGAACATCAATGCGCAGGTTGCCAGCATGTCGGGAATCTTGCAGACCAGGATGAGGAACATGGTCAGCTGATACATCACCAGCGTGACGAGGATACATACCAGAATGCAGGCCCACAGCGGCAGGCCGTACCACAGGTACATGCTCACGAACACATAGGCCGAACAGCTGGCCAGCGTACAGGCCGACATGTCAAAGCCGTCGGGCGCCATGGTCACGGTGGCTGCGATGCCGAACACCGTGGTGATGGACATGGCGCGCAGAATGTTGATCATGTTGTTAACCGACATGAAGCGGTTACCCTTGAGCAGAGTGAATGCCACAAAGCACAGCACCAGCGTGATGACGGCCGCCCAGTCCAGCAGGAAGCGGAGGAAAGTCTTGTTTTGCTTTGTCGCCAGCGGATTTGGTTTCAACGTTGCTTGCATAACGAAATGCCCTCCTGTTATCGCCTGCCCTGCGGTCAGGCGTACTTTGTGGTGCTGCCCACAGCGTAGTGCATGATCTCGTCCTCGTTGGTTTTCGCGGTTTCCAGCTCCGCCATGATGTGGCCGTCATAGAGCACGTAGATGCGGTCGGTGATGGAAAGGAGCTCGGAGTTTTCGCACGAGGCATAGATCACGCTGCTGCCGCGCTTGGTGATGTCGTTGATCAGGCGGAAGATGTCCTGCTTCGCGCCCACGTCCACACCCTTGGTAGGCTCGTCGAAGATGTACACGTCGCAGTCCGCGGCCATCCACTTGCCCACGGCCACCTTCTGCTGGTTGCCGCCGGAGAGGTTCTTCACGTACTGCTTGATCGACGGGGTGGCGATGCCCAGGTCGTTGACATACTGGCGGGCGTTGGCATCCACCTTGTTTTTCAGGATGAACGACGCCTTGCAGAACCGGCTCAGCGACGCGGCGGAGAGGTTGAAGCTGACGTTTTCGTTCACCAGCACGCCTTCCTTGCGCCGCTCCTCCGGCACCAGGGCGATGCGGTTTTTGACCGCGTGGGAGGGGTT
The DNA here is from genome assembly GCA_018710985.1 of Candidatus Limiplasma pullicola. Classification (GTDB taxonomy): domain Bacteria; phylum Bacillota; class Clostridia; order Christensenellales; family Aristaeellaceae; genus Limiplasma; species Limiplasma pullicola. The sequence goes on from DVIV01000064.1 coordinate 21,329, forward strand.
TTTGATCTTGAGTTCCTCGCCGTTCAAGCGCACGGTGCCGGCCGTGCGTTCGTAGGCGCCGAAGATGGTCTTGCACAGCTCGGACTTGCCCGCGCCGACCAGACCCGCGATGCCCACGATCTCGCCCCTGCGCACGTAGAAGGACACGTCGTTGACCTTGCCGTCCGCGCCGGACAGGTTTTCGACCTCGAACACCTTTTCGCCGATGGGCACATGCTCCTTGGGGAAGTTTTCCTCAAACGAGCGGCCCAGCATCTTCTCCACGATTTCGCGGGTGGTGGTCTGGGGTGTGATGGGCGAGGTATCCACGATTTCGCCGTTGCGCATCACGGTGTAGCTTTCGCAGATCTGGATGATCTCGTTGATGCGGTGGGAAATAAAGATAATGGCGATATTCTCCGTTTCCTGAAGGTGCTTGACCAGCCGGAAAAGCTCGGCGGTTTCCGTATCGCTCAGCGGTGCGGTAGGCTCGTCAAGAATCAGGAAATTGCATTCGTTGGCTATGGCTCTGGCGATGAGGACCATCTGCTTTTGCGCAAGGGAGAGGTCCTGCACCAGCGTGCGCACGTTTACATCGATGTTCAGCCGGTCCAGCACGGCCTTGGCCTGCGTGCGCAGCTTGGGCCAGTTGACGAGGGGATTGCGGCCGGCGTTCATGACCATGTCGTTGAGCATGACGTTTTCGGCGACCGAAAGCGTGGGAACCAGCGCCATGTCCACCTCCTGGTAGACGATCTGGATACCCAGCTTCTTGGCAGCCATGGTGGAGCGCAGCTCAACGGGCTTGCCGTTGAGGTACACCTCGCCTGTATAATCCGGATTTGCACCCGCAAGGACCTTCATCAGGGTGGACTTGCCCGCTCCGTTGGCGCCTACGAGCGCGTGAATCTCACCGGTGCTGACCTCAAAGTCTACATTGGTTAACGCCTTTACACCGGGAAATTCGATGGATACCTTGCGGGTACCAAGTGTCAGTCTGTCCATGGATTTCCCTCTTCTCTCATTCACTGCAAGCGGTCGGGATATTTTATGGGAAGAAGCGTCGGAGCAAATACTCCGACGCTTCTTTGTCAAGAAACATTGCTCGAATGGGTTATGAATTGCTGCGGAGGCTTACTTGTGCAGCAGGTCGGCGGGCATCCAGTCGGCCACGGACAGGTAGCTCAGGTTGCCGTAGGTCTCGCCGGCGATTTCGCCGAGGTTCTCAACGGTGCTGTCTTCCTTGAGGGCGGAGGCCAGGATAGCGCTGCCAGGGATCTCAACCACGTCCACGCCGTACTCGCCGGTGGCGGGGTCATAGATCTTGTCGTACTCGCCGGCCAGCTCCAGCATGAGCAGGCGCATGGCGATCTCGCCGTTCAGGGTCCAGTCGGTGGTGCCGGCCGCGTACCAGATGTCGGGGCGGGTCTGCATGTTGGTCACGTCCACCTGGTCGATGTCAACGGACGCCATGGGCAGGGCTTCGCCGGCCTCGCCGTTGAAGTTGGCGTTCTCGAAGATGGCGTTGTACACGCCCTGGCCGTAGAGGTCGTAGTAGGCGATGACGCCGTCCACATCCTCGCGGTTGATGCTCTGCAGCTTGGCGGCGGTCACGCTGTTGGCGCTGTCAACGCTGTCCTGCAGGGGCTGGATCTCGTCCACGGTCACGATCTTGCCGGCGGCTTCATACTCCTGCCAGCCAACCTCGCGGCGGTCGAACGGGCTGTTGTAGTTGGGGCCGCGCCATACCTTGATCAGACGCACGCCCTCGCCGAACTTGGCGATCATCTCGTCCAGAAGAACGGTGACCAGGCTCTTGTCCTGCTGGAACAGCTGGGTCACGCCCTCGATCTTCTGATACTCGCCGTCGGTGTAGAACTGGGTGTCGAAGCACACGAGCTTGAGCTCGGGATACTTCTCGGTCAGCTCCTTGAGGAACACATAGGAGCCGTCCTGGTTGCCGTGGCTGACGAGCAGTCCGTCATAGCCGGCGGCGGCGCAGGTGTTGATGGTGTCCATCCAGCGGTTGAAGTCACCGTCGCAGAAGTAGAAGTCGAACTCCACATCCAGCGCGGCGCACAGGTCAGCGCAGGAATCCTTCCACATCTGGAAGATGGTGGCGGAGGGCAGCAGCATGATATACGCTACCTTCTTGCCGGCGACGGGGTTGGCCGTTTCCGCAGAGGCCACGGTCAGCATGGACAGCGCCAGCATGAGAGCCAGGACCAGAGCAACGATTTTTTTCATGGTAAACCTCCTATTCACTTTTGGGCGCTTATGGGAAACTATCGCCCTTTGCTGACATCAGTATAGAGCCATTCAGGTGAAAAGTCAAGCGCTGTTTTAGAATATTTTTTAGAAACGTTTATTTTAATTGTTTAGTCCGGTCAAGCGGCCGAAAAATCTTCGTATGTGTGATGAAGGATAAACAAAATGAACAAAAGCATCTTGTTTAGTGTTTATGACGAAGCGGCAAGTTTTTTTGCAACAAGTGTTGACATTGATAAACGCTCCATCTATAATAATGTGCGTAATGGCATGCGGCCGGGTTAGCATAAACAGGCGCTAAACGGCCGCGCATCATAAAGTTATGTGCGGATCGAAAAAAGTAAAAGCAGGTGAAAAGCATGCAAGGCATCCATCGCTATCCAACGGATGACGAGGCAAAAAAGCTGATCGTGGAGATCGGCCGGCGGATGTATCAAAAGAATTTCGTGGCCGCCAACGACGGCAATATCAGCTGCAAGGTGGACGACGACATCATCTGGACCACGCCCACGGGCGTGTCCAAGGGCTTTATGTCGGAGGATATGATGGTCAAGATGCGCCTGGACGGCACGGTGCTGTCCCAGGGCGAGCGCGGGCCGTCCAGCGAAGTCAAGATGCACCTTCGCATCTATAATGAAAACCCGGAGGTCCGGGGCGTGTGCCATGCGCATCCGCCCATCAGCACCTCCTTTGCCATCGCGGGCATCGGTCTGGACAAGGCCATCTATCCCGAGGCGCTGGTCAACCTGGGTACCGTGCCCTGCGTGCACTATGAGGCGCCCGGCTCCCAGGGCATTCCGGACAGCATCGCACCCTACTGCCGCGACTACAACGCCTTGCTTCTGGCCAACCACGGCGCGGTGGCGTGGGGCGGATCGCTCATGGAGGCGTGGTACCGGCTGGAGTCCACCGAGCACTACGCCATGGTCATCATGTACACCGGCAACATCATCGGCAAGGCCAACGTGCTCAGCTGCGAGCAGGTGGGCGAGCTGATCGAGATCCGCAAGAAGATGGGCATCACCAGCGGCGGCGTGCCGCCTTGCACGGCGCGCGCCACCAACACCGTCGATGTGGTGGCGGGCCATAGCCCCGTGGCGGATAACCCGCCGGCCCTCAAGACCTACGGCCAGAGCGCCTCGCCCTGCGGCTGCGCGGGCGGCAGCGCCGCGGCGGACGAGGCCGAGCTTCAGGCCATCACCCGCGCGGTGCTGGAGCGCATCAAGAATTTGAAATAAGCGGCATTTCAAAATCATTAGATAGAAAGAGGGGGCGCGCGGATGAAAGCAGTGGTCATCGGCGGTGTGGCGGCCGGCATGTCCGCCGCCTCCAAGCTCCGGCGCGTGATGCCGGATGCGCAGATCGCCGTCTACGAACGGGGCGGCTACGTGTCCTATGGCGCATGCGGGCTTCCTTATTATATTGGCGGCTTCAACGATGATCCCGGACGGCTGATTGCACGCACGCGCGAGCAATACGCCAAGATGGGCATCGACACGTTCCTCCATCACGAGGTGCTGTCGGTGGACCCGGCGGCAAGGCGCGTGCGCGTGCGGGACAACGATTCCGGCCGCGAATTTGAGGATACCTACGACGCGCTGATGATCGCCGTGGGCTGCGACAGCGTGGCCCCCAAAGTGCCCGGCGCGGACCTGCCGTCTGTGTTCTACCTCAAGACCATGGAGGACGGGCTGCTGCTGCGCGAAATCGCCCACCTGCCGGATGTGCGGCACGTGGCGGTGGTGGGCGGCGGTTACATCGGCGTGGAGATGACCGAGGCGCTTTTGCACCTGGGCAAAACCGTCACGCTCATCGAGGCGGGGGAGCGGCTGCTGACCCCGTTTGAACCCGAATTTTCCGAGCTGGCCGCGCAGGAGCTGGAGAAAAACGGCGTGCGCGTGCTGGTGGGCCACCGCGTGGAGGCGATCAGCGAGCAGGGCGACCGGCGCGTGGTGCGCGCGGGCGGGGAGGACATCCCCTGCGATCTGGTGGTGATGGCCGTGGGCGTGGTGCCCGCGACCGGCTTTCTGCGCGATACGGGTATCCGCATGGCGCGCAACGGGGCCATACTGGTGGACCGGGAGATGCGCACCTCGCTGGAGCATGTGTATGCCGCGGGGGACTGCGCCGTGGTCTACCACCGGCTGATGGAGGAGGATTACTTCATTCCCCTGGGCACGGTGGCCAACAAGTGCGGCCGCATCGCGGGCGGCAACATGGCCGGGGCGCACGACAAGTTTACCGGCGCGCTGGGCACCGCCGCCATCAAGGTCTGCGGTCTGGAGATGGGGCGCACGGGTATGAGCGAAAGCGATGCCAAACGCCTGGGCGTAGCCTACCGCACCAAGCTGGTGACCGCGCAGGATCATCCCTCCTACTACCCGGACCCGGCCAAGCTCACCATCAAGCTGATTTACGAGGCGCGCACCCGCCGTTTGCTGGGCGCGTGCGTGGCGGGCGCGAGAGGCGCGGTGCTTCGTGCGGACATCTTCGCCGTGGCCATCCATGCCGGCATGAGTACCGACGAGCTGGGCATGGTGGACCTGGCCTACGCGCCGCCGTTTGCGGGCGTATGGGACGCCGTGCACATCGCTGCCAACGCGGCCAAATGAGGTGCCTATGAACAAGCTGACGACTCTGGAACAGGCGATCTCCCTCATCGGGGACGGCGCGTGCGTGGGCCTGGGCGGCAACACCTTAAACCGCGCGCCCATGGCGGCTGTCTTTGAGATGGTTCGCCAGAAAAAGCGCGGCCTGCGCGTGGTCAAGACCGCGGGCGCGATGGACGTGGACGCGCTGTGCCTGGCGGGCTGCGCCGCCTCGGTGGACGCGGGCTTCATCAGCTATGAAAGCCAGTACGGCCTTGCCCAGCGCTACCGCAGAAGCGTGCAGTCCGGGTTGGTGCGCGCCAACGAGCACGCCTGCTACACCGTGATCTCGGCCCTGCGCGCTGCCAGCTACGGCATTCCCTTCATGCCGGTGCGCGGCCTCAAGGTGAGCGACCTGCGCAAGGTCAACGACTATTTCGCCGATGTGACCGACCCCTTCACGGGGGAGACGCTGGCCGCCGTGCGCGCCATCCGTCCCGACTTCGCCGTGGTGCACGCGCAGATTGCCGACTCGCAGGGCAACGCCTTCTTTGAAGGTCCCAAGTACGAGGATGTGCTTTTGTCCCGCGCATCGAAAAAGGTGATCGTGACCGCCGAGCGCATCGTGGGCGACGGGTATTTTTCCGGCGGCGAGCGCAAGGCGGACATTCCGCATTTTCTGACCGCCGCCGTGGTGCACGCGCCGCGCGGCGCGGCCCCCGGAGCGTGCTATGGCTGCTATGAGCCGGACGGCGCGCTGATCCGCGCGTTTCTGGAGCTCAAGGACGCGGAAGCGCTGGACCGCTTCCTTTCGGAAGGGGGGAGGCGGCTGTGATCCGTCCCTGCGATATGATGACGGCAGCCATGGCGCGCCTCATCCATGATGGCGACACGGTCTTCCACGGCGTGTCCTCGCACATGCCCATGATCGCGACCCTGCTGGCCAAGCGCCTGCACGCGCCAAACGCCGTACACCTCAACATCCCCGGCGGGGTGGACCCCGTCAAGCCGGCGCTGCGCGAGTTCACCAGCGCGGGCGGGGAACTGTGGGAAACGGCCTGCGCGGGCTTTCCGCTGATGGAGGTGTTCGACCTGAGCATGCGCGGCGGGCTGGACGTGGCGTTTTTGAGCGGCGTGCAGTTCGACGACCGGGGCAACGTCAACGCCTCCGTCATCGGCCCCTATGAGAAGCCAAAGGTCCGCCTGCCCGGCGGCGCGGGCAGCGCCGTGCTCATTCCCACGGCCAAACGCGCCATCATCTGGCGCACCAAGCACGACCGCCGCACCTTTGCCCGCGAGGTGGATTTTGTGACCGCGCAGGGCAACGTGAGTGAAATCGTCACCCCCCTGTGCGTGTTTACCATGTACCAGGGCCAGCTCATTTTGAAGAGCGTGCACCCGTATACCACCATCGACGAGGTGGCGGCAAACACCGCGTTTCCCATCCGCTATTTCACCATTGAGACCACGCCGCCCCCCACCGCCGAGGAGCTGCGCGCGATGGCGGAAATCGACCCGCTGGACCTGCGAAACATCGAGTTTCGCTGAGGATGAATCCGGAACCAAAAGGCACTTTTTATAGAGAAAGGAAGTCTTGCACATGCCCCGTTACGACACCTATTTCCTCATGAAGGAAGCCGATGTGGCCGACTATGTTCAGACCAAGTACCCCGGTCACTTTGACAAGGACGCGGCGCTGACCGTCAAGGAGATCGGCGACGGCAACCTCAACTACGTGTTCCGCGTGGTGGAGGAGAAGACCGGCAAGTCCATCATCGTCAAGCAGGCGGGCGAGGCGCTGCGCATTTCGGCGGAGATGAAGGTTTCCACCGACCGCAACCGCATCGAAAGCGAGATTCTGCAGATTCAGGACAAGTACGCCCCCGGCCTGGTGCCCAAGATCTACGGCTATGACACCGTGATGTGCGCCTGCGCCATGGAGGACCTGTCCGACCATGCGCTGATGCGCTACGCGCTCATGCGGCACGAGACCTTCCCGCGCTTTGCCGAGGACATCTCCACCTACATGGTCAACACCTTGCTCAAGACCACCGACGTGGCCATGGAGCACAAGGAAAAGAAGGCCATGGTCAAGAGCTTCATCAACCCCGAGCTGTGCGAGATCACCGAGGACCTGGTGCTGACCGAGCCGTACAACGACTGCAACCACCGCAACAACGTTTTCCCGCCCATCGCCGACTTCGTGCGCCGTGAGCTCTATGAGGACGACGCGCTCAAGCTGGCCGTGGCCAAACTCAAGTTCGAGTTCATGAACAACGCCCAGGCCCTCATCCACGGCGACCTGCACACCGGTTCCATCTTCATCCGGCAGGATTCCACCCGCGTGTTCGACCCCGAATTCGCCTTCTACGGCCCCATGGGCTACGACATCGGCAACGTGGTCGCCAACCTGATTTTTGCCTGGGACAACGGCCGCGCCGCCGGGGCGGACGAATTCTGCGACTGGGCGCTCAAGGCCATCGAGGAGACGGTGGACCTGTTCTGCGAGAAATTCCTCAAGTGCTTTGACGAGTGCGTGACGGACCTCATGGCCAAGACCCCCGGCTTCAAGGAATTCTACCTGGATTCCATCCTGTCCGACACCGCGGCCTATGCGGGCACCGAGCTCATCCGCCGCACCGTGGGCATGGCCAACGTCAAGGACGTGACCACCATCGCCGACGAAGCCAAGCGCGCCCATGCCGAGAAGGTCAACATCCTCTGCGGCAAGGACTACATCATGAACCGCACGGCCTTCAAGACCGGCGCCGATTTCGTCGCCGCCGTCAAGCGCGCCGATGAAGCGGCCAAGTAAGGGAGGAAACCGCCATGGCTGACAAGAGCATCATGAGCTACGAGACCGTCGCGCTGGACGACGAAAAGAGCGCGCTGGTCATCCTGGACCAGACCAAGCTGCCCTACGAGGTGGAGATCCTCAGCCTCACCGACCAGAAGGACATCTGGAACGCCATCTACCTCTTGCAGGTGCGCGGCGCGCCCGCCATCGGCGTGGCGGCGGGCTTCGGCGTGTATCTGGCCGCCAAGCAGATTCAGGCCGACACCTGGGACGAATTCTATCCCCAGTTCAAGGCCGCCAAGGATTACCTCAACTCCTCCCGTCCCACCGCCGTCAACCTCTCCTGGGCGCTTAACCGCATGGAGCAGGTGGTGCTGGACAACAAGGACAAGAGCGTTCCCGAGCTCAAGGAGCTTCTGCACAAGGAGAGCGTGGCCATCAAGGACGAGGACGTGTGGATGTGCCGCCAGATCGGCGAGTACGGCCTGACCCTCATCAAGGACGGCGACGGCATCCTCACCCACTGCAACGCCGGCCAGCTGGCCACCTCCAAGTACGGCACCGCGCTGGCCCCCATCCATCTGGGCCGCGAGCGCGGCATGAACTTCCGCGTCTATACGGACGAAACCCGCCCGCTGCTGCAGGGCGCGCGTCTGTCCGCCTTTGAGATGCAGGCCGACGGCGTGGACACCACCGTCATCTGCGATAACATGGCCTCTCAGGTCATGAAGAACGGCTGGGTCAACGCCGTGTTCGTCGGTTGCGACCGCGTGGCCGCCAACGGCGACGCCTGCAACAAGATCGGCACCTCCGGCGTGGCGATTCTGGCCAAGTACTACGGCATCCCCTTCTATGTGCTGGGCCCCACCTCCACCATCGACATGTCGATTGCCCGCGGCGAGGACATCACCATCGAGCAGCGCCCCGCCGAGGAAGTGACCGAGATGTGGTACAAGCGCCGCATGGCGCCCGAGGGCGTGAAGGTCTATAACCCCGCCTTCGACTTTGCCGACAACGAGCTCATCGCGGGCATCGTGACCGAGTACGGCATCGCCCGTCCGCCCTACAACGAGAGCCTCAAGGAGATCTTCAAAAAGAAGGCCGAGGCCGAAGCTGCCAAGAAGAAGTAAGAAACTGCGCCGGGGCGCCCGCCCCGGCCACCCCCCGAAGGGAGGGGCGTTATGAACGAAAAGGAACTGCGCGCCGCGGTGGAGCGGCTGGTGCTTTGCGAGCTGGCTAAAACGGGTCAGCGCCATGTGCCGGTGATGTCCTCCAACCGCCATGTGCACCTGTGCCAGGCGGATGTGGAGAAGCTCTTCGGCGCGGGCTACCATCTCACCAAAATGCGCGATCTGGTCCAGCCCGGGCAGTTCGCCTGCAACGAGCGTGTGACCATCGAAACCGAAAAGGGCAAGATGGCGCTGCGCGTGGTGGGCCCGGCCCGCAAGGAAACGCAGATTGAGCTGTCCTTCACCGACGCGGTGAAGCTGGGCCTCAAGCCCCCCATCCGCATGTCGGGCGACCTGGCGGGCAGCCCCGGCTGCACGCTGGCAAACGGCGACAGCCGCGTGACGGTCCCCCGCGGGGTGATCGTGGCCGAGCGCCATCTGCACCTGGCCCCGGACGAGGCCGAAGCCTTCGGCGTGAAGGACGGCGACGTGGTCAGCCTCGTGGTGGAGGGACCGCGCCCCGGCACGCTGGATGGCGTGATCGTGCGCAGCGGCAAGGGGCATCTCATGGAGGCACACATCGACAAGGACGAGGCCAACGCCTGCGCCCTGTCCGACGGGCAGCTTTGCCGCGTGATCCGAAAGGAGGACGGGCCTGCCGTGTCGAATAAGAGGGACATATGCGCCTGTGCGCCGCCCCCGCCGCCCCCCGCGCCCAAGCGGCAGACACTTTTGGACCTGAGCGCCGAAAGCCGCCGCCTGGTCACAGAGGATGATGTGCGCACGGCTGCGCGTGACGGCTACAAGATCATCCGTTATGCGCCCGACGCCATCCTGACCCCCCTGGCCCGCGACGCGGCCTCGGAGAGGGGCATCGAACTGGTACCCGTGATATAACGACCGCCGGGCCGATGGGCCGCGGCATCTGTGAGGGAACGAACATGGCATTGACGGAACAGCAAATCAGGCAGATTACGGACGAGATTGTGCGCAGTCTCTCCGGCGCCATCCGGGCCGAGGCCGCCGCGCCTGCGCCCGCGCCCAAGCCGCAGCCGGCCGAAAGCGGACGCTGGCTGTGCGACACCGCCGAGGAGGCGGTTCAGAACGCCAAGGCCGCCCAGGCCAAGCTGGCCGACATGACGCTGGAAAAGCGCGGCGAGCTGATCGCCGCCATGCGCAAGGCGGGCATCGACAACGCCGAGTACCTTGCGCGCCTGGCGCATGAGGAAACGGGCTACGGCCATGTGGAGGACAAGATTCAAAAGAACCTGCTGGTCAGCCGCCGCACGCCGGGCATTGAGGATTTGCAGACCCGCTGCGAAACCGGCGACAAGGGCATGATGCTCATCGAGCAGGCGCCCTTCGGGGTCATCGGTTCGATCACCCCGTCCACCAACCCCACCTCCACGGTCATCAACAACTCCATCAGCATGATCGCCGCGGGCAACGCCGTGGTCTTTAACCCCCATCCCGCGGCCAAGCACGCCTCGCAGGAGGCCATGCGCCTGATGGTGGAGGCCATCGTGTCCGCGGGCGGCCCGGCGGCGCTGATTACCACGGTCAAGGAGCCCACGCTGGAAACCGGCCAGGCGATCATGACCCATCCGGACATCCCGCTTTTGAGCATCACCGGCGGCGAGGCCGTGGTGCGCGTGGCCATGAAGACCGGCAAGAAGGTCATCGCGGCCGGCCCCGGCAACCCGCCCGTCATCGTGGACGATACGGCGGACCTGCCCGACGCGGCCCGGCGCATCGTGGACGGCGCGAGCTTTGACAACAACGTGCTGTGCATCGCCGAAAAAGAGGTGTTCGCCTTTACCAACATCGCCGACCGCCTCATGAGCGAAATGGAGCGCTGCGGCGCGGTGCGCATCTACGGCGCGGACATCGACAAGGTGCTCAAGACCACGCTCATCAACAAGGACGGCAGGTACGTCATCAACCGCAAGTATGTGGGCCATGACGCGGCGGTCATCCTGCGCGACAGCGGCGTGAGCTTCACCGGCAACCCGCGGCTGATTATCGCCGAGACGGACCGCAACCATCCCTTCGTCATGACCGAGATGCTCATGCCCGTGCTGCCCATCGTGCGCGTGAGCAACATCGACGAGGCCGTCGAGGAGGCCTTCCGCGCCGAGCAGGGCTGCAAGCATTCCGCCATGATCCATTCTACCAATGTGCACAACATGAGCAAGGCGGCCCGCAAGCTCAACACCACCATCTTTGTCAAGAATTCCTCCAGCTTCTCCGGCTTGGGCTTTGACGGCGAGGGCTACACCACCATGACCATCGCCACCCCCACCGGCGAGGGCGTCACCAGCGCGCGGTCCTTCACCAGGCTTCGCCGCTGCGTGCTCTACGGCGATTTCCGCATCTGCTGATCCCCGCCCGGCGGGCAGAGGGGAGGTTAGGACCGGTATGAACATCGTTGAACAGGTGCGTTTGTCAGGCGTGGTCGGCGCGGGCGGCGCGGGGTTCCCCACGCATGTGAAGCTGGGCGCCAGGGCCGAGTACGTCATCGCCAACGGCGCCGAATGCGAGCCGCTCCTGCGCGTGGACCAGCTGCTCATGCAGCGGCGCGCGGACCGCGTGGTGCGCGGCATGGAGCTGGCCATGCAGGCCACGGGCGCCAAGCAGGGCGTCATCGCCACCAAGGCGCACTACGAAGGCGCGGTCAAGGCACTCAAGGCCGCGCTGGGGAACCGAAAGGACATCACTTTGCACCTGATGGACAGCTACTATCCCTCCGGGGATGAAAAGTCCATCATCTATGAGGTCACGGGCCGCGTGGTGCCCAGCGCCAAGCTGCCCGCGGATGTGGGCTGCGTGGTGAGCAACGTGGCTACGCTGTGCAACATCGCCGACGCGGCCGAGGGCCGCCCGGTGGTGGACAAGGACGTGACCGTGGGTGGCGACGTGCCCCATCCCCTCACCGTGACCGTTCCCGTGGGCACCCCGATGCGCGAGGTGATCGCGCTGTCGGGCTTCACGGGCGCCAAGGAGGACTACGCGCTCATCGTGGGCGGGCCCTGCATGGGCAAGCTCGAGGAGGACTGGGACGCGCCGGTAACCAAGACCACGGGTGGGCTGCTCATGCTCAGGCGCACGCATCTTCTGATCGCGCGCCGCACGCAGAGCCCCGAGCGGCTGCTCAAGATCGCGCGGGCGGTGTGCTGCCAGTGCAGCCAGTGCACGCAGATGTGTCCGCGCAACGCCCTCGGCCTGCACGTGGAGCCGCACAAGGCCATGCGCGCCATCACCACCGGCAACGGCGCCCTGCTGGGCAATGCCCGTTCGGTGCTGGCCTGCTCCAGCTGCGGCGTGTGCACCAACTACGCCTGCCACATGGGCCTTTCGCCCTCGGAGGTCATGGCGCAGCTCAAGGATGAGCTGGGGCGCGCGGGCATCCGGCCGGTGCCGGAGGCGGACATTCGCGTGGACCCGTTCATCGTGCAAAAGCGCGTGCCGGTCAAGCGTCTGATCGCGCGCATGGGTCTGGCGGCGTTCGATACGCCCGCTCCGTACACGGACGCGGGGCTGCGGCCCAAACGGGTGCTGCTGCCGCTTCGCCAACACGTGGGCAAGCCCGCCGAAGCCACGGTGAAGCCGGGCGACCGGGTGCACCGGGGCGACGTGGTGGGCGAAATTCCCGACAAGGCGCTGGGCGCGCGGGTACACGCCTCCATCGACGGCGTGGTGACCGCCGTGGACGCCCGGGGCGTGGAAATCACAGGAGGTGAGAGCGCATGACCGCAATTGGCGTGGTAGAGACACTCAGTATTCCCATGGGGGTGCTGGCGGGCGACCAGATGGTCAAGACCGCGCAGGTGGACCTGGTCACCGCGCAAACGGTGTGCGCGGGCAAGTACATCGTAGTGGTCAGCGGCGAGGTGGCCGCGGTGCGTTCCTCCGTAAACGCCGGAATCGAAAACGCGGGGAGCACGCTGGTGGACAGCCTGGTCATCCCCAACGTGGACGAGCGCGTGGTCGCCGCCATGGCGGGCGCATGTCCCGCCGAGCAGGTGGAGGCCGTGGGCGTGGTGGAGACCTTCTCACTGGCCAGCGCCATCAGCGTGGCGGATATCTCCGTCAAGGCCGCCGACGTGGAGCTCATCGAGGTGCGCCTGGGGCGCGGCATGGGCGGCAAATCCTACGTAATTATCACCGGCGAGGTCGCGGCCGTGGAATCGTCGGTCCGGGCCGCGGAGGCAGGCGAGGGGCTGGAAGGGCTGATCGCCTCCAGCGTGGTGATTCCCTCTCCCCATATGGACATGATTCGCGCGCTGATGTAAGTCTTCTTTCAGGCGCGGGAACATAGATGAAATTCAAATGGCAAAGGAGTTTTCTACCATGCAGGAAGCATTGGGCATGATTGAAACCAGAGGGCTGGTAGGCGCGATTGAGGCGGCTGACGCCATGGTCAAGGCGGCCAACGTGCATTTGATCGGCAAGGAGCACATCGGCGGCGGCCTGGTCACCGTGATGGTCCGCGGCGATGTGGGCGCGGTCAAGGCGTCGGTGGAAGCCGGCGGCGCGGCGGCCAAGCGCGTGGGCGAGCTGATCAGCGTGCATGTCATTCCCCGGCCCCATGGCGATGTGGAGGCCATCCTTCCCAACGTCGATGAAACGGCTACCAAGGCGTAACCGCCACAGGATAGAAAGGAGTTATCATCATGGAAAAGCAAGCTCTGGGTATGGTTGAGACCAAGGGTCTGGTAGGTTCTATCGAGGCGGCCGATGCCATGGTCAAGGCGGCCAACGTTCATCTCATCGGCAAGGTTCACGTGGGCGGCGGCCTGGTGACCGTCATGGTCCGCGGCGATGTGGGCGCGGTCAAGGCGTCGGTGGAAGCCGGCGGCGCGGCGGCTAAGCGCGTGGGCGAGCTGGTCAGCGTGCACGTCATTCCCCGGCCGCACGACGACGTGGAGGCCATTCTTCCCAAGCTGTAAGCCGCAAAGCGGCCCCATCATAAGGAGGACAGGGCTATGAAAAAGATCATCAACGCACCGGAGCGCTTTATTCCTGAAATGCTGGAGGGCATCTATGCCGCGCATCCCGACGAATTGATGTGCGTGGGCGGCGACCTTCATTGCCTTGTTTCCAAGCGGAAGCATGCGGGCAAGGTGGGCATCGCCACCGGCGGCGGTTCGGGCCACCTCCCGCTGTTTCTGGGCTATGTGGGTGAGGGCATGCTGGACGGCTGCTCCATCGGCGACGTGTTCCAGTCGCCCAGCGCCGAGCAGATGCTGGCCGTGACCAGGGAGATCGACCAGGGCGCGGGCGTGCTCTACATCTACGGCAACTACAACGGCGACATCTTCAACTTTGACATGGCGGCCGAGATGGCCGACATGGAGGAGGACATCCGCGTGGAAAGCGTCGTCGCGGGCGAGGACGTGGCCTCCGCGGGCCCCAGCGCCGAGGGCGAGCCCAACAAGCGCCGCGGCGTGGCGGGCATCTTCTTCGTCTACAAGTGCGCGGGCGCAGCCGCGGCGGCGGGGCTGGATCTGGACGAGGTCAAGCGCGTAGCCGAAAAGGCGTGCGCCAATGTGCGTACCATGGGCGTGGCGCTCACCTCCTGCACGGTGCCGCGCGTGGGCCATCCCAGCTTTGAAATCGGGGACGACGAGATGGAAATCGGCATGGGCATCCATGGCGAGCCGGGCATCCGCCGCGGCAAGCTGCGTCCCGCCGACGAAATCGTGGACGAGATGCTCGCGCCCATTCTCAGCGACCTGCCCTTCCAGGCGGGCGACGAGGTGGCCGTGCTTATCAACGGCCTGGGCGCGACCCCCATGGAGGAGCAGTACGTGATGTTCCGCCGCGTCAAGCAGACGCTGGACGAAAAGGGCATCCGCGTCTTCCGCACCTATGTGGGCGAATATGCCACCTCCATGGAGATGGCGGGCGCGTCGATTTCGCTCATCCGCCTGGATGACGAGCTCAAGGGCTACCTCTCCGCGCCGGCGGATACCCCCTTCTTCAAGCAGTTCCAGCTCTAAGGAGGCATGGCGATGAACGCAACCGATTTGCGCGTCCTGCTGGCCCGGTGGGCCGGCATCATGGCGGACAAGCGCGACTGGCTGATTGAGCTGGACAGCGTGGTGGGCGACAGCGACCTGGGGCTTACCATGAGCGACGGCTTCCGCGCCGCCAGCGAGGCGGCTGACGCATCCGACCTTGCGGATGTGGGCAAGCTGTGCTATCAGGCGGGCAAAGCCATGGCTACCGCCGTGCCCTCCACCATGGGTACGCTGATGGCCAGCGGGCTGATGAACGCGGGCAAGGTGCTCAAGGGCTTGGAGCAGCTGACCCCTGCACAGGAGGCGCAGCTGTTTGAGGCATACCTGGAGGGCGTGAAGAACCGCGGCAAGGCCGAGCTTGGAGACAAGACATTCCTGGACGGCCTCGCGCCCGCCGTGGACGTGCTTACGCAGGCGGCGCAGGCCGGCCCCATCGGCGCCAAAGAGGCGCAGGCGGCGGCGGACGCGGCGTGGCAGGCGTTTGAAAACACGCGCGGCATGCTGGCCAGGCACGGCCGCATGGCCATCCGCGGCGAGGCCTCGCGCGAGCTGCTGGACCCCGGCGCGGCGGTGGCGGCCCTGCTGATGAAGGGATACGCCGAATATAAAGCGGACAGTGAGTGATGGGCATGACCATCCGAGAAATCGCGGCCATCGCGGGCGTATCGCCCGCGGCGGTCTCGCTGGTGATGAACAACAAAAAGGGCGTCAGCGAGGAAACGCGCCGCCGCGTGATGAGCGTGGTGGAAGAATGCGGCTACGCGCCGGCGCTTCAGAAAAAAAAGGTGGAGCGCTTTCGCCTGATGGTGCTTAAATTCCGTGCGCATGGTATTGCGCTGGAAGAAAACCAGGGCTTCATCGCCTCCATCATCGACCGCATCGAAAGCGAGTGCCGCCGCTTCGCCTTTGACCTCATCATGTGCAACTGCGAAGCCAAAACCGCGGCGGCGACCATCCGCGAGCTGATGCAGAATCCGCCCGACGGCGTCATCGTCATCGGCACCGAGCTTCGTGAGCCGGACTATCCGTTGCTCAAGCTCTTCACCGTGCCCGTGGTGGTGCTGGACAACAACATCATTCTGGACAACATCGACAGCGTGGTCATGGCAAACCGCGCCCTGATGGCCAACGTCGTTCACTACCTCTACAATCTGGGGTACCGGGAAATCGGCTATTTCAAATTCACTCAGCCCGTCAACAACTGCGACGAGCGCTACGAGGGATATCTGGCGGAGCTGGAACGGCTGGGCCTGACCGCTCCCGAACCCATCTGGCTCAAGCCCACGGTGGACGGCGCGTTTGAGGACATGAAAAACCTGATCAAAAGCGGCGCCTATGTGCCGCACGGCGCGGTGGTGGCGGACAACGACACCGTGGCCATCGGCGCGGTCAAGGCCATCCGCGAGGCGGGGTACAGCATTCCGGAGGACATGTCCATCATCGGCTTTGACGACATTCCCTTCAGCGCCGTCACCATGCCGGCGTTGACCACCATGCGCATTTCGCGCTCCGCCATGGGCATGCTGGCTGTGGACATGATCCGCAAGCGCATCAAATATCCCGACTGGCCGGGCATGCACATGCTCATCGGCGGCAAGCTGATCGTGCGCAACAGCACCCGGCCCAAAAACGGCTGAAGGAGGACCCTATGCTGGTAGGGCGGGTTACGGGCAATGTGGTGAGCACCAACAAGGTCGATACGCTGCGCGGGGCGAAGCTGCTGATCGTGCAGCCCGTGGTGCTGGAGACGCTGGAGATGAAGGACGATTACGTGGTCTGCGTGGATGACGTGGGCGCGGGCGAGGGCGACCTGGTGTTCTGCGCCTACGGAAGCTCCGCCCGGCAGTCGGACACGTCCAAGAAGGTCGCTTCGGATTACACCATCTACGGCATCGTGGATTCCATCAACATGCGCGGCACGCGCACCTACGACAAGGCAAAGGAGGCGGAGGCATGCAGCTGGCAAAAGTGATCGGGAGCATGGTCAGCACCCGCAAGTCGGACCGGCTGCATGGGCTCAAGCTCCTGGTGGCCGTGCCCATCGACATGGACACCTTTGAGGAAAAGGGCGCGCCCTTCATCACCGTGGACACCGTGGGCGCGGGCGAGGGCGAGATCGTGATGTGGGCGGGCGGCAGCTCGTCGCGTCAGACTGATCTGACCACCAACAAGCCCGTGGACAGTTCCATCGTGGGAATCGTGGATTTCGTGGACATTCTGGGCAAGCGCGTGTACGACAAGGGGAATGCCTCATGAAGATCGCGCGCGTGACGGGGACGGTGGTTTCCACCGTCAAATATGAGAAATATCGAGGCTATAAGCTGCTCAAGGTGAGGCATCTCACCCTGGAGGGCGAGCTCACAGGCGAAGAGCTCATCGCTCTGGATGCGGCGGACGCGGGCATTGGCGATATCGTGCTGGTCAACAACGACGGCGGCGCTGCGCAGATGGTCACGGGGGACAAGACGCTGATCGCGAGCGTCACCATCTGCGGCGTGGTGGACTGCTATACCTGGCAGGGCAAACACGTGGCCTGCCATTAGGGGGAAGCGCATGAACATCGGAAAGGTCGTGGGCTCCGTGGTCTGCACGGTTAAAACCCCCACGCTGGAAGGCATCAAGCTGCTGGTGGTCCGCCAGATCGTCAACGGGAAGGAAAAGGGTCTGATCATCGCCTGCGACGGCACACGCCAGGCGGGCATCGGGGACGTGGTGTACATGATCGGCCGCAAGGAGGCGGCGCTCATGCTGGACCTTCAGGACCCGCCGCCCAGCGACATCACCATCGCCGGCATCATTGACCCGGAAACGCTGTAAACAAAAGCGGCCCGGCTCCCTTGACGGGAGTCCGGGCCGCGTGCTGCGTCCGTTACCAGGTTGCCTTGCTGGCGGTAGTCACCGCCGCCTGATGGTCGGGATCGACCTTGTCGCTCTCATGGGTCTTGCTGTTCTTGAAGTGGATGCAGAAATGTCCGTCAAAGTTGTTGGAGGAGATCGTGGTGGTGCCGTGCGGCATGCCGTTCATGGACGCTGCGTAGACATGGCCGTTATAAAGAATCAGGATGGCGCGCCGGCTCCAGCTCCATTCGCCGCCGTAGATGCTCTTCATGGTGGCGGTGTCCTCGGCGGTGCGGGGCTCGGCGTCCAGATGATTGTAGCCCGACCAGCGCACGACTTCAAAGGTCTTGCCGGTTTTCACGTCCTTGACGGTGAAACGGGCGTTCTTGGGAATGACGTTGGTCACCTTGTCCTCGAACCAGTCCAGCACCTCGGTTTCGTAGGTCTTGGAGCCGGAGGAGGAAGAGTCGGACGAGCCCACCGAGCCGAAGATGACGCGGATGGTGGAAGAACCGGCGATGCCGTCCTCCTTCATGTTGCGCTTCTTCTGGAACTGCTTTACCGCAGCCACGGTGCCCTCGCCGTACACGCCGTCAATGGCGCCGTCATAGTACCCCAGGCATTCCAGCGCCTGCTGGAGCTTGACCACGTTGGACCCGCTGTCGCCCTCGCGGCTGGTGCCGGGCGCGGAGCCGATTTCCGATATGTCGGAAACGGTGGGATATTTTGAGCTGGACGACGAGGACGATGACGTGCTCCCGGAAGCGCTGCTGCCCGGCTCCGGTTGGGTGGTCATGGAGGTTTTGCTGCAGCTTCCAAAGATGCTGGTCACCGTGGAGGTGCCCGCATAGCCGTCGGCTTCCAGCCCCTCGTCCTTCTGGTACTGGGTGACGGCCTGCGTGGTGCCGTCGCCGTAGATGCCGTCGATCTTGCCGTCGTAATAGCCCAGGATGTCCAGCGCCTGCTGTAGCTTCTTGACGTCGCTGTTCTCATCCCCGATGCGCATGATGCCCGGCGCGCTGCCCAGCGCCTTGATGCTGGCAGCCGCGGCCGCGGCGGCGGAGGGAGATTGCGTTACGTATTTTTTCATCATATAGCCGGTAAAGTTGCCGTAGCGCACCTTGTACCAGTCGCCGGATTTGCCCAGAATATCCACTTCTTCGCCTTCCGGTACGGTTTGCAGGGCGCTGGATTCCTTGTCCGCCTCCTTGCGCAGCACGACCTTGGCGTTCGTCACGCCCGTATCCGCCGCCAGGGCGGCCCTGGGAGGCGCCATGCAGCTCAGCGCGACCGCCAGCGCCAGCGCGGCGCAAAAAACCTGCCGCAGGGCGCGGCGCATGCCGCTACATGCCTTATCTACGACCATGTGAATCAGTTCCTCCTTTGCAGTGGGGAAAAGAGGGCAGTATCCCTCACAGGTTGCAACGCCAATATATTACGAAATTATTAAAATGTCAAGACGGTTGTGTGAACTGTTACAGGCGTTGCAGCTTCCAAAAACCAGTCATTTTGATATCTTTTCAGCAAAATTGGGGAAACTATTGACGAAAACGGAAATCGAGATTAAACTATCATGGTGTTCATGGTTCATTCATAATTTTGCCATGCCACGGACACACCGATATGATGTAAGGGGTTAGTGTATGAAGGAGATCAACGGTACCATCACGCTTGCCTATGTAGAGGAGGACAACAGGCAGCGCGTCATTTTCCGCGTCATACCGCTTTGTACCCGCGAGGGGAACGTTTTTCACGGCGGCGCGGACGATTTTCCCGACGAGGGCAGCCTGCGCATCGTGCCGGATAAGCGCGAGCAGAGCACTTTTAAGGAAAGAATGCGCGAGGCCGGCGGCCTGTGCGCCATCCAGCTCGCCAGCGAAGGCAAGGAACTGATGAAGGTTCGGCAGAACCGCAACTACGCCCCCGATGAGGGAGAACGCAACCAGTACGCGATTTATTCGGATGTGATCTGCGAGCTGGCCGAGGACGGCTGCTTCGAGGTGGTGGAACCGGGTACCGACGCTTCCCAGGCCCTTACGGCAAAGGTGCTTCTGCATAAGGACAAAATGCTATACGGCCCCGTGGAAAAGGAACAGGCGCTGACGACGGCGGTGGAAGGGCTGAAGCCCTTTGGCAACGACCGCTTTTTGCTGCATACGGTGGAAACGCCCGCCCTGGGCCGGCACAGCATTTACTGGGACCCGGAGGCGACCCTGAACTGGCGGCAGCGCCGCAACAGCCTGCGGCGCAAGGATAAGGAGCGCGCCGCCGCGACGGAGGAGGAAAAGGCCAAGAAAGCCGAGCCCAAGGCCAAGTCCGAAGAGAAGCCCGAGAAGCCCCGCAAGGAAAAGCCTGAAACCGCGCCCAAGGCGGAGACAAAGCCGGAAAAGCCCGCCAGGCAGGACCCGCATACCCGCCGGGTGGAGCGCGCCGCCGAGATCGCGCGCCAGGAAGAGGAGCAAAAGGCGCGCGAGGCCGAGACGGCCGGTGCGCGGCAGCCTGCTGCGGAAGAAGCGGAGGAGGCGCTGCCCATCGGCGCGCGACTGGATATTCTGGACAGCGAGCTGCCCTTTGAGCAGCAGATTTCCCGCCTGGCCCAGCCCCTCAGCGAGAGCGCCAACCGCCTGACGAATGACGCTCCCGCGCCGGAGGAGGAAGTCCCCCAGGCCGTGGCGCGCTTTTCGGGAACGCCGCTGGTCGGCACGGGGGAGAAAATCGTTCGTACGCGCCGCCGTCCGGAGAGCATGCATCATGTGGTGGAGCGCCAGATGCGCGGTCAGCGGGACGAAATCATGGGGGAGGAGCTGGGCAGCGGAACCTATGGCCTGGTGGAAAACCCCATCGAAAGCCTGCGCACCTGCATGGAATACGTCTGGCAGAACGCCGACATGCGCCAGCAGGCCATGGACATGCTGATGGAAAATGAGGCGTTCACCACGGATGTCGCCGCCGCGCTGCGCCGGGGCGGAATCAACCTCAACGCTGCCGCGGCCGCCCGCGAGCAGCTGGCCGAGATTGAGGCCGATCGCCTCAGCCTGCTGATGCAGCTGGAGACGGCCAAGGAGAACGAAAAGAAGTTCCGTGAAGAAGTGATCGCCAAGCTTTCGCAGAAGCGCCGGGATGAGGCGGAACGCCTGAAAAAAGAGGTGGACCAGCTTTCGCGCCAGCGCGAGACGCTCTTGGAGCAATCCCGCGCGCTCAGCACCGAAAACGCCTCCCGCCTCATCGACTTTATCGCCGGGCAGATGAGCTGCCTGAGCGGCGCGGGGGAGCAGCGGGTGCTGCTTTCGCCCGTGATCGGGCACACCTACACCCAACAGGAGCTGGCCGAGCAGCTGCGCGTGCACATGAACGACAGCGGATTCAGCATCAGCGATGACGAGGCCGTGAGCCTGCTGATCAATTTCTCGCTCTATGACGCGCTGTGCTTCCGCGCCCGCACCATCACCGATGCGCAGCTTTTTGCCGAAGTGCTGCTGGAGAGCTTCGGACTCAAGAGCGTATCGGCCACGGTTTGCCCCGGCGCCTACGTGGAGATGATCAGCCTGCTGCCCGAGGACGGCCGGCGGACCCCCACCGTGACCGTGCAGCCCCTTGGCACCGAAACCATGACCGTCTACGGCCACAAGACCCTGTTCCTCACGGATGAAAGCGCCATGCCCGAACCCGACCGCCTGCTGCCGTATCCGGTGATCAGCGTGCCGGCCATGTTCAAGCGCGGCTTTGGCCGCGCGGCGCAGTGGCAGCCCGTGGAGGCGGCTTCGCTGGAGTCGTTTACCGCCATCCGCGCCGATTCGCACCCCATGCTCAGCGACGCCGAAAAATGGTTCACCGACCTCAAGCGCGTGCTTTCCCAGGCGGAACTCGTGCTTCCGGACGCGATGGCCGTCGGCATGCGGCGCTTCATCGAAGTGGCCTCGCGCAAGGTGCGCGGCGGTTTCCTGGCGGCGGCCGATATGGCGGCCAGCAACTGGGTGGTGCCGCTGCTGACGCTCAGCGGCTGCGATACCGCGAAGGTGGCCGACGCACTGGCCGGCCTGCCCCGTACGATGGACCTGCTGGGCATCCGTTGAGAGCCCTGTGCAAAGGAGGAAAAACCCATGCTGGAGTACAAGTTCGATACCCAACTGCTGATCGAGGGAACGGGGCTGGACGAGGACAAGATCAACGATTATATCACCCGCAACATCAAGGGCGACTGTCTGCTGGCCGTGGGTGACGACGAGCTGATCAAGATCCACTACCACACCAACGAGCCTTGGCAGGTGCTGGAATACTGCGCCTCGCTGGGCGACATCCACGATATCGTGGTGGAGAACATGGAGCGCCAGTCCGCCGGGCTGGACGGCTGAAAAGCGAAAAACAGTGGAGCCGGAGCACATTGCGTGCTCCGGCTCCTTCGTTTTTCTTTTCGGATCAGTAGGCGCTTGCCATGGCCTGCGTGAGCAGGGCCATGGCGCCGGCCACATCCGCCATGCCCGGGTTGCCGCTGGAAAGGATGCTTTCCAGCGAGGCCGCCGCATTCTGGATGTTGAGATAGGCGGCGGAGGAAGCGTCCATGGACCCCATCAGGTCATAGGCGCTTTGCAGAAGCTGCCGCGCGTCGGGCACGAGCGAGTTCTCCGTGGACCCGTCGGTAAAGCCGACGTCGGCCCAGCCGCCTCCGGTGGAGGTTTCATAGCTGGTATGCAGCGTGCAGTAGCCCAGGTTGCTGGCCGTGCCTAGGTATTCGGCGATGACCGGGCCGTACTGGCTGTCGTTGACATAGGCGCTGAGCGGATGGCCGTTTGGAATGACGACCACGCCCGTGGTGGTGGTGCTGGGGCAGTATTCCGTCGCCAGCATGCCGGTCTGCGTGCAGGTGACCACGGACTGGTGCATCTGGCACGATACGGTGGGCACCGTGGGCTCGTACCAGTAATCGGTCACCACGCCGTAGCCCTTGCTGTCGTTGTAGCAGGCTTCGGTGGCCAGCTGGCCGCTCACGGCGCAGGTCGTCACCTTGACCAGCCCCAGGTCCTCGGGGTTGGCCTCGATGATGTCGCGGTCCTCCAACCCCTTGACCTCGTGAATCTTGGTCATGTAGCTCTTCCAGATGGGCAGCGCGCCGGAGCTGCCCGTGGTCTTGGAGGACAGGGGCTTGTAGTTGTCATGGCCCACCCAGATGGAACTGACGTACCAGCCCGTCATGCCCACGAAGGTGACGCCGCGCTGGTCGCTGTTGGTGCCGGTTTTGCCGGCTACGGTCTGTCCGCTGATCTTGGCGGCGGTGGCCGTGCCGCCGGAGACCACGTCCTTCATCATGTCCACGATCATCCAGGCTGTGGACGGGCGGAACACCTGCCGGCGTTCCTGCTGGGCATGGCTGTCATAGACCACGTTGCCGGCGCTGTCCGAGATGCCCAGGAAGGAAATCGGCTCCTGATAGACACCCCCGTTGCCAAGGACCCCGAAAGCTACGGCCAGCTGCACCGGGGTGATGCCGCTGGAGCCCAGCGACAGGCCGAAGGGCGTTGCGTCGATGTTGTCGCGGTCCACCCCCATGCGCAGGAGGAAGTCCACCGACCGGTCCACGCCGACCATGGTCAGAAGCGTCTGGGCTGCGGCCACGTTATGGCTGCGCTTCATGCCGTTGCGCAGGGTTTCGGGGCCTACGTAATCGCCTCCGCCATAGTTTTTCGGCCAGGTGTCCTTGCCGTCCGAACCGGTCCATCCGCTGATGGGCACGGGGATGTTATAGACGACGCTGGCAGGGGAGTAGCCCATCTCCAGCGCGGGCGCATAGACGGCAATGGGCTTGATGGCGGAGCCGACAGGCATCTTCATGTCCGTGGCCCGGTTGAGCGTCTTGCGGGCGGTGGGCCGCGTGCGCGAGCCCACGATGGCCTTCAGCTCGCCCGTGCGGTAGTCCAACACCACCGCTGCGGCCTGCGGCTGCACGATCTCGTCATAGGTGCCGTCGTAGTTGAGGGTGCGGTAGACCTTGTCGCTGGGGTCGCGCAGGGCGGGATAGCTGTCCCACGTCTCCAGCGTTTCCTCCACGATCTCCTGAATCTCGGTGTCGATGGCCAGCGTCACGTGGTAGCCGCCGGTGCGCAGCTCGTTTTCCATCTTGCTGCGGTTTTCGCTGGTATCCTCCAGTCCGTTGAGCTCAAGGAAGCAGTCCACGATGTCCTGCACGGCGTATTCCACATAATGGGCGTATTTGTACATGCCGTCGCCCTCGGTGGTGGAGGTTTCCAGCACATGCGCGGTGGAGGGGTCCAGCGCCTCCTGATACTGCTGCTGGGTGATGAACTCGTTTTCATACATGCAGCGCAGCACATAGTCGGTGCGGTTGTTGGTGATGGCCTTGTAATCGGTGGTGTCGGAGGAACGGGTGTAGAAATTGCGGCGCGGGTTGTAGTAGTAGGGATTGTTGGTCAGCCCCGCGAGCATGGCGCACTCGCGCAGGGTCAGCTCGCTGAGCTCCTTGCCGAAATAGCCCTGCGCCGCCACCTGCACGCCGTAGTAGTTTTCACCCAGATAAATGGTGTTGAGATAGTATTCCAGAATTTGCAGCTTGGTGTATTTGGTCTCCAGCTGCATGGCCAGATAGGCCTCCTGAATCTTGCGCTTGTAGCTGAGCTCGTTGCTCAGCACCGTGTTTTTGATCAGCTGCTGGGTGATGGTCGAGCCGCCCTGCTGCGTACCGGAGACGAAGTTCTGGATGAAGGAGCCGATGATGCGCTTGATGTCAATGCCGTTGTGGGTATAAAAGCGGGCATCCTCCACGGCGACAAAGGCATTTCGCAGGTTTTCCGGCATGAGGGAGATATTGACCATGATGCGGTTTTCGGTGCCCTTGTAATCGGTGATCACATTGCCCTGGGCATCGTAGAGAAAGCTGGTCTTGTCCTGGTCATCCAGAAGGGTCAGGTCCAGCGTGGGGGCGGTTTCCATATATCCCTTGGCAATGCCGACCACCGCGCCCGCCAGTGCCAGCCCGCACAGCACGATGAGCAGCGCCGTCAGGCGCACGGCGTTGACCAGCACCGACAGCACAAAATTGGGCTTGGTCAGCCTGGGTTTGAATATGGTGCGCTTGCGGGGCGCGTCCTCTTCCTGAGGCGGATGGTAGGCGGGATCGCTCTCCCAGCCCTCCTCATAGGAGTCGCCGCCGCTCTGTTCATAGGGCTTGGGCTGGCCGTCATACGGCTCGTTGGAATGATACAAGGCGTTCCCTCCCGAAAAGCATAAGGCGTTGATCCGCCTTTCATTATAGCATACCTGAGGCGGACGCGCCATAGCGCCCCTGTAACAATCGGCCGGAACGCGGCGGGTTGTTTTTCAGGCGCGCCGCGCATATCCATGCAACGAAAGGAGGGGGTGAATTGGCTGCATGCGCGCGCAAAAAAAGCGGCAGGCTGCGCTGGCTGATCCTGGTCATCCTGCTGCTTGCGGCAGGGGTGATCGCCATGGAGCAGAACCTCAGCCAGACCATGCTGGACATGGCCTTTGCCCGTGCCTATTCAATGGCCGTGGAAACCATCAACCGCGCGGTGAAGCAGGCCATGGCCCAGGGCGTCACCTATGAGGAGCTGATCGACGCGCAGATGGACGCCCAGGGCCGCGTATCCATGCTCAGGGCCAACACCATGCGCATGAACGAGCTGGCTTCGCAGACCGCATTGCTGGCCGAGCGGGAGCTGGGCAGCGCGGAAAACCAGGTGGTGGAAATTCCGCTGGGCGCGGCGTTGGGCGTGAGCTTCCTGTCGGGCTTTGGCCCGCGGCTGGAGGTGCAGATCCTGCCTGTGGGCGCCGTCCACACCAGCTTTGACACCGAGTTCGAAACCGCCGGCATCAACCAGACCCGGCACAAGATCTTCCTCAACCTGCGCGCCACCGTGAGCCTCATCGTGCCCACGGGCTCGCAGCTGGTGGAGGTGACCAGCACCGTGCCCATCGCGGAAAGCATCATCGTCGGAGAGGTGCCGGAGAGCTTCGTGGATGTCAACAACGAGGAGGATATGCTCAACCTCATTCCCTGACGGTTGCGCAAACCGCGCGCCTTTTTCGTTGCGCGGGCGCGTCCCGCCGCGGTTTTCTGCGAAAAAAGCCGGAAGTGCCCGCGCCGCTTGACAGCCGGGCGCTTTTGCAATAAAATATCATGGAAGAACCATAGAGTTTCCAGAAGTATGCGGAATCAGCAGACCGCCGTATGGAAAGAATGACCATAGGCGCGTCCGTACCAATAAGCCGTCGGCTTGCCGAAGGGAGGAAGGGCGGATTCATCCGCCCAACATGCATGACAAAACGCAAGGGACTGATCCTGTGCCTGGTGTTTGCGGCGCTGTTGCTGCTCGCGGGGGTCGCCGCCGCGTCCGAGGTAGACCCCATCGTATGCAGCATGGAGCTGGACCCCAATAAGCTGGCCGGCCCCGGCACGGTCAACGTGACCATCACCATCTCCAATTCGGGCAATACCGATTTGAAGGACCCGGTCGTGCTGTACGACCCCGCGGCGCAGATTGTATCCGACTTCGGCACCAACGGCGCGGTGCTGCTCAAGGCGGGCGAAAGCGCCACCTGGACCGGCACCTATGACGTCAACGACCGCACGCTGGAAAACGGCGCCGTGGTTTACTTTGTCAAATACACCCTCTATAAGGACAGCGGCGAGGCCGTGGACCAGAGCCAGCCCATCCGCGCGGCCATTTCGCTGCAGACGGCCGAAACCGATATCGAGGTCAAACGCACCATCAGCCCCACCGTGGCCGGAGAGGACCAGGAGGTGGTCGTGCGCTATGACATCACCAACAGCGGCACCGTCAACCTCACGGATGTCACCATCCAGGAAAACAAGGATATCCATAAGGAAAAGCAGACCATTCCGCTGCTGGAGCCCGGCAAGACCGCCGAGGTGCGCTACACCGTCACCATGGGCAAGAAGGACCTGACCAGCGGCGCCACCATTACCTATCAATCCGAAACCGAAAGCAAAACCCAGACCTACACCGTTGAAAACCAGACCATTACCTACGGCGAATCGTCGCTGACGGCCAAGCTGACCAGCGATGTCAAGGGCGTGGTGGAAAACGGCACCGTCACCCTCACGCTGGAGCTGGAAAACACCGGCAATGTGGATTACAGCGACCTGCGCGTGACGGACCCCTCCCTGGGCGACGTATTTACCAACCAGCAGCTCAAGGCCGGCGAAAGCCTGACGCTGGAGAAGGAAATCACCGTGCCCGCAACGGCGGAGTATCAGTTCACCGTCACCGCCACCGATGAGGGCGGGTCAGAGATGTCCGTGGTGACCGAGCCGCTCACGGTGACGGCCGTGGCACCCGAGGATGCGCTGAACCTGACCGTGACCGCAACCGCCGACCGCACCGAGGTCTTCGAGCAGCCGGGCCTGGTGCGCTTCACGCTGGAGATCGCCAACACCAGCCAGGTGGATGCCACCGACGTGGTGGTGTCCCATGGCGAAACGGAGATTTACACCTTCGCGAGCATCCCCGCGGGCGAAACCCGCACCCTGTCGCGCGATACGGCGCTGTCCATGGCGGGTAAGTTCCGCTTTACCGTCACCGCCAAGGACCCCCTGGAAAGCACCCTGACCTTTGAAAGCAATGAAATTCAGATCGCCTTCTCGGTGCCTACGCCCGCACCCGCGACCCCCACGCCGCCGCCCGAACCCACGCCGGACCCCACCTTCAGCCCGGCCACGGTGCCGCCGATCACCGATCCCAGCGTGGGCGCGGTGCCCAAGACCATCCAGAGCATTCTGCTGCCCGTGCTGATTCTGGCTGGCCTGCTGCTGGTGGCCTCCTGCGTGCTGCTGCTTGTCGCCACCAAGCGCAGGGCGGATCAGCGCAAGGCCAGCAAGTCGGCCATTGACCAGCTGGAGCGCGCCAAGCGGCGCGACTATGTCACCCCCGCCGAGGAGGAGGAGCCCGAACAGACCGAAGAGGAAACTGTGACCGTCGAATCCAGTGCGCTGGATGAGGATGACCAGGAGGACCTCGAGCTGCCGCACATGAAGTACGCCCGCAGCGCCAGCCAGCCCGCGCCCGTGGAAGGTGAGGAGCAGGAAGACTATTCCGCCATTCGCGGCGGCCTGTATGACAAGGAGCTGGCTACCGCGGCACCTGCCGGAGAAAGCGACGCAGAGGCGGAGCAGGAGAAGCCGGATGCGCCGAAGCAGGAAGCGGCGGAGAGCGGAGACGCGGCGCAGGAGGAGAGCGCGGCACCTTACGACGACGGCATGGCCTATGAGGATGCCGCAGCGCAGGACGGCGGCTACGAGACCGTCGGTTACGACGACGGCGCTTACAGCGGGGAACCCGCCGACTATGACGATGGCGCCTATGAAGGCGATTATTACGGCGATGAAGCGTCCTACGACGATGAAGCCTATGATGACGGAACCGGTTATGACACCGGGGAAGCACCCTATGACGACGGTACCGGCGATGGTTTTGCCGGGGACGGGCAGGCCTATGACGATGGGTATGACGGATCGGACGGGTATGTCTCCGATGAACAGGAGACGGGTTCGCAGCCGGCATACGATGACAGCGCTTTCCGCCGTCCTGCCGGTGAAGCGGAGCCTGCGGGCCGCCGCCGCCGCAGCCGGGGCCGCCGGTTGGATTCCTGACAGATGAGGCCTGGGGCCGTCCCGCCATTCCGGCGGGGCGGCCCTATTGTATTTGCGCTGTTCAATGCGGCCCGCAAAGGCCAAAACCGCCTTGAAAACGGCCTGGAAATCGGGTATAATACTGGGAGAAAGGATGAGGTATACCGATGTTTCCCGGCTTTCCTGAAGAAACGGTCCGCTTTTTTCTGGACCTGCGCTTTCATAATGAAACGTCCTGGTTTCACGCCCACCGCGAGGAGTATGAGGCTTATGTTCGAAAGCCCTTTTCGCAGTTTATCGAAGCCATGACGCCCACGGTCCTGCGCATTGCCGATGATATGGAAACCCGTCCCAACAAATGCCTGGCGCGCATCAACCGGGACATCCGCTTTACACGCGACAAATCGCCGTACCGAGACCATATGTGGATGCTGTTCCGCCGCTCGGGCGAGGAGCGGGAGCATTCCGTCATGTACTGGTTCGAGCTGTCGCCCGAAGTGGTGGAGTGGGGCGTGGGCTTTTGGGGCTACAACCGCCCGGCCATGGACGCCCTGCGGGCGCACATGGTGAAAAAACCCGCCGAGGTGCGGCGGGTGCTGCGCCAGTGCGGCATCCCGGATGAGACGCTGCACATCTACGGCGATCGTTACAAAAGCATGAAACCCCCGGAGGGCATGCCTGCCGATTTGGCCATGCTCTATCCCTGCAAGGAGATCTATGTCAAGCGGGTCGGCGTGCCGCTGGCAGAGAGCTACCGGCCGGAAATCATCGACCGGGTTTCGGAGGATTTTCTGCGCCTCAGGCCCCTCTATCTGCTGCTACGGAAGGCCGCGGACGAGGGCATGGCAAAGCTGGATGCATAATTGAAGGAGAGTGACACCATGGATTACCGAAAGCTCAAAAGCGGGTCCGACGTGCGCGGCGTGGCTGTGGGCGAGGGAGCAACCCTGACCCCGGACGTGGCCAAAACGCTGGGCATGGCCTTTGCCCGCTATGTAGCCGGCAAGACCGGCAAGCCCGTGGAGCGCGTCAGCATCGCGCTGGGGCGCGACAGCCGCGTATCGGGACCGCAGCTGCTGGAGGCCGCGGCGCAGGGGATCGCGTCCGCCGGCGCTCAGGCGGTGGATTATGGCATGTGCACCACGCCCGCCATGTACATGGCGATCCTGACGGACGGCTTCCGCCCGGATGGGTCCATCATGGTGACCGCGAGCCATCATCCCTGGCAGCTCAACGGCCTGAAGTTCTTTACCGGCGAGGGCGGCCTGGGCTTCCATGAGCTGGACGAGGTGCTGGAGATGGCGCAGGGCCTGGAAAAAGAGACGGCCCGTCCCACCGGCGAAATCGTCAGCACCCCCTTCCTGCCCACCTACGAAAACCACCTCAAGCAGCTGATCATCAACGGGGTGGACCCGGAGGTGCAAAAGCCGCTGCTGGGGCTGCACGTGGTGGTGGATGCGGGCAACGGCGCGGGCGGCTTCTATGCCAGCATGCTGGAGGATCTGGGCGCGTGGATTGAGGGAAGCCAGTTCCTGGAGCCGGACGGCCATTTCCCCAACCACATCCCCAACCCCGAAAACAAGGAAGCCATGGCTTCCATTTCCGCCGCGGTCAAGCGCGTGGACGCGGACCTGGGCATTATCTTTGACGCGGACTGCGACCGCGCGGCCATCGTGGATCATACGGGCAAGGAAATCAACCGCAACCGCCTGATCGCCCTCATCAGCGCGATTCTGCTGGATGAGACGCCCGGCGCCACCATCGTGACCGACTCGGTCACCTCCTCCGGCCTGTCGGATTTCATCCGCGAGTGGGGTGGCGAGCACTACCGCTATAAACGCGGCTACCGCAATGTGATTGACGAGGCCGTGCGTCTCAATCAGGCGGGCATTGACTGCCCGCTCGCCATCGAGACGAGCGGGCATGCGGCCCTGCGCGATAACCATTTCCTGGATGACGGCATGTACCTGGTCACGGTGCTTTTGATCAAGGCGATGCAGATGAAGCAGCAGGGCAAGCTGCTCAGCTCCCTGTTGGACGGCCTGCGCGAACCCGTGGAAAGCACGGAGATCCGACTGCCGGTCACCTGCGAGGACTTTGCCGCCGCTGCCCGCCAGATCATCGAATACGTGCTGGACTATGCCAGCAGCCATGAGGACTGGCATGTGGCCCCCGACAACCGCGAGGGCGTGCGCATCTCCTTCGACATTGACGGGGAGCTCAACAGCGCATGGTTCCTGCTGCGGCTGAGCGTGCACGATCCCGTTATGCCCCTCAACGCCGAAAGCGACGTGCCCGGCGGGGTGAAGGCCGTGCTGCAGAAGCTGTACGAGGCGCTCAAGGATCAGCAGGGCGTGGACCTGTCGCCGCTCAAGGCTGCGCTGTAAGGGCGCCGCTGAGGCTTTCGTGCATGGCGGCCAGCAGCTCTCCGCTGGAATCTCCGCCATATTCCCAGCACATCATCCCCATCAGGCCGTTTTCCAACGCATAGGCGCCTTTGTAATGGATGGACACCGGGTCGTCATAGGTCCAGAACGTCGTGCCGTCCGTCGCGTAAGGCGCCTTTGCCTGTTCGTCAAAGCCGATTTGGGCGTTGGCCAGCACGGCCTTGAGCCGGTCATAGGTGAGCGACTTGCCCGTGCCGGTGGCCTGGGACCAGACGGGTTGGGCGGTGTCTTGCCTGAGGGTGAAGCTGCGGCCATAGAAGGCCGCTCCGATCATGATCTTGCTGCGGGGAAGGCCCGCCTCCACATAGCTGCGCACCGCCCGGTCCACGCTCTGGGGATAGCTCTCGCTGGCGCCGTAGAGCGGGGTGTGGTGGCTGGCGACGCCCTCGGCCTGCAAATCGTAGGTCATGAGGTTTACCTGGTCGCACAA
The DNA here is from genome assembly GCA_018710985.1 of Candidatus Limiplasma pullicola. GTDB lineage: Bacteria > Bacillota > Clostridia > Christensenellales > Aristaeellaceae > Limiplasma > Limiplasma pullicola. Next base: position 52,489 of record DVIV01000064.1, read on the forward strand.
TGCGCCGATGGCCTTCACGTCCAGGTTGCGGATGTGCCAGGGGTCGCCGCCCAGGGCCACGGCCAGCATGCGGGGCTTCCCGTCCTGCGCGGTCAGGCTGTCCAGCCCCTCGCGCAGCGCCTCAAGCAGCAAAGTGAAGTTCTTGCGGTCGTTGGCGCTGGAGGCGATGCCCGCCGCCGAGGAACCGGGATATTCCCAGTCGATGTCCACGCCCAGAAAGCCGTGGCGCTCCATCAGCACCAGCGTGCTGTCCACAAAGCGCGCGCGCCCGTCCGCGGTGGAGGCGGCCTGCGAAAATCCGTCCGCGCCCCAGCCGCCGATGGCCAGCACCGGCAAAATATGCGAATGCTTTTCCACGTACCGGCGGAACACGTCGATGCTCTGCCAGTGGCTGCCGGTGACCTCGCCGTTTTTGATGAGCGCGAAGGAATAGTTCAGCTGGTCGAGGTGAGGCGCGTCGCTGTCGCGCAGGGTCAGGCCGGCGCGGTCGTATACATAGGCGGCGGTGCGCTTGCCGCCGGCTGCGGCGGCCTCGGCCTCGGTGGGCGAGAAGGGGCCGGGGGAGGCCTGTATGCCCGTTCCCAGCCACATCAGCGACGCCAGCGCCAGGCTGCGCAGCGCAAACCGCCGCCTGGGACGCAGGGAGAATCGTTTCATCGGGGATGGCTCCTTTCCGCATAGCTGTCATCCGGCGCAAGTATACCATGTCCGCGGGCGCGCGGGCAATGTTACATGTTGTCATGGCAATGCTTGAAACAACTGCAAGGAGGACACAATCATGGGTGATTACATCATGGACATGCGAAAGCGCGTAGGGCATATCCCCTTGATGCAGTGCGGCGCGTCCGTCATTGTGGAAAACGAGCGGGGCGAGGTCCTTTTGCAGCAGCGGTCCGATAACGGCGCATGGGGCTATGCCGGCGGCGCGGTGGAGCTCTACGAGCATGTGGAGGATGCCGCCCGGCGCGAGCTGTTGGAGGAAACGGGCCTGCAGGCTGGAGAGATGGAACTGCTCGGCGTGTTTTCGGGGCCGGAGATGGCCTATACCTATCCCAACGGCGACCAGGTGAGCAACGTGGATGTCGTCTATCTATGCCGCGACTGGCAAGGCGAACTGAAATGCCAGCCGGGCGAGGTGGAGGCGCTGGCCTTCTTCGCGCCGGATGCTCTGCCCGCGCCCCTGCATGAGGTAAACCTGCCCGCGCTGAACGCCTGGAGGAAGCTGGGGGAGGCACGGAGGCAGAAATGAACATCCATCAGCTTCGCTGCGCCGTCACCGTAGCGCGCCTAGGCTCGCAGACGCGGGCCGCCGAGGAGCTGTACATGAGCCAGCCCAATTTGAGCAAGGCGCTCAAGGACCTGGAGCAGACATGCGGCTTCCGCATCTTCACGCGCACGGGGACGGGGATGGCGCCCACCCGCAGGGGAGAGGAATTTCTGGAGCACGCCAGAGCCGTGCTGGAAAAGCTGGACCTGATGGATGCGATCTATCAGGGGCAGGACCGCCGGTCGGCAAGCCTGAACGTGGCGGTATGCACGGCGGGCTATCTGTCGCAGGCGCTGTGCGCGTTTCTGGACGAAACCAACCCCGCCGAGGGGCTGGAGGTCAATATGCGCGAGGGCCGGGTCGAGGAAGTGGTGCGCGCCGTGCTGGACCGCGAGGCGGAAATCGGCGTGATCCGCTACGCTGTGGACCGGCAAAACCGCGTGCTGGCCGCCCTGGGCGAGCAGGGACTGCACTATCTGCTGTACTGGACCTTCCAGCATGTGGCGGTGGTGTCCCGCCGCCATCCGCTGGCCGGGGAAAAGCAGCTGGACAAAGCCCGGCTGGCTTCGTATGCGGAAGTGGCGCTCGCCTCGGAGCTGTCGCCCGTACAGCTGGAGATGCAGACGCCGCAGCAGCCGCGCAGGCGCGCGCGGGTATGGGACCAGTCTACCCGGTTTGAGATGGTGGCCCGGTCGCGAACGGCGTACATGTGGTCGCCGCCGCTCCCCCCGGAGCTGCTGGAGCGCTATGGCCTCCGGCAGCTGACCGTCGAGGATGCGCCGCAGTACCAGGACGCCCTGATCTACCCCCGCGGCTACCACATGAGCCGTTGGGAACAGGCCTTTTACGACCTGGCCCGGCGCGAGGCCCAGCGCGCCCAGGAGGGATAAAGGGCGTATTTGTCCAGCTTTCCACCGGGTTGGGAAGCTGGACTTTTTTGGGGTTTTGTGTCACAATAGCACCGAATCTTTTACACAGGAGGCGCGTTCCCTTGGCTATGGATCTTACGGAGGGCAAGCCGGATCGGGTGTTGTGGCGCTACTCACTTCCACTGTTTGGCAGCATTGTTTTCCAGCAGCTCTACAACATCGCGGACAGCTTTGTGGCGGGCAAGTTTGTGGGCGAACAGGCCCTGGCTGCCGTGGGCAACAGCTACGAAGTCACATTGATCTATCTGTCCTTCGCGGTGGGACTGAACATCGGCGCATCGGTGGTGACGGCCCGGCTGTTCGGAGCCCGCAGAATCGGGCAGATGAAAACGGCGGTCAATACCGCTTTCCTGCTGTGCCTGGCCGTTTGCGCCGCGCTGATGACGCTGGGTTTCCTCTTCAGCCCCGCGCTGATTCATGCCATCCAGACGCCGCCGGAAATTTACGACGACACCATGCTCTATCTCAATATCTACACCGGCGGGCTGGTGTTCCTGTTCTTCTATAATATTGCCACGGGCATTTTCGCCTCCCTGGGCGATTCCCGCACGCCGTTCCTGTTCCTGGCTGCCTCCTCCATTGCCAACATTGCGCTGGATGTGCTGTTTGTCACGGCCTTCCACATGGGCGTGGCGGGCGTGGCGTGGGCTACGTTCCTGTGCCAGGGCGTCAGCTGCGTGCTGGCGGTGCTGGCCCTGTTCAGGGCGCTCTCGCGCATGGAGGCGGATGAGCCGCCGCGCCTGTTTTCGGGCCGCGTGCTGGCCAATCTGATCAAGATTGCCCTTCCCAGCACCCTGCAGCAATGCTTTATCTCCGTAGGTAACATTTTGATCCAGAGCATCATCAACGGGTTCGGCACCAGCGCCATCGCGGGCTATGCCGCTGCCGTGAAGTTCAACAACTTCGCCGTGACCAGCTTCAACACGCTGGGCAACGGCATGAGCAACTTTGCCGCGCAGAACCTGGGCGCCATGCGCGCCGACCGCGTGCGCGAGGGTTACCGCGGATGCCTGAAGATGATGGCGGGCATCGCCACGCTGTTTGCGGCGGTGTACGTGTTCCTGGGTCCGCAGGTGATTCAGCTGTTCCTCAACGGGGAAAATGTTCAGGCGCTGGAAGTGGGCACGCAGTTTTTGCGCGTCGTTTCGCCGTTCTATTATATGGTCGCGCTGAAGCTGGCGACGGACGGCGTGCTGAGGGGCGCGGGCCGCATGGGCGAATTCATGACCGATACCTTTATCGACCTGGCCATGCGTGTGGCGCTGTCCTTTGCGCTGGCGGCTCCGCTGGGCCTGGCGGGCGTGTGGTGGAGCTGGCCGGTCAGCTGGACCGTGGCAACGGCCATCGCTGTTTTCTTCTACCGCAGGGGCCGCTGGGCCGTGCCGGAGGGGGAACACTGAGCAAAAAAGACGAACAAAATACTTGCGTTTTTCAATAACGTCATGTAAAATGGATAAGCCGAGTGCATGATGACGGTTGAGTCCTGTGCGATTTCAACGCGTGAACCCTGTCAGGTCCGGAAGGAAGCAGCAGTAAGCGCAGTTTGGGATGTGCTGCGGGGTCGCTCTGCCTGAGTGCACCCGGTTTTTTACTTTTTCATGATCAAATAAGGGGGAGCAGAGATGGACTACAGGCATGTGATGGAAACCGACCCCGAACTTTTCAAGGCGATCGCAGACGAGGTGCAGCGCCAGCGCGAGCACATCGAGCTGATCGCCTCGGAGAACTTCGTTTCGCCCGCTGTGATGGAGGCCATGGGCTCGCCCCTGACCAACAAATACGCGGAGGGCTATCCGGCCAAGCGCTATTATGGCGGCTGCCAGTATGTGGACGTGGCGGAAAACCTGGCTCGTGACCGCGCCAAGCTGCTCTTTGGCGCCGAACACGCCAACGTGCAGCCCCACAGCGGCGCACAGGCGAACACCGCCGTCTATTTTGCCATGCTCAATCCCGGCGATACGGTGCTGGGCATGAACCTGTCCCACGGCGGCCATCTGACCCATGGCAGCCCCGTCAACATCAGCGGCAAGTATTTTCATTTCATCCCCTATGGCGTGGACGAGGCCACCGGCCGCATCGACTATGACGCGGTGCGCACGCTGGCTCTGGAAAACAAGCCGCGCATGATCGTGGCGGGCGCGTCGGCCTATCCCCGCGCCATTGACTTTGCCCGGCTGCGTGAAATTGCCGATGAGGTGGGCGCGCTGCTGATGGTGGACATGGCGCACATCGCGGGTCTGGTGGCCGCGGGCGTGCATCAGAGCCCCGTACCCTATGCCGATTTTGTCACTACCACCACCCATAAGACCCTGCGCGGCCCGCGCGGCGGCCTGATCCTGTGCCGCGAGCAGTATGCCAAGGCCATCGACAAGGCCATTTTCCCCGGCACGCAGGGCGGCCCGCTCATGCATGTGATCGCCGCGAAGGCCGTGTGCTTCCTGGAGGCGCTCAAGCCGGAATTCAAGGCGTATCAGCGCCAGATCATCGCCAATGCCAAGGCGCTGGAAAACGCCTTCCGTCAGAACGGCATCCGCATGGTGTCCGACGGCACGGACAATCACCTGATTCTGATGGACCTCACCGGCACCGGCCGCACCGGCAAGGAGATGGAAGCGCTGCTGGGCCAGTGCAACATCACCGTCAACAAGAACACCATCCCCGGTGAAACGCTCAGCCCCATGGTGACCAGCGGCGTGCGCGTTGGCACTCCCGCCGTGACTACCCGCGGCATGGTGGAAAGCGACATGGACCTGGTGGCGGGCTTCATCCGCCGCGTGCTGGAGGGCGGCGAGGATGTCTGCCCCGCCGTGAAGGCCGATGTGGTGGAGATGATGAAGCGCTTCCCGCTGTATGAAGGCTTCCCGAATGAATAAGGAACTGCCCGCCTATGCCAAGGGCGTGCTGGGTGAGGCGGCCGTATGCCGCCGCCTCACCGATGGGGGAATGGAACTGCTGGAGCGGCGGTTCCGTTCCCCTTTTGGCGAAATCGACCTGGTGATGCTCGACGGGGATACGCTGGTCTTTGTAGAGGTCAAGCTGCGCATGCGCGGCGGCACGCAGGCCGGTCAGGCCGCCGTGACCCCGCTGAAGCGCCGCCGCATGACGGAGACGGCGCGCTGCTACCTGGGCGCGCATCCGGAGCATGCACAGCGCTGCATGCGCTTCGATGTGGTCACCGTCACACCGGAGGGGATGCATCACATCCCGGACGCTTTTTCCGGCTGCGAGTGGTAGGCATTGACACCCCCTGCCCAAAATGATATGATGCAGGTAATCCGACAGAACTGAGGTGCCATGTCCGATGAAGATTCTCAACTATGGTTCCATGAACATCGACAATGTCTATTCCGTCGAACATATGGCCCGGCCGGGTGAAACCATTCTGGCTACGGGCCGCGGAGTGTTCTGCGGCGGCAAGGGACTCAACCAGTCCATCGCCATTGCCAAGGCGGGCGGCCAGGTATGCCATGCGGGCATCGTGGGCGAGGACGGCGGCATGCTGCTGGACGCCCTGCATGCTGCCAAAGTGGATACCGCCTGCGTACGCAAGGCCGCCGGCCCCAGCTCCCATACGGTGATTCAGGTGGATGCCAGCGGGCAGAACAGCATCATCGTCTTTGGCGGGGAAAACATGCGCCCCACCGAGGCGGACATCGACCGCATGCTGGAGGGCTTCGGCCCCGGCGACGCCGTCATCATGCAAAACGAGCTGTATAACTCCCCGCTCATGATGCGCAAGGCCGCGCAGAAGGGTCTTTGCGTCATCTTCAATCCCTCGCCTGTGAACGAGGCGCTGGCCGATTATCCGCTGGAGAGCGTCAGCTGGTTTTTGCTCAATGAAATCGAGGGTGGCGCCCTCACCGGGCAGACCGACCCCCAGGCCATTCTGGCCGGCATGAAGGAAAAGTACCCCAATGCCTCCGTGGTGCTCACCCTGGGCGCCGACGGGGCATACTGCCTGCATGACGGACAGCTCCTCTATCAGCCGGCTTTCCGCGTCAAGGCGGTGGATACCACCGCGGCGGGCGATACCTTCACCGGGTATTTCGTCTCCGGCCTGGCGCAGGGCATGCCCTTGGAACGCATCATGAAGCGTGCGGCGCGCGCCTCCTCCATTGCGGTGGGCCGCATGGGCGCCGCCGATTCCATCCCGCTGGCAGAAGAGGTCAATGCGGCGGAGGACTGACCGCCGCCCCGAAACAAAAGCACGCAGCCCCGGCACACCATGAACGGTGTGCCGGGGCTGCGTATATCTTGATAGCGCAGGCCCTATTCACGATCAGGCACCGCAAGGGTGAGGCGCCTGAGATCAGGGCTCGTCGCCCTCGGCCATGCGGTAGCCCACGCCAACCTCCGTAAAGATGTACTTGGGTTGGGCGGGGGTTTTTTCGATCTTGCGGCGGATGTTGGCCATGTTGACCCGCAGAATTTTGTTGTCGCCCTTGGAGCAGGGGCCCCAGAGCTCCTTCATGAGAAAGTCATAGGTCAGCACGCGTCCGGCGTATTTGCCCAGCAGCGCCACGATGCGGTATTCGCCCTGGGTGAGCTGCGCGTCCACGCCATCCACGTAGACGCGGTACTTGTTGTAGTCGATGGTCAGCCCGCCGGAATGAAACTGGCCTGTGCGGGCAATCTGGGCATTCTGGCTCATGGTCTGCGTGTGGCGCAGGGCCATGCGGATGCGCGCCAGCAGCTCGGAGGCGCCGAAGGGCTTGGTGATGTAATCATCCGCGCCCAGGTCGATGGCCTCGACCTTGTCCGATTCATGGGTGCGGGCCGACAGCACGATGACCGGCGTGGAGGTCCACTTGCGCACGGAGCTGAGCAGCGTGTTGCCGTCCATGTCGGGCAGGCCCAGGTCCAAAAGGATCAGGTCCGGACAGTGGGAGGTGATCAGGGACAGCGCTTCCGCGCCGGTGGAGGCCTCCACCACCTCATACTTGTTGGCGGTGAGAATGGTCCGAAGCAGCTTGAGGATGCTTTTTTCATCCTCCACAACCAGCAGTTTAACCGGCATATTCGTTCTCCTTTTCCGGCAGCGTGAAGGAAACGCTCGCGCCGCCCTGTTCATTGTTTGCGGCGCTCATCTCGCCGCCATGCGCCCTGACGATGCTCAGGCACACCGATAGCCCGATGCCCATGTGCTTTTGCGCATCCGCGCTCCGCCCGCTTTCCGGCATGGCCTGGAACAGCCGGGGCAGCCGGTCGCGGGGAATGCCCGCGCCGTCGTCGGATACGGTGACCAGCACGAAACGGCCGCTGCGCGCCGCGCTCAAACGGATGCGCGTGGTGCGCTTGCCGTGATAGACGGCATTTTCCAGCAGGTTGAGCACCACCTGCTCGATGAGCACGGCGTCCATGTCCGCCAGCAAAATGTCGTCACACAGGTCCATGTCCACCCTGATGTCGGGAAAATGCTTCTGGAACTTGATCGCCGCCTCGGCCAGCACATCCTCGACAACCTCGGTTTCCATGTGAAGCGGGGCTGTTTCGCCCTGAATGCGGGTGATGGCCAGCTGGTTTTCAATCATGCGCAAAAGCCACTGGGCGTCGGCGTTGACGTCGGCCAGCAGCTCGCGCTGCTTCTCCGGAGGCAGGGCGTTGTCCAGAATGGCGCCCGTCGCGCCCACGATGGAGGTCAGCGGCGTGCGCAGATCGTGCGACACGGCGCGCAGTAGATTGGCGCGCAGCTTTTCGCGCTCCGCGTCCAGACGGATCTGCTCCTGCTGCTTGATGCGCGCGGTCAGCACGCTTACGATAAGGGATACCGCCAGCATGGTCAAAAACGTGAGCAGGTATCCCGAAATGGTCAGATTGAAGGAAAAGTAGGGATAGGTGAACATATAATTGACCAGCGGCACCGATACGATGGAAGCCGCCACGCTCCACACGTAGCCGTCGGTAAAGCGGGCGATCAGCAGAACCGCCAGAAGGAACAGCATCTGCGCGTTGGCCGTGCCGCCAATGAGCCCGCCCAGCACCAGGCTGCTGAACGTGGCCGCAAGAAGCAGAACCACCGTGACCCCCAGGTTCAGCCACACTCGCCGGCGCATGCCATCGCCTCCTTTGCTTCGCCGACATATATTCAGCATAAGTATAGCAGAAACGACACGGTTTGCACAGCCGCGCTTTACGGCTTAGCGGTATTTTAGCAAACGGGTACGGCGGATAAGCGGTTTCTTAGCGCGCCGGGTATTGCCATTGTGTATTCGGCAGGATTACAATCATTCCAATCGGCCTTTTGTATCCCGGTATGCCGGGAACATCATCATACATAAAGGAGTTGAAACGGGCCATGGAAGCCAATCTTTCCCTGATGTACGTCATTTCCCTGTTCTCTGTCCTCATTGCATTTGCTTTTGCGGCATACCTGTTTTTGTGGGTGAGGCGCCAAAAGAGCACCAACGCGCGCATCAACGAGGTGGCAGCGCTCATCAAGGAGGGCGCGAACACCTTTATGCGCAAGGAATACCGCGTGTTGTCCATCTTTGCGGGGATAGCGGCGGTCATCATCTTCCTGCTGCTGCCCTCGCCCGTCTGGACGGGACATCCGGGCCGCAACCTGTCCATGGCGGCGGCTTATGTGGCGGGCACGGCGCTGAGCGCCATCGCGGGCAAAATCGGCATTCTGGTGGCCACCAACGCCAACGCCCGCGCGGCCGAGGGCGCGCGGCAGGGTGTGCGCCCGGCGTTTCTGATCGGTTTCCGCGGCGGAGCGGTGATGGGGCTGGCCGTGGTGGGCTTCAGCCTGCTGGGCGTGTGCGGCGTGCTCTGGCTTGCGGGCGACAGCAGCATTCTTTTGGGATTCAGCTTCGGTGCAAGCTCGCTGGCGCTGTTTGCCAAGGCGGGCGGCGGCATTTTCACCAAGACCGCCGACGTGAGCGCGGATCTGACCGGCAAGGTGGAACTGGGCATTCCGGAGGATGACCCGCGCAACCCTGCCGTGATCGCCGATAATGTGGGCGACAACGTGGGCGACGTTGCCGGAATGGGCGCTGACCTGTTCGACTCCAACGTGGCAGCCATGACCTCCGCACTGGTGATTGCCCAATCGCTGGGCGGGCAGGCGAACACGGCCATGGTATTCTGCTATGCCGCGCTGGGACTGATCGCTTCTATTATTGGTATCGCTACCGCACGCATTGACAAGGGCGGCAGCCCCACCCGTGCGCTGAACGCCTCCACCTACGTGACCACAGGATTGTTCATCGTCCTTACGGCGCTGGCCACGCTGATCTTCCATGACTTTAGCTGGCGAATCTGGGGCGCGTCCACCGTGGGCCTCCTGGTGGGTGTGATCATTGGCATCACCACCGACTATTTTACCGACGATTCCAAACCGATTGTGCAGAAGGTAGCCCGCGCTTCGCGTTCCGGGTCTGCCTTTACGGTTCTCTCCGGCGTCTCCTACGGATTTGTGTCGGCGTTGCCGGCCATGGCGGGCATCGCCATTTCGGCGCTCACGGCTTACCGTCTCTGCGCGCCGATGGGAAGCGATTACGCGATGTTCGGCATCGCCATGGCGGCGGTCGGCATGCTGTCCATCGTGGGCATGATCATCTCGAATGACGCCTATGGCCCCATTGTGGACAACGCGCGTGGACTGGCGGAGATGGGCGGTCTGGGCGAAAAGACCATTCGCGTGGCGGATGAACTGGACAGCGCCGGCAACACCGTCAAAGCCGTGACCAAGGGATTTGCCATCGGCGCGGCGGGACTGACGGTCATTTCCCTGCTGGGCGCGTATCTCAGCGAGGTCAACGAGGCCCTGATGGCGGCGGGAAAAGCGGTCATCACCGGTTTTGATATTATGGACCCCTCGGTATTTTTCGGCGTGCTCATCGGCGCTGCCATCCCCGCGGTATTCTCGGCCATGCTGATGCTGGGCGTGGACAAAAATGCCCAGCGTATGGTGGCGGAAATCCACCGGCAATTCAGCAGCATTCCCGGCCTGCGCGAGGGCCACACGGGCGCGAAACCGGAATATGACCGCTGCATCGATATCGCCACCTCCGGCGCGCTGATGGAGCTGATTCCCGCCGGGCTTGCGGCCATCGTGGCCACGGTGGTGGTGGGCTTCGCGGGTGGACCGCTGGCCATTGGCGGCTTCCTGCTGGGCAACATTGTAAGCGGTCTGCTTCTGGCGCTGTTCATGTCCAACGCGGGCGGTCTGTGGGACAATGCAAAGAAGTATGTGGAAGCGGGCCATGAGGGCGGCAAGGGGTCCAAGGCGCACAAGGCGGCCGTGGTGGGCGACACCGTGGGCGATCCCTTCAAGGACACCGCCGGCCCCTCCATCAACACGCAGATCACGGTGGTATCGCTGGTGGCCTCGCTCATGAGCGGGCTGTTCGCGGCATGGTCGCTGCTTGGGTGAGACAGAAAAGAATGGGACCGTCGTGGATACCTGGAATATATATGGTCGGGGATAGCCGGGGAAATCATTTTGTGATAAGATAAATATGGAATGTATGCGTAGAGCACCCGGCGGAAGCCGCGCCTGAGGCGTTTTTCTGCGGGCGTACGGAGGAGGAACTATGCGATTGATCAGTATTCTCGTGGCCGTGTTTCTTCTGCTGCCCTGCATGGCCTGCGCTGAAGATGGCGACCCCGGCATACCGGAGGGCTATGTGCTGGCCTTTTCGGACGAATTTTCCCGGGATGGACCGCCGGACCCTTCCCACTGGACCCTGGAGGAAGGACCGGCCCGGTACAACGAGGAAAAGGAGTATTACAGCGCGGAAAATGCGTGGGTGGAGGACGGCCATCTGGTGATCGAGGCGCGCCTGGAAGAGCGGGAGGGGATGGACTACACCTCGGCGCGGATGAACACGCAGGAACAGTTCAGTTTCTGCTACGGGCGGCTGGAGGTTCGGGCGGCTCTGCCCGTGGGGCGGGGCGCATGGTCGGCAATATGGCTGCTGCCCAGCGATACCCGCTACGGCGGCTATCTTAAATCAGGCGAGATTGACCTGGTGGAACATGTCGGCTATGATCCGGAAAAGGTCCACAGCACGCTTCACACGGAGCGCTACAACTCGCTCAGGAACAACGCCATAACCGGAAGCGTCGCCTTGAACGGAGAGCCGGGCGCATTTCACGATTACGTTCTCATGTGGGACCCGGAGGGAATCGAAACCTACATGGACGGCGAGCGGGTGATATCCTATCGCCCCGAAAGCGACCTGCTGGACGATTCTGATGTGTGGCCGTTCAACGTGCCGTTTCATCTGGTCGTCAATCTGGCCATCGGCGGCATCTGGGGCGGACGTCACGGGATCGATGACGACGCCTTCCCCCAGCGCATGCTGGTGGACTTCATCCGGGTCTACATTCCGGGTGGCGACTGACGCCGCCGCGCCGGACGATCATCCCCCGGCGGCCGTTCGCCGGGGGATTGTTTTTCCCTTATCCGCAGAGCTTGTATTTTTCTCATGGCAATGTTATAATCAAGGTTACGAATGAAGCAAGGAGGCGAGCGGTTCCATGCAGAGCATGACGGGGTACGGCCGGGCGCGGGCTTGCCGCGACGGGCGCGAGATCACCATCGAGCTCAAAACCGTCAACCACCGATTTCTGGACCTTTCCTTCCGAATGCCCAAAAATCTGACGTTTCTGGAGGACATGCTGCGCGAGCGCATCAACAAGAGCGCGCTCAAGCGCGGACATGTGGATGTCTTTGTCACCTATGCCAACACCCGCGCCGACGCGCGCGAGGTGCATGTGGACGGGGTGCTGCTGGAGGCGTTCGGCCAGGCGCTCAAGGGCGCGGAAGAGGCGCTGGAGCCCTACCGGCGCATGACGGCGGCGGAGGCGCTCACCCTCAGCGGCGCGCTCACCATCACGCAGGCGGAGGAAGATGCCGCCGCCGTGGGGGAGCTGGCGGCCGAGGCGTTCGACGCCGCGCTGGACAAGCTGATGGATATGCGGCTCAGGGAGGGGGACCACCTCCGGAGCGACCTGCTTGCCAACCTGGAGGAGCTTTCCTCCCTGCGGCGGGCCGTGGCGGAGCGAGCGCCGGAGGTGCCGCGCGAATACCGGCGGCGGCTCATGGCCAGACTGGAAGAATGGCAGGTGAATGCCGACGCCCAGCGCGTAGCGCAGGAGGTGGCCCTCATGGCGGATCACTGCGCCATTGACGAGGAGCTCAGCCGTCTGCAGAGCCACATCACCCAGTTCCGCGGCAGTGCGGAAAACGGCACGGAGGTGGGCCGCAAGCTGGATTTCCTGCTTCAGGAGATGAACCGCGAAATCAACACCATCGGCTCCAAGGCGTCCGATGGAGACATTGCGCAGCTGGTGGTCAACGCCAAGTGCGTGGTGGAAAAGCTGCGCGAGCAGGTACAAAACGCCGTGTAACCGAAGAGAAGGGGGCTTTGGGTGCTCAGGCTTATTAACATCGGCTTTGGCAACATGATCGCCGCCGACCGCATCATCGCAATCGTCAGCCCGGACAGCGCGCCCGTCAAGCGCATGATTCAGGAGGCGCGCGACCGCAAGCGTGTGATCGACGCCACCCAGGGACGGCGCACCCGCGCCGTGATCCAGACCGACAGCGACCATGTGGTGCTCTCCGCGATTCAGCCCGAAACCATCGCGGGACGTGTGGGGCAGCGCGACGCGGCCATCCGCGACGAGGAGAAGGAGGTCTAACCCATGGCGGTGAAGTTTGAACGCACGGGAATGCTGCTGATCATTTCAGGCCCCTCCGGCACGGGTAAGGGCACGCTGGTGAAAATGTTGATGGACTGCGACCCCAGCTTCCGCTTTTCCTGCAGCGTGACCACGCGCAAGCCCCGCGACAATGAAATCGAGGGCGTGCATTACCACTTTGTGACGGAGGAGGCGTTCGACCGCCTGGTGAGCGAAAACGCGTTTCTGGAACACGCCACGGTGCACGGTCACCGCTACGGTACGCTGCGCGCCCCGGTGGAGCGGATGATGGCCGAGGGGTACAACGTGCTTCTGGACATCGACCCCCAGGGCGCCATCACCGTGATGCAGAACGCCGACGACTACGTGAGCGTGTTTATTCTGCCCCCCAGCTTTGAGGACCTGCGCGTGCGCCTGCACACCCGCAACACCGACGATCCCGTCGAAATCGAGCGCCGGCTGAAAAATGCGCGGGGCGAGGTGCAGAAGATCGACCGCTACCAGTATGCCGTGGTCAACGACAATCTGGAGCTGGCCTTTGCCCAGCTGCAAAGCATCGCCAATGCGGAAAAGCACCGCACCACGCGCTTTCATCCCCATGTCGCCGAAAACTGACCCCTGGCGCGCCGCGCCGCAACTTTGTAAGGAGGAAATCCGTTATGGCCATTGTGGAACCGACCATCGTTGAACTGTGTGAAAAGGTGGACTGCCGCTATACGCTGGTGGTGGAAGCCAGCAAGCGCGCCCGTCAGCTGGTGGACGGCGCGCAGCCGCTGATCGACCCCAAGGATATGAAGCCGCTCAAGATCGCTGTGGAGGAAATCAACCGCGGCCTGCTCACCTATGAGCGCGACGCCGATCTGGAGGACTGACATGCTGAGCGGCAGACATGTGGTCATGGGCGTGACGGGTGGCATCGCGGCCTATAAGGCGTGCGAGATCGTGTCCCGGCTGAAAAAGCTGGGCGCGGAAGTGGACGTCATCATGACGCAGAACGCCACAAAGCTGGTCGCGCCGCTCACCTTTGAAACCCTCAGCGCCCGCCCGGTGTGCGTGGATACCTTTGCACGCGCCGAATCCTGGGATGTCAGGCATATTTCCCTGGCGCAGAAGGCCGATGTGATGCTGGTGGCCCCGGCCACGGCCAACCTGATGGCCAAGCTGGCCTGCGGCATCGCCGACGATATGCTCACCACCACGCTTCTGGCGACCAAGGCCCCCATCTTGCTGGCCCCGGCCATGAACACCGGCATGTGGACCGCCGAGGCCACGCAGCAGAACCTGTGTACCCTGCTTGCGCGCGGGGTGCGTACCGTGGGCCCGGACAGCGGACATCTGGCCTGCGGCGACAGCGGCGCGGGCCGTATGAGCGAGCCGGAGGCCATCGTGCAGGCAGTGTGCGACCTGCTATGCCGCACCTGCGACATGGAGGGCCTGCGCGTGCTGGTTACCGCCGGCCCCACCGTGGAGCGCATCGACCCGGTGCGCTACCTCACCAACGATTCTTCCGGCAAGATGGGCTACGCCCTGGCGCAGGCCGCGCACGACCGCGGCGCGCGGGTCACGCTGCTCACCGGTCCGGTGCAGATCGACCCGCCGCAGGGCGTGAGCGTCGTGCCCGTCACCTCCACGCAGAGCCTGTATGACGCCATGCTGGCCCGCTGTGGGGAACAGGACATGATCGTGCAGGCGGCAGCCCCGGCGGATTACCGCGTGGAGCACCCCTTCGCGCAGAAGCTCAAAAAGCGCGAAGGCGAGCCGCTCATGCTTGAGCTGGTGGAAAACCCGGATATCGCCAGGGCCGTGGGGGAGCGCAAGCAACCCGGCCAGGTGCTGGTGGGCTTTGCCGCCGAGACGCAGAACGTGCTGGAAAACGCACGCGGAAAGCTGCTTTCCAAGCATCTGGACCTGATTGTGGCCAATGACGTGACTGCCAAGGGCGCGGGCTTTGGCACGGATACCAACATCGTGACGCTGATTTCCAACGGGGGGACGGAAACGCTGCCCCTGATGAGCAAGCGCGAGGTGGCGCACCGCATCTGGGACGCGGCGCTGGCCCTGCGCAACGCGGAACACGCCGGACAATAGGAAGCGAACGGGACGGCTCCCGAAAGGAACCGTCCCGTTCGTTTGTTTGTTTGATATTGCCGTCAGCCGTTGCCGGCGGCGGTCTGCTCCTCTGCGGCCAGCACGGGCACCGGCGCCTGGGACGGCGCGGCCGCGCTGCCTGCCGGGGCCTGTGCGCCGGCGGGCAGCAGCATGCGGGTGAGCGCCTCCTCCAAAGTGGCAATGGGACAGACCTCGATGGTGGTGTGCTCGAAGCGCTCCATGCGGTTGTCCTGCGGGATGAGCACCGTGCTCAGGCCCGCGCGCTCCGCCGCCTCCACCTTGCCGGGCACGCCGCCCACGGGCTTGACCAGCCCGCGCACGGACACCTCGCCCGTGACGGCTACATGGCCGTCCACCGGACGGCCGGTGAGCGCGCTGGCAGCCACCACAGCCATGGCCACGCCCGCCGAGGGCCCGTCCACCGGCGTGCCGCCGGGGAAGTTGATGTGCAGGTCATAGTCGCGGGTATGATAGCCCATGCCGTTTAGCAGCGTCATCACGTTTTCCAGCGAGCTGCGCGCCGTGGATTTGCGCTTGATGCGGCGGCCCTCCGCGCCCAGCTCCTCCTCCTCCACGATGCCGGTGATCGTCAGCCGGCCGCAGCCGGGCTGGGCTACGGCCTCGATTTCCATAGTCGCCCCCTGATAGCTGCCCACGATGGCCAGCCCGTGTACCACGCCCACACGATTGCGCGTGTCGGCGTGCTGGTCGGGCCGGGCGGCGTAGTGGCCGGAGTAGACCACCCACTCCACATCCTCTGTGCGGATGTCGGTGCGGTTCTCCATCTGCGCCAGGCCCGCGCACATCTGCACGATGTTCACCGCGTCACGCCCGCAGGAGGCGAAGCGGCCCACCATGCGCGCGTCCTCCCGCGTCATGGTGAAACCCGCGCGCTCGGCGGAATGGAAGGCGATGTCCGCGATTTCCTCCGGCTCCAGCGCACGGAAAAAGACCTCCATGCAGCGGCTGCGAAGCGCGGGGGAGATGTCCTGCGGGCTGCGCGTGGTCGCTCCCACCAGGCGGAAGTCCGCCGGAAGCCCGTTTTTGAAGATGTCGTGGATGTAGCGCGGCACACCGGTGTCATCGGGATTGTAATAGGCCGATTCCAGCATCACCTTGCGGTCCTCCAGAACCTTGAGCAGCTTGTTCATCTGGATGGGGTGCAATTCGCCGATTTCGTCCAGGAACAAAACCCCGCCGTGCGCCTTGCTCACGGCGCCGGGCTTGGGCTGGGGGATGCCCTGCACGCCCAAAGGCCCCGCACCCTGATAGATGGGATCGTGCACGCTGCCGATCAGCGGGTCTGCGATGGCGCGTTCATCAAAGCGCACGCAGGTCGCGTCCATTTCAATAAAGGGGGCGTTGGCCAGAAAGGGCGTGCCATTGCTCTTTTTGGCAGCCTCCAGCACCAGGCGCGCGGCGCAGGTCTTGCCCACGCCCGGAGGTCCGTAGATGAGTACATGCTGCGGGTTTTTTCCGCACAGAATGGCCTTGAGCGATTTGATGCCGTCCTCCTGCCCCACGATATCGGAAAACTTTGTCGGGCGGACGCGCTCGGCCAGCGGTTCGCTGAGCTTCAGGGCGCGCATCTTTTGCAGCCGCTCGTATTCCCGGCCGCTTTCGCGGCGGTTCGAGGGCTGTGCTCTTCGCTGCTGGCGCAGCTGGGTGTAAAAGTAAATGCCCACCACAATGGTGACCAATAGCTGAATGCCAAACAATACGGCGCTGACCAACGCTAGAAACCTCCATTCGCGGGACGCTTCCGCCTCCCCATGTTCTCCGGTAGCTTGTGAGGAACGCCGCCGTTCCATGTATGGGGGTTGCTGGCAGCGCCGTAGGATTGTGACAATCCGGCCCGACGTCTTGCATTTGCCCGCGAATGCCGCTATAATCGTTCTGCGCCGTTTTGCGCGCTAGTATGCCCGCTTTTTTCGCGGGCCATGGAGGATAACGATGCAGGAAACAAACCGCAAAAGCCTGCTGCTGCGCATGCCCGTTCTGCCGCTTCGGGGAATGATGGTCTTTCCCCATATGGTTTTGCACTTTGACGTGGGCCGCCCCAAGAGCGTGGCCGCGCTGGAAAAGGCCATGATGGGCGATCAGCGCATCTTTCTGGTGGCTCAGATGGACGCCGAAATCGACGATCCGGAGCTGAGCGACCTGTGCCGCGTGGGCACCATCGCCCAGATCAAGCAGGTGCTGAATTTGCCGGGCGACAGCATTCGCGTGCTGGTGGAGGGCGTACGCCGCGGGGTGCTGGGAACCGTCCTGGAGGAGGAACCCTGCATGATGGCCACCGTGCGCCTGGTGCGTGAGGAAGCCGCGCCAGACACTCCTGAGATGAAGGCGCTGGTGCGTACCACGCACGCCTTTTTTGAAGAGTATTGCAACGCCAGCATGCGCGTGTCACAGGAGACGCTGCGCTCGGTGATGGACGTGGACAAGCCCGACCAGCTGGCGGATATCATCGCCGCCAACGTGCTGACCCGTCTGGAGGACCGGCAGGCCATTCTGGAAAAGCTGAAGGTGAAGGACCGGCTGGAAGCCCTCTGCGGCATTCTGGTGCGAGAAACCGAGCTGGCCGACGTGGAAAAGCAGGTGCAGGCCCGCATCAAGAAGCAGATTGAAAAGAACCAGAAGGACTACTACCTGCGCGAACAGATCAAGGCCATCCAGACCGAGCTGGGAGACAAGGATGGAACCGACGTAGAGGACCTGCGCGAGCGGCTGGAAAAGACCCCGCTCAACGACGAGGCCCGCGAGAAGGCCGAGAAGGAGCTGGAGCGCCTCAGCCGCATGGCCCCCGGCACCCCGGAAATCGGTGTGAGCCGCACCTATGTGGAATGGATTCTCGACCTGCCCTGGGGAAAGACCACGCCGGACAATTTGGATCTCAAGCGCGCGCGCCGCGTGCTGGAGGAAAACCACTACGGGCTGGAAAAGGTCAAGGAGCGCATCATTGAGTACCTTGCCGTGCTTCGCATGAAAAACGACATGAAAGGCCCGATCCTGTGCTTTGCGGGCCCTCCTGGCGTGGGCAAAACGTCCATCGTGCGGGCCATCGCCAAAGCGGTGGGGCGTCAGTTCGTGCAGATGTCACTGGGCGGCGTGCGCGACGAGGCCGAGATTCGCGGCCACCGGCGCACCTATGTGGGCGCGATCCCGGGGCGCATCATCGCGGGCATCAAGCAGGCGGGTACGATGAATCCCGTGTTCCTCTTTGACGAGATCGACAAGATGAGCAGCGATTTCCGCGGCGACCCCGCGGCGGCGATGCTGGAGGTGCTCGACGCAGAGCAGAACTGCGCCTTCCGCGACCATTACATGGAGCTGCCCTTTGACCTGAGCCGCGTGATGTTCATCACCACGGCCAATAATATGGAAGCTATTCCGCCCGCGCTGCTGGACCGCCTGGAGATCATCGAGGTGCCCAGCTATACCGAGGAGGAAAAGCTCAAGATCGCCCGCAAGCACCTCTTGCCCAAGCAGATCGAGGCCCACGGACTCAAGCCCCGCAGCGTGCGCATGAACGACCGCGTGCTGCGCGCCGTGATCGAGGGCTACACCCGTGAGGCGGGCGTGCGCGAGCTGGAGCGCACGCTGGCGCGCGTGGCGCGCAAGGCCGCGGTGGAGATGCTCGATCAGAAAACCGGGGAGATCACCGTCAACCAGGAGAAGCTGACCGCCTATCTGGGTCAGCCGCGCTACACGCGCGAGCCGCTGGAAAAGGAGAATCGCGTGGGCGTCGTCAACGGACTGGCCTATACCAGCGTGGGCGGCGAGATGCTCAGCGTGGAATGCGCCGTGCTCAAGGGAACCGGCGTGCTGCAGCTGACGGGCAAGCTGGGCGACGTGATGCAGGAGAGCGCCAGGGCAGCCCTGTCCTGGGTGCGCGCCCACTGCGATCCATGGGGCATTCCGGCCGAATTCTTCAAGCAGAACGACATCCATATCCACGTGCCGGAGGGCGCGGTGCCCAAGGACGGGCCGAGCGCGGGTGTGACGCTGGTGACGGCGCTGGTCAGCGCGCTGACTTCCATCCCCGTGCGCCAGAGCGTGGCCATGACGGGTGAAATCACGCTGCGTGGACGGGTGCTGCCCATCGGCGGACTGAAGGAAAAGCTGATGGCGGCGTACCGTGCGGGCGTGCGCACGGTGCTCATCCCCCGCGAAAACCTCAAGGACCTGGAGGACGTGTCCCCCGCCGTGCGTGAGCGCATCGACATTCGGCCCGTGGACGATGTGGCGGAGGTGATCCGCGCCGCGCTGGTGTGCGAGCCGCCGGTCATCGCCGACGCGCCGCTGGAGCTGCCCCTGACTGCCCCCCAGCCGGCCAAACCCGGCATGTACAAAGGAGTATAATAATATGGAAATCAAAACCGCAAGCTTCGTCACCAGCCTGGCCCAATACCGCGAGGAATCGCCGGTCACGCTTCCCCAGCTTGCGGTGGTGGGCAAGAGCAACGTGGGCAAAAGCTCGCTCATCAACGCGCTGTGCGCCCGCAAAAAGCTGTGCAAGACCAGCGCCACCCCCGGCAAAACGCGGCTGATTAACATCTTTCTCATCAATGAGGCCTTTCATCTGGTGGATCTGCCCGGCTACGGCTTTGCCAGGGTCAATCAGGCCGAGAAGCAGCGCTGGGGCGAGATGATGGACGGCTATTTCCAGGACAGCACGCTGCTGAAGCATGTGCTGCTTCTGGTGGATATCCGCCACGAGCCCACGCGCGACGATGTAGCCATGGCGCAGTACTTCCGCCAGACGGGCATCCCCTTCACCGTGGTGGCCACCAAGGCCGACAAGATCAGCCGGGGCGCGCGTATGAAGCACATCGCGCCCATCTGTCGCGCGCTGCTGGTGCAGCCCTGGGAGGTCATCGCCTTTTCCAGCGAAGACCTCACGGGAAAAGACGCGCTGCTTGCCCATGTGGGAGAACGGATGGAGGATGATGGGAAAGCGTAAACACCTAAAAAGTTGGAAAACAGGCTGCAGGCTTTGAAGTGACCCCAAAAAGTTAGACAATATTTGAAGAAGGAAATTGTTTAAGCAGCTGAAAGGGCTTGTTGCCTGTGAATAGCAGGCGGCAAGCCCTTTAGCTTCGCCTTTATGCGGCAGTTGTTGTAGTAGTCCAGATCATCCAGCAGTTCCAGCTTGAAGTGTTCCACGGATTGGAATTTCTGGAGGTACAGCAACTCACTCTTAAGCAGGCCAAAGAAATTTTCCATCACAGCATTATCCAGGCAAT
>DVIV01000065.1 GCA_018710985.1 Candidatus Limiplasma pullicola
TATCATACCTGTGAACAGCATATCAAGCACAGGAGAAACAAGAAAGCGGGCACCGTGGTTCATCACCACAGTGCCCGCTTTATATATGCGCCTTATTTGAACATCACACCACCGGATATGGTCAGTGCGTATGGAAACGGCAGAATCAGCGTATCGCCCTCTTCAACCGTGATGAAAACAGAATAGACATCCTCGCCGTTTTTGAACTCATAGAGCTTGGATGGATAGTCATCCTCCGGGTCATTGACCGAACGAAGCGAAACGATGCCGTAATCACCTTCAACTCCATCCGTTGCAAGGATGTATGAGCCTACAGGAATGTCACGCCCGCCAATGTAGGTTCCAGCTGTCAGATGTGCGGTTTTCTCAATCTTTCGGACGGCCACCTCGCTCTGTACATCGGCGAGAAGTTCAACGAGATCTGCGTCGCTATAACTGCTGAAATCCATAGCTTCTTCGGCTATGGTGATGGTGCCGGATGCCATCGTCAGGCAAAGTATTAGGATCAGAGCTAGAAACATCTTCATGATACATCCTCCGTTCTTTGGGCGATTCCTGCATACATGATAACCACGCCGCCAACCTATTTTGTCTGCGAACGCTGACAAAATCACTGGCGGTTTTCCTTTTGCCCACAAACGCGACACGTTGCCCCACGTTGGGGCTTCACCCACGTTCTTGGGGAAGTGCCCAAGAAAGAGCAATGGCCCGACACAGGGCAGCTGTGGGCCAAACACGGCAACCTTGAGCTCGCAAAAATTACACAGCCTCTTATGAATTGCAAACGCGAATCAGAAAGGGGCTTTAAGCATGAACTACGACTACAAGGTAACCGGCTGAATCATTGGACGCATCCGGGTACAACGAGGGATGTCACAGGAAGTACTCTCCGGACTGGCAGGTGTCGCACGTAGCCATCTTGCGATGATCGAGAACGGCAGCAAGAACGCCAACGTCGAAACCCTCTGGTGCATCGCCGCTGCACTCGACATGCGCATGAGCGAATTGATGCGGATGGTCGAGGATGAAATCCCCCAGGAGAACCATTTAACGAAACCCTGAAACCTTCTGACGAAACTTGAAACCTTGCGACGAAACACCGAACCATACGACGAAACACAAGGCCGATATGTAGGGAGGGGTCACTTTTCCCATATCGGTCTTTTTATGTCCATTTGAGCGCGGATGAGCTTCCTGAACGGAGACCACAAAAGCCCGAAAATGCCTTATTTCAAGGGGTTTTCGGGCTTTTTATGTACAGGGACATTGTATCAAAGACGGAACCTTGATAGAAGTTCAATTCCAGAATGCCGCGCGTGTCGCGGTGAAAGCCGTTGACCACCGCGCCCGCCGCGCCCAGCTTCTGCATGCGGGTACACATCAGCTCGCCCACCAGCGCGTAGCGCGGCGAAGCGCCCGAACAGAGATAGACCTCGTTTTCCTTCAGATCGTCCAGCGCCTCCAGCATCAGGCCGAAGGAGCGGCGCATCTGCTCGCTGCGCCCCTGCGCGTCGCCCTGCACGGTATCGGCCTCCAGCACCGTCATGGCGCGCCCCGCCACGATCATATCGTCGCGCATGGGCATGATGCGGCTGGGCAGAAACTGGTGCACATAGCCCATCTGGTCCAGAATGTCGCCCACCACGGCGGTGTATAGCTGCCGGCGCATGAGGGAAAGCATCTCCGCGTCGCTGTTCCAAAGTGACACAACCATTCCTCCTTTGTTCATTCGACCACGGCGCCCTGCGCCGCGGACAGGCTGCTCTTGCGGTAGGTGGAGAGGTAGCCGTCAGGGACGTCCTTTTCGGGCCTCTGCCAGGCCTCGCGGCGGCGTGCGAGCGCTTCCGGGGAAACCAGCAGCTCTAGCTCGCGCGCGGGAATGTCGATGCGGATGGAATCGCCGTCCTCCACCAGCGCCAGAGGTCCGCCCTCGTAGGCTTCGGGCGAGATATGCCCCACGAACAGGCCCCTGTTGGAGCCGGAGAAGCGCCCGTCGGTCAGGATGCAGCAGTCCCCGGAAAGCCCCATACCTTCGAGGTTTTTCATGGGACGGTACATCTCCGGCATGCCGGGGCCGCCCTTGGGTCCCTCGTAGCGCAGCACCACGGCTGTGCCGTGCGGCACCTTTCCGTCCAGGATGGCGCGGCAGGCGTCCTGCTCGGAGTGAAATACCCGCGCCGTGCCCGTGAAGCGATGCAGGGCCTCCGGGACCGCCGCCGGCTTGACCACGCAGCCCAGCGGCACCAGGTTGCCCGAGAACACGGCAACCCCGCCGGTGGGCGCAAAGGGCTGGGCAAAGGGCCGGATGACCTCGCGCCGCGGGCTGTCGGGGAAGGCGTCGAGCGCCTCCGCCAGGGTGCCGCCAAGCGCTGTCAGGCAGTCGGTATGCAGTAGCGGGCGCAGCTCGCGCATCAGCGCCGGGACGCCCCCGGCCTCGTCAAAATCCGCCATGTCCCAGGGCGAGGCGGGGTAGACGGAGGCCAGCTGCGGCGTGGCGCGGCTGGACGCGTCAAAGGCGGAAAGGGGCAGGTCGCCCAGCCCGGCCTCGCGGTGAATGGCCTGAAGATGCAAAATGCCATTGGTGGAGCCGCCCATCGCCATGAGTACGGTCATGGCGTTTTCCAGCGACTGGCGGGTGATCAGCCGGCGGGCCGTGATTCTCCGCTCCCAAAGACGCATCACCGCCCGGCCCGTCTGCCGCGCCGCGCGCAGCCTGCGCGCCTTGACCGCCGGAATGGTGGCCGTGCCCGGAAGCGCCATGCCCATGGCCTCCGCCAGGCAGCACATCGTATTGGCCGTGCCCAGCATCGCGCAGGAACCCGCGCACGGCTCGGCCAGGTCCTCAATGGCCTTGAAGGCCGCCTCGCCGATCTCCCCGCGCCGCTTCCAGCCCACCGCCTCGGTCACGATGTTGCCGTCCCAGTGCTTGCCGCGGTAGATGGCGGGCAGCATGGGACCGGCGTTGAGAAAGAGGGCGGGCACGTCCAGCCGCGCCGCCGCCATCAGCAGGCCGGGAACGATTTTGTCGCACGAGCCCAGCACCACCATCGCGTCGAAGCGGTGCGCGCGCACCATGCACTCCACGGAGGAGGCGATCAGGTCGCGGCTGGGCAAAATGTAGCGCATGCCCTCGTGCCCCTCGGCGATGCCGTCGCACGGGGCGATGGTGCCGAAGCTCATCGCCGTGCCTCCGGCCGATTCGATGCCCAGCTGCACCTGGCGGGAGAGTTCATCCAGGGTGAAATGGCCGGGCGTGGCGGTTGTGAAGGTGCTGACCACCGCCACCAGCGGGCGGGAAAGCGCTTCGTCATCGTACCCCATGGATTTGTACAGCGCGCGCTTGAGTGCGCCCTCTTCCCCGCGCAAAAGGGGATTGATCTGTTCCTGCATGCGGCTTCCTCCTTTGCTATCCGCGCCATGCAAAAGGCGGCGGACCCGGCACCTCCACGCGGCAGGCGTACAGGCCCCCGGCCCGACCGCCGCTTTGCGCGGTGGTGATGTAAAGCGTCTTTCCGTCCGCCCCGCCCAGACAGCAGCACGAGGCGTTGGACTCCGGGACATCGATGCGCTCCTTCAGCGCGCATCCGGTCTGCGGATCGTAACGCTGCACGCACCCCGCGCCCCAGAGCGCCACCCAGAGCATGCCCTGGCTGTCGATACACATTCCGTCGGGCGCGCCCTCCGCCACTGCGATTGCCTCCTCAGGGTCACGGATGCGTCCGTCGGCCCCGCGGCGGTACCGCAGGATGCGGCCGGTGGCAGTGTCGGTGTGGTAAAAGGCGCCGGACGCATCCCAGGCCATGCCGTTGGGAATGTCCATCGGCGCGAGGCATTGGAACGGGCCATCCGGCACGATGCCGTACAGCGCGCCCAGCTCGGCCGTGTCCCCGCGCGAGCGGTCCACGGCCATTACGCCGGCCCAGAGCCGGCCCTCCGGGTCACATTTTCCGTCGTTGAAGCGCACGCCGTCCGCCAGCGAAAGGCGCAGAACGGGCGTGATCGCTGTACTGTCCGGGTTTACGCGGTAGAGCGTGTCGCAGACGCCCGCCAGCAGCCCGTCACCCCACGGGACCACGAAACCCGTCCGGTCCGGCATGGACAGGCGCGTCACCAGCCCCGGCCCGTCCTGCCAGCCGTAGAGCATGCATCCGTCAATATCCACAAAATACAGCGTGTTCCGGCGTGCATGCCACACCGGTCCCTCGCCCAGCGCCAGAGGCGGAACAGAGATGGTTTGAACGTTGTGCATATCTGCCCTCCTTGTCAAACTGGGGCTGGCTGTGGTAGGATGTTCGTAAAGCGGGAAAAAGAGGAGCGTGATACCATGTTCTTTGATTTCTGCGTCGGTCCGGCGGCCGCATCGGGCCCGCCCTGCGGACTGGACACCATCTTCTGGATCTGGGGAGACGGGTCCTATCAAACGCCCCATAAGGGGATCACGCCCGGAAAAACCTATCTGGTCTTTACGCTCAAGGGGGAGGGGCTGATCCGCTACGACGGCCGTACCTACCGAGTGGGGCAGGATCAGGCGCTGGTCATGCGCCCCACGCACGATTTTGGCTATGGCTGTCCCGGAGACACGTGGCGCTTCTGGTGGTTTGAGCTTTGCCAGCCCCAGTCCTGCCTGGAGGAGGACCGTGTGCTTGCCGTCCGCGCGGGCGATTTCATCCAGCGCCTGTTTCAGCAAAGCCTCATCTGCGCCAAGCAGGGGCGTTGGGATATCGCCCAGAGCCTGTTTCTCCCGGCGCTGATGCTTCTGGGGCAGGATGTGGGCAAGAGCGGAACGCTTCCCGAAGCGCTGCTTGGCGCCGAGCACTACATCCGCGAAAACCTTTCCACCGTGACCGTCGCCGCCATCTGTGACGAGCTGGGCATTCAGGAGCGAACCCTGCGCAACCTCTGCCACCGCGCCCTGGGATACGGCCCCAAGCGGCTCATCTCCCGCATCCGGCTGGAAACGGCGCAGCAGCTTCTTTCCAATACCACCATGCCGCTGAGCGCAATAGCCTCCATGCTGGGCTACAACGATCCCTTTCATTTCAGCCGCAGCTTCAGAGACTACTTTCATCTCCCGCCCAGCAAATACCGGCGGCGCACCTCGCCCTGACGCCCGTCAGACGAAGTCGTTGGCGGCCACCACGGGCAGCGTCGCACCGCCGTCCATGGTCAGCACGCATCCGGTCATATAGGCGGCGTCCGGCGAGGCCAGAAAGGCCACGCCCTTGGCGATTTCCTCCGGCGCGGCGAAGCGCTTGAGCGGCAGCCGCTTTTCCGCCTGACGCAGATGGCTGTCCGCCGGCCAGCCGATATCCGTATAGCCCGGAGCGATGGCGACCATGCGCACGCCGTAGAGCGCCAGCTCCATGGCCGCGTTTTTGGTGAATTTGGATACGGCGGCCTTGGTGGGGCCGTAGATGGTCGAGCGCGGCCAGTTGCCCTCCGCCTGGTTGGAGGTCACGTTGATGATCAGGCCGGGCACTTTTTTTTCAATCATGCGCTTGGCTGCATATTGTGCGCAGAAATACAGCCCCCGCCAGTCCACGGCCGTCATGCGGTCGAAGTTTTCCGGTGTGGCGTCCAGAAAATACACCTCGTCGCTGATGCCGGCGTTGTTGACCAGCAGGTCGATGCGAGGGAAGAGCCGGTCAATTTCGGCGTACATGGCGGCGATATCCTCCACCTTGCCCATGTCGGCATAGATGGGTTCCGCCCGCACGCCCATGGCCCGGGCCCGGTCGCACACCTCCCGTGCGGCCTTTTCATTGGTGTGATAGTTGACAACCAGATCATATCCGCGGGAGGCCAGTTCCAGGGCAACGGCGCGGCCGATTCCCCTGGCGGCGCCCGTGACGATAGCAACGGGATGGGACATAGCCATTCTCCTTCCTTGGGTGTGTACGTGATGCTCTATGTCATCATTATAGGACCTGCGCCGGGAAGCAGCCATAAACAAAACGGAACGACATGTATATTTCGGAAAAATAGCGGCCAGATGGATAAATTCCTCCAAGCGCTGGCGGATGGCGGGAGAAATCTGTGCACGGGCGATAAGGACGGCATGTCAAAAAGCCGGTTCGGTTATGTCAACCGCCGGCTTTTTTTAGAAGAAATGAGCGTGTTTTTGTTCGTGGCGCCGCGAGGGACCGCCTGCTCCGCGTCCGCATACCATGGCGCAGGGGGTGGTAAAATGAGAAACGGCTATGACGAAGCGGCGGCCGTGGCCTATGCGAAGCGCTGGGCCCTGCTGCGCAACCCGGCGTATCTGGATTTTCACGGCCTGGGAGGGGACTGCACCAATTTCGTGTCGCAGTGCCTGTATGCGGGCGCGGGCGTGATGAACCGCACGCCGGTCTATGGCTGGTACTACCTGACGGGCAACGACCGCACCGCGTCCTGGACCGGTGTGGAATACCTCTACCGCTTTCTGACGGCCAACAAAGGGCCGGGACCCTACGCGCAGGAGGTCAGCCGGGAGGAGGCGCTTCCCGGCGACGTAGTGCAGCTGGGAAACCGGGAGGGAGGCTTCACCCATACCGCGCTGATCGTCGATGTGCGGGAGGGCGAATGCTATGTGGCCGCGCACACACTGGATTCCTGGATGCGTCCTCTCTCCAGCTACCGCCAGCCCGTGCGCAGGTTTTTGCACGTTCTGGGCGTTCGTGGCAGGAGCTGAACGCCGCTTGCCACGCGAAGCGGAAATGTGGTAAGATAGCACGCCCGGCTTACGGCATCCATACAGGGAAAGAGGAACGCGCTTTATGCGGCGAAAGAACGACCTTGGCAGGGACCCGATTGGACCGCTTGTGCTGAAAATTGCCCTGCCCAGCATGCTGGCGCAGTTTGTCAGCGTGCTCTACAGCATTGTGGACCGCATGTACATCGGCCACATCCCGCAGGTGGGCGATCTGGCGCTGGCGGGCGTGGGCGTATGCGGCCCGGTGGTGACGATGATCGGCTCGGCCGCCTCGCTGATCGGGGTGGGCGGCGCGCCGCTGATGAGCATGCGCATGGGCGAGGGGGAAACGGAGCAGGCCCGGCGCATTCTGGCCAACTGCTTTTTGATGCTCTGCGTGCTGTCGGTGGCGCTGATGGCGCTGCTTGCGCCCATCCGCGAGCCGATGCTGATGCTCTTTGGCGCCAGCGAGGCCACCTTTCCCTTTGCGGGGGCCTATTTTTCGGCGTACCTGTGCGGCACGCCCTTCGCGCTGCTCGCCACGGGCATGTGCCAGTTCATCATCTGCCAGGGCTTTGCCAGCCAGGCCATGCTGTCGGTGGTGCTGGGCGCGGTGATGAATATTGCGCTGGACCCTGTGTTCATCTATGTGCTGGACATGGGCGTCACGGGCGCCGCCGTGGCCACGGTGATTTCCCAGGTCGCCAGCTGCGCCTTTGTGCTGGCCTTCCTGCTGGGCAAAAAGCCGCCCATGCGCATCACCTTTTCGGGCTATGATGTTCGCATCATGCGCAAAGTGCTGCTCATCGGCTTTACGCCCTTTGCCATCATCGCGGTGGACAACGTGATGATCATCGCCATGAACGCCGTGCTCAAGCGCTATGGCGGCGCGGCGCAGGGCGATATGCTGCTCACCTGCGCCACCATTGCGCAGAGCTTCATGCTGGTGGTGACCATGCCGCTGGGCGGTATCAGCGGCAGCACGCAGACCATTTTGAGCTTCAACTACGGCGCGCGCAGAACGGACCGCGTGCGGGAGGCGCAAAAGCGCATCTTTGGGCTGTGCGCCGTCTATACGGGCCTGATGACGGTAATCGCCTGGACAGGCAGCGGCGCCTTTGCGCGCCTGTTCACCGCCGACAGCGGCATTGCGGACCAGGCGGTCTGGGCCATTCGGGTGTGCAGCCTGGCGCTGCTGCCGCTGGGCATCCAGTATGAAATCGTGGACGGCTTTACCGCGCTGGGGCAGGTGCGCTATTCGCTGCCGCTGTCCTTCTGGCGAAAGCTGGTCTACTTTGTGGCGCTGTTTGCGCTGCCGGCAGCCTTTGGCGCGCGGGCGGCATTTTTCGCCGAGCCCGTATCGGACGTGCTGGGGCCAGTGGTCTCCATCGCCGTGTACCTGCTTGGCATCCGCCGCATTCTGGAGCGGCGCGGAAGCAGGCCGTAAGGCCCCTACAGCCAGGCAGGCAGGCGCAGGTCCCCGCGCTGCACTTTGGACCAGTCAAACAGCGAGATTAGCTCGTCCAGCTCCGCTGGGCGGTCCTCCTCCAGCAGGCCCGCCGCATGCGCAAGCATGCCCAACAGCCGCTGCGGGGTATGGCGCCGGGACAGCGCGCTCAGGTCCAGGTCGCGGTCCCGCTTGGCCAGCCGACGCCCCTGCGCGTCGGTGAGCAGGGGAATATGGTAATAGCGCGGCACAGGATAGCCCAGCTCGCGCAGCAGGTAGATCTGCCGGGGCGTGGCGGAGAGAATGTCGCGCCCGCGCACCACCTCGCTGACGCCCGCGAGCGCGTCGTCCACCACCACGGCCAACTGATAGCCGAACAGCCCGTCCGACCGGCGCACGATAAAATCGCCGCAGTCCCGCGCCAGGTTCTCGCGCTGCGGCCCCTGCAGGCCGTCCACAAAACGAATGTCCTCGTCCGGCACGCGCACGCGCAGAGCCGGCGAGCGTGCCAGCGA
The DNA here is from genome assembly GCA_018710985.1 of Candidatus Limiplasma pullicola. Lineage (GTDB taxonomy): Bacteria > Bacillota > Clostridia > Christensenellales > Aristaeellaceae > Limiplasma > Limiplasma pullicola. The sequence goes on from DVIV01000065.1 coordinate 8,636, forward strand.
GAGCCGCGCGGCCTCCTCTTTGCCAAGATGCGCGCAGGTTCCGCGGTATACCCATTGTGTATCGCCCAGATTGGGCGCGGCGGACGCCTGCTGCTGCAGCTGCGCCCGCGTGCAGAAGCACGGATAGATCAGCCCTTTGGCCTCGAGCCGCTCCAGATGGAACTGGTAGATGGCCGAGCGCTCGCTTTGATAGACCGGCGGCGCATCCCACCGGAAACCGAACCAGCACAGGTCCTCGATCGCCTGCCGGGCAAGGCGGCGCGGGCAGCGGGGCGCGTCAAGATCCTCAATGCGCAGCAAAAACCGCCCGCCCGCATGGCGCGCGGACAGATAGGCCAGCAGCGCGCACAGCAGGTTGCCCAGGTGCAGCCGTCCGCTGGGCGTGGGGGCGAAGCGCCCGGTCACGTCAGGGTACATCCATTCACCTTCGTCCTGTTTCATGTCTTTGGAATATCTATTATACTGAATCGCGCAAAGGAATACAACCGAACCTGCGCGCCGGGCCGGCAGGCGGAAAATCAGTATCATGTGATACAATTATTTTCATCAGAATCATCGTAAGCGCTATCGGGATGGCAGGGAAAAAATCCTTATAATCATAACCAGCAAATTGTATCCGAAAGGAGCGCCTGTCATGAATCCCTACTATCCCACGCTTTTCAGCCCCTGCAAGATCGGCAACGTCGTCATCAAAAACCGCATTTGCAAAGCGCCCCAAACCACGGGGCTGAGCCATATGGACGGCACCGTCTCCTCCCGGCTGGTCCGCTGCTATGAGGACCTGGCGCGCGGCGAGGTGGGCATGATCATCGTGGAATACGCCTATGTGGACCGCAAGTGCAGCAAGTCCGCCTCCAACCAGCTGGGCATCTGCGATGACGAATACATCGTGGGCCTGGGCTGGCTGGCCGATACCATCAAAAACCTCGACTGCGTGCCCTGCATCCAGATCGAGCACTGCGGACGCCAGCGCTTTCTGGGCCCGCCGATGAAATCCGCCTCTCCCAATCCCTGGCCGCTGATGTATGAGCGCTACGGCAAGGCCGCCATCCCGGAAGAGCTGACCATCGAGGAGATCGACCAGCTGGTGGAGGATTTCGGCAAGGCCGCATGGCGGGCAAAGACCGCCGGCTTCCAGGTGGTGGAGATCCACGGCGCGCACGGCTACCTCATCACCAACTTCCTCTCGCCCTTCACCAACCAGCGGCGCGACTGGTACGGCGGCAGCCGGGAGAACCGCTTCCGCTTCCTGGAGCAGGTTTTCAAGCGCTGCAAGGAATACGTGGGCGAGGATTTCCCCATCATCGTGCGCCTGAGCGGCACGGATTACGAGCCGGGCGGCATGACCATCGAGGATACCATCTATTATGCCAAGCGCCTGGAGGAGCTGGGCTGCGCGGCCATTGATGTCAGCGGCGGCGACCACCATCAGATGATCCACCAGGTCACGCCCATGCAGCTCTCTCGCGGCCACAACGTCTGGGCGGCTGAAGCCATCAAGAAGGAAGTCAGCATCCCGGTGTTCGCCACCGGCTCCATCACCCAGCCGGATTATGCCGAGGAGATCCTCGCCAGCGGCAAGGCGGATTTCATCAGCATGGGCCGTCCCCTGCTGGCGGACCCCTACTGGGCCAAGAAGGCCATGGAAGGCCATGCCGAGGACATCTCGCCCTGCATCCGCTGCAACGAAGGCTGCCTGGACCGTGGCAATCACCTTGGCAAGTCCATCAACTGCACCATGAATCCCACACTGGGCTTTGAGGACGCGCTGGCCATCCGGCCGGCCGAAGCGCCCAAAAAAGTCGCCGTGGTGGGCGGCGGTCCCGCCGGTCTGAAGGCCGCCGATACCGCCGCGCTGCGCGGGCATGAGGTGACCCTGTTTGAAAAGCGGGCGCTGGGCGGATACCTGCACGAGGCTTCCTATCCCGAATTCAAGGCCGATATCCGGGACGCGCTCAAATACCTGGTCACGCAGGTGAACAAGCACGGCGTAAAGGTCGTGGAAAAAGAAGCCGCGCTGGAGGACCTGAAGGGCTTTGACGCGGTGATCGTGGCTGCGGGAACCACGCCTGCCGGTCTGCGCGTCCCCGGCGCCGACCGCCCGGAGGTCAGCATCGCGGTGGATGCGCTTCGGCCTGACGGCATCCGTCCCACGGGCGAGATCGTGGTCATCGGCGGCGGTCTGATCGGCGTGGAAACCGCCATCCAGTTCAGCCGGACAGAAGGGAACCATGTGACCATCATCGAAATGCTGCCCCGGATCATGAATGGCTGCAGCGACTGCGACCACATCGTCTATACCGACTGGATCAGGGAAAAGAACATCAGGGTCTACACCTGCGCGCGCGTGACGGAGATCGGCGAGGAAGGCGTGGCGTTCGAAGCCGGCGGACGGCGGCAGATCGTGCCCGCGGACCATGTGTTCCTGGCCACCGGCATGAAGCCCTGCGGCGGGCTGTATGAGCAGCTTTGCGCAGAGGGCGTGAAGGCCTACATCGTGGGCGACTGCCAGACGCCCGGCAAGATCTACGACGCCATCCACAGCGGCTATAAGGCCGGCCTCAAGGTATAACCGAAAAGCGGGGGAGGGGGAAAATACCCCTCCCCTCATTTGTTGGCCGGGCTTGGTAAACAACGCAAACAAAGGCGGTGCGCTCCGGCGGCGCCGCAAAAGCGGCCCTCCCTTCAAAGGAGGCCGCTTTCGTCTGCTCTCAGACGCCGGATGGCATGGGTGGCGGCCATCAGGTAGCCGATGATGGGGGATGCGCCGCTGCCGATGACCGGCACCGGAAAGGTGCCGGTGCATGCGGCTGCCAGCAGCGCGGCATAGAACAGGAGATTCGCCGCGGAGACAAGGCGCGAGGATGTCCGGAATAGACCGGCTGCAAACGGACAGAACAGTATCATAAGGGAAAGCAGGCTCGCAAGCCGCCAGCCCGATGCCTTTGCCAGCTCGAGAATCCCCTCCGCCTGCAAAACCGGCTCAGGGGATTCTGGCCGCAGCCACGAGACCGCCGCAAGCACGAACAGGACAAACAGCACGGTTCCATAGAGCACGCTGTTTTTCCGGTCATGCCACAGCATGGGCACCATGGCCATGACCAGCGCGCCGCTCATGGAAGCGTCCGGCTGCAAAAACAGCGCCACACCGGTCAGCAGGACGCAGGCGTATGCGGCGTGCGGCTTTCCAGCCGTGAAAAGAATATCCATTCCAGCCAGCGCAAGGGGCATGAAAAGAAACGCCGCATGGAGGGCGAAAGGCCCTACCTGAATCCACCGGTGGATTCCGTCCGTCCCTGAATCCAGAAAGGTACAGCCGAGCGCGGCCAGGCACGCGAGCATGGCGGCATAGCCATGCCAGGCCTTTGGCTTCGCGGGGCGCGCGACGGACAAGTATACACCAAAACCCACGCCCGGAATGAGCAATGCCGCGAGGTTTTGCAGATAGGCGGAGGCGGACACCCCATGAAGGCGCATCACAAGGCTCCCGATGAGCACGGCGGGCAGGGCCGACAAGACGGGGACGGCGCTCCACAAGATCCTTTTTTTCATATTGATCCACGCCCTTTTCTGACTTGAAATCCGGAAAGCCCTGACGCAGAAAAATCCGCCTCTGCCGAGACGGATGGTGGTGCTGAAAGCGGGACTCGAACCCGCACGCCCATAGGACAGGAGATTTTAAGTCTCCGGCGTCTGCCATTCCGCCATTTCAGCAACTACGTATGCTATTATCCCGCAAAAACGGCGCGAAGTCAAGGTGGAAATGGGGAGCGGACTGGGCTGCTGATGCCTGGAGTAACAAAGCAGCCTGATTTGCGATCAAAAAGACAGCCCATTGGACAAAACCGATTTGATGCCGGAAAATCAAGCATACACAATGCATATGCCGTTTTATGCCGCCAGTACTTTGAGCAAAGCCGGTGCTTGCATCCGAAAGGGATCATTGCCCGCATCGTTCTTTCAATGGAATTTGCGACGATTTTTGTTTCACTCCTGCGAAATTATGGTATCGGAGCGTTTCTACCTCTATGCAACGAGCGGCATTTTCGACAACACCAAGGATATCGGCTTTACATTGGGCCGCGACGTGTCCGTGTTCAAAATCGATGCCGTCAGCGGCGCGCCTGTCGCGGATGCGCAATTCCGCCTCTACGGACCGTTTGAAAGCGTTGAAGCAGCTCAAGCTGCCACGCTTGACCCGACCATGCCGCTGAAGACGGTAAGCACCAATGAGGATGGCGAAGCCTCCTTTGGAACGCTCAACTGGTATCAGGTCTACGTCATTGAGGAGGCTGCCGCCGCGCCCCACTATCTGCTGGATGGCGCCGATGCGGACAGCATGGAATGCGGGCTGATTCCCTACGAGGGAACGGGAACCGACAACCCCGCATGGGTCCTGGCGGTTCCGGATGCGGATGCAACCAGCCTTATTCAGGTGGTTCAGGTGGAAAATCAACCCGAAACAACCGATGTTTCCGGAAGAAAAACCTGGGAGGACGCAAATGACCAGGACGGAAAGCGCCCCGAAAGCATCACGATCCGGCTCATGGCCAATGACGTTGAGAAGGCTCAGAAAACCGTGACGGAAGAGGGCGGCTGGGCCTGGACATTCAGCGGCCTGCCCAAGTTTGAAAACGGCGTGGAGATTGTCTATACCATCACCGAGGATGAGGTGCCGGGATATGCTGCCGAGGTGAGAGGCTTTGACGTAGTTAACCGGTATACGCCGGAAACCGTCAGCCTCACCGGCAGCAAGACGTGGGAGGACCAGAACGATCTGGATGGCCTGCGCCCCGAAAGTATCATGATCCGGCTCATGGCCAACGGCGTTGAGAAGGCTCAGAAAACCGTGACGGAAGAGGATGGCTGGGCCTGGACGTTCAGCAGCCTGCCCAAGTATGAAAACGGCGCGGAGATTGTCTATACCATAACCGAGGATGAGGTGGAGGGATACACCGCCGAGGTATCGGGGATGGATGTCACCAACCGCTATGTTCCGTCCACAATCAGCGTCAGCGTGCAAAAGGCGTGGGAGGACGCCAACGATCAGGACGGCATCAGGCCGGCGGAAATCACCGTCAGGCTTCTGGCGGATCAGGCGGATACCGGCAAAACGCTCGTGCTCAATGAGTCCAACCATTGGAGCGGAATCTTTGACGGCTTGAAGGAGTACAGCCAGGGTGAAAAGATCACCTACAGCGTCCAGGAGGATACCGTCAGCGGCTACCGCACACAGATTGCCGGAAACGCCGGGACGGGCTTCCACATCACCAACGCCCATACGCCGGAAACCGTGACCATTGCAGGCCAAAAAACCTGGGATGATTTGGATGATTCCTACGGAAAACGCCCCGACAGCATCACCCTTTTCCTGATGGCTGACGGAACGAAGGTTGCCGAACAGACCGTGACGGCGCAAAGCGGCGCGGGGTGGGAATGGTCGTTTGAAAACATGCCGAAGTATAAGGCGGGCAGGGAAATCATCTATACGATCGCCGAAGCGAAGGTCGCAGGATATACCGCCGAGGTCACGGGGTATGATGTGAAAAACACCCTGATGTCGGCGGAGGTGGAAATCTGCGGCGAGAAGCGTGTGGATGTGCCCGCCGCGCCCTGGGCGGAGTTCAGCTTCTCCCTGACCGCGCAGAACGCAGACGCGCCCATGCCGGACGGGAAGGCCGGAGGCACGGCCAGCGTCTCGCACACCGGGCCGGGAGCCTTCAGCTTTGGACGCATCCGCTTCATTGAGCCGGGCACCTACCGCTACCAGGTGACGGAGACGGCCGGAAGCGCGCTGGGCTATGTCTACGACAAGTCGGTGTACGTTGTCGAGGTGAAGGTGACGGAGGGACAGGATTCGCTGACAGCCGAGGTGACCTGTCTCAAGGACGGTGCTGCGGCGAATGAAATCGTCTTTGAAAACCATTACCGGACCGCGGGCCTGACCGTGGTCAAGAGCGTGACCGGACGGGGAGGCAGCACCACGGAAGCCTTTGCCTTCACCATCACCCTCACGGACGCCGGCGGCACGCGCCTTGCCGCCAGCTATCCCTATACCGGAACGGGCGGCGCGCCTTCGGGTACGATGGATAACGGCATCATGACCGTTTCCCTTGCGCACAACCAGAGCATCCGCATTGACGGAATTCCTGTGGGTGCGAGATATACCGTGACCGAAGCGGCGAACAACGCCTATGTCGTCAGCGCCACGTCGCCTGACGGCGTGATCCCCGAAAGCGGTGCGGTCGCATCGTTTGTCAACAGGCGTCGCACCTACAGCGATGTGCCCAAGACCGGCTACGGAGAAACCACCACGCGCTATGTAGTGGCGGGACTGTGCCTGCTGACGGGGCTGCTGGCCATGGTGCTGCGCCGGCGATTGAGGCGTAAATAACAGAACGCGCGGAGCAGCCGTAAGGCTGCTCCGCAAGGATCGGGGAGGAGTTATGGGCAACCTGAATGAAACAACCCGAAAGACCCTCTACGTGCTGCTGACGGTTGTGATGATTGTATCGCTGGTGATTGCCGGCGCGATTGTGGCGGTTGATCTGGTGGACCTGTGGCGCGCGGACAGCGTGAGCAACGAGGTGCGGCAGCTGTACCGGCCCGGTGCGTCGGGCGGATGGCTATCGGCCCTGATCGGCAGCGCGTCTGCCGAGGAGGAGGTTCCAGATGGCCTCCAGGAGGAACTGCTTGCGCCGGTGGAGCTTCCGGACGTGCAGGAGGATTTTTTGCTGCTCTACGAGGAAAACCCGGATGTGATCGGCTGGCTTACTGCCGGCGAAACGATTGATCTGCCTGTGGTGCAGCGGGACAATGAATACTACTTGAACCATAATTATTTCGGGGAATGGGACAGCAACGGCACGGTGTTTCTCAATGAGCTGAATGTGTTTTACCCACGGGACAGCATTTTGCTGATTCACGGGCATAACATGAGAGGCGGCGCCATGTTTGGCACGCTGGCAAAATACGAGCAGGCGGACTATGCGTTTGCGCATGCGCTGCTCACCTTCCGCACCCTCTATGAGGAAGAAACGTCCTATTACGTGCCTGTGGCAGCGTTTCATGCCTCCATGCTTGAGGGCGAAGCAGGTTATTTTGACGTGACGCCCATGAATTTCGACACGGAGGAAGCGTTTCAGGCACATTTGGACACCGCGTTGAAGCGCTCCGCATGGACCTCGCCTGTGGACGTTAACACGCAGGATGAGCTGCTCATGCTGCTGACATGCAGCTATCACCATGCGGACGGGCGGTTTGTCCTTCTCTGCCGCAGGCTGCGCGAAGGGGAGACGCCGGAGGAGATGCAGCTTCTCTTCACTCAGGCGGCGCAAGGAACAGGCATGGAATAAGACGGCCGGACCGCCGCACAAACAACGGGCCGCCCCAACGGGGCGGCCCCAGACCGTTGACAAAGCCAAGTCAACGGTCATTTTTCATAAGGAAAAACGAACAAGCATGTCGAATATATAAATATAGGAGCAGAAAGAGAAAAGAGCGGGAAACACAAAAGAAAGAGTCAGGAGAGAGCG
>DVIV01000066.1 GCA_018710985.1 Candidatus Limiplasma pullicola
TAACCGCCCTGCATGACCAATCGGACGGTTTCTTTCGCCGTCAAATTGTGCTTACCACCAAGGACAGACCGGCTGACCGTACCGACGATCCTTTTCTCGTGGAAAAGCTCATGTCCGAGATGGAGGGTATCTTTCTGTGGTGTCTGGAGGGACTGCACAGACTGCTTGCAAACAATTATCAGTTCACCATCAGCGGACAAGCCATTGAGAACGTGGAAACGGTCAAGCGCAGCAGCAACAATGTCATTGAGTTTCTGCAATCGGAGGGATATATCCGCTTCAAGGCTGACAGCGAAGCAAGCTCCAAGGCTCTGTACGAAGCCTACAAGCTGTGGTGCGAGGACAATGTGCGAAAACCCATGTCGGCAAACAGGCTCAGTTCCGAGCTTGCACAGAACGAGCGTCTTTACAATGTGGAAGCCACCAACAACATCTACACCGGAGGAAAGAGAGTGCGTGGATTTGTCGGTATCGAGGTGCTGGCAAAGACACCTTTTCTGAAATGGTAAGCGAAGTGAAAAAGTGCTGTACGTACCGTACAGTACGTACGGCACTTTTGAAGTCCACCGTTATATGTACATTGGGAGCGAGGGCAAATTACAGGCATCAAAATCAAGCCTTGTGCAAACCGTGAAGATTTACACCGCAGGAAATACCGAAATCATCGTTCGGTGATTTACTGAGTAGTAAAGCCAATTCACGGAATTGTAGTATTTATTCCTGTTTCGTCTGCTCTCCCACAAAACGGTAAACTCGATAGGGTGCTGTTGTGGACAGGACTACGCAGAGCGAAATCTGAGAGGAAATCACCATCTTTGAAACCAACACTTGTCGGTGACAGCAGTTCATCGCACGGAAAACCAATATCACGAATTTATGGAGGAATTTTTATATGAAATCCAATTTGAGAAATGAAATCAAGTCGTACATTGTACGGCAAGGCATGACCATGCTGGAGGTTGTTGACCTCTTGGCAGACGAGTACGGATGGAGCGACAGCGTTTCCAATCTGTCCAACAAGCTCCAGCGTGAATCGCTCCGCTATACCGAAGCGGTACAGCTTGCCGACGTGCTGGGATTTGAAATCGTATGGCAGAAAAGACAGGAGAAGTAATGCCCCGGCAACAGCCCCCTCGCATCTCCCGTCCCCATAGGCACACCGCAGTGCTGCCTATGGACGGCAGTGAAAGATACGGTTTTCGCTGCCGCCGTCTGCAAGAAATGTTCCGCAGAACAGCTTCATGCAGACGGGCTGACCATGGGAAAAGGTGCAGACATTTTCACCTTGGTCAGCAGAGGTCGCCGCAGCGACCGCATACCCCCTCGGAGAGCCCACGGCACTTTGCAGCCAGTATGGATGAAAGTGTCATAGTGGGTTATTACACTTTGAAAAAGTGCCTCTCCGTAGCTCCCCGCTGTCTGCAAATCTGAAAGAAAGGACAAAAAATCTATGGCAAGAAATGATGGAATAGATCGTACCGTTGCCCGTAATCAAGACTTGGAAACACCGGATGATGTGGCAAAGGTACAGGAACACAATGAACGTGAAAAGGACAGCTACAATAATCAGGACATCGTACCGGAACGCACTGCGCTGAACGTCCACTACAAGGCTCCCACGGACGATTATGTGAAAATGTTTGAGCAGATGGAACAGGACGGCGTGATCTCCACCAGAGGTCTGAAACCGGATGCCGTCAAGTATGGCGAGTTGGTTTTCGATGTGAACTCCGCTTACTTCTACAACCACGGCGGCTATGAATTTGCGAAACAGTTTTATGCCGATGCTTACAGAGCCGCCGTGGAGATCGTGGGCGGTGAGCAGTATATCCTCTCCGCTGTGATGCACGCCGACGAGCGCAACCGGGCAATGTCCGAAGCTCTGGGCGAGGATGTGTACCACTACCACCTTCATGTAGTCTATATCCCGGTGGTGGAAAAGCAAATCCTGTGGTCGAAGCGCTGCAAGGATGAATCCCTCCGTGGAACGGTAAAGGAAACGATCATGCAAGTCAGCCGCAGTAAGAAATGGGATTCCAAGCCCATTCTTGATGAGGACGGAAATCCCAAGCTGACCGAAAAAGGAAAAACGATGTTGAAGTCATCCTACAGTGTATTGCAGGATGACTTTTTTAATTTCATGCGGGATGCCGGATATACCGATGTGGAGCGTGGAGAGCGTGGCAGTACCGAGGAACATCTGACGGTGACGCAGTTCAAGGTACAGGCTGAACAGCAGCGGTTGGAAGCTGTGACCGGACAGGTGGCTCAAGCAGAACAGAGTTTGGAGGATGCCAAAGCTGCCACGGAAAAACAGAAAAAGGAACTGGAAGCTTTGCAAAAGGAGACCAAGACAGCAAAGACGCTTGTTCTCACCGCACAGGAGATCGAGTCTATGGGTAAGAAAAATTCCTTTACAGGAAATATCACCCTAACAGCAGATGAGTGCCGCACCCTAAAGGATTATGCGGTCAGCAGTTTTGCGGAAAAGGCTGAGAAGATCAAATACAAGCAGAAATTCGAGCAGGCAGATAAAAGCGCAAAGATATGGAAACAGCGTTTTGAAAAGCTGCAGGAACAATATCTGGAACTCAAACAGAAAGTCCAGCCTTTCCTGGATGCGATAGAGGTTGCATCCGAAAGGGTTTGGGCTTTTGTCAATTCCGTCCTCGCCAAAGGAAAGGAAACACAGGAACACAAAGCACCTGCCCGCAAGCGTGGACAGGACATGGAAATTTAAGAAAGGAATATTTTTGCCTATGAAAAAAAAGAAAACCTATATTGTAGATCAGCTTAACAAAATGTTTATGCGTGATGAACTCACGCCGTGGGAACTTATTGAGGCCTGTTCCTTTATCGACATCAACTACCAAGAGCCGACTTTTGAGCCGCCTATTGACTTTGTAGAGGAATGGCAAAAGCGTCATGAAGCTCTGACTTCTCCGTTCCGTACCACCATTGAGCGTAAGATCGGGAACACATGGTATGTTATTGAAACTGAATGTGCAGGAAGTGAGCCGCTTGCCGATAAGGTAAAACGGCTCATTTTTTCTGAGAAAGGGGCGATTTGTTCATGATTAAGACTCAATCTTATGATATAATACAATCATGCACACCGATTCTGTCAGCTGACCCAACCGTAAAGGAGGACGTTATGTTGGATCAGCAGAAAATTACCATCATCTATTGCCGTCTGTCCGTAGAGGACATTAAGGAAGATGCCAAGGGCGGCAAGGCTGATGAATCAAATTCGATACAGAATCAAAAAGAATACCTGACTCGATACGCAAAAGAACATGGGTACACCAATCTGAAAATCTTGGTGGATGACGGTTATACCGGGACGAATTTCAATCGTCCCGGCGTACAGGAAGGATTTGAACTTGTCAAACAGGGGCTTGTGGGCTGCTGGCTGGTCAAAGACCTCAGTCGCTTTGGCCGTGACTATCTGACCGTCGGGCAGTACACGGACATTATCTTTCCGAGCTATGATGTGCGCTTTATTGCCGTCAATGACGGAGTGGACAGCGAACGTGGTGACAGCGAGGGCATGGCTGCAATTCGTAATTTATTTAACGAATGGTATCCTCGTGACACCAGCAAGAAAGTCCGTGTCAGTCTGCATCAGCGTGGCACAAGCGGTAAACACATGGGCAAGCCGCCCTACGGATACCGCTGTGACCCGGAGGACAAGGAGCATTGGATTCTGGATGAAGAAGCAGCTCCCGTGGTCAAGATGATTTTTGACATGAGCATTGACGGCAAGGGACCGGAACAGATCGCAAGGATTCTGGAAGAAAAGCAGATTTTGACCGCAAAGGCTCTGTATGCCAAACAGAAGAAAAAGCCGCTGCCGGAAAGACCGTATCATTGGATTGGTCAATCTGTGGTTGGCATTCTGGAACGGCAGGAGTACACCGGCTGCACCGTCAATTTCAAGACCTATTCCAAGTCTTACAAGTTGAAAAAGCGGATACCCAATGACCCGGAGAATATGTTCTATCTGCCGGACACACAGGAAGCGATTGTATCACAGGCGCAATTTGACAGAGTGCAGGAACTGAGGAAAAACAAACGCCGCCCCGCAAAAGCGGAACGGCAGGGATTCTTCTCCGGTCTTCTGTTCTGTGCCGATTGCAGCGGCAAGCTCCACTTTGCCACAAGTAAGAGCTTTGAGGGCAAGCAGGATCACTATGTCTGCAATCACTACAAGAGCAACCGTGGCACTTGTACTGCCCACTATATCCGAGAAGATACACTGCGTGACATCGTTCTGGAACGCATCCGGGCAGTCAATGAGTATATCCGTAGCGATGTGGACGGGTTCCAAGAGGAATACCTGCAATGCCGAAAAGCCGACCATGAGCAGAGCATCCGTGATGACAAAAAGAAAGTGGAACAGGCGAAGAAACGTCTTGCTTCTCTGGATGTCATTATCTCACGGCTGTATGAGGACTTCGCTCTCGGTGAAATCAGCAAGGACAGATACAAGAAGATGTCCGCTGACTACGAGGAAGAACAGGAACGGCTAAGGCTCGAAATTGACGTTATCGAGGAATGGGTGGAACAGCGGGAAGAAATGGATGAGGGTTTGAACGCCTTTATCGCTCTGACACAGAAGTATGTGGATGTGGAAGAACTGACACAGACCATCGTCAATGAGTATATCAAGAAGATTGTAGTCTTTGCCCCGGACAAGTCCAGCGGCAAGCGACAGCAGAAAGTGAAGATTTACTTCAACTTCGTAGACGATGTGGAAATTCCCGTTATTTCCGAAACAATTATTACAGAAACAACCTATGGACGCAGAAAAACGGCGTGACCTTCGGGTCACACCGTTCTCTGCGGCAAATAGTTACTTGTCACTATTAAGCTTTTGATCATCGGGCTTTTAACGGCAAGCCGCTTATTCTTCGTCCGGTTCTTCGGGCAGCTCGGCATTGTGCCAGACGTTTTGCACGTCGTCGTTATCCTCCAGCATCTCCAGCAGCTTCTGCACCTTTTGCAGGGTGTCCTCATCGGCGGGAACCACCGTGTTCTGCGGGATCATCTGCACTTCGGCGCTGAGGAAGGTGAGGCCCTGAGCCTCCAGCTTTTCGCGCACGACGGAGAAATCATTGGGGTCGGTGGTGACCTCAAAGGCGTCGTCCATCGTCTGCATGTCCTCGGCGCCAGCGTCCAGCACGGTCATCATCATTTCGTCCTCGTCGGAATCGGGGGTGCGCTCGATGACCAGCACGCCCTTTTTGTCAAACATGAAGCTGACGCTGCCCGTTACCCCCAGGGAACCGCCGTTTTTGGCAAAGCAGTGGCGCACATCGCTGGCGGTGCGGTTGCGGCTGTCGGTGATGGTTTCCACGATCACGGCCACGCCGCCGGGGGCATAGCCCTCGTAGGTGATCTCCTCGTAATCCACATTGCCTAGCTCACCCGCGGCCTTTTTGATGGAACGCTGGATGTTGTCGTTGGGCATATTGTTGCTCTTGGCCTTGGCGATGACGTCGCGCAGCTTGGAGTTGCTGTCCGGGTTGCTACCGCCCTCGCGCACCGCGATGGCGATTTCACGCCCGATCTTGGTAAAAATCTTACCGCGAAGAGCGTCCGTCTTGCCTTTCTTGATTTTAATGTTAGCCCATTTGCTGTGTCCGGACATCGTATCAGCCTTTCTGTATCGAATCAGGGGCGGGAACGGACCCGGGGAGGGATGCCCGCCGCTATGCCGTATGCGGCTTACTATTATAGCACATATTGGGCCTGCGGTCAAATGAATGGGACCGGACGCGAAAGCGTGCGCGTCCGGTCCCGCAGGACAGGTCAATACATGGTTTTCATGCTGCCGCGGATCTCGCCAAACACGTCGATGAAATCCTCACGGAAGCCGGCGGGGAAGAGGATCTCCAGGCCGTAGAGCGTGCGGTCGATGCACACGTACTGGATTCGGCCGCCGATTTCCACGCCGTCGGAGCGGGTGGCGGTATAGTTGGCATACACGCCCAGGCTGCCCATCATGTAGCGGGTGGCGGTGTAGCTGGGCTTGAAGGAGGAGATGTCGCTCGCGCCTCCGATGATGTCCAGCCGTTCCTTCACCAGCGATTCCAGATCGCTCTGGTTGTAATTGGAGGTGACGGCCTGGGAGGTGATGGTGATGACGCACTGCTGCCCGTCCTTGATCTGGGATTCGGGCTCGCGCAGGATAAAGGTCTGCGCCTGGCTCTCATCCACCAGCCAGCCCGTGGGGGCCTTGAAGCTGACGCCCACGGTCGCCGCGCTGTAATCGCCATAGGTGAAGCTCAGCGACGGACGCGGAGTGGGGGTAGGCATGTCGACGGGGTCCAGCGGGATGGGGGTGCTGCCCGCATAGGGGTAGACCGTACCCGTCGGCTCCGGAATGTAGAGATCGCTGCCGTCATCCAGCTCCGGGTCGATATAGTTTTCCTCATTCAGGGCGTCCTGCTCGGTAAAACCGTCCTCCAGCACCACATCGTAGGGGTTGGTATCAAAAATGCTCTGTGGGGCGGAAGGGTCTGCCACGCCGGAACTGCTGCCGTCATCAGCAACGGATGTGTCGGTCTCCGGTTCCATCACGATGGGCTCCGGGGTCGGGGTGGCGGGGCCCAGGGCCTGCGTCACTTCCGGGAACTGCTCGGTGTTGGATGGCTGGCCGGAGCAGCCGCTCAGGGTCAGCGCGGCGATCAGCAGGCAGAGCAGGGGCTTCCATAGGCGTTTCATGACTGTTCCCTCCAAATTGACGGCCTTCACCGTCCATGTCCAAAAAAGAGACGATCAACGATGGGGGAGAATTTCATTCGTCATGGTATTGTAACATTTTTGCGGGCCGTCCGTCAACCTTTGTCCTCGCCGGGGGTCAGGGCCTCATAATCGGCGTGATACAGACGGCGGTCCAGCGACCAGATTTTGTCGGAGAATCCCCCCGGCTTGACCTTGGCCGTGGCGGCGGACATCTCGTTCATGCGGGCATCGAGCAGGTCCACCCAGTGCAGAACCTCGGCTTCGGGGAACATGGGCTTGCGCGGGCTGCCATATTCGGCCTCACCATGATGGCTGAGCAGCATGTGCTGAAGCAGCAGCACCGGTTCACCGCTGATGCCCAGGTCGTTGGCGGCCTCCTGAATGCGCGTAACCCCCAGCACCAGATGCCCCAGCAGCAGCCCCTCACGGCTGTAATCGCGCACGACGCCAAGGCTGTCGGAAACCATCTCCTCGGTTTTGCACAGGTCGTGCAAAATGACGCCGGCAAAGAGCAGGTCGGCGTTGAGCCAGGGATAGACCCCCGCCACCGCGCGCGCCGTGCGCAGCATGCCCGTGGTGTGGTGCAGAAGGCCCCCGAGCTCGGCATGGTGAATGCGCTGGGCGGCGGGGTAGTAGCGCAGCTTCTCCTCAAAGCGGTGCAGAAGCTCGCGCGTGAGGTCGCGCAGAGGCTGGCTCTGGAAGGCCTCCACCGCATCGTAGAGCTCCTTGAGCATGGCATCGGGGGATTCCGGCGCGCAGGGGGTGAGGGAGGACAGGTCCACGCCGTCGGCGGGGGTCATGGCACGGATGCGCTCCACCCGAAGCTGCAGACGGCCGTTGTATTCCAGCGTGCCGCCGCGCACCTTGACCACGCTGCCGGGCGCGGGCGGGGGCACATTTCCATCCCACACCTTGGCGTTGACTTCGCCGGTGCGGTCGGCCAGATTCAAATCGAGGTATTTGGCGCCGTTGCCGCCGGTGCGCTGATCGGATGAACGCACCAGCAGAAAGCCCTCGAAGCGCTGGTCCTTGAGAAGGTCGCAAACATTTGGCTGGGGCATGGAAACGCTCCTTTACGCATCAGTATCCACATACATGGCCACGCGGGTGCCCGGCAGGTTGGTGTAGCGGGCAAATTCCGCCTGCCACTCCACATTGACCACACCCACAGGGCCGTTGCGCTGCTTGGCAATGATGATTTCGCCCGCGTTGTCGTCGGGCTTGGGCCCGTCCTCCGCACCTGCGGAGGCGTAATAGCCCTCGCGGTGCAGAAAAAGCACCACGTCGGCGTCCTGCTCAATGCTGCCGGAATCGCGCAGATCGCTGAGCATGGGCCGCTTGTCGGTACGGGCGGCAGGCGCACGGCTGAGCTGTGCGCAGGCCAGCACGGGGATTTTCAACTCCAGCGCGATGGCCTTGAGCTGGCGGCTGATCTCGCTGACCTCCAGCTGGCGGTTTTCCACGCGCTTGTCGGTGCCCATCAGGCCCAGATAGTCGATGACGATCAAATCCAGCCCCTGCTCCATCATCAGCCGGCGGCACCGGCTGCGAAGCTGCGAGGGGGTCAGGCCGGGCGTATCGTCGATATAGATGCGGCAGGCGGAGAGGTCGTTGATGGTATCGCCGATCTTCACCCATTCGTCGTCGGAGAGCATACCGCTGCGCACGCGCTGCATGTTGATGCTGGCGGCGGAGCACAAAAGGCGCAGACCGATCTGCTCGCTGGGCATCTCCATGCTGAACACGGCCACGCAGCGCCTGGCCTTGGTAGCTGCAAACTGCGTCACCCCCAGCGCCATGGAGGTCTTGCCCATGGCAGGCCGCGCGCCCACCAGCACCAGCTCGCCCCCGTGCAGGCCGGTGAGCATGCGGTCCAGATCGTACAGGCCCGTGGGCACGCCCGCCAGACGTCCCTTGAGGCGGCTGAGTTCCTCAATCTGGTCAAAGGTGGACATCAGCACCTTGTTGAGGGGAACCAGCGTTTCGGCGCCCGCACGCCGCATCACGATGTCAAAGATGAGACGCTCGGCGTTGTGAAGGACATCGGCGAGTGGGTCGGACTGGGCATAGCACTGCCGCTGAATCTGCTGTGCGGCGGAAATCAGCTTGCGCAGGGTGGACTTCTCCTGCACGATCTGAATGTACGTGCGCGTGTTGGCAGTGGTGGGCACAAACCGCACAGCCTGCAAAAGATAGGGCGCACCGCCTACCCCGTCCAGCGTGCCGCGCCGGGTAAGCTCATTGCCCACCGTCATCAGGTCAACGGGGTTGCCGGCAATGTGCAGGGCGCGCATGGCCCCGAAGATTTCCCGGTGCTCGGCGGAATAGAAGTCGTCGGGCATCAGGGTTTCAAAGGCGAGGGTGGCCGCGCCGGAATCCTGGAGCATCGCGCCCAGCACCGAGCGCTCGGCGTCAAGGCTGCTGGGTGGCAATGCCGCCGCGATTTGATCGGGCACGCCGGTTTCCATGCAGGGTCCCTCCCTTCAAACAAGTGATGGAAATCAAGCGATAGAAGCGACGGGAAGCGCGACAGCCCGCCCGGCTTCATCCGTGGCCGCAAACGCGGGGACGGCGAAGCGGCGCGCATTCCCTCCGGCGGAGCAGGCGCGGCATCATGCCGCAAACGCGGGGACGGCGAAACGGCGCGCAATCCCTCCGGCGGAGAGAATGCGGCATCAGGCCGCGCGGAGTGAAAGCGGCATCATGCCGCGAACGCGGGAACGGCGAAACGGCGCGCATTCTCTCGGCGGAGAGAAAGCGGCATCATGCCGCGCGGAGTGAAAGCCGCCTCAGGCGGCGCGGAGTGAGGGCAGCATCATGTCGCAAACGCGGGAACGGCGAAGCGCTGCCCGGCCCCTTCGGCGGAGTGGGCGCGGCATCATGCCGCGATGACGGAAACCTTCATGGGGGTGGTCACGCCAGAGTAGAGCCAGACGGTGATGTCCACATCGCCGACTTGACGGATGGGCTCGCACTCGATCTTGCGCTTGTCCACATCCACACCGTGCTGTTCCTTGAGAGCGGCGGCGATTTCCTGGCTGGTGATGCTGCCGTAGAGACGCCCCTGCGAACCGCACTTGACCTTCAGGGTAATGACCTTGCCGCGAAGGCTGTCGGCCAGCTTCTGGGCGGCTTCGCGGCGCTCACGCTCCAGACGCTCCTCGTTGGCACGCTTGCGCTCGATTTCCTTTACTGCACCGGGCGTGGCCTCCACGGCCCACTTGCGGGGAAAGAGATAGTTGCGGGCAAAACCGTCGGATACGTTGAGGACGTCGTCCTTCTTGCCGGTACCCTTGACATCGCAAAGCAAAATCACTTTCATGGGTTATCCCTCCTTGTGAGAATCGGTGGATGATATCAGACGGGAACGGAAATGGAGCGCCTGATCGGCAACGCCGATGAAGAACAGCGCAATGGGAAACAACGCGTAGATCACGGCTGAAAGCACCCCGTAGAGCGTCGCGCGGTCGGGGCTGCGCGACGAAAGCACGCATACCAGCACCGCTGCGCCCGCCAGCTGAAAGGCGCAGGAAAAGGTTGCGTAAAAGAGCAGCCCCAACGTCTGTGCCAGACGTCCCTCCGCGCCAATCAGCAGCAGCGAAGCCAGGGCCATCAGGAAAAGCGCCCACCGCAGCCCCGAAGGAATCGCCATCAGGCGAAAACCGGGGGTGGAGACCACATGCGCCTTGCGCTCACCGGGATGCTCCGGGTCCGGCCCGACAACCAGCACGGCGCAGAGCATACGCTGTACGCGCAGGGCGGTGAACAGCCCGCCCAACAGACAGGCCTGCACAAACAGCCAGGGCAGCAGTTCCTCCAGCATCAGCCCTGCGTTCAGCTGCAGGGACAACAGCATCTGCCGTATCACCGCAGGGTCCAACAAAAACAGGGGAAGGGCAGTACCATACCCTTCCGGCACGGCCAGCAGGCCCGCCGCCGCAAAGCGGTATAAAAGCAGGCCCGCTTGCTCGGACGCCCCTACGCGGGTCGCCAGCAACTGCGCCAGCCCTTCGGCTACACCCGTGCCCAGCGCCTGCACCGCCGCCAGCGTGACCAGCGTGAGCGCCGCGGCATATGCACCGATATATAGGCCTATGGCCAGCGGCGAGCCCAGCTTTTTACGGCTTTTGAGCCACAGGGTAAGGGCCAGGGGCAGCATGCCGGGCAGCAGCAGCGACAGGGAATACAGCGGATCAAAGCGATTCAGCAGCGATACGGCAGCGGGAGCCGCCGCGGCCAGCCAGGCGGCCCATTGCCGCCTGGAACCCGCCAGAGGACAGCCCAGCAGGGGCGTAAGCAACGCCAGTGCGACGCAGACAGAGGGAAAAAACGCCATCAAGCCGGTCAGCAACAGCAGACCGGCCACAGCGGCAAACAGCCTGGAACGTTCGGGCCGAATCGCCGCGGACTGCACGCCCATCCCTCCCTCGTCGGAGTTGATCATTTTGCGCCCTCCTGCGCATATGCGCCAGGGGTTTTTTCATTATAAACTTGGCCGAAGGAGAAGTCAACAGGACGGCCGGGCGCCGCTTCGGGGCACGAAGCCCTCAAAGATGGGAAGGTGGTATCCCCGCGCCAGCGCACCGTCCAGGGCCTCCTGGCTGCGCAGGGTCCAGGCGGCCAGAAGCGGACGGAAGCAGCGGCGCATCAGCCACATGGCCGGGGTGCGGTCCTCCGGGTAAGAATAGGCGACGAAGTGCGGCCGACTCAGAGCGTTGACCAGCAGGTGCTTGAGCATAAAGTGCGCGGCAGCACCCGCTTCGCCCGGCCGGTAGGCGCCGCCCATCGCCAGTTGGCCGCGCACCACGCCGGGCGCATGCAGCCGGAAATACCGCATGGCCAGGGGGTGAAAGCTCTCCACGCAATAGGGGCCGCCGTAGGCGCGCAGATGCTCCAAAGCCGCCGCCGCATTGCGCGCCGCGCCTCCGTGGTGCTTGACCTCCACGATCAGCGGAACGCGTCCGTCCACCAGCGAGAGCACCTCGCTGAAAAGCGGAACGCGCGAGCCGTCCGGCAGCGGATGGCGGCACAGCTCCTCACAGGTGATGTCACAGATGCGCAGATCTGCGCCGCATACGCGCTTGAGGCTGGCGTCGTGGTGCACCACGAGGCTTCCGTCACGGGTGAGCTGTACGTCCAGCTCAATGCCGTAGCCCGCCTCCACCGCGCGGGAAAAGGCGGCCAGGCTGTTTTCGGGCACGTCGCCGCCGTGCAGGCCACGGTGCGCATACAGCCAGCCCATGAGGGCGGAGGCATCGGGCCGGTCCCGGCCGGGAGCAATCAAAAAGAGGTAGAGCCCCGCAAGAATCGCCAGACAAATCAGAATCCACAAAAGCACGCTCATGGTCAGTCATCCCCCGCGTCAAAGGCTTCCAGCTTGCTGCGCGGCGGCTGAGGCCGGCTGTCGCCGTGCTTGGTCAGGCTGATGGTCACGAAGGACAGCGCCACCATCACCGCTGCGTAGGGCAAAAGCGTGTAATACCCCACATGTTCCAGCAGCCAGCCGCTCAAAATGGGCGTGACGATCTGCGCCGCCATGGAGAAGGTGTAGTAGTAGCCGGTGTATTTGCCCACGTCGCCGCTCTTGGAGATCTCCACTACCATGGGGTAGGAGTTGACGTTGATCATGGCCCAGGCCGCGCCCACCAGCGCAAAGATCACATACAGCACGGGGCTGAACTGCGCAAACAGGGCCGCCGCACCGAAGCACGCCGCCAGCAGCAGCACGCCCACCTGAATGACGCGCTTGCGGCCAAAACGGGAGGACAGAAGGCCCACCGGCAGATAGCTGACCACCGCGCCCACCGTTGCCACCATCAGGCACTGGGAAGCGGCCTTGATATCATAGCCCCATTGGACGCTGACATATTTGGTAAAGGCTGTGGTGACGGCGTTATAGCCCATGAACCACAGGCTGACCGAGCACAAAATCAGGATGAGACTGCGGCGAAGGGCGGGGTCCAGCGAGGAGAAGCCCGCGCCGGAGGAAGGCGTTTCATCGGCCTGCGCCTGGGTGGCATCCTTGCCCTGCGCGGCGAGGTTTTGCAGCTCGACCTCGCGGGCCAGCCGGTTTTCCCGGATGGTGAGCAAGAGCACCACGACGGCCGCCAGCATCAGGATGGAAACGGCCAGAAACAGCGCGGAATAGTCCTCGTGGCCTGTCGCGTCACGCGTGACCAGAAAGCTGGTAGCGGCCAGCGTAAACACACCGCCCAGCGTGCCCATCAGATTGATGATGGCGTTGCCCTTGCTGCGCAGGGGCTTGGGGGTTACGTCCGGCATGAGGGCCACGGCGGGGGAACGGTACACGCCCATCGCCAGCAGCAGCAGCCCCAGCGCCGCCACAAACAGACCGAGGCTGCGCGCATGGTCCGCGATGGGCAGCAGATTCATCAGCACCACCGCAGCCAGCGTACCGCCCAGAATGTAGGGCATGCGCCTGCCCAGGCGCGTGTGCGTGCGGTCCGACAGCTTGCCGAACAGCGGCAGAAGGAACAGCGCCAGCACGTTGTCCAGCGCCATGATGACGCCCGCAATATCATCGGGGATGTCGAAGGTGTTTTTCAGAATGAGGGGCACCACGTTGTCGTACAGCTGCCAGAACGCGCAGATGGACAGGAATGCCAGGCCCACCAGGAGCGTTCGCTTGTAATTGAGCTTCATGCTCAAACCTCCCATGCCAAAACAGCGATTTTTTCCTATGATACCGCGACGGAGGGGAAGCTGTCAACGGCGAGGAAAACGGGAAGCCAAACAAACCCCGGAAGGGCGCGCCATCAGGGAACGGACAAGAAGCGCGCAACCGGATATAACATCTTTTGTTTGAAACGGTTGGTAGAACTTCCACAGGCCCGATAGTATAATCCCTTCAGGAGGTGTGAAAAGTATGAAAATGCAGAAAAACAATATTGCCCGCAATTTGACTGTCTTACGGCAATTGCACAAATACTCTCAGGAAGATGTGGCTGAACAGGTGGGCGTCTCAAGGCAGACCGTAGCAAAATGGGAATCCGGTGACTCCATCCCCGACATCGTAAACTGCGACGCCCTGGCGCAGCTTTATGATGTAGATCTCAATGATCTTATTTATTACGATCAGGACCAGGCTGGTCAGCGCATATCGCCCAAGGGAAAGCACATCTTCGGCACTGTTCGTGTAGGGGAACGGGGACAGATCGTGCTTCCGAAGCAGGCCAGGGATCTGTTTGATATCAAGGCTGGAGACCGGTTGGTTATGCTGGGCGATGAATCGCCAGAGCATCCGGGCATTGCCCTGATGAAAGAAGAATTCTTTCTGGGCATGGTTGAGCTGTTCAAAACGATATTGAATGGGCCTGACATGCCCAATCCAAAAGAGGAGAAATGAAGGAGCGCCGGCGGAACGCGATTTTGTTACGACTCTCCGGTGCTCAGGAGGAAGCTCTTGTATGAATGCAATCAAAGCAGAACATCTGACCAAGCGGTATAAAGACCTGACCGCGGTTGACAGCCTTGACTTGACCGTGGAACACGGGGAGCTGCTATCGCTTTTGGGTGTAAACGGAGCCGGAAAAACGACGACAATGAAAATGCTGTCCTGCATCCTCGCCCCCACAAGCGGCGATGCGTTTCTCAACGGTCACAGCATTGTATCAGACGCTGCCGAGGTAAAGCGCCTGATTGGCGTATCGCCGCAGGAAACGGCCGTAGCCCCCAATTTGACTGTGGAAGAGAATTTGAAGCTGATGTGCGGAGTCCACGGGTTTTCAAAGGAAAAGCGAGAACGGAAAACGGCTGAGCTTGCGCAGCGGTTCCAGCTGAGCCCCATCTTGAAAAAGAGAGCCGGGAAACTATCGGGTGGGTGGCAACGGCGGCTGAGCATCGCTATGGCGCTCATCGGTGAACCGGAGATCGTATTCCTGGATGAGCCGACTTTGGGGCTGGACGTTTTGGCCCGCAGCGAGCTTTGGGACACCATTCGCTCTCTGAAAGGGAACACCACCATGATTCTGACCACGCATTCCATGGAAGAAGCGGAGGCGCTCTCGGATCGCGTCGGCATCATGAGAAACGGGAAGCTGCTGATGGTCGGAACCGTGGAAGAACTGAAATCACGGGCGGGAACCGACCGGTTTGAGGAAGCTTTCATTGCGCTGGTAAAGGGGGAGAAAAAATGAAAATGCGGGCATTTGCCATACGCAACGCAAAAGAAATCCTGCGTGATCCCCTCAGCATGATATTCAGCCTGGGATTTCCTCTCGTCCTGCTGTTGCTGCTGACGTCAATCCAAGCGAATATCCCGGTTGATTTGTTCGAAATTCAGGAACTGACCCCGGGCATTGCAATCTTCGGACTGTCCTTTATCACCCTCTTTTCTGCCACACTGATTTCAAAAGACAGAGAAAGCGCGCTGCTGCAGCGGCTCTACACAACGCCGCTGTCGCCCGCCGACTTCATTTTCGGCTATGTGCTTCCCCTCCTCCCGATTGCAGCGGCTCAAAGCCTTGTCTGCTATGCCGCCGCTGTCATCCTGGGGCTGCCGCTTACAATCCGCATACTGTATGCGGTCGCGATGATTCTCCCTGTCTCAACGCTGTACATCTCGTTGGGGCTGCTCTGTGGGAGCGTGCTCAATGCAAAGCAGGTAAGTGGCATTTGCGGAGCTTTGTTCATCAATCTGTCTGCCTGGTTATCGGGCACCTGGTTTGATCTCGATTTGGCAGGCGGCGCCTTCAAGCGCATTGCGTACGCCTTGCCGTTTGCCCATGCCGTGGAGCTGGAACGTTGCTTGCTGAATCAGGATCATAGCTCCCTCTTTTCGCATTTGCCATGGGTTTTGGGCTATGCGGCAGGGACAACCCTTTTGGCTGTATTTCTGTTTTTGCGCCAGATGAAAAAGCAGTAGCAGCGCCATCCCGGCCGGTCACCGGCAAAAAAACGGGCCGCGTCCGCCGCTGACAGGCCCGCCCGTCTTTGCCGGCGAAGCGGAAAGGGGCGGCAGCTTTCTTGCTGCCGCCCCTCTTGATCGTCGCAGGAAAGGGCGTTTCCGCGATGAAAACGTAAGATCGAGTCCGCGATTTGCCGGGAAAGCGCTTGCTTTCCGCTTGACACACCGTCATACATCCGGGATGACGACCTCTACCTCTTTCCCCGCCTCTGCGGAGCGGGCGATGGCGTCGATGATGGCCTGGTTGTAGAGGATCTGCGAGGACGGCACCGGCGCGGGCCCGCCGCTTTCGATGGCGTCGAGGAAGGAACGGATTTTGCGGTCGAACAGGCCCGGCCCCTCATCGGGGATGATGGGCAGCTCCGTTACCGTCTGCAGTCCGGCCACATCGGTGTACAGCTTCATGGGACCGCCCACGGTGCCGTTCCAGCATTCCGTGGAGGGGATGCGCAGCGCGCCCTCCGTGCCCAGAATCAGCGTATCGCCCGGCGTATCCAGGTGCATGGCCCAGCTGATGCGGAAGTCCAGCACCACGCCGCCCTCCAGGCGGATGAAGGCCGCGGCGAAGTCGTCCACGTCAAAGCGGGCGGCATTCTGTGCGGCGGTGTGGAAGGCGTCCGGGTACTGGTAGCGCTCGCTTTGGCCGAAGAAGGCGGAGGTGTAGCCCGATACGGTCAGCGGGCGGGGATAGCCGATGGCGTTGAGCACCATGTCCAGCGAATAGCAGCCGATATCGCCCAGGGCGCCGATGCCGGCGGTCTTTTTCTCGATGAAGGTGCTGTTGGGAATGCCGCGCCGGCGGCCGCCGCCGGTCTGAATGTAGTACACCTTGCCCAGAACGCCGCTTTGCACGATTTCCCGGATCTTTTGCATGTTAAAGTCCATGCGGGGCTGGAAGCCGATGGAAAGCAGCTTTCCGCTTTGCTTTTCGGCGCGGATGATGTCCGCCGCCTCTTGGACGGTCACGCTCATGGGCTTTTCCAAAAGAACATTCACGCCGGCGGCCAGCGCGTCGATGGCGCACTGTGCATGCGCAGTGTTGTAGGTGCACACGGAAACCGCGTCCAGCTGCTCGCCGGCCAGCAGGCTTTTGTGGTCGGGATAGCAGCGCGCGTCGGCAAGGCCGTAGCGCTTCGCAAAGGCCTCCGCCTTGCCGGGGATCAGGTCGGCCAGCGCCACGATCTTGACATCCGGCTGGTTGAGGTAGCTTTCGGCGTGCGCCTCTGCAATCCATCCCGTACCGATGATGCCCACGCGGAAGGTGCGGTCGTAGGCGCGTTCCTCGCGCCGGGCGGGGGTGAAGCTGGCAAGCACGTTGTCGCTCATGTGGAAAGAACCTCCTTCATAAAGATGGGTCAAACGGACATCCGTTGCTTGGGCGTATCATGCTGACCTGATTATACCGGGTATGGGCCGTTTTGTCGAGCGGATTGTGTTCCCACGGGGCCTATGGTATAATGACCCCGCATACACTTGCCGCCCCAGGAGGCGGCCAACGAGGTGAAAATATGGCAGGCATCACCTACAAATGCCCCAGCTGCGGCGGCTATCTGAACTTTGACCCCGATGGCGGACGGTGGAAATGCCCGTTTTGCCATTCCGTCTTTCAGGAGGACCAGCTGCTGGCCGGCGAGGGGAAGCAGGCAGAGGAACAGTCCCAAGCCGCTCCCGAATCGGATGGCGCACAGGTGGCCTATCACTGCCCCAGCTGCGGCAGCCAGATCGTGACGGACGAAACGACCGTCGCCACACACTGCTATTACTGCCACAGCCCCGTGGTGCTTGAGGGCAGGCTGACCGACGATATGCGGCCCGACGGGGTGGTGCCCTTTGCCATCGACCAGAAAAAGGCCGTGACGGCCTTTATGGACTGGGTGCGGGGCAAACGCTTTGTGCCGCGCGGATTTTTCAGCGAGCAGCAGGTGCGGGAGATGAGCGGGGTGTACTACCCGCATTTCGTGACCGACTGCGAGGCGGAGGGCTCCATCGAGGGTGAGGGGCGCCAGGTCAGCGTGGCAGAGACGCCCAAATACATCATCACCAGCACGCGGCACTACCATGTGCGGCGCGAGGGCCTTTTCAAATTCCGGGGCATCATGCGTCCGGCCCTTTCCAGCACCGACCGCAAGCTCAGCGACGGCATCCATCCCTTCCCGCTGGAGGACGCGAAGCCCTTTGCAGGGGCGTACCTGTCAGGCTTTGTCGCCGAGCGGCGCGACCTGGATGCCGCCTCCATCCGCGAGGATGTGGAGCATGAGGTTGAGTCGTATGTGAAGCCGCTTCTGGCGGACGATCTCCATTACGACAGCTATGATGTCGAGGCCACCGCCAAAATCACGGACAGTGCCACGCGCTACCTCCTTTTGCCCACCTGGGTGCTGACCTATCCGAACCGCAGGAACCCGCAGCATCCCTATTACTATGCCATGAACGGCTGTACGGGCCGGGTGTGCGGCAAGCTGCCCATCGACCAGAAAAAGCTGTATCTGGTGGGGGCGGGCATCGCAGCGGCGGTGTTTGCTGTGGGCTGTGTGCTGAGCTACTTCCTGTTTTGACGGAGGGAGACGGGCATGAGAACGAAACGATGGACGGGCATGATCGCCCTTGCTGTGCTGCTTACGCTGCTTGGGGGCGCGCTGGCTTCGGCGCAGCGCGTGTATGACGGGGCGGACCTGTTTACCGCCAGCGAAGAGGCGGCGCTGGAAAGCGAGATTGCCCGCTTCCAGGAGGAAACGGGGATGGACTTTGTGGTCGTCACCTCGGACGAGGCGCAGGAGGACGAGGAGCAGCACCGTGCGGCCGACGAGTTTTACATCCACGGCGACTTTGGACTGGACAGCGAGGACAGCGGCGTTCTGTACTACATCGACATGTACAACCGCTATCAGTACATCTACACGCGCGGGCAGATGATCGACTATCTGACCGGCTCGCGGATCGACGCGGCGACCGGCGGCAGCCAGGGCTTGCTGGCGCAGGGCGATTACGTCGGCGCCGTGGAGGAAATCATGGAGCGCGTACGCGGCTACCTGCGGGACGGGATTCCGGAGGGGCAGTACCGCTACGACATCCTCACCGGGGAGGTGCTCACCTCCCGGCACAGGGCGCTGACCGCCATGGAAGCGGCGGTGTGCGCCGCCCTGGGACTGGCTGCGGGGCTGGTGTTTGTGGCCTTTGTCAAGCGGCGTTACCACCTCAAGGGCAGCACCTACAGCTATCACTTCCGCGACAACTGCGAGGTGACCATCACCGGACGGGCGGACGATTACCTCCGCACCACCACCACGCAGGCCCGCAAGCCCGATCCGCCGCGTTCCTCCGGCGGTGGCCACGGCGGCGGCAGCGGCGTGCATAGGAGCGTCGGCGGCGGCCATCACGGCGGCGGCGGCGGGCATTTCTAAGGCGGGTTGGTCATGACTGGAAGGCAATCGGTTCTGTGCGCCGTGGAGCGCATGCTCTGGCGCGGGGTGTTGGTTGCCCTGGCAGCGGTGTTTCTGACGGTGCTGCTGCCGGTGCTGTGGGACCTGCTTTCGCCCTTTCTGATCGGGCTGGCGGTGGCGGCGCTGCTCAGGCCGCTGATCGCCCTGACGCAGGAAAAAACGCATATGCGGCGCGGGCTGGCGGTGGGCCTGTGGGTGGCGCTGGCGGTGCTGGCGGCCATGTGGCTGGCGTACTGGATCTGCTCGTTTGTGGTGGTACAGCTTACGGTGGCCACGCCGGGCGTGGTCACGGGCGTGGTGGATATGCTGCGCATCGCATCCGACCGCTTGCTGAGCATGGCTCAGAACCTGCCAAGCGCCATTGGAAGCACGCTTCGTACATCGCTGAACAGCGCGTTTCAGTCGCTGTCGGACGCGGGCATGCAGTTTGCGGGGAGCGTGGTAAACGGCGCGCTTTCGGTGGTTGCCGGCCTGCCGTATGCCTTTGTGTACGCCAATTTTCTGCTGCTGGCCGTGATCTTCATCACCAACCGTTACGAAAAATGGCGTGAGTTCCTGGCTGGACGGCGGCTCTTCGGCGGCGAACGCTCCATTCGGCTGCTCCGCCAGTCGGCGGGGGAGGGGCTGGCGGGTTATATCAGGGTGCAACTGCTCTTTTCGCTGCTGGCGCTGCTGATCTCCTGGGTGTTCTTCCAGGCGGCGGGCTTTGAATACGCGTTTCTCATCGGCTTTGCGGCGGCGCTTCTGGAACTGATTCCCCAGTTCGGCTGCGGCGTTATGTACATCCCCTGGGGGCTGGTGTGCTTTTTGGTGGGCGCACCGCATAACGGCTGGCTGGTCCTGGGACTGTATGTGGGCTATTCACTGCTGCGCCGCGTCACGGAACCGGCGCTCCTGGGCACCAACCTGGGCGTGTCGCCCCTGGCGTCGCTGATCGGCATGTTCGTGGGCATGCGGCTGGGCGGCGTGGCGGGACTCATTCTGGGCCCCATCATGATGGTGGTGCTGGCCGGCGCGGTGAAGGCGCACCTGTTTGACGGAATCGCGCGGGATGCGGAAACCATTGCCCTGTGCATGACGCGGCGCTGGCACAGAGATGAAGGAGAGGAAAAGCATGCGGCAGGATAAACCGCGCTGCGCGTGGGCCAAAGGCCCGCTGATGCAGGCGTATCACGATACGGAGTGGGGCGTGCCCGCGCGTGACGACGGGCGGCTGTATGAGATGCTATTGCTGGAGGCGTTTCAGGCGGGGCTTTCCTGGCATGTGATCCTCAGCAAGCGGGAGAACTTCCGCCGGGCATTCGACGGCTTTGACCCGCATAAAATTGCGGCGTATGACGAAGCTAAGATTGCAAGGCTGCTGGGGGACGCGGGCATCGTGCGCTGCCGCCGCAAGATCGAGGCGGCGGTGGTCAACGCGCGCTGCTTTCTGGAGATTCAGCGCCAGTTCGGCAGCTTCGCAAACTATCTGTACAGCTTTGCCGGCGATGAGCCGCAGCCCTCAGGCGACGAGGTGCGAACGACCTCGCCGCTCAGCGACGCCATCAGCCGCGACCTGAAACGGCGCGGCATGCGCTACATGGGCTCGGTAACGGTGTACAGCTATTTGCAGGCCGTCGGCGTGGTCAACGACCATGAGCCCGGCTGCTTCCTGCATCGGGACGGGACCGGGCAGGCAGGCGGCTGAAAGGCGGCCGGGAAGGACGCCTATGGAGCAACCCCTTTCCCGCCGGCTGCAGACGATGGACCGCCGGCTGAACGGCCTTTTGCGCAAGGCGGCGCTGGTAGCCCTCACCCTGGCGGCGATGGCGCTGGCGCTGGTCCTTCTGCCCTATTGCTGGCCATTTGCGCTGGCCTTTGTGTTTTCACGCATGCTGGAGCCCTTCGTCCGGGTCGTGACGAAGGGCCGTATTCGTCTGGGAAGAAAAGCCGCCGCCGCGCTGGGGGTGCTGCTGCTTTTCGGCGTGGCGGGCGCGCTGGCGACCGTGCTGATCACGCGCCTTACGCGCGAATTGGTACGCGCGCTGCCGCAGGCCGCCGCCTGGGTGGGAGAGGCGGCCGTGCCCTGGCTGCGCGGGCTGTACCATCAGGTGCGCGCGGCGCTGCCCGACCTGCTGCCCGATGTGCTGGACAACGCGCTCACCTCTCTGGCGCAGAGCGCCGTGGGCTGGGCGGCGTCGCTGTCGGCCGCGCTGACCAGCGGGGCGTTCAGCACGGCGGCTTCCATCCCGCATGCGCTGCTCGGCGCGGTGCTACTGGTGATGGGCACCTACTATATGACCGCCGACCGGGCGCGCATCGCGGCCTTTTTTCACCGGACGTTTCCCGGCGGGCTGATGAGGCGCGGAAAGCTGGTGAGCGCCCGGCTCTGGCGGGCCGTGCTTCTGCAGATACGGAGCCAGCTGATGGTGTCGCTGGCCGTCACGCTGTTTCTGATGATCGCGCTGGGCGTCTTTCGCGTGCGCTACGGGCTGCTGATCGGCCTGGGCATCGGCGTGGCGGACGCGCTGCCGGTGCTGGGGGCCGGGCTGTTTCTGATTCCATGGAGCATCGCCGCCTTCGTGGCGGGCGACGCGGGCCTGGGCGTGCTGGCGGCCTGTCTGTATGTGGGCACGGTGGTCATCCGACAGGTGCTGGAGCCGCGCATCGTGGGGCACAATCTGGGCCTGTACCCGCTGGCGACGATGGCAGCCATGTACGCGGGGTACCGGCTGCTGGGTTTTCTGGGCCTGCTGGCCGGACCGGTGCTGCTCAACGTGATCGTGGTGGTGCTGGAGGCGGACGAACGCGCTAGCCCAGCAGATCCGCGAGGATGAGATCGATGGCTTCCTCATGCGCGTAATGGATGGCGACTCCGTCCACCGCCAGCGCGTCGGAAAAAGCGTCCAGCCGGTAGGCGGCGAGCTCGCGCGTGGAGCCGCCCACCGTGGTCAGCACGATGCGCCAGCGCGGCGTCTCCCCTTCGGGCACGGTCCAGGCGTCTGTCAGGTCGCCCGATATGGTGAGGGCGTTAAGGCGCGTGGTCAGGGTGGTGAGCAGCTCCGCGTCGGCTTCCTCGCCGTTGAGGGTGACGGCGGTATCATAGACGATGTTGCCGTCGGCGTCGGTTTCAATATCGTTGTTGGGCAGCACGCGTTCGGTATATTTGGCGGTTACGTGAAGGTCCCCCTGCGGAGCCTCAATCAGGATGTCGCTGAGCGCCGCCCCGCCCAGGTCGGCAGGCTGGCGCGCCACCAGCGTATCGGCGCTGGCAGCCAGCACCGTTTCCAGCAGAAAGCGGCTGACCAGATAGCAGTCGCCCGCATATTCGCAGGTGTAGAAAAAGTCGCCTTCGGCGCGCCCGATGACCAGCCGGACGGCCTGTTCCTCAACATCCACGACGGTCAGCTGGCCGTTTTCGTCCACGGTGCTGACGGTTCCCGCCGCCTGGTGCAGCCAGAGGGTCAGCTCCGGATCATCCAGACCGTACTGGGCGCGGGTTTCGGCGTTGGCCTCGGCCTCGCGCGTGCCCAGGCGGAAGGAGGACAGCGCGGTGAGCAGCGCCTCGGCCTGCTCCGAATCCACGGGATACTGATAGGGCTCCACCAGAAGGCCCGTATAGTGGCCCTCTCCGTCGTTGGAAAGCAAAACGGCGGTATCCCCATCAGGACGGGAAAGGGTGATCTGGTCGATGAGATCCTTGGAAAGCGGGGGTTGCTCTACGGGCAAAAGCCGTGTGGCGGTGGTGAGCAGCGCGTCGGTGAGCCCGGAATCGCACATATACACGCCGTCGTCGCCGGACCAGCGGAAATAGGCATAGCTGGTGGTGGGTACGTCGCCGCCCAGTTCCAGCGTCATCTCCGTGCCGTCCTGATAGCGCACCAGCGCCGTGGCGCGGGGCGTGTCCAGCCCCATATCCGCCAGATGGTCAGCCACCTCGGCCTCCTCTTCGGCCACGACGCCGGGCATTACCAGCTGGGTGACGGCCTTGAGCATGCTCTCTTCCTGATAGTCGCTCACGGTCAGCCACTGGTCGCCGCGTTCCAGCACAAGATGTCCGTCCTGCATGCGCAGGGTATAGCTATCCCCGTCCGTCTGGGAAACGGCGATGCTCTCCAGCTGGGAAGAATCGCCCAGGTAAAGGATGCGCGACTCCGGTCCCGTCTCAATGGGCAGGGCCGCGGTCGCGGGAAAGCGCTCCTTGATGGCGGGAAGCAGGAAGAAAAGCGCAGCGGCGGCAAGCGCCACGCCCGCGCCTGTCAAAATCAGCAGCAGGTGGGGACGGGGGCGGCGCTTTGGGCGTTTTTTGAGGGGATGCTGCATGGGATGCCTCCTTGTCAGCGGTTGCGGCGGGGCAGGAGCACGCACAGGCCTGCCGTCAGCACCAGCAGCGGCACGGCGATGATCAGCGCGACCCCCATCGTCTGGCTGCCCACGGTCAGCGCGGGCCGTACCGCCGCCGAGGCCATGATGTCCAGCGTGACGATCTTGTCCGAGAGCAGCTGTCCCATGAGCATGACCACGAACTGCTGCACATAGGTGCGCTGATAGACGTATTCCTCGGTGAACAACCCGCTGCTGCCCGCGATGAAAAGACGGCTGATATTGCCGTTGGCGTGCATGCGGTGGGCGTAGAGCGCCACGCTCAATTCGCCGGAGCGGTCTCCCGGCTGCATCTCCACGCTGTCGTTGCCGTCGGACAGATCGCGCAGGTAGGCCTGTTCGCTGGTTTTGAGCACGGTGCCGGTCGTCAGGCTGTGATCCGGTTCGCCGGGCGTTTCAAAGGCGCAGGCGGCGGGCATGAGCAGCACGTCCATGCCGCCGGAAATCAGCGCCTGCGTCATGTCCAGCTCCTCCATATAGGGCACGATGGCCAGCGGATTTTCGTGATAGGCGCCGGGGTCCACCACGATGCCGGAGAGCGGGGTAACGCCGTAGCTGCGCAGCAGGGAGAGGTAGTTGGGCATGCTGTCGAGCGGATCGGTGTAGTCGCGGGTGATAAACAGGCTGCCGCCCTCCTTGGCAAATTCGTTGATCTTCTCAAGCTCCGCGTCGCTGAAGTCCTTCTGCGGCGAGGCGATGAGCAGCAGGGCCACGTTCGAAAGAGCATCCTCGGCGGAGAGATCGACGGTCACATGGTCGTAACCGTTGCTCTCCGAAAAGGACAGCAGCAGCTCCAGCGCGTCCGGGGTGAGCTCGCCGTGCCCCTGCACAACGCCCACCGTCGGCGGATCCGTCTGCGCGACGGAAGCGATGGCCTCCGTCAGGGATTTTTCGTAGGACAGGCCCTCCGGCTGGAAGGAGCCGGACTCGATATCGTACCCCTGGGTCAGAAAGTCGGTATAGTCCAGGATCTTGTACCGTCCCGTGGCGTCGCAGCTGACGATGACGCTGTCGGCCTGGGCGGTCTTGTCCGTATCGCCGGGAAAGCGCGTGAGAATGCCGGGATTCTGCGCAATGTCGGTTTCCTTGACGGAGATGCGGTCGCTGAGCACGGCGTAGCGGTTGAGCAGCTGGAACAGCTGGGTATCCTCCGCCCCGCTCTGGTAGAGCAGGTAGAGGTCCACATCGTTTTCCAGGCGGTCCAGCACGGCGCTGGTTTCCTCGCCGGTGGTGGCGTAGGCGTTGAAGCTCAGATCCGCCCGCCAGCCGTATTCATCCTCCAGCGCCTGGACAAAGACATTCACCAGCACGCAGATGGTCAGGAAGCCGGCCACCAGCAGCGCGCCCAGCTTGCCATGGCGCCACTTGGGCTGGCGGAAACGAAGGAACAGAGAGGAAATCCGCTTTTTCATGCTGCGCCCCCCTCCGAAAAGCGCCGCGCATCCAGAACGCGCGTGGCGCACACCAGGCATGCCGCGATGAACGTCAGAAAAAACAGCGCGGCCGCATAGCTGAACTGGCCCAGCCGGAAGGGCTCATAGCGGTCGTAGAGGCTCAGGAAGTTGAGCGCGTCCGCCAGCCAGCCGATGGTGAGGCTGTTGGCCAGCAGATCGGCCATCCACAGCACGAAGTTGGCCCCGAAGGCCGCCAGCGCGCCGGTCATCTGATTCTTGGCAAAGCAGGTGACAAACAGGTCCAGCGCGAGAAACGACAGGCTCTGCAAAAGGAAGCCCGTGTATCCCACGAACCATTCGCCCGCGTACACCGTGCCGCCTAGCGCGATCACCAGCGTATAGATGTTGGTCAAAAGCACCGTGACCAGCATTACGCACGCGGCGGCCAGGTACTTCCCCAGCACCACGCTGCCAAGGCCCGCGGGGCTGGTAAAGACCAGCTGATCGGTGCGCTTTTGCCGGTCCTCGCAGATCAGGCGCATGGTCAAAAGCGGCGAAAGCAGCATCACCAGCAGCGTCAGCTGCGAAAGGAAGGTCAAAAGGTCGCCGGAGAGGTTTTGCAGGTTATAAAGGTAAAAGATCAGGCCGGAGAGCGTGAGAAACACGCCCATGAACACATAGCCCACCGGCGTGCGGAAATAGGCGAGAAAGTCGCGCTTAAAGATGGTGGCCACGGAAAGGCTCCTTTCCTATTGCGAAATCACGTTCAGGAACACCTGCTCCAGGCTGTCGCCCACACGCGAAAGGTGCAGGATGGGAATGTTCATCCCGCTGAGCAGCGCAAACAGCCGCCGCTCCGGCTCCATCTCGCGGTGAAACTGCAGCTGTACGCTCGTGCGACCGCTCTGCGCGCATGGCTGCACCGTCGCGCGGCGCACGCCCTCCAGCTGCCGAAGCCGGCCCAGGACAGCCGCTTCCGGCGCGTCCACGGTCAGCAGCACCGTCACGTCCTCCGGCGCGCTGAGCTGCGCCAGGGAGGCGTCCAGCTTGACCTGCCCGTGATCCAGAATCACCACATGGTCGCACAGCTGCTGCACCTCGCTCAGAATGTGCGAGGAAAACAGGATGGTATGGTCCCTTCCCAGGGTGTGGATCAGCGCGCGGATCTCGGTGATCTGCCGGGGGTCCAGCCCCACGGTGGGCTCGTCCAGCACCAGCACGTCCGGGTCCCCGCACAGGGCCTGCGCCATGCCCGCGCGCTGGCGGAACCCCTTGCTCAGATGGCCCAGCAGGCGATTGCGCATGGAGGTCAGGCCCGTCAGCTCCATCACCTCGTCCACGTGCGCGCCAATGGCACGGGAGGTGACGCCTTTGAGCGCGGCCACAAAGCGCAGGTATTCGCGCACGGTCATCTCGTCGTACAGGGGCGGCTGCTCCGGCAGGTAGCCCAGGCGGCGCTTGGCCTCGGCCGGCTCCATCAGCGGGTCGTGCCCGTCCAGGAGCGCCCGGCCGGAGGTGGGCGCCAGATAGCCGGTCAGAATGTTGATCAGCGTGGTCTTGCCCGCGCCGTTCTGCCCCAGCAGCCCCAAAACGCCGCTGCCTTCCATGCGCAGGCTCACATCCTCCAGCGCCCGCACGCTTCCGTAGCGCTTGGATACGTTTTGAATCTCAATCAAGGGCGCATGCCCTCCCGTCTGCTTGATCGGCGGAAAATCCGCCTCGCCTTATCATACCATGCGCCGGGCATGTGGGTGTGAATGAATTGTAAATTTGCGAAGTTCGAGAAAATTCGTTGACAAGCCGCCCGGGGCGTGCTATACTATTTGCCGTAAGCAGAAGCCGCCCGCTTCTCACCGCGCGAACATCTTGCGCCGGTCATGGCACGTAAGTCCATGGTGGGGTCGTGATACGGCGGGCTGGTATGCCCGGCGTTTTTTTGTGCGCGGCACGGAAAACGCAACCGTTCGATTTTTTGGAGGTGTATGGATATCAACGAGCCGATGATCAACGAAGAGATCCGCGACAGGGAGGTGCGCGTGGTCGCCACCGACGGCACGCAGCTGGGCGTCATGCCCATCCAGGCCGCCCTGCAGCTCGCCGAGCAGCAGAATCTTGACCTGGTCAAGATTGTGCCGGGCGCTCAGCCGCCCGTGTGCAAGCTGATGGACTACGACAAGCACCGCTACGAGCAGTCCAAGCGCGAACGCGAGCTGCGCAAGAACCAGCGCATCGTCACCCTCAAGGAAGTGCAGCTTTCCGCCACCATCGAGGAAAACGACGTGCAGACCAAGTTCAAAAACGCCGTCAAATTCCTTCAGGATGGCGACAAGGTGAAGGTGAGCATCCGCTTCAGGGGCCGCCAGATCGCGCACGCGGACATCGGCCTGAAGATCATGCAGGATTTTGCCGCCCGCATCGAGGAATACGGCACCGTCGAGCGCCGTCCCATGCTGGAAGGCCGCCACATGATCATGATTCTTGCGCCGAAGGCCGAAAAGAAGAGCTTTGCGGAAAAGAGCCAGCAGCGCAAGGAAAAGCACGCCGCCACACAGGCGGCCAAGGCGAGCGAGGCTGAAAAGCGCGAGCTCAAGCCCCAGCCCAAGAAAAAGGTCAAGCGCGAAAGCGAAAACATGATTTGACCTGACAAACGGCCATCCCGCGCCCGCGGGTGCACATTTCCCCGCGGGCGGGTACGGATAGCACACGGAAGGAGGACAACCCCTATGCCCAAGCAGAAATCCCATCGTGGCGCAGCCAAGCGTTTTTCCTTCACGAAGAACGGCAAAGTGACGCATAAGCAGATGAACGCCAACCATCAGGTGCATTTGAAGACCACCAAGCGCACCCGCCACCTGCGCGCGGACGGCGTTGTGGACAATGCGGCCGAGGCGCGCACCATCCGCAAGCTGCTGCCCTACAAATAAGCTTTGCTAACGATTCAAGGAGGATAAAAAAATGGCACGTATTAAAGGAGCTGTAAACGCCCACAAGAAGCGCCGCAAGATGCTCAAGCTGGCCAAGGGTTACTATGGCGCCAAGTCCAAGCAGTACCGCGCCGCCAGCGAGCAGGTGCGCCGCAGCCTGCGCTATGCCTATGAAGGCCGCAAGATGCGCAAGCGCGATTTCCGCCGCCTGTGGATTACCCGCATCAACGCCGCCGCCCGCATGAACGGCATCAGCTATTCCGTTCTGATGAACGGCCTCAAGCAGCGCAATATCACCATCAACCGCAAGATGCTGGCTGATATCGCCGTGAACGATCCCGCCGCTTTCACCAAGCTGGTGGAAACCGTGAAGGGCTGAGTTTCGCGCACTTTTATGCCCCCTCGAGTTGCCTGACGGCGCGAGGGGGCTTTTGCGTACCCACAGGAAAGGAGGGGGCCAGATGCCTGCCATCACCACGCCCGGCATCGTGCTGCGCTTTGCCAACTACCGCGACCATGACCGCATGCTGACGCTGCTCAGCCCGCGGCTGGGCAGGGTGGACCTGCTTTCGCGGGGGTGCCGCCGGCCCAAAAGCCCGCTGATGCCCGCCAGCGAGCTGTTCGTGAGCGGCGAGTTTGTGCTGTTTTTGAAAAACGAGCGCGCGGTGCTGACCTCCTGCGCCCTGCAGGATACCTTTTATCCGCTTCGGCTGGACCCCTACCGGCTGACCTGCGCCAGCTACATGGCCGGGCTGTGCGCGGCGGCGGTTCAGCCGGGCCAGCCCGCGGAGGACCTGTACGCCCTGCTGCTCAAGGGGCTGTACTATTTGTCCTATGACGGGGACGCGGACCCGCTGGAAACCACCACGGCCTTTGTGCTGCTCTTTGCCGATGCGACGGGCTACCGCCCGCGGCTGAGCCGCTGCGCGCACTGCCGCACCCCGCTGGACGTAAGCGGGGGCGGGCATATGGACATCTCGGCGGGCGGCCTGTGCTGCCCGGCCTGTGCCTCCCGCGCCACGTTTCCCGTCACGCACGAACAGATCGTCTGGATGAGCCGGACCATCCGGGAGGGCCTGACGCCGCAAAAAAACACCGGCGCAGGCATGCTGTTTGACATGCTGCGCCGGTATGTGGAAAGCCGCCTGGAAACCCCCATCAAGGCGGGCCGCCTGTTACCATGAGCGGGTCTGAAGCGTGCCGTCGTAGTAGGGCGCGCGGGACAGGCGTGCCTTGTAGGCGTTGGAAATGGTGTAGCGGTAGGCGTATTCCACCTGGCCGTTGAGCAGGCGGATACGCTGACGGCTCACGTGATAGAGCTGCGAATCCCGCAGCTTGGGCAGGCATTCCTCCAGCACCGCGCGCAGGGCCTCCTGCTGCTCGGGCGAGAGGTAGCGGTAGCCGTTGGGGCGCATCAGAAAAGCGGATTCGTTGCCGGCAAAGTGCAGATAGCGCATCACCACGCCGGTTTTATCCACGATCAGCTGTTCCAGAGAACGCTTGCGGCAGGCCTGAAGCAACGGCAGCATATCCTCAAAGAGCTGAGAAGCATACAGCTTCTGCACGCGCAGCCGCAGCCGCTTTTGCTGTTGCCTGTCGCGAACCATGAGTGCGATGGCAAATCCGACCAAAACTGCTACCGCCAGCACCGGTAAAACCGTCTGCATGTAGCGCCACCCCGACTTCTAAACATTTTCGACATTATATCACAATTTGTACGCTTTTCGCAAGACCGGGCGGCGGAAAAACCGCCGGTCTCAAAAAGCCCTTTTCCAAGGAGGCCATTTTGTGGTATACTGTTTAGAGAACCAGATGAAATGGGAAAGGATGAGGACAAATGGGCAAGATGCTTCATGAACCTATCGTTTTGGACGTTAACCATATGATGAGCGACGTCATCGGCTTCCAATACGGCATTGATCCCTGCCAGGTGGACGGCATGAAGGAGGCGGCGAGCGCCGCCCAGCACAATGTGCAGAAAAACCGCGGCACCGGCTGGCTGGGCTGGATGCAGCTGCCCTATGACCAGGAGGAAATCGTCAGCCATATCGAGCGCGTGGCGAAAAGCGTGCGTGAGCAGTTTGATACCTTTGTGGTGCTGGGCATCGGCGGAAGCGCGCTGGGTC
This sequence comes from Candidatus Limiplasma pullicola, assembly GCA_018710985.1. GTDB lineage: Bacteria > Bacillota > Clostridia > Christensenellales > Aristaeellaceae > Limiplasma > Limiplasma pullicola. Next base: position 29,923 of record DVIV01000066.1, read on the forward strand.
CCATCGCCATCCAGCAGGCGCTCAACCACCTGCATTACAACGAGCTGCCCGCCGAAAAGCGCGGCGGCCCCCGCCTCTATGTCGAGGACAACATCGACCCCGAACGCATGGCGGCGCTGCTGGACGTGATCGACGTCAAGAAGACCTGCTTCAACGTCATCACCAAGTCCGGCGCGACGGCGGAAACCATGAGCCAGTACCTCATCATCTCCGAGCTGCTCAAGAAGGAAGTGGGCGAGGGCTGGGCTGAGCATATCATCGCCACCACCGACCGCGAAAAGGGCAACCTGATCAAGCTGGCCAAGGAAAACGGCTTTGAGCTGTTCCATATCCCCGCCAGCGTGGGCGGTCGCTTCAGCGAGCTGTGCCCCGTGGGTCTGCTGCCCGCCGCCGTATGCGGCATCGACATCCGCGAAATGCTCGCGGGCGCCGCGGCCATGGACGAGCGCTGCAAGACCGACGACGTGTGGCAAAACCCCGCGCTTCTGGAGGCGGTGCTGCAATACATCGCCATGCAGGAGATGGATGTCAATGTACAGGTGGTCATGCCCTACGCCGACAGCCTCAAGTACATGGCCGACTGGTTCTGCCAGCTGTGGGCCGAGAGCCTGGGCAAGAACGTGACCCGCAAGGGCATGGCCGTCAACGTGGGCCAGACCCCGGCCAAGGCCCTGGGCGTGACCGACCAGCACAGTCAGCTCCAGCTTTACACCGAAGGCCCTTACGACAAGGTGATTACCTTCCTCAAGGTGGGTCAGTTCCGCACCGTAACCGAGATTTCCCATGGCTGCGAGCAGTTCCCCGACGTGGCCTTCCTGGGCGGAAAGACGCTCAACGCTCTCATCGACGCCGAGCGCCGCGGTACGGAATACGCGCTGTACCGTTCCGGCCGCATGAACCAGACCATCGTGCTCCCGGAGGTCAACGCCTACACCATCGGCCAGCTGCTGTTCTTCTTCGAGATGACCACCGCCTATGCGGGCGAGCTGCTGGACATCGACGCGTTCAACCAGCCGGGCGTGGAGGAGAGCAAGATCGCCAGCTATGCGGTGCTGGGCAACCAGAACGAAAAGTACCTCAGGAAGGCGGAGGAGATGAAGGGCCGTCCCGCCAGCAAGGACGAGTACATCCTGTAAGCCAGAAGGAGAAAAGAGGCGTTCCTTATGGAACGCCTCAGACCGTTGACAAAGCCAAGTCAACGGTCATTTTTCATAAGGAAAAACGAACAAGCATGTCGAATATATAAATATAGGAGCAGAAAGAGAAAAGAGCGGGAAACACAAAAGAAAGAGTCAGGAGAGAGCG
>DVIV01000009.1 GCA_018710985.1 Candidatus Limiplasma pullicola
CAGTTCCTCCAAAGTGAATTCGTATCGCCCGGCTTTGCCGGGCGGGCGGGGAGTTTGCGCCCCTGGGCGCAAACATTTCTTAAGCTTCTGGCGGAAAAGGCCGCCGCAGGCGGACTTTTTCGACAAGCTGACGGACCGCACCCCAAGGTGCGGTCCGTATTGGTGTCTATCTGGTCAGAATTTCACCCACCTTGACAGCCCTTTTTATTCCATAGTACAATATCAGGAGCATTTCGAGCTGCGCCGCCATGTGCGGCGGCCGCTGTTTTGGGGGGTTGTGGATGCAGCAGACCTTTGAGCACCTGCTGGGACTTCCTGCCGAGTCGGCGCTGGCCATTCTCAGGGCCAGCGGGATCACGGAGGTTCAGGTCAAGGCGACCGCCGCGCCGCCGCGCCGCAACCCATCGCCTGCGGACGCGCTGCGCACCCCGGAGGGTGAGGCGCAGGGCTATGCGTCCACCCGCGTGGTGGCCGTGGAGGACGATGGGCGCACGCTCATCGTTTCACGCTTTTTAACGGGCGTGCCCCGGGAAAGGAGCCAGTCATGACCGTACCGCTCTACGCGGAGATCGACCTTAGCCGCCTGCCCAGGCATGTGGCCATCATCATGGACGGAAACGGCCGCTGGGCCAAGCAGCATAAGGTAAAAGTGGCGCTGGGCCACCGCACGGGCACCGAAACGCTGCGCGAGATCATCCGTTCTTCCAGCGATATCGGGATTGAAGCCCTGTCGCTCTATGCCTTTTCCACGGAGAACTGGGCGCGTCCCGCCGCCGAGGTGGAGGCGCTGATGCAGCTGATTCTGGACTTTTTTGCCAGTGAAATCGACGAGCTGGATGAGAAGAATGTGCGCATCACCATTTTGGGTGACAAGGAAGCCCTTCCGCCCCGACAGCGCGACGTGCTGCGGGAAGCGGAGCGCCGCACGCTGGACAACACGGGCCTTAGGCTCAATATCGCCATCAATTACGGCGCGCGGGCCGAGCTGGCGCGCGCCGCCCGGCTGATTGCCCAGGAGGTGCAGGCCGGAACGCTGGACCTTTCCCAGGTGGATGAAAAGGCGCTTTCGGACAGGCTGTACACCCATGATTTGCCGGATGTGGATCTCCTGATCCGTACCAGCGGGGAGATGCGCCTGAGCAATTTCCTGCTCTATCAGTGCGCCTATGCCGAGTTTATCTTCCCCACCGTACTCTGGCCGGATTTCACCGTTGAGGAATATCACCGCTGCATCGCCCAGTTCCAGGGCAGGAAGCGCCGCTTCGGCAAGCGGGAGGAATGAACGCATCCAAGGAGGCACCATGAGCGAAAGCAATCCGCAGAAAAAAACATCCGCCATGATCCAGCGCTGCATTACGGGTGCGGTGCTGGTGGCGCTGCTGGCCTGCGTGCTCTTTGTGGGAAGCTGGCTGTTTGCCGTGGTGGCGTTTTTGTGCCTTTCTTTGGCTCTGCATGAGGAGCTCACCGCCCTCAGCCGCGGGGGACATCATCCCGTGTGGTGGACCAGCTTCGCCGGGCTGGCCATCTCCGTGCCGCTGATGATGTGCTATTCCTCGCTGGTGATCATTCCCATTCTGGCGCTTCTGTCCTTTGCGGTGCTGCTGGTGGTGATGCGGCGCGAGGACCCGGACCTGGTGGACATCTGCATGAGCGAGCTTCCCATGCTGACGGTGGTGCTGCCGGGCATGTGTCTGTTTGGCATTCTGGATACCGAGCCGCGCAGCCTGCAGGCGCTTTTGCTGGTGCTGGTGTTTGCCATCGCCGTGGGCGGCGATACCTTTGCCTACTTTGTGGGCAGCGCCATCGGCGGGCCCAAGCTGTGCCCGCATATCAGCCCCAACAAAACCGTGGCCGGAGCCGCGGGCGGGCTGGTGGGCAGCATTTTGTGCGCGGTGATCGCAGGAAGGGTCTTTACGCTGTGCTTTCCAGATTTTACGGGCTTTCCGCCCATCTGGGGAGATATGCTGTGCGGCCTGTTCGGCGGTATTGCCGGGCAGATGGGCGACCTGTTTGCCAGCATGGTCAAGCGCCATTGCAGGATCAAGGATTTCGGCCATATCTTCCCCGGTCATGGCGGCATGCTGGACCGGCTGGACAGCATCGTGTTTACCGCCATCATCGTCTATTCCTATCGTGTGATTTTGCTGGCTTCCATTTGAGAAAAGAGGTCCTGGCACATGAAAAAGCGCCGTTTGGCTATACTGGGTTCCACGGGCAGCATCGGCACGCAGGCGCTCAAGGTGGCTGCGCTGCATCCCGACCGTTTCGAGGTGGCCGCGCTTACCGCGCATTCCAGCCGGGAAAAGCTCTTTGAGCAGGTGCGCGCGTTTCGGCCGCGGCTGGCCGGGCTGGTATGTCCCATTCCCAAAGAGGAGATTCCCGCGGACCTGCGATTCTGCGAATGGGTCTTTGGTCCGGAGGCGCTTACGCTGGCTGCCCAGTCCGATGTGGACGACGTGCTGGTCAGCGTGGTGGGCATGGTAGGCCTGAAAAGCGTGCTCACGGCGCTTGAAGGCGGCCGGCGCGTGCTGCTGGCCAACAAGGAGGCGCTGGTGGCGGGCGGCCATCTGGTGATGGAAGCCGCGCGGCGGGTGGGCGAACACGCGCTTCTGCCCGTGGACAGCGAGCACAGCGCCATCTTTCAATGCCTTCAGGGTGCGGGCGGAAATCCGTACTCCCGCATCATCCTGACCTGCTCGGGCGGGCCGTTCCGCACCTTGGGCAAGGACGCCATCCGGGCGGCCACAAAGGAGCAGGCCCTCAAGCACCCCAACTGGGTCATGGGCCAGAAGATCACCATTGATTCGGCCACGCTGTTCAACAAGGCGCTGGAGATGATCGAGGCCAAATGGCTCTTTGACGCACGCCCGGAGCAGATCGAAGTGGTGGTTCATCCCCAGAGCGTCATCCACAGCGGTGTGGAATTTGCCGATGGCGCGCTGATTGCCCAGCTGGGCACGCCGGATATGCGCCTGCCCATCCTCTATGCCATGGCCTATCCCGACCGCCTGCCCACCGGCGGCAGCCGGCTGGACCTGTTTTCCCTGGGCAGCCTGACCTTTGAGCGCCCGGACGAGGAGCGTTTTCCCTCCATCCGCCTGGCGCGCGAATGCCTGCGCGCGGGCGGTGCGGCCGGCTGTGTGCTCAATGCGGCCAACGAGGTGGCCGTAGGCGAATTGTTACAATCCGGCGGGGAGGAACCCATGCGCATCGGTCGAATCTTCGATACTGTGGAGGAAACGCTCGCGCGGGTCGGCCATTTGCCGGCCGCCTCGCTGGAGCAGGTGATGGAAGCCGACCGCCTTGCGCGTGATACGGCGCGGAAGGTTCTGCATAAGCTAGGCTGATCCCCTCCCAAGAAAGGATTTTGATTGTATTGTTGTATATTCTGCTTGCCATCGTTCTGCTGGGCGTGCTGATCACGGTCCATGAGTTCGGACACTTCGCAGCCGCCCGGCTATGCGGGATTCCCGTGAAGGAATACTCCATCGGCTTCGGCCCCAAGCTCGTTCAGTGGAGAAGCAAGAAGCACGAAACCGTGTTTTCCATTCGTCCGATTCCCCTGGGCGGCTACTGCATGTTCTATGGCGATACCGACGACGACCCCAACGGCGAAAAGAAGGATGACCCCCGCAACTACAACAATGCGCCCGTATGGAAGCGCATGATTTCCGTGGCGTCGGGTCCGCTGATGAATATGGTGCTGGCCTTTGTGGTGGCCATTGTCCTGATGGCCGCGTATGGCGTGACCATCGCCACGCCGTTTGTGGCCAGCGTGACCGAGGGCTCGCCTGCCGCGGAAAGCGGCCTGACGGCGGGCGACGTGTTCGTCAGCGTGGGCGGCCAGGAGATGACCGGCCGGACCGTGACGGATGTGAGCGACGCCATTGGAAGCCTGGGCGCGGGATCGGATATTGACATCACCGTGCTGCGGGACGGCGAGGAAAAGACCCTCACCATCACGCCGCGCTATGACGAAACCGAGGAGCGCTGGCTCATCGGCATCATGATCCAGCAGGGCTATGAGCCGCTGCCCGCGGGTCAGGTGATCCCCGCCGCGTGGGATACCTGCGTGGATGCCTCCACGGCCATCATCTCGGCATTGGGCAAGCTCTTCACCACCGGCGAGGGCCTCAATGAGACAAGCGGCCCGGTAGGCGTGGTGCAGCTGGTCGCCGAACAGACCCAGCAGGGCGGCATGGAAATCTTCCTGTATCTGACGGTGATGATTTCCATCAACCTCGGACTGGTCAACCTCATTCCCATTCCGGGTCTGGACGGCTCGCGGCTGATCTTCATGCTCATCGAGGCCGTGCGCCGCAAGCCCGTAGACCAGAAGATCGAAGCCATGATCCATCTGGGCGGCTATGTGTTTTTGCTCGGGTTTATGGTGTTTTTCACCTTCAAGGACGTGGTGCGCATCTTCCAGTGAAAGCGCGCCGCGGGCCGTTTGCTTTTTCCGAAAGCAAACGGCCCTTTTGTTTTACAAAAGGGCATACTTTCCATGCCGGAGACCATACTAAGCCCTGCGGGGGTGAAGGAGAGATGATCGCATCCGAGACGGAGGGCAAGCGCTCTTTGGTGCGCATTCACGACGAATATTGCGAGAGCGAACCGGAAGCCTGGCTGCCCAGGCTGAACAAAATCGTGACCGACGCCTACCGGCGGCGTGCCGCGGAGATGCGCTGAGGCCCGTGGCGGGAAGCGTCATGGAGCAGTACGCAAAGTACCTCAGAAAATCCCGCTTCGACCGGGATTATGCGGAAATGAGCGTGGAGGAAACGCTCAGGCGGCATGAGGCCATCCTGGACCGCCTGGCAGAGGAACGCGGCTACCGCGTGACCAAAACCTATTACGAGGTGGTTTCCGGCGAGTCCATCGCTGCCCGGCCGGAGATTCAAAAGCTGCTGGAGGAGGTCAATGCCGGGCTGTACGCCGGGGTGCTGGTGGTGGATCTGGAGCGCCTGGCGCGCGGCAACAGCGCCGATCAGGCTTACATCAGCCAGGTATTCCAGTTTTCCGGCACCAAGATCATCACGCCCGCCAAGGTCTATGACCCCAGCGACGAATTTGACGAAGAATATTTTGAATTTGGCCTGTTCATGAGCCGGCGGGAGTATAAGACGATCACCCGCCGGCTGATTCGCGGGCGGGACAGCTCGGCCTCGGAGGGCAAATACATCTCCAGCATCGCGCCCTATGGCTACCGCCGGGTCAAACTGCTGGGTGAAAAGGGGTATACCCTGGAGCCGCATCCGCAGGAAGCGGAGGCGGTGAAAAAGATGTTTGAACTGTTTCTGCGCAGGGCGGGCACCAAGCAAATCGCCAATGCCCTGAACGATCTGTCCGTCCCCACGCGCCATGGAGGCCTGTGGAGCTACACCACGGTCGGCCAGATCCTGGCCAACCCGGTCTACATGGGCAAGATTCGCCGGGGATGGAGCCGCCAGGTCAAAAGCGTCGAGGACGGCGTGGTGAAAAAGCGCGTCAGGCGCACGGAAGATTATCAGCTCTACGATGGGCTGCATCCCCCGCTGGTCAGCGAGGCGGATTTTTTGCGGGTGCAGGAGCTCCGGCGCGAGCGGCAGCCCGCCGCCCGGGTGAAAAAGGCCTTTCATCTGCAAAATGCCTTTGCCGGGCTGATTTTCTGCGCCCGCTGCGGCAGCCGCGTGGGGCGCACCACCCTGTCCGCCGCCCAGCACAGCCGCGCGCGGCTGCGGTGCGTCAACGGCCGGAACTGCCATAATGCCAGCGCCGACTATCAGGCGGTGGAGCAGGAGGTTGTTACGGCGCTGCGGGGCTGGCTTTCCGGCTATCGCATCCACATCGACGCCACCGGATACGAGGAGGAGCTGTCAGAGTGCCGGACGCGGCTTCTCCGCCTTGCGCGCGAGGCGGAAAAGCTCAGCCTTCAGCTGGATAACGCGCATGACCTGGTGGAACAGGGCGTCTATACGCCGGCGGTGTTTCAGGAACGCAGCGCAAAGCTCTTTTCCGCACTTGAGGGGCTGGCGCGGAAAAGAGCGGAGCTGGAGGCGCTGGAAAACCGGCTCCAGGCGGCACAAAACGGCGGCGCGAACCTGATTCCCAAGACCGAGGCGCTTCTGGAAAGCTATGACCGGATGACCAACCACGAGCGCAACACGCTGCTCAAGGCCATTCTGCGGCGCATCGAATACGAAAAGGGCCCGGATGGCAAAATCGTGATCGACCTCTATCCCCGGCTTCCGAAGGGATGATTGCCTGCGCGCATCATGGACGCACTTATGTGTTCGTCAATGATCCCACCATGGGCTATGGCCTGTTCATCGAATGGATGCTGGCACAGGAAACCCCATAACAAAACCGCCCAGTGTCCTCATTGGACACGGGGCGGTCGGCTTGTCTGGTCAGCGGATGGTGATGGTCACGCCGTCGGACGCTTCCGCGCCGGCATCCAAGGCATCGCTGGGCTGTGTGCCCCCGCCTGTGGTGGCGCCGCCGGTATAGACCGGATTTTTCAGCATTTCGCCAAGCTCGATGCGCTCCTGGTTGATCTCGTCAATCTTCGCGCGCCGCTTGACCGGGATGCAGTTGGTGCAGGCAGTCAGCCTGGCGTAGTCGCCCGTATCCAGCTCGCCATAGGTGAAGGCGGTCAGGGGCAGGTACTTGTCGCGCACGGAGCGGCAGTTGGCCGTGGCGTGATAGCTCGTGCCGCCATCGGGGTTGTAGTAGACTTCCAGATCATCGTCGGGATAGGGAAGCGTCCGCCCGTCGTCATCCCACACGACCACTTTGGTATTCTTCTTGAGGTTTTCCCACAGCCAGCTGATGCACAGGCCCTCGTCGTTGGCGGTGCGGGCCACGCGCACGCATCCGTGGCTGGCCTTGCGGCCCAGCTGCGAGCCGTACTTGCTGAAATCCTTGGTGCCGTCGGCAAATTCCACATAGGGCACCTGGTGGAGAAGATCGCCGCCGTTGAAGCGGATGCCCATTTCGCAGTACATGCCCTCGCTGTCGAAGCCGCCTACCCAGCTGCCGATGAGGTATTCGCCGGCAGCGGTTTCGTTGTAGGGCTGGTCCTCGTTGGGCAGGCCGGTGGATACCGCGCAGCTGGACCAGAGCTTGCCGTCGATGAACATATACAGCCGCTGCGTCAGCTTGTCGATGATGATGCCATACTTGTTGTTGGGCGTCACGGTCTTGAGCAGGCTGGTTTTGACGTATCCGCGGATGATGCGGTCGTAGTAGTCCATGCCCTCGATGAGCGTCCAGCCGTCCTCATCCTCGCCCAGCACATGCACGGCGGCCAGCGACCCGTTGATGCTGCCGCCCATCCACTCGTTGATGACCTTTTCGCCGTTTGGCGACACGCGGGGATAGACGACCTCTTTCTCGCTCACATCCAGCACGGTAATGGGCCGCTGGAGCAGCTCCCAGCAGGCTTCCTCGTCGGTGATGTCGTAGGCGAAGTCCTCTCCGAACCAGGTGATGCTGCTTTCAAAGCCCTCCAGGTTGCCGATGGGCAGGTTATCCACATTCTTTTCTCCGGCCGCCAGAGCCGCAAGCGGACAAAGAACCGCTGCGGCCAGCAGCGCCGCCAAAAGACGTTTCATCAGGACACTCCTTTCCAGCCGTTACGGCCCGTCCACGATCTGAATATGCACTTCGGTATCATCCGTGTCCGCCATGACGGGTACGGCCTCGGCCTCCTCATCCTCCCCGGAAACGGTTACCGTGGCGGTCTGCGGCGTAACCGTGAGGCCCATGGCCCGGTTTTCCTCGTCAATTTCCGCCTTGCGCTGCACGGGATTGCAATAGGGACAGGGGGTCAGTTCCGCAAAGCTGCCCGTGTCCAGCTCGCCGTAGGTGAATCCCGTCAGCGGCAGAAAACGGTCCTTGACGCTGGAGCAGTTGGCCGTGGAATGGTAGTACTGTCCGCCGTCGGGATTGTAATAGATCTCAAGCGAATCGTCCGGATAGGGAATGGGCGTGAGCGCGGCGAGGTATTCCTCCTCGGTGATGGCGCCGCGCTCCAGGTTCTCCTTTGCGATTTCGGACTTGGCGCGCGGCGGCTGGCAGGTCAGGCAGGGCTCGAGCTCCTTGTAGGCAGGGGTTTCCAGCTCGGAATAGAGAAAGCCGGTCATGGGCAGGTACTGGTCGCGCACGCTGGAGCAGTAGGCGTCCGAATGGTAATACTGACCGCCCTCCGGGTTGTAGAACAGCTCCAGGTCATCGTCCGGATAGGGCATCTTGCGGCCCTTGTCATCCCAGACGAGGACTTTGGTGTTGCGCTTGAGGTTGTCCCACAGCCACTGGGCATTGAGGCCGTCCTCGTTGGCGCGGCGCTGGGTGCGCACGCAGCCGTGGCTGGCTTTCTGGCCCAGCATCGCCTCCCAGCGGCTGTAGCTCTTGGTGCCGTCGGCATTGACATTGTGGGGCACCTCGTGAATCATGTCGCCGCCGTTGAAGCGCAGCGCCATGGCGCAGATCATGCCCTCGCTGTCGAAATCGCCCACCCAGCTGACGATCAGGTATTCGCCGGCGGCGGTTTCGTTGTAGGGCTGCTCGTCGTTGGGAAGGCCCGTGGACACCGAGCAGCTGGACCAGAGCTTGCCGTCGATAAAGACGTAGAGCCGCTGGGTGAGCTTATCGATGATCACGCCGTACTTGTCGTTGGGCGTGACGGTTTTGAGCAGGCTGGTTTTCACATAGCCGCGGATGACGCGGTTGTAGTAATCCAGGCCCTCGATGAGCGTCCAGCCGTCCTCGTCCTCGCCCAGCACATGCACGGCCGCCGAGGCGCCGTTGATGAAGCCGCCGAGCTTGTCGTCGTTGACCTTCTCGCCGCCGGGGGTTACGCGGGGATAGATCTCCTCGCGCTGTCCCGCATCCAGCACGGTGATGGGCCGCTGCAGCAGCTCCCAGCAGGCCTCCTCGTCGGTGATGTCGTAGGCGAAGTCCTCTCCGAACCACGTTTCGCCCGTCTCAAAGCCTTCCAGCCATTCCTCCACGGTTTTGGCCGAGGCGCGGGGCAGGCAGCCCAGCATGAGGACGCTCAAAAGCATGAGCGCAGTGCATCGCTTCAGCATTCGCAGCATCGGGGGGTACTCCTCCTTCGTACAGATTGGTTTATCGCTGGTCCTTCTGCCGAAGCTCCACGCGGCGGATCTTGCCGGAGATGGTCTTGGGCAGCTCGCTGACAAATTCGATGATACGGGGGTACTTGTAGGGCGCGGTGGTGCGCTTGACGTGCTCCTGAAGCTCCTTCTTGAGCGCGTCGCCCGCCTCCCAGCCGGGCTTGAGGACGATGGTGGCCTTGACGACCTGACCGCGCAGCTCGTCGGGCGCGGCGGTGATGGCGGTTTCCAGCACGGCGGGGTGTTCCAGCAGCGCGCTTTCCACCTCGAAGGGCCCGATGCGGTAGCCGCTGGACTTGATCACGTCGTCGGCGCGGCCCACGTACCAGTAGTAGCCCCATTCATCGCGCCAGGCCACGTCGCCGGTATGGTACAGGCCGTTGTCCCAGACGGTCTTGGTCAGCTCGGGGTCCTCGTAATAGCCGGAGAACATGCCGATGGGCAGCGCGTCATCGTCGGTGTGAATGACGATTTCGCCCGTCACGCCCGGCGGGCAGGAGTTTCCCTGATCGTCCACCAGGTCCACGTCAAAGATCGGGCTGGGCTTGCCCATGCTGCCGGGGCATACCTTCATGAAGGGGAAGGTGGCCAGCGTGACCACCAGCTCCGTCTGGCCGAAGGCTTCCAGCAGCGGGATGCCGGTGCGCTTGAGCCATTCGGCGGCCATGTCGGGGTTGAGCGGCTCGCCCGCCACGGCACAGTGATGCAGATGGCTCAGGTCATAGCCGGCGAAGTTCTCCTGCAGCATGTAGCGGTACATCGTGGGCGGGGCGCAGAAGGTGGTTACGCCGTAGGTGCTCATCTGCTTGAGGATATCGCGGGCGATGAAGCGCTCAAAGTCGTAGACAAAGACCGCGCTGCCCGTGAGCCACTGGCCGTAGAGCTTGCCCCACACGCTCTTGGCCCAGCCAGTTTCCGAAATGGTGAAATGCAGCCCGCCGTCCTCGCACTGCTGCCAGTACAGGCTGGTCACGATGTGGCCCAGCGGGTAGTAATGGTCGTGGGTGACCATCTTGGGCATGCCGGTGGTGCCGCTGGTGAAGTAGAGCAGCAGGAGGTCATGATTGTGCGGATAGGCGTCGCCCGTGGGCTTTTCCCACACGGGGCTTTGCAGGGGCATTTCCTTCTCATAGCTGTGGAAGCCCTCGCGCTGGCCGCGCAGGATCATCACATGCCTGAGGCTTTCGCATTTCTGCATCGCCACCTCCGCGCTCCTGAGCACGCCCTCGTCCTTGTGGGAGATGACGATCATCTGGATGCGCGCGGCGTCCACGCGGTAGAGCACGTCCTTTTCGGTCAAAAGATGGGTAGCGGGCACGCCCACGGCGCCCAGCTTGTGCAGGGCCATCAAAATGGGCCAGAATTCCAGGTGGCGGCGGAGAATCAGCATCACCTTGTCGCCCTTGCGGATGCCCAGGGATTTGAACAGGTTGGCCGCGCGGTCGCTCTCTTCCTTCAGCTGTCCAAAGGTATAACGGATGCAGACGCCGGTTTCGTCCGTCCACAGCACGGCCAGCCGGTCCGGCTCCTCCTGAGCGATACGGTCGGCCACGTCATAGGCAAAGTTGAAGCTCTCCGGGCGGGTGATGCGGAACTTCTTGTTGAAATCATCGTAGGTGGAGAAGGTCGTGGGGCAGTTGAGATAGTCATAGCAGAGCGGTTTCATCACGCCTTCGCCCCCTCTTTGATTACTACTGCAATGAAGCGGCAATCCCCCTCGACGGCATACATCACATGGGGCAGGCTGGAATCATAGTACAGGCTGTCGCCGGGCTGCAGATACAGCTCATTGCCGCCCAGCACGATTTTGAGGGTACCTTCCAGCACGTAGTCGAACTCCTGGCCCTCGTGGCTGTGGGCCTGCTTCTGGGTGCCGGGCGCATCCTCGCGCACGGTTACGATGAAGGGCTCGGCCAGCTTGTCGCGGAAGTTGTAGGCCAGGTGATGGTATTCGTACTGACGGCGGCGGTTGAACTGCAGGCCCTGGCCGCGGCGTGTGAGCACGTAGCCGTGCAGCTTGGGGCTTTCACCGGTCAGCAGGTCGCTGATGTCCACGCCCAGCACCTCGGCGATGTTGAACAGGTGGGAAAAAGAAAAATCGCGCTCGCCCGTTTCATAGGCCAGGTATTCGTCCTCGTCGATCCCGGCCCGGCTGGCGACCTCCTGGGCGCTCAGGCCGGAGATATCGCGCAGATCACGGATGCGCAGCGCAATCAGGCGCAGTTGTTCCCGATTTTCCGTCATGACAGACCCCTCCATGCGGCGCGGAATGCGCCGCTCCAATATAAATGAGAATATACGAACGAAGCATAACACGTAAAAGGGAAAGGTGTCAAGGTTTGTATCCAGGTTTTACATTATGCCGGAGAAGGCGGCGCGAAAAGCGGGCATAAAAATGTTCCGAATGGAATAAAAATAGACCATATCACATCTGGTTGATCTTTTCCGGAAACGTGATATACTAGATGCGGGGAGCATTTCCCCAATGAACCAAGAAATGAGGTGAATGTCCATGACTGTTACCAACCTGGAGCAACATGCCTATACATTGGAAGCGCTTCGGAAAAAGAAGGGCTTCATCTGCGATATGGACGGCGTGATCTATCACGGCAACCTGCTGTTGCCCGGCGTCCGGGAATTTGTTGATTTTTTGAAGCGGGAGAATAAGAAGTTCCTGTTCCTGACCAATTCCAGCGAGCGTGCGCCCAAGGAGCTGCAGCAGAAGCTGGAGCGCCTGGGGCTGGAGGTGGATGAAAAGCACTTCTATACCAGCGCGCTGAGCACGGCGGCGTTTCTCAAGCAGCAGTGCCCCGGAGGAAGCGCCTACGTCATCGGCGAACCCGGCCTGGTGGGCGCCCTGTACGAGGCGGGCTTTACCATGAACGAGGTCAATCCCGACTATGTCGTGATGGGTGAAACGCACGCCTACAGCTTTGAAAAAATCGAGCGGGCCGTGCAGCTGGTGCGCGCCGGCGCCAAGCTCATCGGCACCAACCCGGACCTGACCGGCCCGGTGGAGGGCGGCATCGTTCCGGCCTGCAAGGCGCTGATGAGCCCCATCGAATTGGCTACGGGGCGGCAGGCCTATTATCTGGGCAAGCCCAATCCCCTGATGATGCGCCACGGCCTGAGCCTGCTGGGCGTATCGCCGGAGGAGTGCGCGATCATCGGCGACCGCATGGATACCGATATCGTCGCAGGCGTGGAGTGCGGCATCGACACCGTGCTGGTGCTCAGCGGCGTGACCACCGAGCATGAGATGCGCAAATTCCCCTACCGTCCCCGCTATGTGCTTAGCGGTGTGGGCGATATCGCGCCCAAGAGTGCGCCGGCTAAGAAAAAGTGACAGGCGTCCAGCATGTCCAAGGATAGCTTCCTTCGGACATGTTTTTTTTGTAAATTGTAGGCTTGCTCTTGACAGGCGAAAAACAGGATGTTATAATGTGAACAGTTACTCGATTAACTATACAAGGTGAGAAGCTGTCGTGACCGTTACGATTAAGGATATTGCCAAATCGGCCGGAGTGTCAACTGCTACTGTATCAAATGTGTTGACCCAGAAGAAATACGTCAGCTCCGAGCTGGAACAGCGAGTGTACCGTGCAATCGAGGAGCTGGGCTATCGCCCCAATCTCTATGCCCGAAGCCTCAAGACCAACCGTTCCTACACCATCGGTGTCCATGTGCCCGATATTGTCAACCCCTTTTTCTCAACCAGCGTCAAGACGATTCAAAAGGAGGCCAACGAAAGAGGCTATCAGATCATGCTTTATGATTCGGATAGCGAAGCCAAAACAGAGGAACAAAACGTAAATAGCATGCTCAGCGCCCATGTGGATGGCATCATCAGCATTGCGCCCCGAATGGAACTGTCCCGTCTGTTTGAAATGGTGGAAGTTCCTTTGGTAATCATGGACCGCCCGCCGGTGGAAACCGATCGAAACGTTGCTTTCATCTATGCCGACAACTATCGCGGCGCCGCGTCCGTGGCAGATTATCTGGTTGAAAAGGGCTATGAGCGGTTTATCTGTCTTGCGGGACCTGTCGGACTGGTCAGCAACGCCCAGTCCCGTGTTAACGGCTTTATGGATACCTTGGCCCGTCATGGTGTTTCTCCGGCTCAGTGCGATATCCGCCATGGAGATTTTACCTTTGAGTCTGGTTATGAGCTGATGAAGCAGGTGCTGGAAGGCTATGATCCCGCGCCGAAGCCTGCGGCCGCCTTCGTGGGCAGCGATTTTATGGCCTGGGGCGCAATGGAGGCCCTCAAGGAAAAAAAGGTCAAGATTCCGCGGGATATGGGTGTAATCGGTTACGATAATATTTATTATTCCAGCTTTTTGTATCCTCCGCTTACCACGGTGGAAAACCCCAGCCGGGATATGGCGCTTAACGCGATCCGGCTTCTGCTGGATGCTGTGGAAGATTTACGAAGCCTTGCGGGCATTTCCGTTACCTTGCGCTCAACGCTGATTGTAAGAAAATCATGTTGAGCCGGCGGTTCTTTTTACAGGTTATTTAATCGTTTTATTGCAGACGTATCAAATGGTAGAAACATATGTAAAAAACGTAAATGCCGATTGATACAAGTCAGTAAAACGTTTAAAAAATGAAAGGAGCGTATCTCAAATGAAAAAATCCGGTATCTACAACGCGGAACTGGCTAAAGCGGTTGGCAAGATGGGCCATGGCGACATCATTTTGATTGGTGATGTAGGATGCCCCTTCCCCCGTCATGATCAGACCACCTGCATTGATCTGGCGGTATGCGAGGGTGTGCCGCGCGTGGCGGATGTGGTCAAGGCCGTGCTGAGCGAACTGGTGGTGGAAAGCTATATCGTAACCGAAGAAACCAAGTCCGTCAGCCCCGCCGCCTATAAGGAATTCAAGGAAATTCTGGACAAGGAAAACAACAAGGGCAATGCCCTGGTGGAAAAGTGCATTCCGCATGTGGAAATGAAAGACCTGTGGCTCAACGGCGCGCTGAGGGGCGAGGAAGTCAAGGTCTTTGTCCGCACGGGCGAGCGTTGCCCCTACTGCTACATTGCGCTGGTCGCGGGCGTCGATTTCTGATCCGAAGGGATGGAATTTGGACGGGCGCGCATTAACACGCCCGTCCTCCCGATGGAGGAAGGCATATGAACAGGTTTGAATCGCTGTTTTCCCAAAAAAAGCCGATCATCGGCATGGTGCATCTGCGCCCGCTGCCCGGTTCGGCGCTGTATGATCCTACCGTGATGGACATGGAAAAGATTTTGTCCATCGCGCGGGATGAGGCCAAAATGCTGGAAGATGCCGGCGTGGATGGCGTACAGGTGGAAAACATGTGGGATATCCCCTACCTGCCGGGCAGGGACATCGGTCCGGAAACGGTCGCAGCTTTGGCGGTGGGCGTTTATGAGGTAAGGAAGCATGTGTCCGTTCCGGTGGGCGCGGAATGCCATATGAACGGAGCGGACCTGGCCATGGCGGCAGCCGTAGCGGCGGGCGCGCGTTGGATTCGCGTATTTGAGTGGTGCAATGCGTTTATCTCGCAGTCCGGCTACATTGAGTCCATCGGCGGGAAGGTGGCGCGCATGCGCCGCTCGCTCGGCGCGACGCAGATCGCCTGCCTGTGCGATGTCAACGTCAAGCACGGAAGCCACTATATCATCCATGATCGCTCCGTGCGGGAGCAGGCCATGGATGTGGAGGCTCAGGATGGCGACGCGGTGATTGTCACCGGCTTTGACACAGGCATGCCTCCTACCGTGGAAAGGATTGATGAGTGCCGCGGAGGCATCGGTCTGCCGATCCTCTTGGGCAGCGGCCTGACCTGTGAGAATGTGCGCCAGCTGCTTTCCCATGCGGATGGCGCGATTGTCGGCAGCTATTTCAAAAAGGACGGAAACTGGAAAAACGCTGTCGATCCGCAGCGGGTAAGCAGCTTCATGCGCGAGGTTGCGTCGCTGAGGAAGGAGCTTGACCGATGAAAAAAATGATTGTTTGCATGGGCAGCGTCAACATGGATCTTTGCATGTACATGCAGGCGATGCCCGCGGTGGGCGAAACCGTGCGAACCGACAACTTTGCTACCTATCCCGGCGGCAAGGCGGGAAATCAGGCTGCCGCAGCCGGTGAACTTGGCGGGCACGTATGCGTGCTGGCCCGCCTGGGTGATGATTCCTTCAGCAGCCAACTGACGGAAGAACTGCGCAAACATGGCGTGGAGGATCGGTATCTGATCTATGAAAAGGGCGCTACCGCAGGCATTGCGATGATCCGCATCGATGCTCAGGGCCGCAATTCCATCTCCTTTACGCCTGGGGCCAATGCGGCCATTTCTCCGGCAGATGTGCGTGCGAATGCGGATGCCTTTGAGGAGGGCGGCATCCTGCTGATCACGCTGGAATTGCCTCTGGATACCGTCCGCGAGGCCATGAAACTTGCCAAGGAGCGGAACATGCAGGTGGTTCTGGACCCCTCCCCGGTGCCGGAGGGCGGACTTCCCGCCGATCTGTGCGCCATGGTGGATTATGCAAAGCCCAATGAGGTGGAAGCTGAGCTGCTCAGCGGCGTACCCGTGAAGGACTTTGAATCTGCCGCTGTGGCCTGCGAACGGCTTATGGCCATGGGAATTGCCCATCCGGTGATTTCCATGTCCGACAAGGGAGCGTACACCTGTATCGATGGAAAGCCGGTTCAGATTGCGCCTGTGAAGGTGAATGCCATTGATTCCACCGCTGCGGGCGACGTGTTCCTGGGAGCGTTTGCGGTTGCCCTGGCAGAGGGAGAGCCCGTGGAGCGGTGTTTGAATTACGCCAATACCGCCGCGGCGCTGAGCACCACCAGAAAGGGAGCGCAATCCTCCATTCCAACGCCGCAGGAAGTGATGGCGGCGCTTTGAGAGGAAAGATAGGCATGCAGGAAAACGAATGCATCTTACGGCTGGAAGGCGTTCGAAAAAGTTTCGGAGGCGTTCAGGCGCTCAAAGGTGTCGGCTTTGAGCTCAAACGCGGGGAAATTCATGCGTTGCTTGGCGAAAACGGCGCAGGAAAATCCACGCTCATCAAAATCCTCACGGGCGTGCACAAGCCGGATGAGGGAAATATCCTTCTCAAAGGAAAACCCGTGACAATTGCCGATCCCATTGATGCGCGCAAAAAGGGCATCGCGGCGATCTATCAGGAACTTAGCCTGATTGATTCGCTCACGGTGGCAGAAAACATCTTTTTGGGCAACGAACCTACCGCTACGCCCATAGGCTATTGCAAACGCCGCCAGCTTTATGCCGACAGCGACGCGTTTTTGCAGCGCTTTGGCATCCAGATCGATTCCCGGGCGCTCGTGGGATCGCTTGGCCTGGGGCAGAAGCGCATTATCGAAATCGTGAAGGCCCTTGCCATCAACGCGGAAATCCTGCTTCTGGATGAACCTACCACCGGTATGAGCAGGGCGGAGATTGATACCCTCTTCCAGATCATGGCCAGCCTCAAGGAAAAGAACGTAACCATGATCTATATCTCGCACTATCTGGACGAGGTATTCCGCTGCTGCGACCGGTCCACCGTTTTGCGAGACGGTATGAATGTGGATTCTTTTGAAATGGACCGGGTAACGGTGGCGGAGCTGGTGCGTGCCATGATTGGCCGGTCGGTCAGCAGCGAGCGCTATCGCCCGGCCGGGGATTTTTCCGCTGCGCCGGTTGCCATGGAGGCGAAGAATTTCCGCACGCAGGCCATGCGCCGGCCCGTCAGCTTTCAGGCCCATCGGGGCGAAATTCTGGGCTTCACGGGCATCGTCGGTGCAGGAAAGAGCGAGCTGGCCGGCAGCCTGTTTGGGGCCTATGCAGGTGTGGAAGGAGAGCTGCGAATCGAAGACCGTCCGGTACGATTCCGCAGTCCTTATGATACGCGCGCATATGGTCTGGCCCTCATTCCGGAGGACCGGAAATCCCAGGGGCTGCTCCTGGAACAAACCATTGCGGACAACATTGTGCTGCCGCATCTGGAACAGACCGAAAACCGTTTCAAGCTGCTGGATGGAAAGAAAAAACGCGCCATTGCCCAGCGCATGGGCGAAACCATGAAACTTCATCCCATGGATGTCAGCATGGCGGCTGGCAATCTTTCGGGCGGCAATCAGCAAAAAGTCGTTCTTGGAAAGTGGCTCACCGGCGATCCGCAGATCATTTTGATGGATGAACCCACACGCGGCATAGATATCGGCGCCAAGGCGGAGATTTACCGCTTCATCACCCAGCTTGCCCAGCGGGATAAAACCATCATAATATTCTCCTCGGAGCTGGAAGAATTGCTCAGCATCTGCGACCGTATCCTCGTGCTTTGCAAGGGCGATATCGCCGGCGAAATGCCTGCCGCGGAGGCGACGGCGGAACGGCTGCTCACATTGGCATTGGGAGGCGCGAACGCATGAATAAAAAGATTCAATCGTCCCGGGGAACGGTTATGAGGCTGCTCAAGGGCGAACTTGGCCTGCTGATCATCCTGGCGGCGTTGTGCATCGTCTTTGGAATCATTTCCCCGTATTTCTGGGTGGAGCGCAACCTGCTCAACGTAACGCGACAGGTTTCCATTGTGCTCACGGTGGCCATGGGCATGCTGTGCGTGGTGCTCTCAGGTGAAATCGACCTTTCCGTGGGCTCCACGGCGGCGTTGAGCGGTATTGCGGCCGCCTGGGTCATGCGTGCAAATGGTTCCATTTTCCTGGGCGTGCTGGCGGCGCTGGCCATCGGCCTGCTGGCCGGGTGGATCAACGGTACGCTGGTGGTGTATGGGCGCATCCCCTCGTTTATCGTCACATTGGCTACCATGGGCATCTTGCGCGGCATCTGCATGGTGTGGACCAACGGAAAGCCCATTTCCAACCTGCCGGAAGCCTTCGCCACAATGGGTGCGGGCTATGTGTTCGGCAGCATTCCCGTAGCCACGATCATATCGCTTGCACTGGTGCTGGTGTTCTATGTGCTGCTGCAGCGCACCAAGCACGGCACCTACATCAAGGCGATCGGCGCTAACCATGAGGCGGCGAAACTGTCCGCCATTCCGATCCAGCGGTACAAGGTGCTGGTGTTTGTGGCCTGCTCGGTGATGTGCGCCGTGGGCGGACTGATCACCACCAGCAAGCTGCTTTCCGCCCAGCCTACGGCAAACGACGGACTGGAGATGGATGTGCTCAGCGGCGTGATTCTGGGCGGAGCGTCACTAGCCGGCGGCGTTGGAACCGTTGTGGGCACGCTGCTGGGCAGCCTGATCATTGGCGTGATCAACAACGGCCTGAACCTGCTGAATGTCAGCTCCTACTATCAGGATATTGTAAAGGGAATCATCATCATCCTCGCGGTGATGATTAAACGGAACAAGACAAATAAATAAAAAAGGAGGCTACAAACATGTTCCGTAAAATGCTGGTAACCCTTATGGCTCTCTCTTTGGCGCTGCTGCCTGCGTTGGCGTGCGCGGAAACCGAAACCTACACCATCGGCTTCGCCGTATCCACCCTGGAAAATCCCTTCTTTGTAACCATGAAGGACGCCGCTGAGGCCAAGGCGGCCGAGCTGGGCGTGGAACTGATGGTGCTGGATGCCCAGGACAACGCGGAGACCCAGGCCTCCCAGGTGGAGGACTTCATCACCCGCGGTGTGGACCTGCTCATCATCAACCCCGTTGACTCCGACGCGATTGGCACTTCCGTGGTGGCCTGCAACGACGCGGAAATCCCCGTGATCACCGTGACCCGCGCCTCCAACGCCGGCACCGTGGTACAGCATCTGGACATCGACAACAAGGAAGCGGGCCGCCTGGACGCGGAGCAGATGATCAAGGATCTGGACGGCAAGGGCAAGGTCGCCATCCTGGAAGGCACCCCTGGCGCCAGCTCGACCCTTGAGCGCGAGGAAGGCTTCACGGCAGCCCTGGAAGGCACCGAAATCGAGATTGTTACCTCTCTGACCGCCAACTACTCCCGTGAGGAAGGCGCCACTGTGACCGAGGATATCCTCCAGGCCAACCCCGAACTGGACGCGATCTATGCCCACAACGACGAAATGGCGCTGGGCGCCGTGCGCTCGGTGGCTGCCGCCGGCCGCAGCGAGGAAATCAAGATTTACGGCATTGACGCGACCGACGATGCGCTGGCTGCCGTGGAAAGCGGAGAAATGGCCGCTACCGTGCAGCAGCAGCCCGATCTGCAGATCCAGACTGCGCTGGAGAACGCTCTGAAGTATCTCAATGGCGAAACCCTTGAAGAGCGCGTGAACATCCCCCTCAAGCTCATCGTCAAAGAAGAAGAGTAAAAAACACTTTCAAATGACACAAAGCGCCCCGCGGAGCCATCGCTCCGCGGGGCGTGTCTTTTTGTCCGTTCAGCGGCGGTCCACCACGGGGTCGTCGCCCCGGTCGTTGAGATACCGGTCGATGATAAAGCGCGGGCGCGACTTGGCTTCATTGTAGATCTTGCCGGTGTATTCCCCGATCACGCCCAGGGAGAGAAGCTGAATGCCGCCGATAAGCCAGATCGAGGCCAGCGTGGACGTCCATCCCAACACCGCGTGCCCGGCGATCCAGGACACCAGCGTGTAAAGCAGCATCAGCAGCGAAATGATGAAGATGATCATGCCCGCCGTGGTGATGAGGCGCAGGGGCTTGACGGAAAAGCTGGTGATGCCGTCAATGGCAAAGGCCAGCATCTTCTTGAAGGGATACTTGCTCTCCCCCGCGAAGCGCTCGCTGCGGTCATAGGTCACCACGTCGCTCTGATAGCCTACAAGGGGCGCCAGGCCGCGCAGGAACAGGTTGACTTCGCCAAACTGCGACAGTGCCTCCAGCGCCCGGGCGCTCATGAGGCGGTAATCCGCGTGGTTGTAGGTGATATCCACGCCCAGGCCCTTCATCAGGCGGTAGAACATCAGCGCCGTGCCGCGCTTGAAGGCGGTGTCGGTATCGCGCCGGTTGCGCACGCCGTAGACCACGTCGCACCCTTCCCGGTATTTTTCGATGAAGCGGTCCATAGCGTCCATATCGTCCTGCAGATCCGCGTCCATCGAGATGGACATGTCGCAGCGGCCCCGCGCCGTCATCAGCCCGGCCAGCAGCGCGTTCTGATGGCCCCGGTTGCGGCTGAGCTTGACGCCCTCAAACAGCGGATTTTCCTTGTGCAGGGCGCTGATCAGCTCCCAGGTGCGGTCGCGGCTGCCGTCGTCCACCAGAAGGACGCGGCTGTCCGGCGAGATCAGGCCCTTCCGGGTCAGCGAGGCCATTTTTTCCACAAGCCTGCGCGAGGTTTCCGGCAGGACCTCCTCCTCGTTGTAGCAGGGGATGACCACCATCAATTTGTCAGCCATTCGTTTGCGTCCTCCTTTACTGTATGGTAAACGCCGAGGAAAGCACCGTTACGGTGGTATCATTCATCACGGCCTCCGCGCGCACGCGGTAGACGCCCGGAGCAGCGAAGGACCCGTCCTTAAGCTGTCCGTCCCAGTACAGCACCGTGCCTTCCGGGTTCATTTGCATGGGACGGGTGCTCTGGCGATGGCACAGGCGGTGGACGACCTGATCCTCCTCGTCCAGTATGCTCACGCTGAGCGCACAGGGATACTCATGCCCGATAAAGATGCTCAGCTCACGGCCGCCGGCGGGGCTGAACGTATCGGCTACGGAGGCGGTCAGGGTCATATCAGCCGCATCCGGCGGGATGCTGATTACGCGGCCCGCATGCACCGTGAGCTTGCCCTGGTCGATGGTGACCAGCTGCACCATCGCATAGCCGTACACGCCCTCGTCCAATTCCCCCAGGGTGAGGGTGCGCACCTTGCGCCCGGCGGAGATGACGCCGGGCTGGTCGCCGTAGGCGGTAAAGCGCTCCGCTTCATCATAGATGAGCTGCGCATGATCGAATTCCCATTTGCCGTCACGCTGGTAGACCACCTGGTAGGCCACGCGCACAGGGCGCATGGCGATGAATTCAATGGTGATCTGCCGCGAGGTACGGCTGAGCGTGGTACCTGAAAAGGTCACATCCATGATGGGCGCGCGGGCCAGACCCGTAGGCTGGGGCTGGGACGTGTCATAGCGAAACACCACGAAATCGTCCGACTGCGGATAGACCTGCGGCGTGGAGGCGGCATGGTTGAGCACCAGATACTCGTAGAGCTCGCTGAGTACGATGCAGCCGTCGCGGTTCTGGTCGGCCGGGTAGCCGTAAGCCGCGCTCAGGCTCTGCACCAGCGCCTGGGTGAAATAAAAGGAGCCCTGGGCGGCGGCGCCGGCCTCGTTTTGGTCATCCACGCTCCAGTACCAGCTTTCCTCCAGCGCGCCGCTGGAGGTGAGTACCTTGAAATCCTCACCCAGGAAATAGACCTTCTCCGGCAGCGACGGAAGGCCCTTGCCGATAAACGCGCCCGAATTGCACGCATCCAGAATCAGCACCTTAGTGCCCTCGATGCCGTCGAAGGCCGCTTCCAGCTGAGCGGGGGTCACGCCATTTTCGGTCTGTCCGTCGCTGAGCAAAAGCATGGGCTCCTGCCCGCTGGCAGGGTCGTACACCCCGTGCGTGGACAGGTAGAGATAGCACACATCGTCCTTTCCCGCGTCGCCGAACGTCTTTTGAATCAGCGCGGTCAGCTGCTCCACCGTGGTGACCGGGTCAGGCGGAGCGATGATGGCGCGGAAGGGGTTCAGCGCGCCCTGAAAGACCTCCTGCATGGCGTTGACGTTGTTGGTGGAGCTGGGGTAGGTATCCGCACGGGACACGAAATGATCCACGCCGATGAGCAGCGCGTATTCGTTTCGGCTTTGCGCACTCAGGATTTGAGAGGCCTCATCCTGCGTCACGGCGTCGGAGGCGGAACCGGCGCGGGCAGGCGCGAGGGCGCACAGGACCGCCAGCACGCAAAGCAGCGTGCACAGCCGTCTGACGCGCATGAACGTCCCTCCCCTCCCGGTTCAAACAGAACACAATTCAACGCCTATTGTACACTATTTCGCCACGTTCGTACAGAGCTGCGGTCGCTGCGGAAGAAGTTACAAAATGGGCTAGCGGCTGATGCCCTGCCAGAAGGCGGCATCCTCCTGCGCGAAGGCCTGCGGGTCGCTGGCCGCCTGCTCCTCGGTCACAACGCCCTCCCACAGCACGCGCTGGCCTCCCTCGCCGTCCGGCTCGATGACGCGCACGCACATGCGGTCGTTATAGGTCGTGGTGATGATGGCGCCGGTCTGCCCGTCCAACACCGTCTCCTGGCACTCCTCGCTCACCGCGCTGCGCACAAGGCGCAGGTCGGTCCCCTCCCACCGGTACAGCCAGCGGTGGTGAAGTCCGCCCGCCCAGCCATCGTTGCTGTTGGCCAGCACGAGCCCGTCTCCGGCCAGCAGCTCGTAGTTGGGCAGGCCCGTGTCATCGCCTGCATCCCAGCCGGCACGCACATAGTTTTCGCCATCCCATACAAAGAAAAGGAACCAGGTGTTGCTGGCGCCCTGGGAAGAGATAACCACGATATCCTCCATACCGTCGAAATTCACGTCCCGGTAGGTTACAAACGCTTCCTCTTCGTTGGAGAGATAGTACAGCGACTGTCCGTTGGGCGCCTCGATGCGGTGGATGTAGCGGTCGCCGTACATGCCCTCCCGTCCTACCACCTCGGCCAGCGCACCCGCCGGCAGCAGCGAAAGCACCAGAAACAGCGCGCACAAACGCCTTTTCATACCTTTTTTCATTTCCTTTCTCTCCTTTGCCTTGCGGCCATATCGTCGTGGGACCATGCAATCCACCGCATCAGTTCATCATCCAGCTCGGAGGAATCACGGACCTGCACGTGATGGGTGTAGCGCCCCGGCGCGGGGTTGGCAACCGCGAACAGCCGCGGGCTCTCAAGCGGCACGCTCAAGCCAAAGGTGACCATCAGGCCGCCGCCGCGCCTTCGGGGCCGGGAGGCGAACAGGT
This sequence comes from Candidatus Limiplasma pullicola, assembly GCA_018710985.1. Classification (GTDB taxonomy): domain Bacteria; phylum Bacillota; class Clostridia; order Christensenellales; family Aristaeellaceae; genus Limiplasma; species Limiplasma pullicola. The sequence continues at coordinate 23,055 of DVIV01000009.1, forward strand.
ATCCCCGCGGGTCGGAGAAGGTGATCTGCGTCTTTTGCACGCGTAGGGTGCTGGAGGGCCAGCACGCCATGGCCCGTTCAAAAAGCAGCTCAAACAGGGACAGCGCCAGCGGCTCGCGGTCAAAAAAGAACAGGATGTCGTCCGTCACCCGCATTCCCTCCTTCGTGAAAAAGACCGCTCCCGGTTCCTGTCAAACTGTTAACAATCAGTATACCAAAAAACCTCGCCTTTGTCACGGGCACCCCGCGCCGGGGATAAGTTTTACGTTTGATACGCCGGGGGGATGCCCCGCATGCCTTGTTTGCCAATTCGCACCTGTGGTATAATAAAAAGTACAACAAACATGGGCGTGCCGGCCGTGCCGCCCCGATGGAGGTCTCATGAGCGACGCGCGCAAGCAGACGGTATTGCTGGTGGATGGGTACAGCCTGATCTTTCGGGGCTTCCATGCCCTTCCGCTCCTCACCGCTCCGGACGGAACCTACACCAACGCGGTGCATGGCTTTTTCAGCATGCTCATCAAGGCGCTGGGAGAGTACCGCCCGGACGGGCTTTGCGTGATGATGGACATGCATGCCCCCACCTTCCGCCACACGCTCTATGATGGCTATAAGGCCACCCGCAAGCCCATGCCGGAGGAGCTCCGGCCCCAGCTGCCCCTGGTACGTCAGATGCTGGAGGCCATGCACGTGCGCATCTGCGAGCTGGAGGGCTATGAAGCGGATGACCTGCTGGGCACCGCCGCCCGCCTGGCCAATGAGCGGGGCATTCATGCCTATGTGCTCACGGGCGACCGCGACAGCCTGCAGCTGGTGGACGGGGAGACGGAAATCATCCTCACCCGCAAGGGCATCACCGAAAGCCTGCGGCTGGATGCGCAGGGCGTATACGATACCTACGGCTTCACCCCGGCGCAGGTGCCCGACATGAAGGGGCTCATGGGCGACAGCAGCGACAACATCCCCGGTATTCCCGGCGTCGGGGAAAAAACGGCACTCAAGCTCATCACCGAGTACGGGTCGCTGGACGGCGTGCTGGAGCATGCGGATCAGGTGAAGGGCAAGCTGGGAGAAAAGCTGCGCGCTGGCCGCGAGCTGGCGCTGCTCAGCCGGGAGCTGGGCACCATCTGCCGCACCGCGCCGCTGGAGATCGACTTTGACCGCTGCCGCTGGGATGAAATGGGGCTGGGCGCGCCCCTTTTGGAGCAGTATGGGCTCAAGACCATCAGCCGCAGCATAGCAGCTTTGCTTGGCGGAGAAACCCCGGCGCCCGCGCAGGTGGAGACGCGCGGCACCGCTGCCAGCCGCCGTGCCGCCGGCAGGGACGCCAGGCCGGCGCCCAAGCCTGCCGTGATGGCCGTGGAGCCGGAGGAGGATTTGCCCACACCCCCGCCTCTATCCGGCGAAACCGTGCTGACCACCGAGGCGGAAATCCGCGCAGCCGCACAGGCGCTGCTTACGCAAAAGCCGGAATGGCTGGTCCTGTGCCAGACGGAGGACGAGATCACGCTGCTGGCGCCGGATCTCCTTTTGCGGCGCATGCCCATTCTGCGCGATCTGACCGGCGCGGGCCTGTATGACGATCAGATTTACCGTGCGCTGCAGGAGCTGTTTTCGGCGGCGCCCTTTGTGGTGCATGGCGCCAAGGCAATGTGGCGCCTTTTGGACCGCTACCGCCTGCCGCTGCCCGCCGTGAAACACGACACCATGATTGCCGCCTACCTGCTGCACACCGCGCAGAAGGACTATTCCCTGCCCCTTTCGCTGAGCGCCGAGCATGGCGGAGCGGCGTTCGAGTCCCCTACCGCCTATGACGTATACGCGCTGTACCTCAGGCAGTGCAAGCGCCTGCAGGCGCGCGGCCTGGAGGCGCTGCTGCGCGACATGGAACAGCCGCTTACCCGCGTGCTGTTTGATATGGAGCAGGTGGGTTTTCTGGTGGATGAGGGCGTGCTGGCTCAGCTGAGCGCCTGGTTCAGCCGGGAGATCGAGGAATGCCGCGCCGCCGTATACGCCTCCGCGGGTGTAGGCGAGTTCAACCTCAACAGCCCCAAGCAGCTGGGCGAGGTGCTCTTTGACAAGCTGGGCCTTCCCGCGCCGCAGAAAAAGAGCCAGAGCGGCTACTCCACCACTGCGGAGGTGCTGGAGGGGCTGGCGCCCTATCATCCCATGATTGAGCCGCTGCTGCGCTACCGCAGGATGGCCAAGCTGCAGAGCACCTATATCGAGGGTCTGACCAAGCTGCGTGGAAGCGACGGACGCGTGCACACCACCTTTGACCAGACCGCCACCGTCACGGGCCGCATCTCCAGCCTGGAGCCCAATTTGCAGAACATTCCCATCCGTACCGAGGAGGGGCGCGAGATCCGCCGTGCCTTTGTGGCAGGCGAGGGAAACGTGCTGCTGGACGCGGATTACAGCCAGATCGAACTGCGCGTGCTGGCGCATATGAGCGGCGACTCCGCCATGTGCGACGCGTTCCGGCGCGGGCAGGACATCCATACCCGCACCGCCGCGGAAATCCATGGCGTGCCCATGGACCAGGTCACCCCGGAGATGCGCCGCTCGGCCAAGGCTGTGAATTTCGGCATCGTGTATGGCATCAGCGGCTTCGGCCTGGCGCGCAATGCGCATATCACCCGGCGGGAGGCCGACGGCTTTATCAAAACGTATTTTGAGCGCTATCCCGGCGTGCGCGCCTTCATGGACGCCTGCGTGGAAAAGGGGCGCGCGCTGGGATATGCCGAAACGCTCTTCGGCCGCCGGCGGGAGCTGTTTGAGCTGGCCAGCTCCAACCGCAATGTGCGCAGCTTCGGCGAGCGGGCGGCCATGAACACGCCCGTGCAGGGCACGGCGGCGGATATCATCAAGCTGGCCATGGTGCAGGTGGCCAGGAGGCTGAAAGAGGGCGGATACCGGGCCCGGCTGATTTTGCAGGTGCACGACGAGCTGGTGGTGGAATGCCCCCTCGAAGAGGCGGACGAGGTCAGCGCCCTGGTGCAAAGCACCATGGAGAGCGTGGTCAGCCTCAAGGTGCCTCTGCTGGCTGAGGTATCGCGCGGCAGCGACTGGGATCAGGCACATTGATTCCGGAAAGGTGCGTTTCCGGATTCAGCATAGAAAGGGGTTCTGCAAATGAAGATCATTGGTCTGACCGGCGGCATCGCCTGTGGAAAGTCCACGATTGCAAGCCTTTTGAAAAGCATGGGCGCTTCCATCGTGGATGCGGACGCCATCAACGACCGGCTGACTGCGCCGGGGGGCGAGGCGCTGCCGCTGATTGAGCAGGCGTTCGGAGAATTTGTGTTCTATCCGGACGGCACGCTCAACCGGCCGGTTCTCAGCTCGATTGTGTTTCAAAACGAGGAAGCGCTCCAGCGGCTCAACGCCGCTACCCATCCGCTGATTCAGAAGCACATGCTGGAGGAGATCGAAACCTGCCGGAAAATGGGCGTACTGGTCGTTGTATTGGATGTTCCTCTGCTCTTTGAGGCGGGCCTGAGCAGCCTGGCGGATGTGACCGTGTGCGCCTCTGCGCCGGAGGAAAAGCAGATCGAACGCCTCAAAACCCGCAGCGGTCTGGACCGCGAGCAGGCGCTTCGCCGCATCCACAGCCAATGGCCCCTGTCGGAAAAGGAGCGCCGCAGCGATATCATCATTCATACCGACAAGCCCATGGAGGAGCTGCGCCGTGAGGTGCATGCCCTCTATCTGGAGTGGAGCAAGCCGGAATTTATCTTCTGAAAGGAAATGTCATGAGCTTTCGACCCGTGTTTTTGCGCAGCCCGGACGATGACGGCGCGCCCCTGGATTACAGCTATGTGCCTTCCGTTAACGAGGGGCGGCGCAGGCAGCAGGAGCAGGCCATCCATCAGAAGGAATCGCCTGCCACGCCCATCGTGCGCCATCGCGCCGATCCCTATGATCGGGATGTGGTGGACATCTACGGCACGCGCGCCCGCAGAACGCCCTTCCAGGAGGAGACGTCCGGCCGCCGCACCGTGATGAAAAAACTGCCCTCCGCAGCCGACGGTCCCGCGCCCGCGCAAAGCATCGCCTATCCCGAGGATTACGTCATTCCCGACAATCCGTTTGATCCGCCGCCGGAGGCGCCCCGGCCTGCGCGCCGCACCCGGAGCGCACGCCCCGCCTCCCGGACCGGGGAACAGACCGGGCAGCCCGAGGAGACCGCCATGCCTGTCCCGACCACCGTGGACGCACCCGGTACGGGCGCGCGCATTGCGATACCTTCCGATGCGCCCGTCATGGTTTCTCAGAACGGCTCGCGCTATGAGCCGCCGGCCCGCCCCGACGTGCCCGAATGGCTGCGCGTGGCGCAGCAGAACAATCTGCCGCTGCGCCGCCCCGAAGGCCCGCGCGTGCAGGCCGCCGCGCCGTCCGAGGAGGAACCCGCGCCGACGGACCCGCTGGGCAGGCCCCTGCGCCGCCGCACGCCCGCGCAGCAGCCCCCCTCCGGCCCACTGCCCCAAACCATGGCGGATTATGAGCAGGCGGGCTATCCCCGGCAGCTTTTGGAACAGCAGCAGCGCCTGGAGCGCCAGCAGGCTGAGCAGCCCGTGCACCGGCGGCATGGCGCGCAGTACGCCGTGGCCAGACAGCAGGAACATGCGCAGAGCGCGAGTCCCCAGGTGCCCGCCTCGCGCCGCTCGTATCCGCCGGACCGCGCCGAATGGGAGCGGCGAAAGACCCCCGCCGCCGCCCCGCCCGTGCAGCAGGCGCCCATGCCTCAGGCGGACCGGGCGCAGGCCTATGCCGCCGCAGCGCAGTTTGAGCCTGCGGATATCCATCCGGTCAGGGCATATGCCGCCCGCCTGGGCTATGGTGATCTGGACGTTCCCCTGCCGGACCCTTCCGCGCCGCTGGAGGCGGATCAGGGCTGGCATGTGGAGGAGGAGGAAGAGCAGGAGCCGCGGCGGCCCCGGATCTCCATTCCCTGGCTGGGCATCGCGGCGTTTGCGTGCGTGTTTGCAGCCATCGGCCTGTGGATTGCCCGGATGAGCATGGACCGCCAGACCGAGCAGTTGCTGGCCGCGCGCGTGGCCCAGGAAGAAGCCGTGCGCGAGGCGCATCCCCTGCGCTATGAGGAGCTCATTGAGGAAAAAGCCGCCAAGTACAACCTGTCCCCCGCCTTTGTCGCGGCCATCGTGCTCAACGAAAGCTCCTTCCGGCCGGATGCGGAAAGCAGCGTGGGCGCGCGGGGGCTGATGCAGCTGATGGAGGATACCGCTGACTGGATCTATGAGAAGATGGACGCCTCCGGCGAGTTCAGCTTCGACAGCATGTACGATGCGGAGACCAATGTGGAATACGGCTGCTGGTATCTGAACTTTTTGAGCGAGCGCTTCCGGGGAGACCCGGTGCTGGTGGCGGCCAGCTTCCACGCGGGCCAGGGCGAGGTGCAGAACTGGCTCAACGATTCGCGCTACAGCCAGGACGGATTGACCATTCGGCTCGACGATATGATCGACGGACCCACCAAGCAGTACGCCGCCCGCGTGCTGGACGACTATGCCGCCTACAAGCGCATCTATTATGAAGCCACGGAGGATGATGCATGAAACGAGTTCTTTGCCTGCTGCTTTGTCTGATGCTTGTGCCCCTGGCCGCCCTTGGCGAAAATGTGGAGGATTCTCTCATCGTGGGCATGATTTCCACCCGTACCACGGAGATTCGTCCCCTCGTCCCCCAGGAGCGCGACATTGTGTCCCTGTATGGCGTGGTGTATGAAAGCCTGGTCACGGTGGACGACAACGGCCTGCCCCAGCCCCTTCTGGCCGAGAGCTGGACCGAGAGCAACGGAGGCGAGACCTGGACCTTTACGCTTCGCGAGAACATCACCTTTTCGGACGGAACGCCGCTCACCGCGCAGGACGTGGTGGCCAGCGGACAGTATATCCTGAACCTGGCCAAGAACGATCAGGGGCTGGATCGCGGCTTTTACGGCAACATCCGCTACATGGTGTCCTCCTTCACGGCCCAGGATGACCGCACCGTGGTGGTCAAGGCCGCGCGCGACTATTACGGCCTGCTCTACAGCATGACCTTCCCGGTGGTGCCGGCTTCCCAGGTGGAGATGGCCAATCCCGTCGGCACGGGCCCTTATGTGATCAGCAGCTTTGAGCCTGCCAGCTATATGCTGCTCAACGCCAATCCCTCCTGGTGGCAGACCCAGCCGCAGGTGCAGGAGATCACCGTCACCTTCTATCCCAACAACAAGGACATGATCAACGCCTATGAATACGGCCGCGTGGACACCGTGTTCACCCGCTCGGTCGCGGCGGCGCAGTACAAGAGCGGCATCAATTCGCTGTCCATCTCCTATTCGACGCGGCAGCTGGAGGTGCTGCTCATCAACCACCGCGAGCGCTCCTTCCCGCTGGACAGCCTCAAGGTGCGGCAGGCCATCCGCTATGCCATCAACGTCGATTCCATCTCGCAAAACGTCTACATGGGCATGACCACCGACGCCGATACCCCCATCCCGTCGGACAGCTGGCTGTATTACGATCAGGAGAACACCTTTGTCTACAATCCCGACAAGGCGCGCGAGCTGCTGGCCGAGGACGGCTGGGTGGATCTGGACGGCAATGGCATCCTCGACAAGCCCGTGGAGGGCGCGGAGGAGCCCAAGCATCTGGTGCTGGGCCTGTGGGTGTACGAGGACCCGGACAACGACGTGCGTTTTGAAACGGCTAACATGATCGCCGATATGCTGGCGGAGGTGGGCATCAGCATCCACGTGGAAACCGTGAGCTATGACGAGTGCAAGACCGTGCTGGAAAACGGCGGCTTTGACCTGGCGCTGTGCTCCTTCCAGATGGACGTGGTGCCGGACGTGGGCTTTTTCCTGCGCAAGGGCAACGAACAAAACTATGGCCGCTACAATTCCAGCGAGATGACCTCGCTGATCGACACGCTGCGCACCCAGGAAAACCAGGCCGATTTCGCCTATACCAGTCAGGCCATCCAGCAGCAATTTGCGGCGGACGTGCCCTTCATCTGCCTGTTCTATCGCACGGGCGCCATCCTGACGCGCAAGATGTTCACCACCGTTCGTTCCATCCGGGAATTTGAATTGCTGCGCGGCATCGAAGCCTTTGGCCGCTGAGGAGGTGAAAGCATTGACCCGGAAACGCCCGTTGGCCGCGCTGCTGGCCGCGTTGCTGCTGGCTTCGCCCTGTGCGTGGGCTGCATCCGACGAGGATTTGGATGAGGAAACCCTCGCTGCTCAGCAGACGGCTGCCGTCACGCCCGACCCAGCCGCTACCCCCGTTCCGCCGGAACAGGTTTACGCTATTTCTGATGTGGATAATCCCGATGGAGAAGGGGAAACCCGCATCGAGGAGGGCGTGCGCCCCGATTTTGTGGAAAAGCTGCTGGATGTGGCGCGGGGTGAGCTGGGCTATGCCGAGGGACCTCACAGCTTTACCAAGTACGGCCTTTGGAGCGGCGACGCCAATGCGGAATGGTGCGCCGAGTTCGTGTGCTGGTGCGTGGACCAGGTGGACCAGCGCTATGGCACCAACCTGCTCAATGTGGTCTATCCCAACTACAGCGGTCAGAACACCGGGCGCGACTGGTTCATCGAGCGCGGCCGCTTCGTCTACCGCAAGGGCAACTGCCCGGATTGGGGTTACCAGTGGCTGCTGGGCAGCGACCACCTGCTGGAGAAAAACGAATACATTCCCCGTTCGGGCGACCTGGTGTTCTTCAGCTACAACGAGGCCGGGGATACCGAACACGTGGCCCTGGTGGAATACTGCACCCGCGACGCCGAAGGCAATGTGATCATCCATGTCATCGAGGGCAACAACCCCTCCAGCGTGCAGCGCAACAGCTATTCGCTCAACAACAGCCAGGTGCTGGGCTTTGGTGCGTGCGAGGATGTGGTGGGCACCACCATGCGCTACGGCAACCGGGGCGATAAGGTGCTCTGGCTCCAGGAGGCGCTTCATACCCTGGGCTATCTGGAGGAGCAGCACCTCACCGGCGCCTTTGGCGGCAACACGCGCCGCGCCGTGATGGACTACCAGGCCGGCATGGAGGGCAAAACCGTCAACGGCCTGGCGGACCGCGAAACCCAGCAGGCCATCGCCGCCGAACTGAACGAACTGACCTTCAACGATCCTGACAGCTGGCTGGTGACCGATTAGCGGCCCCGGCCCAAAGGAGACGCCCATGTCCTTTGCCCATCTGCATCTGCACACCGAATACAGTCTCCTGGACGGAGCCAACCGCATCAAGCCCCTGGCCAAGCGCCTCAAGGAGCTGGGTTTCACGCATGCCGCCGTGACCGACCACGGCGTGATGTACGGCGCCATCGACTTCTACAACGCCTGTCTGGAGGAGGGCATCACCCCCATCATCGGGTGCGAGGTGTATGTCTGTCCCGACCGCTTTGAAAAGCACGGCGCAGCGCGTGAATACAGCCACATGATTTTGCTCTGCGAAAACCAGACCGGCTACCACAACCTCGTTAAGCTCGTCAGCGTCGGGTTTACGGAGGGCTTTTACTACAAGCCCCGTATCGACTACAAGCTGCTCAAGGAGCATACCGAGGGATTGATCTGCCTCTCGGCGTGCCTGAGCGGCGATTTGCCCAAGCTACTTTTGCAGGGCCGGACAGAGGAAGCCAAAACGTATGCGCTCCAGATGCAGGCGCTCTTTGGCAAGGGCAACTACTTTGTGGAAATCATGGACCACGGCCTGCCGGAGGAGCGCACGGTGCTTCCCCGGCTCAAGGCGCTGGCGCGGGAGACGGGCATCCCGCTGGTGGCGACCAACGACTGCCACTACCTCTACCGCGAGGACGCGGCCGCCCAGGAGGTGCTCATGTGCATCCAGACGGGCAAAACCCTCCAGGACGAGACGCGCATGCGCATGGAAACCGAGGAACTCTATGTCAAGAGCGAGGCCGAAATGCTCTCGCTTTTTTCCGATTGTCCCGAGGCCGTGCATCAGGCGGGCGAGATTGCCGCGCGCTGCCAGGTGACATTTGAATTTGGCAAGCTGCACCTGCCCCGCTTCCCCATCGAAACGGGCGAAACGGCGCTGGAAATGCTCAGCCGGCTGTGCCGCGAGGGCCTGAAGGGACGCTATCCCGATCAGGCGGACGATCCGCAGAGCGAGCCGTCCAAGCGCCTGACCTATGAGCTGGATATGATTTCCCGCATGGGGTATGTGGACTACTTCCTCATCGTGTGGGACTTTATCGACTATGCCAGGCGAAGCGGCATCATGGTCGGCCCCGGCCGCGGCAGCGGCGCGGGCAGCATCGTGGCCTATACGCTGGGGATCACCAAGCTGGACCCGCTGAAATACAACCTGCTCTTCGAGCGCTTTTTGAACCCCGAACGCATGAGCATGCCCGACCTGGACATCGACTTCTGCTACGAGCGGCGGCAGGAGGTGATCGACTATGTGGCCCGCAAATACGGGGCGGACCATGTGTCGCAGATCATCACCTTCGGCACCATGAAGGCCAAGGCCGTGGTGCGCGACGTGGGCCGCGTGCTGGGCATGAGCTATGCCTCGGTGGACCAGGTGGCCAAGGCCATTCCCTTCGCGCTGGACATGACGCTGACCAAGGCGCTGGAGATCAGCCCGCAGCTCAAGCAGCTGGCCGAGAGCGACCCACAGGTACGGCGCCTTTTGGACATGTCGCTCACGCTGGAGGGCATGCCGCGCCATGCCAGCACGCACGCGGCAGGCGTGCTCATCACGGCGCAGCCTGTGACCGAATACGTGCCGCTGCAGCTCAACGACGACGTGATCACCACCCAGTATCCCATGGGCACGCTGGAGCGGCTGGGCCTTTTGAAAATGGACTTTCTGGGTCTGCGCACGCTGACGGTCATCCGCGATACGCTGGACATGATGCACGAACAGGGTGTGGAGATGAAGGCGGAGGACATCCCGCTGGACGATCCCGAGGTCTACCGCATGATCTCCGAGGGCGACACCGACGGCGTGTTCCAGCTCGAATCAGGCGGCATGCGGCTGTTTTTGCAGAATATGAAGCCCTCCTGCTTCGAGGACGTGATCGCCGCCATTTCCCTCTACCGTCCGGGGCCGATGGAGTCCATCCCCCGCTACATCGCGGGCAAGACGGACCCTTCGACCGTGCACTATGAAACGCCGCTGCTGCGCCCCATTCTGGAGGTGACCTACGGCTGCATGGTGTATCAGGAGCAGGTGATGCAGATCGTGCGCGACCTGGCCGGGTACAGCCTGGGCCGCAGCGATTTGATGCGCCGCGCCATGGCCAAGAAAAAGCGCGACGTGATGGCCAAGGAGCGCGAATACTTCATCAACGGCATGACGGACGAGGCGGGCAACGTGGTCATCGACGGCGCGGTGCGCCGCGGCGTGCCCCGCGCGGTGGCCGAGAAGATCTTCGACGAGATGAGCGCCTTTGCCAGCTATGCCTTCAACAAGAGCCATGCCGCGGCCTACGCCATGGTGGCCGTGCAGACCGCCTGGCTCAAGCGCCATCATCCCGTGCCCTTCATGGCCGCCACGCTCAATTCCATGATGGACAACGCCGACAAGGTGGCAGGCTATATCCAGTATTGCCGCCAGAACGGCATCCCCGTGCTCAAGCCCGATGTGAACAAGAGCGTCTGGCGCTTCAGCGTGGATACGGACGAAAACGGCATCCCCGGCATCCGCTTCGGTCTGGGCGGCGTGAAGAACGTAGGGCATGGCGCGGTGGAGTTGATCGAGCAGGAGCGCACACATGGGGCATTCGCCAGCATTTTCGACTTTGCCGAGCGCGTCAGCGGGGAGACGCTCAACAAGCGGACTGTGGAAAGCCTGATCAAGGCGGGCGCGTTCGACGGGCTGGGCCACAACCGCGCGCAGCTGCTCAGCGTCTACGAGCGCCTCATGGACGACGCGGCGCAGAAGCGGCGGCAGAACGTGGCGGGGCAGATGTCGCTGTTCGATATGGGGCTGAGCGCGGGCCAGCCCTCCGGCATGATGTACGACGTGCCGCCCATGGAGGAGCATCCGCGCAAGGCGCTTTTGAGCATGGAGCGGGAAATGACGGGCGTGTACATCACAGGGCATCCCCTGGATGAAGCGGCGGACCTGCTGCGTGCGGGCTTTACCACCGCGGCCGACGTGCGGGAGATGGCCGAGGGCGAGGAGCACGGCGCGGACTACGACGGCGCGCAGGTGAGCATGGCGGGCATCCTGACCCTGTGCAAGGGCAAGATCACCAAAAAGGGCGCGATGATGGGCATTCTCTCGCTGGAGGATCTGACCGGGCAGATCGAGGGGCTGGTGTTCCCCAAGGTATACGAGCGCTATGTCCCCCTGCTCAATGTGGACAGCCTGGTGATTCTGGACGGAAAGCTGTCCTTCCGCGAGGAGGAGGAACCCAAGCTGCTGGTGGACGCCGTCCGTCCGCTGGACGGGCGCAACGCCGCCCAACGCATGGCCGAGCCCCTCAAGGTAGCTTCCGGCGCTGAAAAAACCCGGAAGGAACCGCGCCGCGAACCCATGCCGGCGGCGGCGCCCGTCCTGACCGACGCGCAGCTTGCCAAGCGTGCGCAGCGCAAGCTCTATGTGCTTGCGCCCAGCCGCGCGGAGCTGGAGACGATCAAGGCGGATTGCGCCGCGCATCCCGGAGAGGTGCCCGTCTATGTGAAGCTCAGGGATGAAGGCATCGCCCTTCTGATGAAACGGGAATTCTGGTGCGACGGGGAGGAGGCGGCGCTGGACCGCCTGCGCAGCCGGTATGGCGAAGACGGCGTGGTGCTCCGGGAATAAAAAAATCGCGTATCGTTTTCAATTTCATCACATATTCGCCACATTTCTCTGGTAAGCTGTGCATGTCATCAGAAAACGGGATGCGAATTACCCCCTCACATCCCGCGGGACGGTGACCTCCGTAGACCGAGCCGGATCAGAGGTAATCCGGTCAGGTATCCAAATTCCTCCTTTTCCCCTTGCCACAGGGGGAAACCCCTGGACGCCCTTCGCTGTCTGATGCCGCGAAGGGCGTTTTCATGAAAAAAGCGCGCTTTTTTCGGGCTGCCTGAACGCTTTCCCAATTTTTTTGCCCAGACCCCTTGACAAGAAAGGGGGAAATGAGTACAATAATCATCGTCGCCTGTGCGGGCTGATGTGACGGGGTGTAGCGCAGTCTGGTAGCGCACGTGCTTTGGGAGCATGGGGCCGGGGGTTCGAATCCCTTCACCCCGACCAGAAACGCGGCACCAACAGCGTGGCTCCTTGGTCAAGTGGTTAAGACACCGCCCTTTCACGGCGGCTACAGGGGTTCGAATCCCCTAGGAGTCACCATTTTTCCTTCAATGGCTATGGGCCTTTAGCTCAGTTGGTTAGAGCGGCCGGCTCATAACCGGTTGGTCCGGGGTTCAAGTCCCTGAAGGCCCACCAGCATTATGGCCCGGTAGTTCAGTTGGTTAGAATGCCAGCCTGTCACGCTGGAGGTCGAGGGTTCGAGCCCCTTCCGGGTCGCCATCTTCTTTGCCGTGGGCTGTCTTGCCGGTGTAGCTCAATTGGCAGAGCAGCTGATTTGTAATCAGCAGGTTGCGGGTTCAAGTCCCATCGCCGGCTCCACTTTCCAGACCGGAAAGTACATGGGTAGGTTCCCGAGTGGCCAAAGGGAGCAGACTGTAAATCTGCCGTCGCAGACTTCGGTGGTTCGAATCCACCCCTGCCCACCAAAAGCCCTTCTCTCCGCCGGAGAAGGCATCATGCGGGAATGGCGGAATTGGCAGACGCGCTAGATTCAGGTTCTAGTGAGGGTTTTCTTCATGCAGGTTCAAGTCCTGTTTCCCGCACCAATCCGAGTGCTCCATGAGCACTCGGATTTTTCGTTGTCATAACGGCGATCAAACAAAACCGGGGCCGCATCCACAGGATGCGGCCCCGCGCCGTGATATGGGAAAACTCATTCCAGCTCGAACGCGCCGGTGTACAGCCGGTAATACGCGCCCTTCTGGGCGATCAGATCCTCGTGGTCGCCGCGCTCGATGATGCGCCCGTGGTCCAGCACCATGATGGCGTTGGAGTTGCGCACGGTGGACAGGCGGTGCGCGATGACAAAGACCGTGCGCCCCTGCATCAGCGCATCCATGCCCTTTTGCACGATGCTTTCGGTGCGGGTGTCGATGGAGGAGGTGGCCTCGTCCAGGATCATCACGGGCGGGTCGGCCACGGCCGCGCGCGCGATGGAGATCAGCTGCCGCTGGCCCTGGCTCAGGCCGCTGCCGTCACCGGTCAGCACGGTCTGGTAGCCGTTGGGCAGCATGCGGATGAAGGCATCGGCGTTGACGAGCTTGGCGGCGCGGATGCAGTCCTCGTCGGAGGCGTCCAGCTTACCGTAGCGCAGGTTCTCCATCACCGTGCCGGTGAAGAGGTTCACGTCCTGAAGCACCATGCCCAGCGAGCGGCGCAGGTCGCTCTTGCGGATCTTGTTGATGTTGATGCCGTCGTAGCGGATCTTGCCGTCGGCAATATCATAGAAGCGGTTGAGCAGATTGGTGATGGTGGTCTTGCCCGCGCCCGTCGCGCCCACGAAGGCGATCTTCTGTCCGGGCTTTGCATAGAGGGAAATATTGTGCAGCACGGTCTTGCCCGGCACATAGCCGAAGTCCACGTCGTCCAGCACGATGTCGCCCTTGAGCTCGGTGTAGGTCAGCGTGCCGTCATGGTGCGGATGCTTCCAGGCCCACATGCCGGTGCGCTCCTCGCACTCCACGATCTGGCCGTATTCGCGGCGCGCGTTGACCAGGGTCACATAGCCCTCGTCGTGCTCGCTGGGTTCATCCATCAGGCGGAAGATGCGCTCGGCGCCCGCCAGTGCCATGATGACGGAGCTGAGCTGCTGGCTGACCTGGCTCAGGGGCATCACGAAGCTGCGCGACAGCGTCATGAACGAGGCGATCATGCCCAGCGTGATCGTGCCCGCGCCGGACAGGCCCACGTTGGGCAGGCCGGCCAGGCTCATCGCCGCGCCCACCACAGCCAGCAGCACGTAGAGCAGGTGGCCCAGGTTGTTGTTGACCGGGCCCAGAATGTTGGCGAACTTGTTGGCGGCGGTGGCGTTGCGGCACAGCTCGTCATTGCGGCGGTCAAATTCCTCCACGGCCTTTTCCTCATGGCAGAATACCTTGACCACCTTCTGGCCGTTGATCATCTCTTCGATGTAGCCGTTGACGTCGGCCAGGGACTGCTGCTGCTTGACGAAGTACTTGCCGCTCTGCGCACTCACGCGCTTGGTGATGAAAAGCATCAAAACCGCAAAGGCCAGCACGAACAGCGTAAGCCACAGGCTTAACGACAGCATGGCGCACACCACGGCCACCAGCGACACCACCGAGGACAGCACCTGCGGCAGCGCCTGAGCGATCATCTGGCGCAGGGTATCGGTATCGTTGGTAAAATGGCTCATGACCTCGCCATGGCTGTGCGTGTCAAAGTAGCGGATGGGCAGCGTCTGCATGTGGGCGAACATCTCGTCACGCACGTCCTTGAGCACGCCCTGCGCCACGGTGACCATCAGCCGGTTGTAGAAGTAGCCGCTGACCATGCCCACCACATAGACGCAGACCATCACGCCCAGGGCACGGGCCAGGCCGGTAAAGACGGGATCGGCCTGCAAAAGCAGCGGAGAGATGTAGTCGTCGATCAAAACACCGATAAACGTGGAGCTGAGCACGCTGGCCACGGCGCTGAGGATGATGCACAGGACCACCAGCATAAGCCGCAGGCGGTAGCGCCCCACATAGCTCATCAGCCGGCGAATGGTCTGGCCCGCGTCCTGGGGCTTCACGCCCCCGCGCATTCTCATTCCCCGCATCATTCCTCATCGCCTCCCTTCATCTGGGATTCATAGACCTCGCGGTAAATGGAGCTACGGCCCATCAGCTCGTCATGCGTGCCCACATCGACCAGCCGTCCTTCGTCCAGCACCAGGATCTGGTCCGCATCCATCACGCTGGCCACGCGCTGGGCGATGATGATCTTGGTCACGTTGGGAATTTCGTCGCGGAACGCCTGACGGATCAGCGCGTCGGTGGCGGTATCCACGGCGCTGGTGGAGTCGTCCAGGATCAGCACCTTGGGATTTTTCAAAAGCGCGCGGGCAATGCACAGGCGCTGTTTCTGGCCGCCGGAGACGTTGGTGCCGCCCTGCTCGATGTAGGTGTCATACCCGTCGGGGAAGGACTGGATGAAGCCGTCGGCCTGCGCCAGCTTGCAGGCATGGATCATTTCCTCATCAGTGGCGTGCTCGTTGCCCCAGCGCAGGTTGTCCTTGATGGTACCGGAGAACAGCTCGTTCTTCTGCAAGACGAAGGCCACGGCGTCACGCAGGGTTTCCAGGTCGTAGCGGCGCACATCCACGCCGCCCACCGATACGCTGCCCTCGCTCACATCATACAGGCGCGGAATCAGCTGCACCAGGCTTGACTTGGAGGAACCTGTGCCGCCCAGGATGCCTACGGTCTGCCCGGAGGCGATGCTCAGATTCACATGGTCCAGCACGGGCTTTTCGGCCCTGGCGTTGTAGCGGAAGGTCACGTTGTCAAAGACGATGGAGCCGTCAGCCACCGTGGTGACCGGGTTTTCAGGCGAGACGATGGCGCTGGGCTCCTGAAGCACCTCGTCAATGCGCTCCATGGAGGCGCGCGAGATGACGATCATGACAAACACCATGCTCAGCATCATCAGGCTGGAGAGAATCTGCATGGTATAGGTAAACAGGCTGGTCAGCTCGCCCGTGGACAGGCCCAGCGCCGCGTCGCCGCCGCAGGCCACGACCGCCTGCGCGCCAAACCAGCTGATGAGCAGCATGCAGCCGTAAATGGAAAACTGCATCAGGGGCATGTTGAAGGCCAGAATGCGCTCGGCGTGGGAGAAATCCTGATAGATTTCGCGCGAGATGGCGCCGAACTTCTCCTCCTCGTGCGCCTCGCGCACAAAGGATTTGACCACGCGGATGCCGCGCAGGTTTTCGCCCACCACGCCGTTGAGGCGGTCATAGAGCTTGAATACGCGCTCAAAAATCGGATGCGCGTGGGTGGCTACCAGGTACAGCCCAAAGCCCAGCACCGGGATGAAGGCCAGGAAAATCACCGACAGCTGCCAGTCGATGCAGATGGAAGCCGCCAGCGAGAAGATCAGCATAAACGGCGCGCGCACCGCAATGCGGATGACCATCTGGTAGGCGTTCTGCACGTTGGTCACGTCCGTGGTCATGCGCGTGACCAGGCCACCGGTGGAAAACTTGTCGATGTTGGAAAAGGAATACTCCTGCACATGGCTGTACATGTCCTTGCGCAGGTTCTTGGCAAAGCCCGCCGAGGCCATGGCCGCATACTTGCCTGCCAGCGCGCCGAAAACCAGCGACATCAGCGCCGCCAGAACCAGAATCAGCCCTGTTTTGAGGATATAGGGCATGTTGCCGCCGTTGATTCCCCGGTCGATCAGATCGGCCATGATCAGCGGGATCACAACCTCCATCACCACCTCCAGGGACACGAAAATCGGTGCCTTGATGGATACGCCCCTGAATTCCCGAATGCTTTTCATCAGGCGTTTGACCATTGCTTACCCTCCTTGCTTGAAATGATCCGGAAGCGCTGCTATTCCAGATTTTGAAACATGCGGTCCAGAAAGCCGTAGAGCGTCTGGACCTCCTGAGGGGAAAACCCGCTGAGCAGCCTGGTGTCCACGGTTGTGCCGGTCTGGCACATCTGCTGCACCAGCTTGCGGGACCGCTCCGTCAGCAACAGCTTTTTCAGCCGGGCGTCGTGGGGAACGCTCTGCCGTTCCACCAGCCCCTTTTGCTCCATCAGCCGCAATACCCGCGACGCGGTGGAACGGGTGATGCCGAACTCGCTTTCCAGATCCTTCTGATAAACGTCACGGTCCGCATGCTCGCTCAAAAAACGGACGATGCGGCCGTTGGTGCCGCTGACAGCCTCCATCTCATATTGCGTGACAGACCGCTGCACATATCGGCGGATGCGGTTGTCCAGACGGTGGATGTCAATCCCGATTTTCCGTTGCATTAGCACCTCCAGCCTTCCCGAATGTTTTATATGCAACAGTTGCACATCGAACATTATATTCGGAAAAAGTTTTTTGTCAACCGAACAGCAAAAATTTTTTGGCGGTGTGCGTCTGTCGTGTTGTTACAAACAGGACTGGAAAAGATGGGAGTATTTACGCGCAGGATTCCGTTACATTATAAAGAGGAGGAAACCCCGGTCACAGATCGTTTACAAGTGTAAACCATCTGTGACCGGATGTATCGGATTTGTGCCGAAAATGCGCGCTTCCTCATCAAAAGCGTAATGCTTTTCTTAGAAAGAGGCCGTTGACTTGCCCCGGCGGCCCCCTTATGATGATACTACAATATGTTGGGGGTGAACGAAATGGGAAAACGTAAAAGCGACTATATCTTTGCCCCCGAAAAGCAGAAAAGCAACCGAGGGGGCTGCCTGCTCACGGCGCTTGGCATGCTGGTGGCGCTGGTGCTGGCCGCGCTATTGCTCAATCAGGCGGTCAACAGCCGCGTGGCGCTGCTGGAGGAGCGCGTGTCCGTCATGGGAATGGACAAGACCTTCGAGGGCTTTACCGTGTTGCATATCAGCGACCTGCATGCCAGGCCCGTTGGCAGCGATATGGAGCTGTGGCAATCCCTGCTGAAGGGCAAGAACTTTCAGGCCGTGGTGATGACGGGCGACATGGTGGGCAGCGATGGCAACTACGAGCCCATGCTCACGCTGATTCATACCCTGAAGCAGATCAAGCCCGAAGCGCCGGTGTATTTCGTGGCGGGCGACGACGATCCGGAGCCCGTGGTCTCCACGCCCAGGGGCACGCCGGAGGTGCTGGCCGACTGGGTGCTTGCCGCGCAGCAGGAAGGGGCCGTCTACCTGGACGCGCCCGTGCGGCAGGAGGTGGGCAAGTACGCCGTATGGTTCGTGCCGGAGTACCTCTACGATGTGGACGCCGCAGGCATGGTCAGCAGCCTGACCAAGCAGAAGGGGGACATGGAGGCGCTGGGGCAGCAGTATGAGGCGGAGGGCGGCGCCAGCTACCGCGCGCTGTGCTACCGCCTGGATGCCATGGAGCGCGCCGTGGCCGCCCAGCAGGAGATGCTCTCCACCGATTTGCAGATCGCGGTCACGCATGTGCCGCTGATTCAGGATTACATCCGTACCAGCCTGGAATGGGCGGACGAGGATCAGGTGTTCAGCTTCCGCACCATCAACCTGCTGCTGGCGGGGCATTACTGCGGCGGCCAGTGGCGCGTGCCGGGCGTAGGCGCGCTCTATGAACCGGATATGGGCTGGCTTCCCCCGGATGACGGGCTGAT
The DNA here is from genome assembly GCA_018710985.1 of Candidatus Limiplasma pullicola. Classification (GTDB taxonomy): domain Bacteria; phylum Bacillota; class Clostridia; order Christensenellales; family Aristaeellaceae; genus Limiplasma; species Limiplasma pullicola. The sequence continues at coordinate 41,436 of DVIV01000009.1, forward strand.
GGGCATGCAGCGCATCAACAGCATCAACCAGTACATTTCGGGCGGCCTGGGCCCCAGCGAGGCCCATCCCCTCAAGGGTCGGCTGTTCAACAGCCCCAGCGTCACGCTGCTCAAGTTTACCGCCACCATTCAATAAGAGGGCTGCCATGGAGATCGAACTTTCTTTCACCGAAGCGGGCAGCGGTGCCCCGCTGATTCTGCTGCATGGCAACGGCGAGGACGGAACCTACTTCGCCCCGCACATCGCCGCGCTGGCCAGGCATTTTCGCGTGATCGCGCTGGATACGCGGGGGCATGGCAAATCGCCGCGGGGAAGCGCCCCCTTCACCATCGGCCAGTTTGCGCGGGACCTGCGGGACTTCATGGATGCGCAGGGCATCGATAAGGCCAGCCTGCTGGGGTTTTCGGACGGCGGGAACATCGCGCTGACCTTTGCGCTCAAATGGCCGCAGCGGGTGGACCGGCTGATTCTCAACGGCGCCAACCTGGCCCCTTCGGGTGTGAAGCCCTCTGTCCAGATTCCCATTGTGCTGGGCTACGGCCTGTCCGCAGCGCTGGCGCGATTCAGCCCCAAAGCCGCACACAGGGCGGAGCTGCTGCGCCTGATGGTGCGCGAGCCGCACATCCGCCCCGCGGAACTTGCCCGCGTTCCGGCGCCCACGCTGGTGATCGCCGGAACCGATGATATGATCCGGGAAAAGCACACCCGCCTGATCGCCCAAAGCCTGCCTAATGCGCATCTGGAGATCATTCCCGGCGACCACTTCATTGCCCGGACCCATCCGGAGGCGTTCCGTCAGGCGGTGGAATCGTTTTTGCTGGCATAATCCCCGAAGCGCCGGTGTCATTCACCGGCGCTTTTTTGTGCCGCCAAGGAAAATGCGGCAGGCTGCATAAGTAGACGAAATTCGTCAAAGGATATCTGTGACAATACACGAATCCTACACGCGAAACGACCGGAACGGAGGATGAGCCATGCTTGGAGCAAAACCGCTCGGAAATGCCGTCACGGTGGTCATCGCGGGCGAGCTGGACCATTTTGCAGCCCCGCAGATTCGCCGCAGGCTGGACGAGCTTCTGGAGGACCAGACGGTTACCCATCTGGTGCTGGACCTGGAGAACCTGACCTTTATGGATTCATCGGGAATCGGGATGCTGCTGGGGCGGCTGCGCGCGCTGCAGGCGCGGGGCGGAAGCCTGAGCGTAAAGCACATGCAGCCGCCGGTGGAAAAGCTGTTCCGCCTTTCGGGGCTGGACCGCGTGATCGGCGTAGAGGATGACATCAGGGGAGGTCGGCTGTGATGCAAAATCAAATGGAACTTACCTTTTCCGCGCTGCCGCAGAATGAGGCGTTCGCGCGCGTGACCATCGCGGCGTTTGCCGTGCAGCTCAATCCCACGCTGCCGGAGATGGCTGATATCAAAACCGCCGTGAGCGAGGCGGTCACCAATGCCATCGTGCATGGATACCGGGGCCGGGAGGACGGACTGGTGCGCATGAGCGCGGAGTACGGCGACCGGCGGCTCCTGACCGTGGTGGTGCGGGATGAGGGATGCGGGATTGCGGACGTGGAAAAGGCCATGCAGCCGTTCTACTCCACCGGCGACGGCACGGAGCGCAGCGGCATGGGCTTTTGCGTGATGCAGACCTTTATGGACGCCGTCGAGGTGGACAGCACCGTAAACAAAGGCACAACCGTCACCATGCGCAAATACATCACCGGCGAGGTGGGATTGCACCGTGAGCGAATGCTTGACGAAATCGGCTGACCGGCCGGAGCGCGCGCATTACGGCTTGGCGGTGTACTGCGCCAGGCGCTTCTTCGGAAGGGGCGTGTCTCGCGAGGAGCTCATCGGTGAGGCCGAGGCGGCGCTGCTGTGGGCGGCTGCCCGCTTCGATGCCCGCCGGGGCGTGCGCTTCTCGACCTATGCCATCCCCTTTGTGCTGGGCGCGCTGCGCGAGCTGTGCCGCCGGGCGGGACCCATGCATGTGCCACGCGCCGAGGCGCGCATCCTCACGGCGGTGGAAACCGCCCGCGGCAAGCTGAACGCCCGCGAGGGGCGCGAGCCCACCGTGGGCGAGCTGGCGCAGGCCGTGGGTGTGGAGCCCGCCCTGCTGGGCGAGATGCTGGCCGCGCACGACCGCATGCGCCGCGCGGACGGCGCGCTGGATGTGCAGACGGCTGCTGCACCGCAAGATAGCTTTGAGGACTGGGTATTGCTGAAGGATGCGCTGGCCCGCCTGCCCAGCCCCTACGCGCAGGTGCTCTGGCTGCGGTTTGCACAGGGATGGTCCCAGGCCCGGCTGGCCGAGCGTTTCGGCGTGGGCCAGCCGCAGATTTCGCGCTGGGAACACAGGGGAAAGGAGCTGCTCAGGCAGGCGCTGAGTTGTCCGGACAGGACAGATTCATCAGGATAAGGCTCGCATTACATTCCGGAGGATAAGTTGATCAGCATTTTTACAAAATGCTTGGATGCTTCACTGTGAGTTACCCTTGGATTATGATACAGATAGGTCTGCCGTTGAATAGACAGCCCGGCGACAGGAAGCAGCTTCACCCCCGGAGTAAGACGATTTTTCCATGTTTTTGAGGGGATATAAGCTATGCCCAGACCTACCTCCACGTACTTTATTATGTAATAGGGATCCTCACAGACAATCATGAGCGCTGGGGAGAAGCCCAGTTGCTCTCCCAGACGTTGCAAGGCGGAGTTGAAGCTGATGCTCTTGGCCAGCGTAATAAACTCCTCCTTTTCAAGCTGTTCTTTCGTCATGGCCTGCTGATGGGCGTAGGCGCTCTTTGAGGATACGACAATCATAAACGTATCGTCTAACAGCAGGGTCTTTTGGTACTCATTGAGGCGGTTGTCTTCGCCGGATACTATTAGATCAAAGGAATGAAATCCCTTTTTTTCCAGACTGGTTTCAAGCGTCAGCTCCACATGCGGATAGAGCTGATGAAACAGGGACAGACACTGGGAAACCACATCGCGGTTAGCCAGGGCAAGAATGTTGATTTTTCCGGACATATCCCCCGTGCGTTCCTTGATGGCAAGCCGCGCCTCTTCAATGGAAGCAATCGCTTTGGAAACGTAGGAGTAAAACAGAGCACCGTTTTTATTGAGCGTTACGCTGTTGCCGTGACGGTCAAAGAGTTTCACATCCAGTTCGCTTTCCAGCTTGCGAATGGTCTGGGAGATGTTTGAAACCGGCACCAGAAATTCGGCGGCGGTTTTTGTAAAATTCTGTGTTTCGGCAGCGCGGCAAAAATAACGCAACTGCAGCAGTTCCATCAAAATCCCTCCTCATGATGAAAGGCAATTAGGATGATAACATGCTCCAAGCTTACATTCAAGCATAAGCTTAGCATACCCTATCTGATGCTTTACAATAAATTTATGCCAAGGTTATAATATTCCCATAGAGTGCGATATGCAAAGCAGCGTTTGCTTTCATAAAAACAAATGGAGAGGGAAGGATTGTCATGAAAAAAGGGTTGTCGTTTATTCTTGTATCTATTTTGGCCCTCCTGCTGTTATCCGGTGGAGCGGTAGCGCAAGAGCATGCGCCGCTGACCCTGGAAGTGTGCATCGTCGATACCAACTGGGCGGATGCCTGGCAGGACATGAAGGCTTCCTTTGAAGAGCAGTACCCTTGGATAACGCTGGAATCCGTGGGCAGCGATCAGAATATTACGGAATTTATTTCAGCGCGCATTGCCGCTAACGATCTGCCCGGTGTCATTAAGCTCACCGTTTCTGATATTTATCTTGATATGATTGAAGGCGGACTGATCAAAGATCTGACCGGTATGCCCTGCGCCGCAAACGTACCGGAACGCTTCCTTGATGCATTTACCTATAACGGTATTCTTTCCGGCATCACCCAGGGCGCCTCTTTCTCTGCGCTGTATGTGAATACGGATGCGCTCAAGGAGGCGGGTTGGGACAATCCTCCCGCCAACTGGGACGAGTTCCTCCAGTGCTGTGCGGATATTCAGGAAAAGACGGATTACGCGCCCCTTCTGATCAATGGCGACCACCATACCATCTGCTACATGCTCTATGAGCTGATGCTGGCCAATTGCTTCCAGACGCCTGAAGAAGGCGCGGCCTATGAAGCCGGCATGAAGGATGGCACGTTCGACTTCAGCAAGTACCCGGAAGCGGCGGAAAAGCTCAGCCAGGTAATCCCCTATCTGATGACCGGCAGCGCCACCACCACGCAGGATGACGCCGTGGCCATCATGGCCGAGGGCGGCGCTGCGATGCTCTTGGGCGGCAACTGGGTTTCTTCCGGCGCCCTGGCCGCCATCGACGAGTACTGCGGCCGCGAGAATGCCGGCGTCGCGATTTTCCCGCCTTTCAATGACCCCGACAAGGACCTGTGGATCAGTTCTTCCACCGAGGTTGCCTTCGCCCTGACCGAGCAGAGCGATCCGGCCATTGCAGAAGCTGCGGAGCTGTTTATCAACTGGGTATTTGAACCGGAAAACTTCAAGATCATTCAGAACGCGCGCGGAACCGTGCCGGTCCTGACCAACATGACGGATGACATGATCGTGCTGCCTGAAGGCATCAAGGCGCTTGTGCCTCAGGTGAGCGAGCTGAACTCTATCTCGATGGGTTACAATCTCTATGGCGCGGAGTTTAAGGACGCGACCATGACTGCCCTGCGCGACGCTTATGCGGGCAACGGCACCGTTGAGGACGCGATTACCACAATGAACACCGTCCTTCAGCGCTACGCCCGCTAACCGCTGCTGGCGCAAATAGCTACGGGGTTGCTGCGCGGTGCGGCAGCCCCAACTTTTTATCAAGAGGAGAAGAGAAGAATGAAAGGATCTAAAATGGCATGGCAGCGAAAACGAACCATTACCGGCATTCTTTTTCTGCTGCCGTTTTTGGCCATTACCTGCGTATTTATTCTTTATCCCCTGTACAATGTGATCCGTTACAGCTTTTTTGAATGGAACGGCATTGGAAAGGCGCGCTTTGTCGGCCTTGATAACTACCGCATGCTGCCCACTACGGAAGGATTTTGGACCATGGCTCAGGCTACGCTGATCTATGCCGTGGGGGTAACGGCCCTGGTTGTTGTTGCAGGATACCTGCTTGCGCTTGCGCTGGACAAAACCGGCCGTTTTCGCATCAACCGTACGCTGATGCGCGTGATGTGGTTTTTTCCCTGTCTGCTGAGCGGTATCATCGTGGGTATCATCTGGCACATCATGTATAATTATAATAGCGGTCTGATCAATTATCTTTTGAACGCAATCGGGCTGGAAAGTGTGAACTGGCTGGAAACCTATGGCGTAACCATGCTTGCAGTCATCGTGGCCAGCGTGTGGATTCAGGTGGGCATGTGCGCCATCATCTTTTTGGCGGGACTGCAGAGCATTCCGCGCGATATGCTGGAAGCGGCGGAACTGGACGGCACAAACCGCTGGCAGAAGGAAACCAAAATTGTGCTACCCATTATGGCGCCATCCATTACCATCAATGTGATCACGACGAGCATTGCAGCGTTCAAAGCCTATGAACTGCCCTTTACGGTTTCCAACGGCCTGCCGGGCTATTCTACGCGTTTGCTCACTCAGCGCGTGTATTTTTACTCTTTTGAAACGAATAAATATGGCATCGCGTCCGCCCTGTCAGTGCTGCTGGTGATCGTTATCACCGTTGTATCCTTGCTTCAACTGATCGTGCTCAAAAAGAGGGAGGATATTTATTAAATGAAAAAGAAATGGCCGGTGATAGCGAGCGAGCTGTTTTTTCTGTTCATTACCATTCTGATCTGGATACCGATATATTATTTTGTGATCGGCTCATTCAAAACCCGCGAGGATATTGTGATGTTCCCGCTGTCCATTCAGGCGGACATGTTCAGCTTCGGCAACTATGTATATGTGTGGGAAAACATGAAAATTGGCAACGCGATTCTCAATACCGGAATCATTACGGTGGGCGCGTTGCTCCTGACAGTGCTTGTCAGCTCGCTGGCGGGCTATGCGTTGGCGAGGATTAAGGGACGTTTTTTCAATATCAGCTATCAGTATGTGGTTACGCTGATGGTGGTTCCCTTTATCAGCTGCCTGCTTATGCTGGTTCGTCTGTCTACCAAACTGAGCCTGTATAACACCATATGGGGCTGCATCCTTATCCATACAGCGTGGCATGTGCCGTTCTGCACCTTCCTATATACCGGTTTCATGAAATCCATTCCGGTGGAGCTGGAAGAAGCGGCCTATATTGACGGGTGCTCAACTTTTAAAACCTATAAGGTGGTATTTCTTCCATTGCTTGCGCCGGTGACGGCCACCTGCTGCATCCGCTCCGGCATTACCATCTGGAATGACTATCTTGTCAGCAAGGCGCTTCTCAACAGCGTGCGCACCCCCACTTTGATGGTCAGTATCAGTTCGTTCTTTGGCGAATATGTCAGTGAATACGGTTATGCTTTTGCCGGTATTGTAATTGCATCGTTGCCCATTACACTTATATTTGTCTTTCTTCAAAAGTATTTTATCAAAGGACTTACGGCCGGCGCGGTGAAAGGATGATGAGCACATATGAAAAAGGATCTGCATGTATGTCTGAAAAAAGAAACCATTTCCCTGATCTGCAACGTGACTTACAAGAACGAGGTGGCCTGGTACAGTCAAACGGAACACCCGCTCAGGATGAGCCTGTTTGTTCCCAAACATAAGGAGCGCTGCCTGCAGCCCAGGCCGCTGCTTGTATGGTTATGCGGCGGCGCTTTGCATGTGATGGATCACAACATCTGGATGCCGCAGCTGCTTAGCTTTGCCGAGCGGGGCTTTATCGTCGCCGGCGTGGAATATCGTACCGTCAATGAAGCCCCCCTGCCTGCTCCGCTGATTGATGTCAAAGCGGCCATACGCTATCTGCGTGCCCATGCGGACCGCTATTGCATCGATCCCGGCAATGTATTCATCATGGGCGAGTCTGCGGGCGGCATGCTGGCCAGCCTGGTGGGCGTAACGCAGGGCAGAGAGGAATTTGAGCAAGGAGACTTTTTGGAGCAAAGCAGCGCTGTAAATGCCGTTGTTGATATCTATGGTATCGCCGACCTGCGCGCATCCTATGAAAGCAACAAGCAGGATCGTATGCGCAGCGTGGCGGCACTGGAGAAGGTTGGAACCAGCGAAGCGGAAGCGATGGACAATCTGGACCGCTTCAGCGTGATCCGCTATGTCGATAAGCACACCGTGCCATTTCTTATTTTGCATGGCACCGAGGATACGACCGTGGATCTTTCCCAAAGCGAAAAGCTCTATGACCGGCTTACAGAATGCGGCGTTCCCTGTGATTACTACCGTTTGCAAGGCTGCGAGCATGGTGTTGATGAATTTTACCAGCCGGAAATCCTGAACGTCGCAGCGGAGTTTATGAACAAGTACATCAAGGGCTGATCTGTCTCCTGCGGATAGCCTGTCCCCCTCACATTGCACGACAGTTTTATTACATTTGTTTAAGGATGCGCAATATGAATAAAGGCGTTTTGTTTGCCATGCTCACAGCTGTGCTGTTTTCCATGTTGGAACCTGTGAGCAAGTTGATTGCCGATGAGATCAGTCCGTTTACGCTGACGGCATTTCGCTTTTTGATCGGCGCGGTATTCCTTGCTCCATTTGCCTTTGCCGAAGGCAGGCGGCTGCTTCCCCAAAAAAAGGAAGTGGCAGCGGCTGCGCTTACCGGTGTGCTGATGGTGTGCGTCAGTATGCCATTGCTGCAGATCAGCGTTCAACGCTCTGATTCTCCGGCGCTGATCGCCATTGTGTTTTCCGGCAATTCTCTTTTTACGATCATTTTGTCCGCGGTGGTACTGAAAGAAAAACTACGCCCACCCCAAATGCTGGCGGTTTTGCTGTGCGTTGCGGGTATTGTGATCTGTGCGCTTCCCGTTGAGGGGGGACGTTTGCTGCCTGTTGGGATGGCGGTGCTTTCGGCGCTGGCCTTTAGCCTGTATACCGTTTTGTCCAAAAAATATCTCTCAAGGCTGAGAAATGCGGTGAGCATCACCCTCTCCTTCCTGATAGGAGGAGCGGCTTTGGCTTTGATTTTACTTGTTACCAGGCATCCTTTTCCGAGCGCGTTGACGCCGCGCCAGGTGTTGTGCATCCTGTTTTTGGGCATTGCAGTCACGGGTGTGGGCTACCTGTCGTACTTCCAGGCCATGAAGCTCGGTGGAGCGCATACGGCGGCTTATGCGTTTTTTATCAAGCCAGTACTTGCACCGTTGATGGCTTATCTCATCGGCGGTAGCGCCGTTACGGTGAATGCGTTTCTGGCAATTCCGCTAATTGTGGCGGGATCTGTCCTCAACGCCGCCAGGGCTGGAAAGCGGCCGACGGCTTCCGGAACGACGGAAGCCGGGAGCCTGAACCGGCAGTTATAGGAAAAGACGGCCAGGCGCTTTACAACGTCTTTCGCGCCCCCGCCCTTCTGGCCGTCAGCCCCGTCCGGCGCACGCCCATGCCGCGCCGGCGGCCCGCCGGGGCGACGCGGGCCACATGCCGGGACGGCTCCACCCTGATCGCGCGCAGCGCACCGGTCGGGCGCCCGTAGCGCTTGACGGGCAGGGTCTCTCCGCCGTTTAGCCAGATAAACGGGCGCAGGCGGTCCAATCCTTCCTTGACGATCACCGCGTAGGCGCCGTCCTGCCCATGGTGCACCAGATGGTGCGGCGGCATGCAGTAGGCCAGCACCGCCCCCATCAACCGCCGGAAGGCAAAGGCGTGCACGATGGGCCGCATGCGGTCCCTGAGCGCTGCGAGGGCCTGCTCGTCCATGGGATGGCCGGTCAGCGCGGCATGGCCGTTCTGCGCGTTTTCCACCAGACGGTCGAGCAGGTCCATGGCCTTGCCGCCGGCTGCCTGCAGCATCCGGTCCACGGCGGGTATCGCCCATTTGCGGCCCAGCAGGTTGTTGAGGCCCTCCTCTCCCTTTTCCTCAGCCAGACATTGAAGAAACGCCGTGCTATATAAAAGGATGGAGGGCGTATTGACCATGGCCTTCTGATAGGGGGCCAGCGCCAGGCGCGCCGCCACATCGGCGGGCAGGGAACTGAGGTCGTAGCAGCGGTCCCGGAAATCGTCATCGGCTGGATATTCCAGACACAAGCCCAGGTGCAGCAGTGCGCCCATACGGGGCACCATGTCGTCGCTGTTGAGAATGTGGTACAGCGGATAGGCGGCCGGGTCATGCACCAGACGCCCCGTGGCCACGGTGGGCGAAGCGAAGCCGTACCCCGTCATGTTCTGCGCCAGCACGCCCCAGTCGGTCATCAGCCGGTGGCAGAACACCTGCATCACCGCTCCGCCCTGGCTGTGGCCGGCCATCCACAGGCGGAAGCGGCTGCTCAGGCTTTTCATTTCGGAAAGCACTTCGCCCAGCGTGAGCTTTTCCAGACCCAGGGCCTGGGCAGTGGCGGGAAACACGATGCTTTCTGCGCCCTCCTCAAAATAGGTGCAGAGCTGGTAAAATCCCTTATGGAAGCCCTCCTCCGTGGTGAAGCGGAAGTTGGAGATCCAGTCATAGAAGCGCTTGCCGGTGCCCATGAAACCGATGGCCAGCAGAAACCGGCCTTCGGGCAGGGGATGCATCATGCACACGGCCTTGATGGTATCGCTGCGCTCCCGTTGGCGCAGGGCGCTCATCACCTGCGACACGGGGTTGCGCTCGCGCAGGGCGGCCTTGGCGCGGCGCACCTTGAGCGCGTTGATCAGCGCGCGCATGCGCTCGCCATCCGCACTGGTTCCGTGGGTCAGCCCGCTTTGCAGCGCGTCGTCAATCTGGATGGAAAAGTCGTTCCAGCCGGCTTCGGCCCATGGCTCCAGATCCAGCGTGTAAGCCATGCTGGCCAGCTCCAGCGACAGCTCGGCCGCCTCGCGCGAAAACGGCGGCCGCAGGCGGTTGAAGGGGTCGCGGACAAAGGGCCGGACAAGGCTGTCAAGCCCGCTCAGGTCCCGGCCGGTGATGGGGCCCAGGCCGGCGGGCCGCCGGGCGGCGTCCGGCGCGTCAGCCGGCTCGGCCTGCGCCTTTGGCACGAGGGGAAACCGAAGATTCAGGGGAAAATTCATCATGATGCCTCCGACAGAAAACACGGGGTGCCGACCGTGGAATGAGAAAAGAGAAACGGACCTATCGGTTCAAACCGATAGATCCGCTTTTGCGCTGGTAGCTCCAAGGGGAATCGAACCCCTGATTTCGCCTTGAGAGGGCGACGTCTTAACCGCTTGACCATGGAGCCTGGCTGGGGAACTAGGATTCGAACCTAGACAATACGAGTCAGAGTCGTAGGTGCTGCCATTACACAATTCCCCACTGCAATCAGTGCGAAAGTTATTATAGGGGATGACGAGGAAAATGTCAAGCCCTTTTTTTCCTTGTTCTGCATCCAAGTCAAAAAAGGCGGGGAAGGTCCCGGATTTTGCGCCTTCCTATATTTTACGAAAATCCTTTGTACAATGGGGCCATCCTATGCTATAATGGTTTCGGCGTGTCCCGGCGCTGGTTTGCCATTCTCCAAAACGCGGGAAAACGCCCTGAACGCAAGGAGGACTTTCATTTTGAAAAAGAACCAACGAGGAATGATGGGCTATGTGGCGCTGGTCGCCGCGTTTATCCTGATCGCCGTGGCCCTCAACGGTGGGCTGGGGCAATCCGTCAGCCGCCGCATCGAGTATCCCGAACTGCTCACAGCCATCCGCGAGGATAACGTAAAAGCGGTGGCCATTCGCGGCACGTCGCTGGTGGGCCTCTACCGCAACGGCACCGTGGCCGACGCGGATTTTCCCGAGCGCGGATACGATTTTGAAACCACCATCGGCTCGGACTTTATCGACACCGTCCGGCAGATGACCGCAACCGCCGAGGGAAAATCCCTGGACGAGGTCAGCGTGAGCGACCTGCCCTTCACCGTGGAGTACCGCGCGCCTGTGGTCACGCCGTGGTATATGGAGTTTTTGCCCTTTATTCTGATGATCGTCATCACCATGGCGGCCTGGTATTTCATCATGGCGCGCCAGGGCGGCGGCAACAGCAAGGTGATGAACTTTGGCAAGAGCCGCGCCCGCATGAGCGACCCTTCCAAGAACCCCATCACCTTCAAGGATGTGGCCGGGGCCAAGGAGGAAAAGGAAGAGCTTCAGGAAATGGTCGATTTCCTGAAAAACCCCAAGGCCTACACCGATATGGGCGCGCGCATCCCCAAGGGCGTGCTCCTGGTGGGTCCTCCGGGCACAGGCAAAACGCTGCTGGCCAAGGCTGTGGCCGGCGAGGCGAACGCGCCGTTTTTCTCCATCTCCGGCTCGGACTTTGTGGAGATGTTCGTGGGCGTGGGCGCCAGCCGCGTGCGCGATCTGTTTGACCAGGCCAAAAAGGCTGCGCCCTCCATTGTCTTTATCGACGAGATCGACGCCGTGGGCCGTCACCGCGGCGCGGGCCTGGGCGGCGGGCACGACGAGCGCGAACAGACCCTTAACCAGCTGCTGGTGGAGATGGACGGCTTTACGATGAACGAAGGCGTCATCGTCATGGCGGCCACCAACCGCCGCGACATCCTCGACCCCGCCCTGCTGCGCCCCGGCCGCTTCGACCGGCAGGTCACCGTCAGCTACCCCGACCTGGAAGGCCGCGTGGACATCCTCAAGGTGCACAGCCGCGGCAAGGCGCTGGAGAAGGACGTCGATCTGGAGAACATCGCCAAGCGCATGCCCTATTCCAGCGGCGCGGATCTGGAAAACGTGATGAACGAGGGCGCCATTCTGGCCGTGCGCCGCAAGAAGAAAAAGATCAGCCAGCAGGATCTGGTGGACGCGGTCAGCCGCGTGCAGATGGGTCCCGAAAAGCGCAGCCACAAGGTGACCCCGCGCGACCGCAAGACCACCGCCTATCACGAAGCGGGTCATGCGGTGATCGCCAACCTCCTGCCCGAGTGCGACGATGTGCATCTGGTAACCATCGTGCCGCGCGGCCAGGCGGGCGGCTACACCCTCAGCCTGCCCAACGAGGAAAACGACAACTACAGCCGCACCGCCCTGCTGGGCATGGTGACCATGGCGCTGGGCGGGCATGCGGCCGAGCATGTATCGCTCGATGATATCTACACCGGCGCCTCCAGCGACATCAAGCGCGCTACCGAGCTGTGCCGCCGGATGGTAACGCAGTTCGGCATGAGCGATTCCATCGGCACTATGTACCTGGGCAGCGACCAGGAGGTCTTTGTGGGCATGGAGTTCGGCCAGAGCCGCGAGTACAGCGAGCAGAGCGCCGCCGCCATCGACCAGGAGGTCAAGCGACTGCTGGACGAGTGCTATGCGCGCGCCTGCAAGCTGCTCAAGGATCATATGGATAAGCTCGTCGCCGTGGCCGAGGCGCTTTTGGAGCGCGACACGCTGACCCGCGCGGACTTTGAGTGCGTGATGCGGGGAGAGCCGCTTCCGCCCATGACCGATGTGGAAAAGATGCAGCCCTCCAGCACGGCGCAGGAAGACCCCACGCCGGATACGCAGACCGACGGAGCGGTAACGCCCGGGTTTGCCCCCGAAGATGCGCAGGAGGACGGCGATCCCTTTGTGGAACCTCACGACGGCGAATGAGGCTGCATGCCGGGCGGACCTGCATGTGCACAGCAGCTGCTCCGACGGGCTGAAAACGCCGGAGCAGCTCTGCGCCATCGCCGGCCGCCTGGGCATAACGCATCTGGCGCTGTGCGATCATGATACGGTGGACGGGCTGGACCTCATGGCGCGGGCCGTTGAGGAGGAAAACCGGATCCGTCTGTCGCGCGGCCGGCCGCCGCTTGCGCTGATCCCCTCTGTGGAGGTCAGCACCGGCCCCGGCGGGCGCACGCATCTGCTGGGGTATGGCGCCAGCCCGCGAAATGCGCGGCTGGCGGCGTTTTTGGCCGGCGTCTCCGCGGAGCGCCGCGCGCGTGCCGGGCGCATGCTGGAGCGGCTGGAGGCGGCCGGGCTGACCGTGACGCCGAAGATGCGCGCGCTCAGGGATATCCCCAGCGTGGGCCGGGCCCACTTCGCACGGGCCCTGGTGGAAAGCGGCCAGGCGCGCGACGTGCCCCAGGCCTTTGAGCGCTATCTGTCCGAGGGTCGGCCCGGATATGTGCCGCGTGCGGTCCTCTCCACCGGCGATACGGTGGAGGCCCTCAGCGGCATGGGGCTGGTCGTGGTGCTGGCGCATCCCATGCGCTTGGGCCTGGAGTTGGAACCTCTGCATGCGCTGATCCGCGAATGGAAGGCCCGCGGCCTGAAGGGCCTGGAGGTTTACCATCCCTCTGCCGGGAGGCGCGGAGCGCATCTGCTGGATGCCCTTGCGAGGAAGGAAGGGCTGCTGGTAACCGGCGGAAGCGATTATCACGGCGACGAGGGAACGCGGGCCCGTATGGGCCGTTTGCCCTGCGGCTGGCATGCGCTGGAGCACGACATAGCCGCGCTGACGGCGGCAATGGCTCTTGCTACGCCGTCAGACCACTTGCAAAAGGAGCAGCAGGATGTATAACCAGGGATACCGTCCCCAGCCGGGGCAGACAAAGAGCGGCTACTATGATTCGCAGGGCAACTGGTATGTGCCTGCGCCGGGCCAGGCCAGGCCCGCCCAGCCGCAGAAGCGGCGCGCCTCGCGGCCGCTGCGCGGCACCCAGCCGCCCAGGCCGCCGCGGGATTCCGGCGGGAAGCCCCGGAAGCCGCGCAAGAAGCGCAGCCTCAAGTGGCAGCTCATCAAGGTGCTGCTGGTACTGATCCTGCTGGCCGGTGCGGGCGTGTACGGCTATATCTGGAAGATTCAGAGCGACGTGCGCCCCTATCTCAACGTGTTTTTGGACAATGTGAGCGTGGACGGCATCGACCTGTCCGGCCTGACGTGGGCGGAGGGAAGCCAGCTGGTCTGGGACCATGTGAACCAGAAGCAGAACGGCTGGTATGTGCGGCTTCGCAACCCCAACGGGCAGTACAAGGACATCACCGCCGAGACGCTGGGCATCTCCTTTGATCCCACGGCGGCGCTCAACGCTGCGTGGGCGATCGGCCACGACGTGGACGGCGAGGAACGCAAGGACATCTTCCAGCTGCAGGAGGAGATTGAGGCGGCTCAGGAGACGCAGAACGCCTTCTACAGCGCCCAGCAGAGCGCGAATACCGCCCCGATTGACGAGATCCTGCAAACGCTGGAGGCGGCAGCCTACCGCGAGCCCAGCGACGCGTATATCATCAGCTTCAACCCCGACGACAGCGACAATCCCTTCACCTTCCAGCAGGAGGTCTACGGCCAGAAGCTGGATACCACCGCCGTGCGCGAGCGCATTTTGCAGATGGTGCAGAACCTGGAAAGCGGCGAAGTGATGCTTGAGCCCGAAACCATCGTGCCCAACGTGACCGTGGCGGACCTGCAAAAAACCGTGGAGCTGCGCTATCGCGCCACCACGCCCATTTCCAGCGCCTCGAGCGAGGACCGCACCGAAAACATCCGCATCGCCTTTTCCAAGATCAACGGGATGAGCATTCCCAACGGCAGCAAGTTCAGCTTCAACGACACCGTGGGCCCCCGCAACTACAGCACCGGCTTTCTTCCCGCCATCGAATACGCCTACGGCACCGAGCAGTGGGGCTGGGGCGGCGGCGTGTGCCAGGCCAGCACCACGGTGTACCTGGCGGCCATCCAGAGCGGTATGACCATCCTCAGCCGCGAACCGCATTCCATGGCCGTCAGCTATACGGAATACGGCAAGGACGCCACCGTGAGCGATACCCGCGGCCGCGAGATCGACTTCTCCTTCCGTAACGAATCCGGTGGAACGGTGTACCTCGCGGCGCATGTCATCGGTTCGGGCAGAAAGAACCTTGAGTGCGAGGTCCGCATCTATGGGCCCTCCCTCAACGGCACCTCCTATGAGCTTGTGACGGAGACCGTCGAGGTCATCCCCAAGCCGGAGGAAGCCATCATGAAGGAGGACGAGGACGCCACCTACGTGACCTATGTGGATGAGACCAAAACCGTCAATGGCCGCGAGGGGTACAAGGTGGACGCGTATTTGATCACCTACGTCAACGGCGTGGAAACCGGACGCGAAAAGGTGAGCAGCGACACCTATCCCGCCAAGGCGGATACCGTGTACGTGGGCGTGACCCCACGGGAGGTAATGTGAAAACAACGCTGGGATGCATCCGCCGCGCGGATGAGGACTTTCATATGATTCAGCCGGGCGACCGCATCGGCGTGGGCGTGAGCGGCGGGAAGGACAGCCTGCTGCTTCTGCGCGCGCTGGCGCTGTACCGCTACGTGCGCCATCACGACTTCACCATGACGGCCCTGATGCTCACCATGGGCCGGGAAAAACCGGATACCTCCGCCATTGAGGATCTCTGCCGCGAGCTGGATGTGCCCATCGTCATCCGCCATACCGAGATTTACGAGATCCTCTTTGAATGGCGCAAGGACCCCAATCCCTGCGCGCTGTGCGCCAAGATGCGCCGCGGCATGCTGTGCGACATGTGCACGGACAGGGGCCTGAACAAGCTGGCGCTGGGCCACCACCGGGAGGATGCGCTGGAGACGCTCATGATGAGCGTGATCTTCGAGGGGCGGCTGCATACCTTCCATCCATGCTCCTACATGAGCCGCAGCAATCTGACGGTGATCCGCCCGCTGATCTACGTGCCGGAAAAACATGTCATTCATATGCGGCGCGAGCTGAACCTGCCCGTGCTCAAAAATCCCTGCCCGGCCAACGGCCACACCAAGCGCGAGGAGATGAAGGAGCTGCTGGCGTTCCTTTGCAAGCGGTATCCCAACCTCAAGGAGAGCATGCTCAGCGCTCTCAAAAACGAAGCGCAGTACGGCCTGTGGAACCGGTCGGGCCCGGGCGTTGACGCACCGGCGGAAAGGTGATACACTGGAACGCGTCCCATTTTTTTGAAAGGAAGCTCACAGCGAATGAAACTGCTCAATCAGATTCTGCGCGGCGTGGTCATCGGCGTGGCGAACATCATCCCCGGCGTGTCCGGCGGCACGATGATGGTGTCCATGGGGGTTTACGACACGCTGATCCATTGCATCACCCATCTTTTCAGCGAGTTCAAAAGAAGCGTGAAAACCCTTTTGCCCTATGCTGTGGGCATGCTGATCGGCATCGTGGCGCTGGCCAGCCTGCTGAAATTTCTCTTTGCCAACTATCCCCTGCCCACCTCCACGACCTTCATTGGCCTCATCCTGGGCGGGCTCAATCCGCTGCTGGCCAAAATCCGGCACAAGAAGCTGGGCGGCGTTTCCATCGGGGTGTTCGTTCTGTTCTTTGTGGGCATCATCGCCATGGCGCTCACCGGGGATGTTTCCAATCCCGACACCCTTACGGTGGATGTGGGCCAGATGGTCATTTTGCTGGTGATGGGCGCGGTCGCGGCCGCCACCATGATCATTCCCGGCGTGTCGGGCAGCATGGTGCTGATGCTGCTGGGCTACTACAACCCCGTGCTCAACGCCGTGGACGCCTTGAAAACCGCCGTATTCAGCATGGACTTTGCCGCCATGGGCGGCCCGGTTCTGATGCTGGCGCCCTTCTGCGTGGGCGTGGCGCTGGGCATTTTCGGCGTGGCAAAGCTAATCGAGTGGCTGCTGGCCCGTTTCCCCACGCAGACCTATTGTGCGGTGCTGGGGCTGGTGGTAGCGTCGCCCGTGGCGATCCTGCTGCGCACGGATATGACCGGCGTCAGCTGGGTGATGATCGTCATCAGCCTGGTCACCTTTGCCCTGGGCTTTGCGGCAGCCATGGCGCTGGCCCGCGGCAGCGCCGCTACGGAGGAACCCAAGGCCTGACAATCGCAATACGCAAAGCCGTCTCCGGCGCGGGCGCAGGCCCGGCTGCCGGGGACGGCTTTTGGCAAATGCGCACCTGCCCCGCCCCCTTGAAAGGGCTGCCATTTTCGGGTATACTGATGATATTCGCTTGCGTTGGCAAGCCTGTTTCTTCTTCTTTTTTCCCCATCGGGCTGCAGAAAGGTGTGTGCACAATATGGCGACGGATTTGGAAATCGCACGGGAAGCAAAGCTGGAACCTATTGAAAACATCGCCCGGACCGCGGGCTTTCTGCCGGAAACCGTTTCTCCCTATGGGCGGTATGTGGCCAAGATTGACCAGCGCGCCTATGCGGACCTGCCGCAGCGCGCAAAGTTGGTGCTGGTGACGGCCATCAACCCCACCCCTGCGGGCGAGGGCAAGACCACCGTATCCGTCGCTTTGGCCGACGGCATGCGCTGCATCGGCAAAAACGCCATGCTGGCCCTGCGCGAACCGTCGCTTGGGCCGGTGTTTGGCATGAAGGGCGGCGCGACAGGCGGCGGCTGGGCCCAGGTGGTGCCCATGGAGAGCATCAACCTGCACTTTACCGGCGACCTACACGCCATCACCGCCGCCAACAACCTGCTGTGCGCCATGGTGGACAACCACATCCAGCAGGGCAACGCCCTGGGCATCGATCCCCGGCGGGTGTGCTTCCGCCATTGCCTGGACGTCAACGACCGGCAGCTGCGCCATATCGTGCAGGGCCTGGGCGGCACGCAGAACGGCACGCCGCGCGAGGACGGCTTTGACATCACCGCCGCCAGCGAGGTGATGGCCACCTTCTGCCTGGCCTCCGACCTCAGGGACCTCAAGGCCCGGCTGGGCCGCATCGTGGTCGCGCGCACGTATCAGGGCGCGCCGGTCACGGCGGGCGAAGTGGGCGCGGCGGGCGCGATGACCGCGCTGCTGCGCGACGCGTTCAGTCCCAACCTCATCCAGACCATCGGCCATACCCCCTGCCTGATGCATGGCGGGCCGTTTGCCAACATCGCGCACGGCTGCAACAGCGTGGCCGCGACCCGGCTGGCGTTGCGCATGTCCGACTATACGGTGACGGAGGCGGGCTTCGGCGCGGACCTGGGCGCGGAGAAGTTCCTGGACATCAAGTGCCGCATGAACGGCCTGTGGCCCAACGTGATCGTGCTGGTGGCCACGGTGCGCGCGCTCAAGCATCACGGCGGGGCCGCCAAGGGCACCTATGCCGAGCCCAACCCCGAAGCGCTCAAAGCCGGTATGGCCAACCTGCTCAGCCATGTGAAAAACATCCGTGAGGTGTGGCAAAGCCCCGTGGTGGTGGCGCTCAACCGCTTCGCCACCGATACGGCGGAGGAACTGGACCTGGTCGCCTCGCTGCTGGCGGAGCAGGGGGTGGCCTGCGCGCCTTGCAACGGCTGGGCCGAGGGCGGCAAGGGGACCACGGAGCTGGCAAAGCTGGTCTGCGAGGCCGCCGACGCCAACCCTGCGCCGGTTCCCAGCTACACCTATCCCGACGAGGCTCCGCTCAAGGACAAGATCCGCGCGGTGGCCACCCGCATCTATCACGCCGCTGAGGTCAGCTTCGCGCCGCAGGCCCTCAAGGACCTGGCGCAGCTGGAGGCAGACGGGTACGCCGGTTGCCCCGTGTGCATCGCCAAGACCCAGTATTCCATGAGCGACGACGCCTCCCGCCTGGGCGCGCCGGAGGGATACACCCTCACCATCCGCTCGGCACGGCTCAGCGCCGGTGCGGGATTCGTGGTGGCGTTTGCGGGCAGCATCATCGCCATGCCCGGCCTGCCCAAGGTTCCCGCCGCCCTTGGCATCGATGTGGACGAGCAGGGCGAAATCACCGGTCTGTTCTGATTCTGATGATTCTGCGCAACACACCGCCAGGCGCTGTGCGCTGATAAGGAGGTTTCCCATGCAAAGCCTGCAAATGCAACTGTTACATCTGCTTCAGGAGGATTGCCGCCTGCCCTTGGAGAAATTGGCAGTGATGACGAACGCCACCGTGGAGACCGTCGCAACCGTGATTGACGACATGGAGCGCAACGGCATCATCCTGCGCTACGCGCCCGTCATCAACTGGGACAAGACGGACCGCGAACGCGTGGAGGCCATGATTGAGGTGCGCGTCACCCCGCAGCGCGACCAGGGCTTTGACGCCATCGCCGAGCGGATCTATCGCTTCGACGAGGTCAAATCGGTCTATCTCATGAGCGGGGCCTATGACCTTCTTTTGCTGGTGGAGGCGCACAGCCTCAAGGAGCTGGCCTTCTTTGTCAGCACCAAGCTGAGCACGCTGGAAACCGTCACGGGCACGGCCACGCATTTTGTGCTCAAGCGCTACAAAAGCGACGGCGTCATCTTTGAGGGCAACGATGGCGACAAGAGGCTGGTGGTGACGGCGTGAGCTTCGAACCTTCGCGTTACCTGAACCAGACCATTCTGGAGGTGCCCAAGAGCGGCATTCGCAAGTTCTTTGACGTGGCCGCCACCATGCCCGGCGCGATTTCGCTGGGCGTGGGCGAGCCGGACTTCGTCACGCCCTATCATATCCGCAACGCGGCCATCAACAGCCTTCTGGACGGCGAAACCGCCTACACCAGCAACTGGGGCATGCTCAGCCTGCGTGAGGAAATCGCCCGCTACATGCAGGACCGCTACCACCTGACCTACGACCCCAAGAAGGAAATTCTGGTGACGGTCGGAGCCAGCGAGGGCATTGACCTGAGCCTGCGCGTGCTGATGAACCCCGGCGACGAGGTGCTCATCCCCGAACCCAGCTATGTCAGCTACGCGCCGGGCGTGGTGTTCGCGGGCGGCGTGCCCGTGCCCGTGCCCACCAGCGAGCAAAACGGCTTTGCTCTGATGCCCGAAGCGCTGGCCGCCGCCGTGACGCCCCGCACCAAGGCCGTGATTCTGCCCTATCCCAACAACCCCACCGGCGCGGTGCTGGACCGCCCGCTGCTGGAGCGCCTGCGCGACGTGTTCGTGGAAAACGACCTCATCGTGATCAGCGACGAAATCTATTCCGAGCTGACCTACACCGAGGAAGGCCATACGAGCATTGCCAGCCTGCCCGGCATGCATGAGCGCACCATCGTCCTCAACGGCTTCAGCAAGGCCTTTGCCATGACCGGCTGGCGCATGGGTTACCTGTGCGCGCCCGCCGCCTTTGCCGATGTGATGTGCAAGATCCATCAGTACACCATCCTCTGCGCGCCCCGGCAGGGTCAGGTGGCGGCGGAGGAGGCGCTCAGGCAGGGCCGGGAGGACGGCTATGCGGATGTGCTTTCCATGCGGGAAAGCTACAACCAGCGCCGCCGTTTGATGGTGCAGTCCTTCCGCGACATGGGCCTGAGCTGCTTTGAGCCGCTGGGCGCGTTCTACGTGTTCCCCGGCATCCAAAAGACTGGCCTGAGCAGCGAGGACTTCTGCCAGCGCCTCCTGCGCGAAAAGAAGGTCGTCACCGTGCCCGGCACGGCCTTTGGCGCCAGCGGTGAAGGCTACATTCGCTGCAGCTACGCCACCGGTATTGCCAAGCTCACCGAGGCGCTCGACCGCATGGCGGACTTTGTGGCGTCCCTATAATTCCTTTCTGACCAGAACCCGGAGGTGGCCGAATGATCCCCAAGAACAAGCGCTTTTCTCTCGTTCTCGTGCTGCTGATGTGCCTGACCCTGTGCCTGACCGCCCTTTCGGAGGGGGACACGGAGGAGGTATCCATCACCATCTTTGACGAAAACGGCGAGGTCGTTGTGGGCGAGACCCCGGAGCCGGAGGTGACGCCGGAGCCGACGGTGGACCCCAGCCTGCCCGTGTATGAGGCAGACGGGTCCATTCTGCTCACCATGACGTTTGGAGGCGACATGACCATCGGCTCCAATGTGCAGTCCAGCGGGACCTCCATCTTTGAAAAGGAGCTGGACAAGCAGAAGGGCGACATCAATTTCCCCTTCCGCAACGTGCGGGATATTCTGCTGGCGGACGACCTGACCATGGTCAACTTCGAGGGTACGCTCACCACCGAGGGACGAAACCCCGACAAGAAGGAGAATGAGTTCCTCTTCCGGGCCGACCCCAGCTATGTGGAGATGCTGCCTGCGGGCGGCGTGGACACGGTGTCGCTGGAAAACAACCACGTGCTGGACATGGGCGAAAGCGGCCTTGAGGAAACCAAGGAAACCCTGCTGGATGCCGGGATTCCCTATGCCAGCGAGGACGAGCCCGCCATCCTGACCGTCAAGGGCGTGAAGATCGGCAGCCTGGCCTACCAGACCTTCGGCGGACGGCATGACGAGTTGATCGAGAAGGTGCCGGGCGACATCCAGGCCCTGCGCGATGAGGGCTGCGACATCGTGATCGTCAGCTACCACTGGGGAGCGGAGAAGGATTACTATCCCAACGACAACCAGGTCCGTCTGGGCCGCGCCACCATCGACGCGGGCGCCGACCTGGTCGTGGGCCATCACAGCCACCGCATCAACCCCATCGAGTACTATAACGGCAAGTATATCTGCTATTCGCTGGGCAATTTCTCCTTTGCGGGCAACAACAAGCCCAGCGATATGACGACCTTCCTGTTCCAGATCCGCATGCGCCTGCGCGACGGCGAGGTGAACAGCGAGGCCATCAAGATCATCCCCTGCCGCATTTCCAGCCGCACGGATTACAATGACTTCGCTCCCACGCCCTACACTGACGACAGCAGCATCGAGGTCGTCCTGCGCACGCTGCGCGAGAACGGCAAGCGCCTGGACTACGCCCTGGAGGAATACCCGCTCAAGTGGCCGGACGAGGAATGAGCCCGGCTGGAGCAAAAAGAGCATCAAAAGAAGCGGCCGCTATTGTGCGGCCGCTTCCTTGCACAGATCCATAAACAGCTCGATCAGCGGGCTGACCCATTTGTTTTTATGGTGCGCGCACACGGCGGAAAGGTGCGGCTGGGGCATTTCCGTGGGAATTTCCACCAGCTCGCCGCTGCTCAGCTCCTTCTCCACCACAAATTGCGGCAAAAAGGACACCCCCGCATCGCTTTTGACCAGGTTGACGATGGTGGGGACGCTCCACAACTCGATGGTATGGTCCAGCAAAATGGCCCTTTCGCGCAGATAGCCCTCGAACATCTGCCGGAAGATGCAGTTGGGCTCGTTGATGATGAAGGGCACGGGAATCGTCCTGTCCGGCGTGATGAAGTCCGGGTATCGCCGCGCCACCTCCGGCGAGGCCACCAGCAGCGCCGAATAGCGCCCGAATGGGACCGCCGTCAGGCTGGAGCCGAAGCCTCCGACATCCTCGTAGAATACGCCCACGTCCAGATCGCCCGCAATCAGCGCGTCCCGGATCTCGTAGCAGTTCATGGAGCGCAGAAAGAGCCGCGCCTTTGGGGCGCGCCTGTGAAACGCCTTCACGATGGCGGGAAAGCGGTAGCACAGCAGCGTTTCGCCCACGCCGATGCGCAAATCTCCCTGGCACAGCGCCAGCTCTTTTTCAAAGCAGCGCAGCCGGTCCATGGAGGCGAACACGTCCCGCACATAGGGCAGCAGCTGCGCGCCCGCCTGGGTCAGCGCCATCCTGCGGCCCACCTTTTCAAACAGCTTTGCGCCCAGCTCGTTTTCCAGCTGCCCCATTTGAAAGGTGATGGCGGATTGGGTGTAATTCAGCTTTTCGGCGGCCCTGGCAAAGCTGCCCGCGTCCACGATGGTCTGAAAGGTATGAAGATATTTAAGCTCCATGACAGCCCACCAACAATTCAAATTATTTGAAGAAAAACTCCAAAAAACTGAAATTGTTTTGAAGCCTTTCCGATGCTATGATACACCAGAGGAAACCAAAAAGAAAGGGGCAAAGTGATGAATACACTGCAAGCGGCCCGGCCCGACGAGCTTGACGCATGCTGGGAGATCATCCGGGAGGGCAGGGCATTTCAAAACGAGCAGGGCTTTGTTCAGTGGACAGAGGACTATCCCAACCGGGAAACCCTTCGCCAGGATATTGAGGAAGGAAAGGGCTTCGTCCTCAAGGTGGACGGAGTGATTGCCGCGTATATGTGCGTGGATTTTGACGGCGAACCGGCCTATGCGGCCATCGAGGGCCGGTGGGAAACGGAGGAGCCGTACGCGGTGGTGCACCGCATGGCCTTCGCCGTGGCGTTTCGCGGGCGGGGGCTGGCGGCGGATACGTTTGCGCTGATCGAGCGGCTGTGCCTGTCGCGGGGTGTCAGGAGCCTTCGCGCCGATACGGATTTCCCCAATTTACGCATGCAGCATGTGCTGGAGAAATGCGGCTTCGTTCGGCGCGGCGTGGTCGTCTTTCAGGGCAGCGGCAAGCTGGCCTACGACAAGTCCCTCGCGTAAACGTCGGTCAGTCCCGGTCCATCAGGGCCGAAAGCTCGGAGGGCAGCGGGCTTTCCCGCTCAATCCATTCGCCGGTCACGGGGTGGCGCAGCCGCACCAGCGCGCTGTGCAGGGCAAAGCGGCCGGGCAGCTCGTCCAGCTCGGTTCCATAGAGAAAATCGCCCGCTACGGGGCAGCCCAGCGCGGAGAGATGCACGCGGATCTGATGGGTGCGTCCCGTGTCCAGCCGGAGGCGCAGCAGGCTGCGGCCCCCGCGGGTTTCCAGCACGCGGTAATACGTGCGCGCGGGCTTTCCGTCCGCACGCACCTCGCGCCGGATGGTCGCGCCGTCCGCCTTGCCGATCGGCAGGTCAATCACGCCCTGATCCCGGGGCGGCGCGCCTTCGATCACGGCCAGGTATTCCCGGATGAATTCCGACCCGTGCAAAAGACGCTGCAAAAGGTGCTGCGCATGCGCCGTGCGCGCGGCCAGCATCAGCCCGCTGGTGCCTTTGTCCAGGCGGTTTACGGGCCGGTAGACAAAGCCTTCGGGACAACCCGCGTAGGCGTAGAGGGCATTTTCCAGCGTGGGGCCCTCTTTTTTTTGCGAACTGGAGGAGGGAAGCGGCGCGGGCTTGTCGATCATCCAGAAATGCGCGTCCTCGTACGGGACGCGCAAGGGAAGAGAAAAGGGTTCGGGCGGCGGCGCGGAGGCTTCGGGCACATCCACGGACAGGCGCTCGCCGGCATGTACGCGCCGGTCCGCCAGCACGGGCGCGCCATTTACCATCAGTGCGCCATGGAACTTGGCGCGCTTGAACTGCCCGCTGCTCAGCCGCAGGCCGCCCATGGCCGCCTGGCGCACCGTGCGCCCATCCAGCGCCGGAGGGATGATCAGCTCGTAGCGCGGCATACCAGCGCCTCCTTTTTGATCAGTGCCCGATGTGCCGCAGCATGAAGGTCAGCCGTTCCAGCAGCGAGCGCAGGGCCTTGCGGTCAAACAGCCAGGTGACGGCCAGCGTGACCGCCGAGGCATACAGCACCAGCATCACGCCGTACATGGCCCAGGAGAAAAAGCGCTGCGGCGGGTCCACCAGCAACAGGCACGGGGCGGCGATGAGGACCGTGGTCACGAACATGCGCACGATGCGCCAGGCCGTCTTTTGCCAGGGGATTCCCGTGACCTCTTTGGGGATGAAGCGAAGCTGGAGCACGGTGCGCGCCAGGTTACCCACGCATACGCCCGCCACGATGCCGCACAGCGCGCGCATGGTGCCGTAGGGCATCAGCAAAAGGCCAAGCGCCGTGCCGCACACCACGGTCAGCCCGATCTGCCAGAAGCAGTGGGACCGCACCTCGCGGAATTTTCCGCTGGTGGTAATCATCAGATCCATGGGCATTTTCGCGTGGTTGGTCACCGCCTCGGCGATGATGAGCATGCCCAACAGCGGCGCGTCGTAGTTGGCCGCATCCGTTACGCCATGGGTATAGAGCGTCACGAAGGGCACGATCAGCACGGCCGCCGCGCCGAAGAGAATGCTCACCAGCATGTAATACAGGCATTCAAAATCGCGGTATGCCCGCTGGAAGGCGCTTTTGCGGCCGCTGACCAGCAGGTTTCCGAAGATCGAGTTGATGCCCGTGGTGCCCATCTTGAGAATGCCCCACAGCCCTACCGTGACCATGTGATACACGCCATATACGCTCAAAAGGCCCGCATCGCGCGTGACCACCGTGCCCAGAATGGCGCCCGCGCCCTGCTGGAACACGTTGGTCAGCTCCACGGACAGCGCGTCCCAGCGGGTGGAGAGGGCGGCGCGGTTGGGCTCCGCGTGCGGGTCCACATAGGGATAGTGCTTCTTGGCGTAGCGGGACAGGAGCACCGACCGCACCAGAATGGTCAGCGAGGCCGCCAGCCGCACCACGATCACGTCCATGCCCAGGTAGGGAAGCACCACGATCAGCGCGGTCGACAGCATCAGCGAGCTCATCGAGGCCAGCGACACCACATACGTGCGCTGGTCGGCGGCGATAAGCACGCGGTAGCGCGCCATGGTGAAAAACTCCAGCATGCCCGACAGGCCCATCGCCAGAATGAGCACCATCACGCTCAGATGGCTCACGGGCAGGCCGTTTAAGTCCCGCACCGGCACAAAGAAGGGATAGGCGATGGTGAAGGCCACCGTCAGCCCCGTAAACATCCAGCCCGCCGCGTTGTAAAACAGGCGTGCCGCCGACGCGATGCCGCTGACGGCCTGATGATCGTGCCGGGCCAGCGGCTCGTAGAGCGCGACGTTGACGGAGGCGGCCAGTCCGGCTTCCAGCATCTTAAAATAGGTCAGGAACTCCGTGACCGATACGATCAGCCCGTTGATCTCCGAACCGTAGTAGAGGATCATCAGCCGGGGGGTGATAAACCCCATCACCATGGCCGTAAGCTGGTAAAGCGCGGTGGAAAGCGTGTTTTGAACGAAGCGGGCGGTACGCGTGGTACTCAATGCAGGGTTCTCCCTTTCGTATATCGGGTAAAACGGTTAGAAATCCAGCCACATGCCGGCTTGCATATCGCTGGGCATGCGCCAGTCGCCGCGCGGGCTGAGGCTGACCGATCCCACCTTGGGGCCGTCGGGCACGCAGTTGCGCTTGAACTGCTGGGCGAAGAAGCGCTTGAGGAAGGTCTTGAGCTGGGCATCCACGCGCGCCTCGCCGTATACGCCGCCAAAGGCCTGCATGGCCAGCATTTTCAGCTTCCCGGCCGACGCGCCGCTGTCCATCAGGTGGTAGAGGAAAAAGTCGTGCAGGGCGTAGTCGCCCAGAATATCCTCGGTGCGCTGCTCAAGCTCTCCCTGGGAGGCCGGCAACAGCTCCGGGCTGATGGGTGTGTCGATCACGTCCTGGCAGATGGCGGCCACCGCCTGGTCAAAGCAGGCGCCCAGATAGCCCACCAGGCTTTTGACCAGCGTTTTGGGCACCGAGCAGTTGACGTTGTACATGCTCATGTGATCGCCGTTGTAGGTGCAAAAGCCGAGCGCCGCCTCGCTCAGATCGCCGGTGCCCAGCACAATGCCGCCCACCCTGTTGGCATAGTCCATCAGGATCTGCGTGCGTTCGCGCGCCTGGCTGTTTTCATAGGTCACGTCATGCACGCTCTCGTCCTGCCCGATGTCGCGGAAATGCTGCCGCACCGCGTCTCCGATGGGGATTTCCAGCGCCGTCACCCCCAGCGCTTCCATGAGCCTTTGCGCGTTGGAGTGGGTGCGCCCGCCGGTGCCCATGCCCGGCATGGTGATGGCGTGAATGCCGCTGCGGTCCAGGCCCAGCGCGTCGAACGCGCGCACGGCCACCAGCAGCGCCAGGGTGGAATCAAGCCCGCCGGACACGCCGACTACCGCCGTGCGGCCATGGACGGCATGCAGCCGCGTCTCAAGGCCCATGCACTGAATTGCGGCGATCTCCTCCAGCCGCTCCTCTGCCTCTGCGCCAAAGGGCACAAAGGGCAGGGGTTCCAGCGGCCGCATCAGCGGCAGGGGCGCGTCATGCGCCTGCCCAAGGCACACGCGCTGAATGCTGCGCGCAGGGCGCGGCATCTGATGAAAGCTGCCGTTGCGCTGGCGCTGATAGCGCAGCCGCCCAATGTCCACATCCGCGACGGCCAGGCTTCCCGCCATGGAGAAGCGCTCGCCCTCGCTCAGCGCGCGCCCGTTTTCAAAGATGCCGGTATAGCCGTCAAACACCATGTCGCTGGTGCTTTCGCCAAAGCCTGCGCCCGCATAGGCATAGCCCGCGTAGAGGCGGCCGCTCTGCTGGGAGAGCAGCCCGCGGCGATAGGCGTGCTTGGCCGCCAGCGCGTTGGAGGCGCTGGGGTTGAGAATCAGGTCCGCGCCCTCCACCGCCAGGTGGGAACTGGGCGGCAGGGGCACCCACAGGTCCTCGCACAGCTCCACCCCAAAGACGAAGCCGTCCGTCTCAAACAGAATGTCCGCGCCCAGCGGGAAAGTCAGGCCGTCGCGCGCCACGGTTTCCCGCACGCCCGCGCCGCTGACGAACCAGCGGGTTTCATAGAATTCGTTGCCGTTGGGCAGGTAGGTTTTGGGCACGAGCGCACGGATGGCGCCATTCCCAAGCACCGCGGCGCAGTTGTACAGACGGCTCTGGTGGCAGAAGGGCAGACCCACCACAGCCACGAGCCCGTCCGTATGGCACTGGAGCCGCCTGAGCGCCGCCCAGGCACGATCCTGAACCAGATCATGCACAAGCAGGTCGCCCAGTGTATAGCCGGTCAGGCACAATTCCGGGAATACTACCGCCTGTACCCCCTGAGCCCGGAGGCGTTCCAGCGCGAGCGCGATTTCCCGTTCGTTGGCCTCCACGTCGCCCAGCTGAACGGGCAGGCTGACGGCGGCAATGCGCGCGAATCCTTCAGGCATAACGGCTCCCTCCCTGTCAGCTCACCTTGATGAGCATGTTCTTCTGATCATCCAGCTCCACGGTGATCAGGCCTTCCTTTTCCATGGCCTTGAGCATGTCGCTGAAGCGCTTGAAGCCCAGCGCCTTTTCGGAAAAGCCGGGGAAGCTGGCCTGAATATCGGCCTTGAGGATGCTGGGGTTGATGCGCTCAAAGCCGTCCTCCTTGTAGCGGGCCAGCTGCTCGCGGATGAGGGCGCGCCAGTTTTCCTTGTTCATCTCCTGGGTGCTTTCCTTGCTGCTCTGCGCAAGGGAAACCATGACGTTGAAGTTGTCGCTTCGGATATGCAGGCCGCCAAACTGCTTGCTCAGCTTATCCAGGAGCTTGAGAAACGTGGTGCAGCCGTAGGACTTTTCGTTGAAATCAGGCCGCAGGCGCAAAAGGATGCCCTTGAGCTCG
Source organism: Candidatus Limiplasma pullicola (assembly GCA_018710985.1). GTDB lineage: Bacteria > Bacillota > Clostridia > Christensenellales > Aristaeellaceae > Limiplasma > Limiplasma pullicola. Next base: position 69,492 of record DVIV01000009.1, read on the forward strand.
CTGGCATAGAGCTCGTCCTTGTCGGTCTGCTCCTCCAGGATGCTGCAGAGGGCCTTGTTGAGCTCCTGCTCGTCCAGGGGCTCCTTGTCGGCCGAGGCCTTTTTCTTGCCCGTGGGCTTGCGGGTACGCCCGCCCACGTTTTCCAGAAACTGAAATTCGTTGCAGGCGTTGATGAAAATAGTGCTGGCGGCCGCCGAACGGCTGATGCCCAGCACGAACTTGCCCATGCTCTTGAGCCGGCCCACCAGCGGCGTATAGTCGCTGTCGCCGGATACGATGCAGAAGCTGTCGATCAGCGGATTGGTGAAAGCCACCTCCAGCGCGTCAATGACCAGCAGGATATCGGCGTTGTTTTTCTGGCTGATGCCATAGCGCAGGCTGGGCACCACGGTGAAGGTGTTGGACAGCAGGACCTCCTTGAGATCGCTGTACTGGTCGGTATAGCCGTAGACCTTGCCCAGCAGAATGTCCCCGCGGATCTTGACCTTTTCCAGCACGGAAAGCAGCGTATCCACCTTGGCGCCGCAGTTTTCCAGGTCCACGAAGAGGGCGAATTTGGAGCTGCTCATCGAAATCGTTTCCCCTTTCAGATGCGGAAGGTGTACTTGTCGCCGCGAATCCACTGCCGGCTGGAATGCAGGGGCTGGCCATGCTGATCCATGACCAGCTCATTGAGCAGCAGCAGCGCGTCGCCCTGCGCGGTGCCCAGATGACGGCCGACCATGGGCGTCGCATGGCCCAGGGAAATATCATGCACCGCGGAGGTGGGCACAATGCCGCGGCTCCGCAGCAGGTCGTAGAGCGAGCCGTCCAGCGCCTCATCGAGCAGAAAGACATACCGGTCCGGGAAGCGGTTGATCTCCAGCATCACGGGCTCCCCATCGCACAGGCGCAAGCGGCAGATTTCGACCACCTGTCCGCCGGGCGCCGCACCCAGATGGTCGATGTCCTCCTGAGCGGCCTCCTCCATGGCGGCACTGATGACCTTCGTGCCGGCGCAGTGCCCCTTCTGGCGGCAGGCCGCCGAAAAGCTGGTGATCTGCAAAAGGTCGCGCTGGATGCGTTCGTCCGCCACAAAGGTGCCCTTGCCCTGACGGCGCACCAGCAACCCCTCCTGCACCAGGTCCAGCATGGCCTTGCGCACGGTCACGCGGCTTACGCCGTAGGTTTCGCACAGCAGCTGCTCGCTGGGAATGCGCGCCCCGGAGGGATAGACCCCGGCCAGAATGTCGTTTTTCAGACGGGTCATCAGCTGCTGGTAGAGCGGGCTCTGGCTCTTTTTTTCCAATGGTTTGTCTTGCACGTGCATCTCCTCCGTCATTCGATGCCCAGGAAAGCCAGGAAGCCGGTTTCGTACAGGAAGCCCATGATATCGCTGATCACGCCCGCGGGCATTTCCACCAGGACGGGAACGGTCGACAGGGCCAGCGTGGGCAGATAGAGCTGCTTGTATTCCTCCATAAAGCTCTCGTTGAGGTGGAAGAAATCGTTCTGGTTGTCGTAGGTGCGCTCCACCATGGTGCTGGCGGGCAGCAGCTCCATATCCGCCTGATAGGCGAGCGTGAGGGCGGGCTTCTGCGTCTGGGGATGCAGCCAGTCCACCTCCAGCGTCATGGCGTAGGGCAGCTCGGCGGCATCGCGGCTGTAGCGATAGGCGAAAGCAACCGGCGTCGGCGGCTCGCTGAAGCATTCCCCGCCAAGGGCGATGGTGGCGGTGCCCTGCGCGGCAAGCGCGCCATCCACGGGCAGGCCGTCCACATCCACGTTCAGCGTCAGGCGCTCGGCACCCTCCAAAGTGATCGCGAGGCTTCCGTGAATCTCGGCGCCGGTGTTTTCATAGGAGACGGTCAGCTCATAGCCGTCGGGGTCGGGCAGGCAAAGGGAAAAGCGCTCGCCGGAGGCATCCCTGGTGTGGGTAAACACCTGCGTGCCGCCCAGCGTGTAGGTCTGGGAAGTGCCGTCGTCGGTGATGAACAGGCCCATCTCCTCCGGGTCCATGAACGCGAGCCAGTCCTCCAGGTAGCCCAGCTTTTGCAGCGCCATGTCCGACGCGCCCAGGTCGATGAGCATGGAGGTGAAATAGAAGTAGGCGCGCTCATAGTCCCAGTCGTCGTTGACGATCAGGTCAAGGGTTTCGCACAGCTCGTAGAGGTCGGCGTAACTCACGGTGCGGTCCCCCTCGCCCGCCACCGCATCGGCAATGGGCTGATAATAGCTGGTGCCGATGTAGTAGCTGGCTTCGGGATAGAGCGGCAGCGCGATCAGCTGCGTGGGCAGGCCCATGAAATAATACCCCTTGAGCATGAACTCAAAGAAGTTGTGCATCTGAAAGTGGATGCTGTCGCCGCGCAGCGCGTCGGCGCGCACGTAGCGATAGCTGTGGTAGCCGTCATAGACGAAGGGCAGGACGTTTTCGCCGTTGACGCACAGGCCGCCGTCAAAATACACACGGCTGACGTTGGTCAGGAAGCGCTGCACGTCAATGACGCCCTCCAGGCTCAGCTTGGAGAGGAAGGCCTCCCAATCGGCATAATGCGCCGCGCCGTCATTGGGAAAGCCATCCGCATGCGCCAGCAGGGAAAGCGTAAAGTCGGACCGGGTCACCTCGTCGCCGCCGGCGGTTTCCTCGGCCAGCGCCGGCGAAAACACGGCCGCGAGCAGGCACAGGGACAGAACGATGGCGGACAGCCGTTTCAAAGCACTCATACGTATACAACCTCCTTCTTTGAGGCCTGCGCCAGGGGCGCGGGAAGCGTCAGCCCTTGGCGCGGTGAGCGGCACGGGCGCGCTCCTCGTGGGAGAGAACGCGCTTGCGCATGCGCAGGGACTTGGGGGTGATTTCCAGAAGCTCGTCGTCGTCGATAAATTCCAGGCACTCCTCCAGCGTGAGGGGATGAACGCTGACCAGGCGCAGGCTGTCCTCGCTGGCGGAGGCGTTGCGCATGTTGGTCACGTGCTTCTGCTTGCAGACGTTGACCACCAGGTCATCCGGGCGGGCGTTCTGGCCGCAGATCATGCCCTTGTACACGGGGGTCTGGGGGCTGATGAAAAGGGTGCCGCGCTCCTGCGCGTAGAACAGGCCGTAGCTGGTGGCCTCGCCGTCCTCAAAGCAGACCAGCGCGCCGACGTTGCGGTGGGGGATATCGCCCTTCACGGGCTCGTACTTCTCAAACACGCTGGACATGATGCCCTCGCCGCGCGTGTCGGTCATGAACTCGGAGCGGTAGCCGAACAGGCCGCGCGAGGGAATGAGGAACTCCAGACGCACGCGGTCCAGGCCATGCATGCTCTCCAGCACGCCGCGGCGGCGGCCGATCTTCTCAATCACCGCACCGGCGTAGGCCTGCGGAACGTCGGCCACCATGCGCTCGATGGGCTCGCAGCGCACGCCGTCGATTTCCTTGTAGAGCACCTGCGGCTTGGACACCTGGAACTCATAGCCCTGACGGCGCATGTTTTCAATCAGGATGGACAGGTGCAATTCGCCGCGGCCGCGCACCTCGAAGGCGTCGGGGCTGTCGGTCTCGTTGACGCGCAGGGATACGTCGGTCTGCAACTCGCGCATGAGCCGGGCCCGCAGGTGGCGGCTGGTGACGTACTCGCCCTCGCGGCCGGCGAAGGGGCTGTTGTTGACCGAGAAGGTCATGGTGACGGTCGGCTCGGTGATGCTCACAAAGGGAAGCGCCTCTACCTGCTCGGGCGCGCAGACGGTGTCGCCGATACCGATGTCCTCGATGCCGCTCATGGCCACGATGTCGCCCATGGAGGCCTCCTTGGCGGGCACGCGCTTGAGGCCGTCGAAGGTGTACAGGCTGGTCAGACGCAGCGGCATGGAGGTTTTTTCGGTATCGTAATTGGTTTTGATGACGGTCATGCCCTCCGAGAGCGTGCCGCGGCTGATACGGCCGATACCGATGCGGCCCACATAGTCGTTGTAGTCGATGGTGGAGATGAGCACCTGTGCGGGACCCTCCAGATCGCCCTCGGGCGCGGGGATGTATTCCAGAATCGCGTCAAACAGCGGGCGCAGGTCCTCGCCGGGCTGGCTCAAATCCAGCGTAGCCGTGCCCTGACGGGCGCTGGCATAGATGATGGGGCGGTCCAGCGCGGTTTCGTCCGCGCCCAGCTCGATGAACAGGTCCAGCACCTCGTCCACCACTTCGTCGCAGCGGGCGTCCGGGCGGTCCACCTTGTTGACCACCACGATGACGGGCAGCCCTAGCGCCAGCGCTTTTTTGAGCACGAAGCGGGTCTGGGGCATGGGGCCCTCGAAGCTGTCCACCAGGAGCAGCACGCCGTCCACCATCTTCAGCACGCGCTCCACCTCGCCGCCGAAGTCGGCGTGGCCGGGGGTGTCGACGATGTTGATCTTGGTGGACTGGTAGTGTACAGCCGTGTTCTTGGCCAGAATGGTGATGCCGCGCTCGCGTTCGATGTCGCCAGAGTCCATGACGCGGTCGGCTACCTGCTGGTTCTCACGGAAAACGCCGCCCTGCTTGAGCATCTCGTCCACCAAGGTGGTCTTGCCGTGGTCGACGTGGGCGATGATGGCGATGTTGCGGATGTCGTTGCGAATCATAGAAAAGCCTCTTTCCTTTGTTGCTGGATAAAGTCGGGGCGCCTTCGGGTGCGGTCAGGCGGCCGCAGGAGGCACCCCCGCCAGCGGGGAAACCAGGTAAAGATCATGCATATACGCTGCGCACGGCCGTTTCGGCCAGCTCCAATCCTTCGTTGTTTTCCATCGCCAGGCGGATGGACCAGTCGTTTTCAAAGAGCAGCACCTCGCGCTCCTCGGAATCGAAGGCGCGGCCGCTGGTGGAGGTCAGCTTGAGCTTGTCCACGGGCACGGGGGACTGGGTCACCCAGCGCACGTAGCGGAAGGGCAGGCGGTCCATGAGCATGGTCACGCCGTACTCGGTCTTGAGGCGGTGCTCCAGCACCTCGAACTGCAAAACGCCGACCACGCCCACCAGGAAGTCCTCCCGGCCCGTCTCGGTGCGGCGGAAGGTCTGGATGGCGCCCTCCTCGGCCAGCTGAAGGATGCCCTTCAAAAACTGCTTGCGCTTCATGCTGTCCTCCGGGCGCACGCGGGCGAAGTGCTCGGGCGCGAACACCGGGATGGAGGAAAAATGCAGCTTGGGGCCGGCGGAGAGCGCGTCGCCCAGGTGGAAAAAGCCGGGGTCAAACAGGCCGATGATGTCGCCCGCGTAGGCGTTTTCGACGGCCTCGCGCTCGTCGGCCATGAACTGCTGGGGCTGCTTGAGCTGGATGAGCTTGTCCGTGCCGGAGTGATAGACCGTCATGCCCTTTTGGAACTCGCCGCTGACCACACGCACAAAGGCGAGACGGTCGCGGTGGGCGGGGTTCATGTTGGCCTGAATCTTGAAGATGAAGCCGGAGAAGTACGGCTCGGTGGGCGAAATCTCGCCGATGTCGGCCGTGCGGGACAGGGGCGGCGGCGTGATGGACAAGAACGCCTCCAGAAACGGCTCCACGCCGAAGTTGGTGACCGCCGAGCCGAAGAACAGCGGCGTCAGCCGGCCCTCCAGCACGGCCTGCTTGTCAAAGGGATCGCCCGCTACGTCCAGCAGCTCGATTTCCTCGTGCAGGCGGTCGAGATAATGGCGGGCCAGCGCGGCCTCAGCCTCCGGGCCGTCCAGCTTCACGGACCGCTGCTCGGCCATGCTCATGCCGTGATTGCCGCCGGAATAGAGCAGCACGTTCCCGCTCTCGCGCTGGTACACACCCTGAAAGTCGCCGTCCACGCCGATGGGCCAGTTCATCGGGCAGGAGCGGATGCCCAGCACCTGCTCCAGCTCCTCCATGAGCGCAAAGGGGTCCTTGCTGGCGCGGTCCATCTTGTTGACAAAGGTGAAGATGGGGATGTTGCGCAGTCGACAGACCTTGAAGAGCTTGATGGTCTGCTCCTCCACGCCCTTGGCCGCGTCGATGAGCATGACCGCCGCGTCCGCCGCCACCAGCACGCGGTAGGTGTCCTCGCTGAAGTCCTGGTGGCCGGGGGTGTCCAGAATGTTGATGCGATAGCCGTCGTATTCAAACTGCATGGCGCTGGAGGTCACGCTGATGCCGCGCTGTTTTTCAATCTCCATCCAGTCGCTGGTGGCGTGGCGCTCGGCCTTGCGGGCCTTGACGCTGCCGGCCTGACGGATGGCGCCGCCATAGAGCAGCAGCTTTTCGGTCAAAGTGGTCTTGCCTGCGTCCGGGTGGCTGATGATGGCGAACGTGCGCCGCTTGTGAATCTGTTCCAGCGCCTCCGCGCTCAGGGTGGCTTCGCTCATGCGGGTCAAAATCCTCTCTTCCCAGCAATAATACATAGTACAACATCCTATTGTACTATGGATGCAAAAGCGCTGTCAAGAGGCGGAGAACGCGGGCTTTGGCTTTCGGGACAAGATAAGTTGTCTTATCAGGCAAAAGAAAAACCCGCCAGGCGCACTTGGCGCAAAGCGGGTTTTGCGGAAGGCGGAGCCGCGTTACCGGCTGCCCTTGTCGTAGGGGATGCCCTCGGCCTTGGGCGCGCGGCTGCTCTTGGAGGTAAAGGCCAGCACGATCAAGGTGATGAGGTAGGGAAGCAGACGGTAGAAGTTGGTATTGATGCCCAGATCCTTGAGGAAATAGATCTGCTCGCCCGCGCCATTGAGCACGTAGAGGCTGCCGTAGCTGGCGGCGATGCACTTGAACAGGCCGAAGAGAAGCGCCGCGCCCGCCACGCTCAGAGGCTTCCAGTTGCCGAAGATCATGACCGCCAGGGCCAGGAAGCCGAAGCCCGCCACGTCGCCGTTGGAGGTGCAGTTGGTGGTGGTCAGCGCGTACACAAAGCCGCCCATGCCCGCCAGCGCGCCGGAGATGGTCACGCCCGCGTAGCGCATCTTGAATACGTTGATACCCAGGCTGTCGGCGGCCTGCGGGTTTTCGCCGCAGGAGCGCAGCCTGAGGCCGAAGCGCGTGCAGTAGAGGATCACGGACATGATGATGAACACCAGAATGCACACATACGTGGCCAGATAGACCTTGTTGACGAAGGTGTCAAAGAGGAAGCCGACCTCGTCCGTGCGGCCGTAGCCGAACATGCTCTTTTTGAGCATGAACCAGCTGGCGCTGTCGCCGGTGGCCATTTGCAGGGTGTTCTGGTTGGCGATCAGGCGGATGAGGAACAGCACCAGCGCGGGGGCCAGGAGGTTGAGGGCCGTGCCGCCCACGGTCTGGTCCGCGCGCAGGTTGATGGCCGCAAAGGCCAGCAGCAGCGAAAAGATCGCGCCCAGCAGCGCAGATACCGCCATGGTCAGCAGCATGAAGCCCTGCAGGCCTACCCAGTTGTCCGCGGCCTTTACCGCGTCAAACCAGCCCCATTGCTGCACCAGCCTGACAAAGAGCACGCCGATGAACGCGCCGAAGATCATGATGCCCTCCAGCGCCAGGTTGATCACGCCGCTGCGCTCGGCATAAACGCCGGCCAGAGCCACGATCATCAGGGGAACGGCATAGATCAGCGTCTGACGGATCAGAAATACCATGCTGCCGGAGGTGAGGTTTTCAAACAGGGTTTCCATCATGCCTTCAGCGCCTCCTTTCCGTCTGCCTTGGAATCCGTCTGCGTGTTTTGCGGGCCGGGATTTTTAAGCGGGGTGTCGTCCTTGTGGGCTTTGCGGTGGCCCAGAAGCGTCTTGATGAGCAGCGAGAACGCGCTCAGGTACACGATCACGGCGATGATGACATCCGTGATGTATTCGTTGTAGGCGGTCAGGTTGGTCATCTGCAGGCCCGCGATGTCCAGCATGGACATGAACATGCCCGTGAAGATGACGCCGATGGGATGGTTGGCCGCCAGCAGCGCCACGGGAATGCCGTTGAAGCCCGCTGCCGGGAGGCTCTGGTAGGTGGACCAGAAGAACTCGGTGTTGCCGCTGAGATAGTACAGGGAGCCGGCCGCACCTGCCAGCGAGCCCGCGATGGCCATGGAGAGCACGATGTTGCGCTTGTCCTTGATGCCCGCGTAGCGCGCGGCGAAGCGGTTGGAGCCGCAGGCCTTGAGCTGGTAGCCGAAGGTGGTGCGGGTGAGGATGATATAGACGATGATCGCAAGGATGGCCGCGACCACGATGCCGCCGTTGACCTGGGAGTCGTGGAAGATCAAATCCAGACCCAGCTTGGAGGTGGCCACGTTGTTGAAGGTGGTTTTGTAGATGTAGCCGCTCTTGGTGTTTTCCACCACGTTTTTGAGGTTGGAGATATCAAAGACCCAGGTCACCAGGTTGGCGGCGATCCAGTTGGTCATGATGCAGGCCAGCACCTCGTTGATGTTGAGAAGCGATTTGAGCATGCCCGGAATGGCGCCCCACAGGGCGCCCGCCAGCATGCCGCCGAAGAAGGCCAGAAACCAGATGATTTGCGGAGGAACGACGGAGGAGGGGATGGACAGGGCGATAAAGAGGGTGGCCGCCGTGCCCGCCAGGTATTGCCCCGGCGCGCCGATGTTGAACAGGCCCGTCTTGAACGCCACCGCCACGGAAAGGCCCGTGAGAATCAGCGGTGTGGCGCGGAAGAGCATGTTGCCCACGCTGGCGGGGTTGAAGCCAAAGGTGAGCGCGCCCGACGCGTCGCGGCCAGTGGCGAACAGGCCGCCGAAGATGAGGCGCACGCCGTCCCACACGCTTTTCAGGCCCAGCGTGGGATTACATAGGCCCACGATCAGGATGATCACGCTGCCCGCGACCAGGCCCGCCAGAATCGACAGCACCGATGCCATGACCGATCGTGTGGCGTCCTGATGCCAGAGCTTGAGTAACCGGTTTTTCATGCCTCAGTCACCTCCTGCCGCTTTGCGCCGGCCATATAGAGGCCCAGCTCCTCGACGGTCGTCTGCTTGGGATCAAACTGACCCACGATCTGACCTTCGTACATGACCAAAATGCGGTCGGAGAGGTTCATGACCTCGTCCAGCTCCAGACTGACCAGCAGCACGGCCTTGCCCTCGTCGCGCTGCTTGACCAGCTCGCCGTGGATATACTCGATGGCGCCCACGTCCAGGCCGCGCGTGGGCTGGACCGCTACGATGAGCGGCTTGTCGCGGTCGATTTCACGGGCCACGATGGCCTTCTGCTGATTGCCGCCGGACATGCTGCGCGCAATCGTGAGCGGTCCCTGGCCGGAACGCACGTCGTACTGCGCAATGAGCTTGTCAGCGTATTTCCGGGTTTCGTCAAAGCGGATAAAGCCATGATTTTGGAACTGCGGCTCCTGAAAGCGCTGCAAAACCAGGTTCTGCTCCAGCGTGAAATCCAGGATCAGGCCGTGCTTGTGGCGGTCCTCGGGAATATGGCTCATGCCGGCCTTGCTGCGGTCCTGAATGGCGGCGTGGGTGATGTCGTGCCCACAGAGGGTGATCTTGCCGCCGGAGGGTTTCTCCAGGCCGGTCAGGGCATAGACCAGATCGGTCTGGCCGTTGCCGTCAATGCCCGCGATGCATACGATCTCGCCCGCGCGGGCGGTGAAGGAAACATCCTTCACGGCATCGCGCTTGTACAGGCGCGAGGGCACGCTCAAATGCTCCACGGTCAGCACGGGTTCGGCGGGCTTGGCCGGGTCCTTCTCCACCACCAGCTGCACGGGACGGCCCACCATCATGCGGCTGAGCTCCTCCTGCGTGGTGGCGGCGGTGTCCACGGTGCCCACGTAGCGGCCCTTGCGCAGCACCGTTACGCGGTCGGACACCTCCATGATTTCGTTGAGCTTGTGGGAGATGAACAGGATGCTCTTGCCTTCCTTGGTCAGCCCCCGCATGATCTCCATCAGCTCTTCGATTTCCTGCGGGGTGAGCACGGCGGTAGGCTCGTCAAAGATGAGCACCTCGTTGTCGCGGTAGAGCATTTTGAGAATCTCCACGCGCTGCTGCATGCCCACGGTGATGTCCTCGATTTTGGCGTCCAGATCCACCTTGAGGCCATAGCGCTCGCTGAGGGAAAGCACCTTTTCACGGGCCGCCTTGCGGCTCAGAAAGCCAAAATGGGTATCCTCCGCGCCCAGGATGATGTTGTCCAGCACGGTGAAGACGTCGATCAGCTTAAAATGCTGATGCACCATGCCGATGTGCAGGGCTGTGGCATCGTTGGGATCGTTGATCTGGACCTCTTTGCCATCCTTTTTGATGACGCCCTCGTCCGGCTGGTAGAGGCCGAAGAGCACGCTCATCAACGTGGATTTGCCGGCGCCGTTTTCGCCAAGCAACGCGTGAATTTCTCCCCTGCGCAGCTGAAGCGTAATGTCGTCGTTGGCTTTGATCCCGGGAAATTCCTTGGTGATGTGGAGCATTTCGATAACGTATTCCGGCGCGTTATCCAACCGCGTCCACCTCCCTTTCTGCTTGTTTCGACGGAACGATGTTTGATCGACATAGTAACATTATATCGGTTTAGCGCATAAATTGCAAGGAAAAGGAAGGTGTGCGGCGCAGAAAGATGCGCCCCGGAGACACAAAAAAACCGGGAGGAGAAAGCTCCCCTCCCGGCGGCAGGTTCAGGATTATTCGTAGATGATTTCGACGTTCTCCAGGCCGGCGTTGACGATGGCGTCAGCCTCCAGCACGGTGTCGTCGATGACCACGGTGCCGTCCTTGATAGAGGCCAGCAGCGCTTCATACTCCTCGATGGTGTAGCTCTCCAGAGACCAAGTGTCGGTGGGCAGACCCACGGCGTCGTCATTGGCGCCCAGGCTGGTGGCGATGTTGCCGACCTCGTCCCACTCACCGGCGTAGAACTTGCCGATGGCCCAGGAGGTCGCGTTGACCAGGCCCTTGAGGGCGGAGGTCACAACGGTCTCGGACTCGTAGCTCTGGTCCACGTCCACGCCCACGACGAACAGGTCGTTGGCGGAGGCAGCGGAAACGATGGAGGAGAACATGGAGCCGCCACAGGCGAAGATGATCTCGGTGCCGTTCTCATACCAGCCCTGCGCCATGGTCTGAAGTTCGGGGGAAGCGCTGAAGCTGGCGCCGTACTGCCAGGAGTACTTGAGCTCCACGGTGATGCCCATTTCCTTGGCGGCCGCGCTCACGCCCTGGGCGAAGCCGTAGCCGTAACGGCAGCAAGCCGGGTTGGTGCCGCCGCCGCCGCCCATGAAGCCGATCTTGGTGAAGCCGTCCTTGACGATGGCATAGCCGGCCAGGTAGCCGCTCTGCTCTTCCTTGAAGGCGATGGGGGCGACGTTCTCAAGGTCGATGGGATAGCCGTCGATGAAGACGAACTTGGTGTCGGGATAGGTTTCAGCGGCCTTGCGCAGCGCAGCCTCCTGCAGGAAGCCGGCGCACACGACGACCTTCGCGCCGCCCTCGCAGGCAGCCTTCATGGCGTCATAGCGGTCATCGTCAGTCGCCTGATCGCCGTTGGCGGGCTGATAGTACTTGTAGGTCAGGCCATTGGCAGCGGCATAGGACTTCACGCCGTTCCAGGTGCCCTGGTTGAAGGACTTGTCCTTGAGCTGGCCAACGTCGGTGACGAACGCAAGCTCGTACTTGCCGTCCTCGGCGACGATCTCATCGGGGATGTCGTCGGGATTGACAGACTCGGCAATCGCGGTGAACGCGAAGAGGACCAGGGTCAGGGCCAGAAGCATCGACAGAAACTTCTTCACTTGATTCTTCCTCCTATTATGGGTTTTTGGGTTCGGTTTTTTCGCAACCGGATCAGCAGAATCAGTATACCATGATTGTGACAATTATTCAAGCAAGGCAATGTGCGGGAGGAAAATATTTCGAGCTATTTCGTGCCGCCCGCCAAAAGCCCGCTGGCCGTGGCGAACATCAGGTTGAAGCCGCCGCAGGCGCCGTCCACGTCCAGCACCTCGCCGGCCGCGTACAGACCGGGGCACAGGCGGCTTTGCAGGGTTGCGGGGTCGAAGCCGTCCGTCGCGACGCCGCCCACGGTAACCTGTGCGGCGTCGAAATCCCGCGTGCCCGTCACCGGCATGCCATAATCCGTTAACGTCCGCGCCAGCGCCCGCATGGCGTGAGGCTGATCCGCGGAAAGCGCCGCCAGAGGCCAATCGGGCTGCAGCCCGGCGGCATGCAGCAGCGCGTCGTTCAGCGCGCGCGGCGCGGCGCCGGTCAGCAGTTCGCCGAGGGTACAGCCGTCCCGGGACTTTGCGCGCAGGCGCAGCAGGCGCTCCGCTTCCGCCTGCGCCTCCGGGCCGGAGGCCTGCGCGGCGCGCGGTCCCAGCACGGCCTCGCGCAGGTCCATATGCAGGGAGCAGCCCGGCCGCCACCACCGCGCCAGCTGCATGGCCGCGATGCCGCTGATGCCGTCCTGCGCAAACAGCGCCTCGCCCCGGCTTTGCGCCAGACAGACGCCCTGTGCGTCCAGAAGGCGCAGCGACGCGCGCGCCCGCTGACCCGCCAGCGCGCGCAGCGGCCTGGGGTCGGCCAGCAGCGCACAAAGGGCGGGGCGGACGGGAATCAGCCTGTGCCCGAAGGCGGTAAGGAGGCCATAGGCGCTGCCGTCCGTGCCGTGCGAAGGCGCGGCGGCCCCGCCCGCCGCCACGATGACGCGGTCGCCCCGCCAATGCGCGGGGGTTTCTTCCGCCAGCGCGCCGGGCCGGGTTTTGCCGCTTTTTTTGGATACGTCGGGCAGGTACCGGCAGACCGTTCCCTGCGCCTCAAAGCCGCCGCCGGGCAGGCGGTCAAGCGCCGTGACACGGGCATTTGGGATGATGTCCACGCCCAGCCTGCGCGCGGCCAGCAGCAGCGCGTCCACGGCCGTGGAGGCCAGAAGCGAGGCCGGATACATCCGTCCCTCCTCCTCCAGGCGGAGGGGGACGCCGAGCTCCTCCCAGAAGGCCGCCAGCCGCTCGTAGGGCATGCAGGCCAGCACCTGCGCGGCAAAGTCCGCCCCGCCGGGATAGTCCGGCGCGCCCGCGTTGAGCAGATTGCCCCGGCCGTTGCCCGTCACCCCCAGCTTTTTGAGCGGCCGGCGCCCGCGCTCCAGCACCGTGACGGCCTGGCCGGCCCGGGCGGCGGCGATGGCGGCCGCCATGCCCGCCGCTCCGCCGCCGATAATCAGGGTATGCATCATAGCCGCCTCATTTCGTCAATCAGGCGCTGTTCGTTGTAAAGCGCCTCCAGCATGGATACGTTCCGGATCAGCGCATCGCCCGCCCTGGCGACGGCGGCGACGAACGCCTGATCCATCGCGCGCAGCCCGCCCTGCTCCAAAAGCGGGCACACGCACCATGCGCGCGGGTCCGGCTCCGCCACGCAATGCGCCTGATCGCCCAGCGCGTCGGACTGCACGCGGATGCGCAGCGGAAAGATGCGGCAGGCCAGCGGCCGATGCTCGCGCGTGCAGGTTCCCTCGCACACCAGGCGCTTGCCGCCCTTGAAGAGCGTGTCGTCGTCCACGAGGCGGAAGGGGAAGCCTTCGATGGGCCGGCGATAGCGGCTTTCCTCAAAGGGAAACAGCAGCATGCCGTTGAGGCCCGTCTCGTCGGGCTGGCAGCAGGCGGCTGCGCACAGACGGCCGCAGTCCCGTTTGAGCGGGGTCAGATCCCCCAGCGCCGCGCACGCGGCCTCCAGCGTCCGCACGGCGGGCCGCCGGGCCAGCAGCCTCATGATGATTGCCATAAATCCTCTCTCCCCTCGCTGTTTGTCTGAAAGGACGCAAGGCCAGTATACAGAAATCGCAGCCGGCGCGCAACCCTGTGCCGCCTCCCGTTTTTTCCATGCTTGACGGGCGCGCGCCGATGCGGTATCATGGCCGTGTCGCTTCATTTACGGAAAGGAAGGGAACGCATGCGCAACAAGAATATCTGGATCGGAATCGCGCTGGTAGCGGCCATCGCTGTGGTAGCTGTGCTGGCCGCCGTGCTGCCCGCGCGCGTCGCCACCCCGGCGGCGGATGCGCCCACGCTGGGGCCTGATGTATTCGCCGAATCCACCGCCACAGCCCAGCCCGCCGCGGAGCCAACGGCCACGGCGGAACCCGCGACGGAGGCCACCGCCTCGGCGGAGCCTGCGACCGAACCCACCGCGGCGGGAGAGACTGCCGCTACCGGCGCGCCTGACGCGGCGGAGGAAACAGCGCCTGTTACGGTCACGTCCCCTTCTGGTGAAACCACGACGCCAGTGCCCGAGGACAGCGATGCGCCTCAGGCGACCATTGATCCGGCCTCCATCAAGGCATGGCTGCTGGTTACGGCTGGCGGCACCACCTACCAGCCCATACCCCTGATCGAAGAGGGGGAATACTCCGTCATTCAGGAGGAAACCGGGGCGAAGAACGTCATCCATGTGACCCCGGAAAGCGTGGATATGAAAAGCTCCACCTGCGAAAATCAGGACTGTGTCAAGCAGGGCGTGGTTTCACTGGACAACAGGGAGAACCGTCTCCTGGGCAACATGATCATCTGTCTGCCCAACCAGGTATCGCTGGAGCTGTACACCACGGAGGAACTGATTCAGATGCTGTCCGGAAACTGACAGGAGCGTACAGATGAGCAGAAAAAAACAAACCCTGCGGGAACGTACCCAGTGGGTGGCGCTGTGCGGGCTGCTGGTGGCCCTGATGCTGGTGCTGGGATTTGTCGAGAGTCTGATGCCGGTGGCGGCGGGTGTGCCGGGGATCAAGCTGGGCCTGAGCAACGGCGTGCTGATCTTTGCGGTCTACATGCTCAATATCCCTACGGCGTTTGTGCTGATGGTGCTCAAGGTGGTGCTTTCCGGGCTTTTGTTCGGAGGGGTGAACGCCATGATGTATGCCTTTGCCGGCGGACTGGTGAGCATGGTGTTTATGACGCTGCTCAGCCGTGTGCGCGGGATTCATCCCGTGATGGTGAGCATGGTGGGCGGCGTGGCCCATAACGTGGGCCAGGTGGCCCTGGCCATGGTGATTTTGAGCACCCCAAGCCTGATGTACTATATGGCGGTGCTGATGGTGGCGGGCCTGATCACAGGGGCGGTCACCGGCGTGGCGGCCAATCTGGTGATGAAGCACCTGCAAAAGATTCGCAGATAGCGCGGGAAAGCGCCCCGGCGGCAACGGCAGCCGCCGGGGCGCTTCTTTATGGAACGCGCGGCTTTGCGCGGGAAGGAACGCCCACGGACGAGGAAGTGTGCGGAGCCGCCCCGCCGCCCCCCCCCCGCAAAAAGCGGCTCCCCGGCGGCCGTTGGCTGCCGGGGAGCGAACTTGACGCCGTGGGAGCGGATCAGGCGGCCGGCGCTTCCGTAGCTTCGGGAGCGGCGGTTTCCTCCGCGGCGGTGGTATCGGTGGTGGTCGTGCCCTCAAGCTCCGCGATGCTGGGGGTTACGCCGGTGTAGCTGATGTCGGCTTCCGCCAGCCAGGATTCCAGGGTGGAGGCATACAGCTCGTTCTGCTTGCTGGCCAGCAGGCTCTGCCGCTTGGCTTCACGCTGCTCGTCGGTCATGGGGATGGGGCCGCCTTCCACATCGCCGATGTACTTGACGATGTGCACGCCATAGCTGCTCAGGTAGGGAGCGGAGACGCCGCCCACGCTGTCGATGCTCATGGCAGCCTCGACGAACTCGGGCACATAGCCGGTCGAAGCGCTGCACACCTCATAGCCGCTGGTCATATAGGGCTCGGTGGTCATGCCGCCGTCGGTGGGGGTACCGTCCTCGTTGACGCCGTAGGTGGCGATCAGCTCGTCGAAATCCGCGCCGTCGGCGATCTTCTGGTTGATTTCGTCGATGGTGTCCGCCAGGGAATCGAAGATGGCGGCCTTGGCCTCGTTCACCTGCTCCTCGGTCACGGGTTCGGGCGTGGCGGTGGGCTCGGCGGTCGCTTCGGCATCGGCGGCGGTATCGGTGGTGTCAGCCGCCTCATCGGCGCTCTCCTCGGCCGCCTGGGCAGCCTCCTGCTGCTCCTCCCAACGGGCCTGGAGATCGGTGTAGGTGGTCATAAGCTCGGAATCCACAGGCAGCAGAATGTGCTTGACCGCGCGGAAGCCGTCGGGCTTGTACCAGGCATGGTCCAGGTTGCTGCTGGTGCCGTAGAGGGCGGCATACATGGCCATCTGGTCCACATAGCTGTTGTAGGCCTCATAGGCGGCGATGTCGTTTTCGTAGAGCTCCTTGTCGGCCGCAACCAGCGACTGGTAGAGGTCCTCCACTTCCTGATCGGTCACCGTGGCGTCCTGCACCATGATGTCGGCGAGTTTGTTGATGATAGTATAGCGCTTATAGTCCTCCCGCAGGCTTTCCAGGGTATAGCCCTGATCCTTATAGTAGTTGGCGGCTTCCTCCTGCGCGGCGGCCTTTTCCTCTTCGCTGCTCTCCTCGGTCAGGTCGGGATAGAAGTAGGCCTGATAATCCGCCAGGGCGGTTTCCCAGTTGGCGTCGGCATCGGCCTCGAGGGTGGCGATTTCCTCGTCCGTCAGCTCACCGACGCCGAATTCATCGGCCTTCTGCTCCATCAGCGCCTCAGTGAGCCGGTTTTCCAGCGCCACGGCGCGGAACAGGTCCACATTGGCCTGCTGGGTCAGGTCGTAGGCGCTGCCGTACTGCGCAACCAGGCTGGAATACAGGCTCTTGACATCGTCCCAGCTTACGTCTTCGCCGTTGATGGTGGCCAGCACGTCGGTGTCGTTGAGTTCGGTGACAGCCGTGGCGGTGTCGGTCGCAGCGGCCGCATCCTCGGCCAGGGCGGCGGTTCCCCACAGCATGCACAGGCACAGAAGCAGGGCGATGGTTTTCCTGAGTTTGGTCATTTTTGCAACGTTCCTTTCCAAAACGGGATTATCAAAGGGGGCAGATCCACGGACACACCGCCCTTGCGGGCGGACGCCCGGCGGTTTGATATCCAAGCCATTATGACACACCGCCGGTTTTTCCGCAAGGGTTTTGGGGTCGAAAGGCAGAATGTTACAGACTATTCACATGTTTTTCACACTTTTTGCTTGACATGGAGGAGGAGCGCATGCGGGTCGTCATTGAAAAGCGGGCGAGAAGGCTGACGGTTCTGGATGGGGAACGGGAGGTCTTTCGCTGCCGGGCAGGGCTGGGACGCGTGCCGGAGGGCGCCAAGCAGCGCGAAGGGGACGGGCGCACGCCGGAGGGCGTCTATGCCGTCTGCCTGGTCAAGGAACGGGGGAAATACGGGCGAAGCCTGGGGCTGTCCTACCCCGGCGTTGAGGACGCGCGGGCGGCGCTTTTACGCGGGGAGATTGACCGTGCGACATGCCTGGCCGTGGAGCGAGCGCACCGCGAGGGCAGGCGGCCCCCTTGGGGTTCGCCCCTGGGCGGGGAGATCTATATCCACGAGGGCGGGAGCCGGAGCGACTGGACCCAGGGGTGCATCGCGCTGGACGCTTCGGACATGGACCGGCTTTTTCCCCTGCGGGACAAGCTGGAAGCCGTGGAGATCCGGCCCTAGCAAGTTGCATTCCGCCGGGCCATCTGCTATACTACGCGTAGTCCGGGCCGCGCAGAGCGCGGCTCTTTTGAAGGAGGATGTGCGGCATGAGCGCGGCGTGGCGCACCCGGATTTTGAGCCTGGCGGGGCGCATCATCTTGGAAAACGGCGGCGAAACCTATCGTGCCGAGGGCACGGTAACGCGCATGGCGCATGCGCTGGGCATGACGGAGGTGGATGTGTTCGGCATTCCCAGCGGCCTGTTCATCTCCTATACGGATGAGTGCGGCGAGCGCGAAACCTCGGTATGCCGGATTTTTCTCCACGGCACACACCTGGCGAGGGTGGACCGGGTCAACCAGATCAGCCGACAGCTGGCCGAAGGCAGCCTCGCGCCGGAGGCGGTGATGGACGCGCTGCGGGAGGCGGCGCGCCTGGGCGAGGACATGGCCGTGTGGTACGCGCCGACCGTAGCCTTTCTCACGGCGGCCGGGTTTGCCGTGATGTTCGCCGGAGGCTGGGTGGACATGGTGGTGGGCGGGATCTGTGCGGCGCTGACGCTGCTGGTGCCCCGCCTGCTGGGGCGGCGGGACGCGAGCGGTATGAGCAGCGTGCTGCTGGGCGGCGTGCTGTGTGCGCTGATTCCGCTGGTGTTCCATGCGCTGACCGGGCTTGGCGTGGTGGAGGCGATGATCGCCAGCGCCATCATGCCCCTGGTGCCGGGACTTAGCATGACCAACGCCGTGCAGGACATCCTGCGGGGCGACATGGTTTCCGGCGTGACGCACGCAGCGCGCGCGGTGATGATTGCGGCGCTGCTGGCGGGCGGCGCGCTGATCGGCACGCACATGAGCAACTGGATGGGGCTGGAGGGTTCGGCGCTGACGAGCCCGGCGGCCATGCCCTTTGACCTGCGCACCGCGGGCGTGCTGCTGGCAAGCAGCCTGCTGGCGGGCGGCGGCTTCGGGGCGCTGCTCTACGCGCCGCGCAAGGCCATTCTCTGGGGCGGCCTGCTGGGGTCCGTGGGCTATCTGTGCTACTGGACGGCGATGCACCTCGGCGCCGCCGAAACCGCCGCCATGTTTATGGGTGCGCTGGTGGCGGCGCTGGGGGCGCAGATCGCCGCGCGCCGGCTGAAGATGATCGCGACGGTATTTGTGACCATCGCCATCCTGCCGCTGGTGCCGGGCGTGGGGCTCTACCGCGCCATGAGCGCCCTGGCCACGGGGGAGATGACCGCGGGCGCCTCCATCGCCGCGCATACCATGGCGCTGATTGTGATGATCGCGCTGGGCATCGGCCTGGGTACGGCGCTGGTGGGCGCGGACCGGGGCGTGAAACACGGATGAGGAGAATGCAAACCATGACGCATACGCTGGAAAAACCCTCCGCCACAAGCGCGGGGCTGATGAACGCCTCCATGCTGGTGTATCTGTTCTGGCTGCTGCTGCCCGCGGTGCAGACCACGGGGCACGCCGTTACGGGCGCAGCCGCGGTGGCGCTGTTTGGCGCGGGCGTGCTGCTGGACGGGACGTGGCTCAGGGCGCATGGCTGGCGCACCTTGCTGCGCGCGGCGTGTGCCGCGCTGATGCCGGTGATCCTGCGCGTCTTTCTGGCGCGCGGCGGGGAAAACGGCGCAGGCTTCTATGTGCAGCAGGCCATGTTCTGGTTTCCGGTGGTCTTTGCGGGCTATGCGCGCGAGCGGGGCGACAGCCGCCTGTGGCGCTGGATTCGCCCGCTGCTGCTGGCCGTGGTTACGGTGACGACGCTCACCACCATCGGCTGGCTGATTCAGGGCATGCTGCGCGGCGGGCGCGTATATGCCTATTCCCGCTCGCTTGGCTACGGGGCCGGGGGCGAGGCGCAGGAGGCCTACCTCAAGGAGCTGATGCTGCGCAACATCGGAGGCTATGACTTCGTCTATGCCACGGTGGCAGCGCTGCCGCTGACATGCCTGGGCATCCAGCGCAGCGGCGGCTGGCGGCGGGGAGCCTTCTGCGCGCTGCTGGCGGCACAGGCAATCATGGTGGCGCTGTCGCAGTACACCTATGCCATGCTGTTTGCGGCGGCCATCCTGGTGGTGGAAGGCCTTGCGCTGGCAGTACGCGCCGCCTCGCGCGGACGCGTGGGGCTGGGCGCATCGCTCCTGTGGGGAGCGCTGCCGCTGGCGGTGGTCTTTCTGCTGCGTGTACCGCTGACCGCATTGGCCGCCAATATCTGCGAGGGGCTGGGACTGAGCAATTTCGCCTTCAGCTTCCGGCAGCTGCTACTGGCGCTGGAAGGGGGCGCGACCAGCGCGGACTCCCGCCTGGCGTACTATCTGACGGCGCTGGAGGGCTTTTTCCGCTCGCCGCTCACGGGCAGCCTGCTGGGCGGCGAAAAGCTGCTCAGCCAGCACAGCGACATTCTGGACGCTTTGAGCGGCACGGGAGTACTGGGCACGACGCTGATGGGCGGCATGCTGTGGCTGATGGGACGCGGAGCGTTTCGCGGCCTGAAAAAAAGCCCCGCCAGGGGTCATCTGATCCTGACGGGGGTTGCCGTGGGCGCTACCGCGCTGCTGGGTACGGTGGTCTACAGCCGGGATATCGCGGCTGTGGCGATGATGGGCGCGCTGTTGGTGCTGGAAGGCGGAGCGGCACAGGCGTGAGGCCGTCACCGGTCCGTTTCTCCGGGCGTGTCGCTTCCGGCGGGGCAAATCTCGCGCACGGTGAGCACGCCGTCCTCCGCGGTAAAGCGCACGTCCAGGCCGGCGAAAAGCAGGCCGTAGACGCGGCCCGGCTCGTGCTGGTAGCCGGGACGGGGGTCCTGTGCCAGCGTATCGAGAAGGGCCTGCCGCCGCTCCGGGGGGACGGGCAAAAGCACGCCGGCATCAGCCCGCACCTCAAGAGTGGCAAGCGGGGCGGGCGCGAAGCCGCCCAGCGCATCGGGGTGGCTGTCGGTATAGGGCAGATAAGGCTTGATATCCAGAATCGGGGTGCCGTCCATGAGGTCGGCGCCGCATACGTGCAAAACGGGCCCCAGAACGGGGTCCGTTTCGATTCGCTCCAGCCGCACGGAGGACAGGCCGATGGCGTTGGGCCGAAACGGCGACCGCGTGGCAAACACGCCCATGCGGCGGTTGCCACCCAGCTTCGGCGGCCGCACCGTGGGCGACCAGTCCCTGCCCATGCACTGGGAAAACTGCCAGATCAGCCACAGATGGCTGAAGCCCTCCAGCCCCCGAAGGGCGTCAGGATTGCGGTATTCGGGCTCGAACACCACGCGCGCCGTCAGGCTGTCCACCAGCCCGCTCTGGCGCGGAATGCCGAATTTCGTGCCAAAATCGCTGCGGATGCGCGCGATGATACGAACCGTCATGCACTCGCTCATGGCTGCGCGTCCTCTTCGCTCGTGTCCAGCAGCTCCACCAGCGACAGGCTGCGGATGTGCCACTGGTTGTTTTCCTTGACCAGGGTGGCGCTATAGCGCCCGCCCTGCCACTTGGGAGGCGATTCGTACCCGTCGCCGTACAGCGCGCGCGCGGCTTCCGCGTAGTCGCCGTTCACCCGTCCGTCAATGCGGGGAATGGTTTCGATAAACTCTACACGGGCCGTGCTCTCCCACGGCCAGCACCACATCCAGGTCATCTCCAGCCGGTGGTCGATGCCGCGTATGGTGTAATAGGTGTACGGGCTGCGCCCGTCGATGGCCAGCAGCAGGTTTTCATCCCGCTGCAGGTAGCTGCCCTGGAAAAATTTCGTCAGCTCCGAGGGCGATTCCCCCATCATGATCACCTGGGCTCGCTTGGCCATGCCGTCCTTGAGCACGATGTAAATGTTGGAGGCGTTCATGGCATAGTAAAACGTGACCGTAAACAGCCCCAGCAGCACCGTGATCAGCAGCAGCCTTCCTGCCAGATACCAGATAAACCGGCGCAGCTTGCGCATGCGGCAGGCCTCCTCCCTTTCAAAAGCGTGCCACCATTATAGCAAAGCGCGGGCGTTTTCGCAATCGAGGGAAAGGGTTGGCATTGTAAAACCGGGTTGCGCAAAGCGCGAAGGAGTGGTATCATGCCGGTGACGAAAGTCAGGGGAGGGACCTTGCGAATGCGCAAACGCTATGAAACGGTCATTTATGACCTGGATGGAACGCTGCTTAACACGCTGGAGGACCTGGCCAACGCGGTGAATCACGCCATGCGGGAAAGCGGCTATCCTGAACGCACGCTCGAAGAGGTGTGCCGCTTTGTGGGCAACGGCGTGGGACAGCTGATTCACCGTGCGCTGCCGGCCTCGGCCGATGGCGATGAGGAGGCTTTCCAGGAAACCCTGCAGGCGTTCAAGAGCTATTATGCGCGCCATAACAACGACACCACCGTGCCCTATGACGGAATCGAGGCGCTGCTGGACCGCCTGCATGAAGCGGGCATTCGGCAGGCCATTGTTTCCAACAAGAACGATCCCAATGTCAAGGCGCTGACGCGCGACTATTTCAGCCGCTGGATTCCGCTGGCGGTGGGGGAGCAGGAAGGCGTGCGGCGCAAGCCCGCGCCGGATACGGTCCTCAAGGTGATGCAGGAATGGGGCTGCAAGCCCTCCGAAGTGCTCTATGTGGGCGACAGCGACGTGGATGTGGAAACCGCCCGCAACGCCGGAGTGGATTGCGCGGCGGTCTGCTGGGGGTTCCGCACGGAGGACGAGCTGCGCGCCGCGGGCGCCACGGTGCTGTTCCACACCCCCAAACAGCTGGGGGATTACATTTTGGGCGCCACATCTAAAAAACAATAAAAAACGAAGAAAAAAGTTGATTTCGTTAGCATTGACCGCTTTTTCGGAAGCGGTCAATGCTATTTTTGATCTTCTTTGACTATTGAATGCGGTTTTTCAAAATTGACTATCTTTGACCATTCAGGTATACTAACAGCGTGGTCAGGAGGAAAGGACCACGGGGATAACCCCGGAAGCCTCCGGGCCATGGAAAAAAACCCGTTTGTAACACCGAGCGGCAAGTGCCGCATTTGTAAGGAGGATGCTTTATGTATACAATCGTTCCGTTCCGTCGTGCTTTTGATTCTGCTTTTGCCCCGCTGTTCAACGACCACTTTATGCGTGAATTCTTTGACGCCAGCAACGCGCCGGAAATGCGCGTGGATGTGCGTGAAAAGGATGACGCCTTCCTGCTGGAAGCCGACCTGCCCGGCGTAAAGAAGGAGGACATCAGCCTTGACGTCAACGACGGCGTGCTGACCATCAGCGCCGATATCAACCAGGAGAAGAAGGAGACCAACAAGGAAGGCTATGTGTGCAGCGAGCGCCGCTGCGGCCATGTGGAGCGTTCCTTCAACCTGGAGGGCATCGACGTGAACGCCATCAAGGCCGATTACCGCCATGGCGTGCTGATGGTGCGCCTGCCCAAGGAAAAGGCGCAGGAGAAGAAGAACGGCTTCAAGATTGCCATTGGCGACGAGGTGAACAAGCTCTCCGACGGCGAGTAAGCCGGAGCAAAAAGATTAAGAAGGGGACGCCGGATGATTCCGGCGCCCCCTTCAGACTGTCAAATAACCCATTTGGGGAGGTTTGGAGGACCCGCAGGTCCTCCAAAGTGAATTCGTATCGCCCGGCTTTGCCGGGCGGGCGGGAAGTTTGCGCCCCTGGCGCAAACATTTCTTAAGCTTCTGGCGGAAAAGGCCGCCGCAGGCGGACTTTTTCGACAAGCTGAGGGGACGCCGGATGATTCCGGCGCCCCCCTTTTATGTGCGCGTCTCAATAGTAGTATTCGGTCAGGCTTACGCCGCCCGCTTCGTCTGGCAGCACCTCGTACAGCGTCCAGGAATACAGCTCGCCGTTCGCGGCCAGAGGCAGGGCAAGCTCACAGAGGGCGCTGGTGTCGTCAAAATAGATCAGGTGGGTGATGCCATCTCCCACCAGCCGGGCGCACAGCGCCTCGGTGCTCTCCAGATCATCCCATTCGGGACAGAAGAAGCGCGCGGGCGCGAAGGTGTAGTTGAGCAGATCAAGGAAGGAGCTGTTGGGCTCGAAGCCGACCAGCACGCGTGCCCCCTCATAGCCTGCCAGGGATTCGCCCCAATAGTGGTCCATGTAGGTTTCGCCCTCTACGCCCAGCGCCTCGTCGTATTGGATGTAGCGCTCCGGAATCAGGGTTTCGGCAAGCGCGTGCCAGTTGACCGTCAGCGCCAGCACGGCGGTGAAGGCAGCCAGACATACGGCGGGCAGGGGCTTCCACAGGCGCGCCAGCTTTCCGGGAAACACCTCAATGACCAGCTCTGCTGCCAGCATTCCCAGCCCCAGCGTGAGCGGGGCGAAGTAGCGCTCCAAAAGCAGCGCCATATTGGACAGGTCCGTCTGCACATAGGTGCTGAATTCCCTGAGGAACACCGTAAAGAATCCGGCCCACATCACCAGCGCGTACAGCACGGCCGCCACAAGGCCAAACAGGCTGATTTTGACCATGCTGCGCGCTGGATGGCACCGTACCAGGCACAGGGGCAGGAGAATCACCGCCAGCAGACGCACGCCCAGCGAAAGCGGCAGCGGGGCCGTGACGCTGCTGACCAGACGGGGCACAAAGGCGCCGTTATTCACCACCGGCTGCAGCATGCCCCTGAGGACGGCGGGCCCCGCCTGAGCCGCGCCCTCGGGCAGGGTAAAGGTGCCGCTCAGCATCCCGCCCATCGTGCTCCACAGGGTGGAGGTATGGTAGCTGGTGAGGCCTTCGGCCCTGCAAAAAAGCGTCCAGCTGACCCAGACCAGCGCCGGAGAGAGGCAGCACAGCCAGGCCCCGGACCGGGGCAGGCCGCGGCCGCGCTTTATCAGCAGAAGAAACACGATCGCCAGCAACGCGAAAACCGCGCCCGTCTGCTTGATGAGCACCAGGGCGCACAGGGACAGCCCCACGGCCCACAGTCCTGCGCGGTCGTCCGGCTTCAGCCGCCAGATGCGCACCAGCGCATAGCCGAAGCAAAGGGCAAGCGCTGTGTCCACGCTCAGAATGACATAGCTCAGCACGCTGCCCCAGTAGGGGAACGCCAGCGCGCCCGCGAAAGCAAACGGGATCAGCCAGCAGCGTTTCCAGCGCACGCGCTCAAACAGGGGCAGGAGAAAGGCCGCGTAGGCGATGAAAAGCGTGGCGTACAGCGCGGGCTCGCTCCACTGGCCCAGCGCGTGCATCGCCCACCACTGCAGAAGCTGCACGCCGGGAGGATAGGTGCCAAACTGCAGGGCCAGGTGCCGGTCCGCGCCTACCAGCCCGCCGTAATACCACAGCGATTTCGCCTCGAGCGCCCAGTAGCCTGAATCGTCACCCCACCACACGACCATGGGACTGCTGGCCCATATGAACAGCACGCACAGCCCTGCAAAGCACAGGGCGCCTGGGGTGAGCACGTTGCGAAGCAGCCGCGTGAGAAGCTGCTTGGGCGTTAGGCGCCGGCAGAGCAGCGCCCCCGCGGCAATAGCCGCCGTCAGCGCCAGCGCGGCGACGGCGACGCCATCCACCCAGGCCAGCTTGCAGGGTATGGCCAGCACATAGAGCAGCAGCATCAGAGCGCAAATGGCGGGCGCGAGCACGCGCTCAAAGCGCCGGTTCAGCGCCACGCATATCGCGCAGACCATGGCCAGGAAGGCGATCCATTGCAGCATCCCGATTCCCCCTTAGGCGCCGAGGTCCTTCAAATAGGCACGCAGGCGCGCCACATCTCCGTCCTGGAAGCAGTAACCGCTCATGCCGATGCTCTGCGCCCCCTCGATGTTGCGCTGCAGGTCATCAATAAACAGGCTTTCCGACGCCTCCAGCGAGAAGCGGTCGCACAGGCGGCGGTAGATGGCGGGGTCGGGCTTCATCAGCCGCTCCTCGGCAGATACCATAATGCCGCTGAAACGGTCGATATACCTGATCTTATAGCTGAATTTATGGAAGCTGAAACCCGCATTGCTCAGAACATAGAGCCGGAATCCGCGTTCCAGCAGCTCGCTTTGCACCACATCCATGCCGCTTTTGGGATACAGCGCGTCCAGATACCAGTCGCTGAGAATCTCCGGCACCAGCTGTTTGAGCCGGGGGTCCGCAAGGTGGGCCTGGGCGTAGGGAATATAGCCCTGCTCATCCAAGACTCCCCCATCGAGCATCTGGCACCACTCCTGATGCCAGAAGATGGCGTCGCAAAGCTCCTGCGCATGCTCACGTCCCGCATGGCGGATGCACGGCAGCAGCGGGTCGTGATCCAGGAGCACCATGCCCATGTCAAATACGATGTTGCGGATCATCCGTGGGTTCCTCCTTTGTATCAATGCGGTTGATGAGATCGTACATCATGACGGCCGCGGCAACCGCGGCATTGAGCGATTCCGCGCCGCCGCGCATGGGCAGGCGGAAGCGGTGCGTGCAGGCCAGACGGGCCTGTTCCGTAAGCCCCGCGCCCTCGTTGCCGATGAGCACGCACAGGCGTCCGGGCAAGGGCGCGCGGCGATAGAAGTCCTCGCCGTCCAGCGCCGCCGCGATGGTGGCGTATTTCCGCACGTTGAGCGCGTGCACGGTTTCCGCCGCATCCCGCACGAAGCACAGCGGCACGCGGAACACGCTGCCCATCGTGGCGCGAAGCGCCTTGGGTCCGAAGGGATCGGCGCAGCCGGGCGTGAGGATGCAGCCGTCAAAGCCCGCGGCATCGAGCGTGCGCAGCACCGTGCCCACGTTGCCGGGGTCCTGCACGTTTTCCAGAAGAATGAGGCGCTGGCCCATCGCCTCCGGCGCGAGGGCCGGAGGCATGGCGCACACCGCCGCCACGCCCTGGGGCGTCTTGACCTGCGAAATGGCCGCCAGCACATGCGCAGGCACGGCATAGCATTCCGCCTTCTGTGCAAGGGCGATGAAGCCGGCATACACGTCCAGCCGCGCCTCGTCCACGAACAGTGCGCTCACCCGGTCGGGACAGACCGACAGCGCCTCGCCCACCATGTGCTCGCCATCCAGCAGGAACGCGCCCTGGCGAGCGCGCTCCCGCGCGTCGCGCAGGGCGCGGGCAGCCTGTACGGCAGGGTTTTTGAGACTGGATACCGCTTTCATCACATGCGCTCCGGGGCTTCCATGCCAATCAGCCAAAGGCCGGTGCGGACGGTATCGCGCACGGCGCGGGTCAGGCGCACACGCGCCTCGCGCACGCCCGCGTTCTCCTCCAGAATGCGGTTCTCATAGTAGAACTTGTTGTAGGCCTTGCACAGCTCCGTCACCGCACGGGTCACGATGCTGGGCTCATAGCGCGCCGCCGCCTCGCGTACGGTCTCGGGGAAGCGGCTGAGAAGGCGCAGCAGCTCCTGCGCGTAATCGTCGGAAAGCGCCGAATAATCCGGCTCCGCGGGATCAAGGCCCTCAGCCTTGCGCAGCGCCGAGCAGCAGCGCGCATGCGTGTACTGCACGTAGGGGCCGGTTTCGCCGTCAAAGCTGAGCGCGCGCTCCCAACTGAAGTCGATATCCTTGATGCGGTTGTTCTGAAGATCGGCGTAGATCACCGCGCCGATGCCCACCTGGCGGGCCACCTCGTCCTTGTTTTCCAGGCCGGGGCTCTTTTCCTCGATGATGGAGCGCGCCTTGTAGATGGCGTTGAGGAGCAGATCCTCCAGAAACACCACATGGCCCTTGCGGGTGGAGAGGCTCTGGCCCTCGTAGCTGATCATGCCGAAGGCCACATGCACCAGGTCCTTGGCCCATTCGTAGCCCATCTTTTCAACCACCTTGAACCACTGGCGGAAATGCAGGTCCTGCTGATAGGCCACGACGTAGAGACACTTGTCGAAGTCGTACTCGTCCTTGCGCCACAGGGCCGCGGCGATGTCGCGGGTGGCATAGAGGGTGGCGCCGTCCTTTTTGAGGATCAGGCAGGGCGGCATGCCCGTTTTTTCCTCGTCGAGGTCCACGATGGAGGCGCCATCGCTCACGGTGAGCAGGTTCTTGGCCTTGAGCTCGTCGATCACGCGGCCCATCTTGTCGTTGAAGAAGGCTTCGCCGTTGTAGCTGTCAAAGGTCACGCCCAGCAGGTCATACACGCGCTGCGTATCCTTGAGGGTGAGCTCCTTGAACCAGTTGAACAGTTCCAGCGCCTCGGCGTCGCCGTCCTCGATGGCCTTGAACCAGCGGCGGCCCTCGTCCTCCAGCGCGGGGTTCTTTTCAGCCTCCTCATGGAAGCGCACGTACAGGCGGGTCAGCGCCTCCACGCCGTCGCGCTCCACCTCCTGCCGGTCGCCCCAGAGCTTGTAGGCGCAGATGAGCTTGCCAAACTGCGTGCCCCAGTCGCCCAGGTAGTTGATGGCAACCGTCTTGTAGCCCAGGAAGTCGAAGATGCGGCGCAGGCTCTGGCCGATCATGGTGGTGCTCAGGTGGCCGATATGAAAGCGCTTGGCGATGTTGATGGAGCTGAAGTCCAGGCAGATGGTCTTGCCTTTGCCCTCCTCGCCCGCGCCCCAGCGGCCGTCGGAGGCGAGCACATGCTCCAGCGTGCGGCGGGCAAAATTCTCCCGGTTCAGGAAGAAGTTGAGGTATCCGCCCATTTGCCTGGCCTGGCACAGGTCGCCCGCGTCAATGGCTTCGGCCAGCCTGGCGGCGATCTGCGGCGGCCCCATGCGCAGCGTGCGGCTGAGCTTGAAGCAGGGGAAGGCATAGTCGCCCATTTCCTTTTCGGGCGGGATCTCCAGAAAGCCCGCGATTTCTCCCGCGGAGGGGAGGTTTTCCGCCTGCGGGAAGCTCTCTGCGATGGCCTGGGCGATCAGCTCCGAAAGACTTTGCTTGGTATCCATGCGTTCGCGTTCCTTTCTGCTCAGTCGCGGGTGAGAATGGTGCCCATGGGGTCGCCGGCCAGGACCTTGAGCACGTTGTCCGGCGGCTCCAGCCCAAAGACGCGCACCACCGGCACGGCGTTTTCGCGCAGCATGATGAAGGCCGCGGCATCCATCACGCGCAGGTCGCGCTCGGCGGCCTCGGCATAGGTGATGCGGGGGATGAGCGTGGCGGAGGGGTCCACATGCGGGTCGGCGGTATAGACGCCGTCGATGTTCTTGGCCATCAGGATGGCGTCGCACTCCAGCTCGATGGCGCGCAGCACCACGGCGCTGTCGGTGGAGAAGCAGGGATTGCCCAGCCCGCAGGCCAGGAACAGGATGCGCCCCGCCCGCAGGTGCTCGATGGCGGCCACGGTGTTGTAGCTCTCGGCAAAGCGGGGGATGTCCACGCCGCTCATCACCACCGCGCGCGCGCCCAGATGCTCCAGCGTGTCGCGCATGTAGAGGCAGTTCTGCAGCGTGGCCAGCATGCCCATCTGGTCGGCCGCCACGGTGCCCATGCGCATGGCCGCGCCCCGGCGGCCGCGCCACACGTTGCCGCCGCCGATGACCACCGCCAGCTCCACGCCGGTGCGCTGAATGTCGATGAGCATGCGGGCGGTCTGTTCAAACTTCTCGTGGCAGAACAGCTTGCCGTCCAGCCCCAGGGCCTCGCCGCTGAGCTTGAGGATCACGCGCCTGTAGGGAGATGCCATGAAACCATCCTTTCATCAAAAAAGGCACGCAGGCAAAGCCCGCGTGCCACAAGGTCGATGCCTGTCCGTTCAGCGCGTACAGGTCACTTCTTGGCGGCCATCTGCGCGGCAATCTCCTCGGCAAAGTTGTCCTTGCGCTTTTCGATGCCCTCGCCGCGCTCGAAGCGCTCGAAGCTGACCACGTTCAGCTCCGCGCCGATCTCCTTGGCGACCTCGCCCATCAGCTTGACGATGGACTTGTCGCCGTCCTTGACGAAGGGCTGCTCCAGGAGGCAGACCTCCTTGTAGTACTTCTCGATACGGCCCTCGACCATCTTGTCCACGATCTTTTCGGGCTTGCCCTCGTTGAGCGCCTGGGCGCGCAGGATCTCGCGCTCCTTGTTCAGCGCCTCGGTGGGCACCTCGTCCTTGCGGACGTAGGAGGGCTTGGCCGCGGCAATCTGCAGCGCCACGTCATGATAGAAGGCACGGAAGGCCTCGGCGCCGAAGGTATCGGGGTTATTGTTTTCCACCAGCAGCAGCACGCCGATCTTGCCGCCCATGTGGATGTAGGTCTCCACGACGCCGGCGTTCGTCTGATAGCGGGCGAAGCGGCGGATGGAAATCTTTTCGCCGATGGAGACGGTCGCGTCGCTCACCAGGTCGGTGATGGTCTTGCTCTCGTCATCCACAAACTTCTGGTTCATCAGCGCGTCCACGTCGGCGGGGTTGGAAAGGGCGACGTGCTTGGCGATGTTCTTGCAGAAGTTCTTGAAGTTGTCGGTGTTGGCCACGAAGTCGGTCTCGCAGTTGACTTCGACGATGGCGCCCACGGTCTTGTCCTCGGTCACATAATCGATGACCGCGCCCTCGGCGGCGATGCGGCCGGCCTTCTTGGCGGCGGCGGCAAGGCCCTTCTCACGCAACCATTCGACGGCCTTTTCCATTACGCCCTCGGCCTCGACCAGGGCCTTTTTGCAGTCCATCATGCCGGCCTGCGTCATTTCGCGCAGTTCCTTGACCATTTGCGAAGTGATGTTCGCCATTACAAACCTCTCCTTGCTTGCGATATCGTACATGGGAAAGGGAGGGCCTGCGCCCTCCCGCACAGGCTTACGCTTCGACCTTGGCGGCTTCCTCTTCGGGAGCGGCCTCGCCCTGGGCGTCCTGCTCGCCCTGACGGCCCTCAAGCACGGCGTCGGCGAGCTTGCCGGCGATCAGCTTCACGGCGCGGATGGCGTCGTCGTTGCCGGGGATGACATAATCGATTTCATCGGGATCGCAGTTGGTGTCCACGATGGCTACGATCGGGATGCCCAGCGCACGGGCCTCGCTCACGGCGATGTGCTCCTTGCGGGGGTCCACCACGAACAGCGCGCCAGGGAGCTTCTTCATCTCACGGATGCCGCCCAGGTTGGCCTCGAGCTTTTCACGCTCATGCTGCAGGCGGATGACTTCCTTCTTGGGCAGCACGTCGAACTGGCCCTGCTGCTCCATGCGGTCGATCTGGTTGAGACGGTCCACGCGGGTGCGGATGGTGCGGAAGTTGGTCAGCATGCCGCCCAGCCAGCGGTTGTTGACGTAGAACATGTTGCAGCGCTGCGCCTCGGAAGCGATGGATTCCTGGGCCTGCTTCTTGGTGCCCACGAACAGCAGGCTCTTGCCGGACATGGCCAGGTCGCGCACGAAGTTGTAGGCTTCATCGGCCTTGCGGACGGTCTTTTGCAGGTCGATGATGTAGATGCCGTTGCGCTCAGTGAAGATGTACTGAGCCATCTTGGGGTTCCAGCGGCGGGTCTGGTGACCGAAGTGCACGCCCGCTTCCAGGAGCTGCTTCATGGAGATAACTGCCATTTGGGTTTACCCTCCTTGTTTTTTCCACCCCTTGCATTGGCCCGATGCGGCCACCGCGCGCATGCGCGGCACAATCGCATGGTCTGCAAAGGTGCGTAATCGGTGGAAGTATATCACATTCATGACGGTTTGGCAAGGGTTTCAGCCCCGTCTTTTGCAATGTTTTGCAGGATTTCGCGCCAGCGCGCCGTGGCCGCGGCGCTCGCGCGGCCCTTTTGGCAGAAGCGCAGCGCCGAGAGCTTTGGCACTACGCGCTCCACCACGATCTCCCCGTTTGCTGTTTTGCAGGCCAGCGCGGACAGAGCTTCCTGAAACCGTTTGTCGCCCCGCGCCCGCTCATAAAAGGAAAGCACATACACGTAGTAAAACAGCCCATACCCCCGCATGGGATACTCGACCTGCATGAACCGTGAGCCGATGCCGTAGTGGCAGGGGCTGATGGGCCGGCGGATCTCCCAGTGCAACAGCAGGAAGTCCACCGCGCGGTCCAGCCGGGGATCGTTCTGAAAGCCGGGAACCTGGCGGAACAGATCGAGAACAACCAAAGTGGTGTATGGAGTGGAATACCGCGTCTCCTCACCGTGGCCAAAGCTGTACTTTTCGCAGCGCCAGCCGCCGTCCGGCTGCTGGGTGTCCAGAAAATAGTTCAGCGTCCGCTTGACCCGCGCATCCTGCGCGTACCCCATGCGACAAAGCACGTTGGCCGCCAGCGCGGTGTGGCAGGGGTAAAGGTCACCTGGCGCGGTGCGAATACGCCCGTCCTCGCGCCAGGCGTCGAAAATCAGCTGCGCCACGCCCCTCAGCGCCTCATGCTCCGGCGGCACGCCCAGCTCCAGAAGGTACAGCGCGCTCTCCAGCGTGGTAAACGGCGCGCCCTTGAGGAGCTTGCGGTCCGGCGTGGTCCACCAGTCGGCGCCCTGATCGTGCCGGTGCGACAGAATGGCCGCCACGTCCGCATCGGTTTGCTCAGCAATCGTCATGGAGGGTCCCCCCTTTTGTGAAAAAGTCATGTTTCGGGCGCTGGCTGCGCATGCTATTGCCTAACGGCACGCGGCGCTGTCCGCGCCGCGTCCGAAAGAGAGAAGGAGGAAGCCGCCATGCAGAAGCGCCCCCCGAAACCCCGCTCCGATCCCAAGCGCCTGTGCGACCTTGCGCATATGGCCGACGAACCGCAGAGCACCGACGTGCTGGGCAGCTACACCGGCACCGCCCAGGACGGCGGGCATCCCGTGCAGGACGCCGACGACCTGTAGGCGCAAAAGGCCCGCCGCGCTCAAAACGCGGCGGGCCTTGCCATGAAGTTACAGGGAATTGATCAGCTCGTAGGTTTCGCGGTCGAAGTGCTTCTTCATCATCAGCGCGTCGGCAAAGGGCATGTTGAACACGCGGCCGTGGCGGATGCCGATGGCCTGGTTGGTGATGCCGCGGTTGAGCAGCTGCACGGCCAGATGGCCCGCCTCAAAGGCGAAGGCGCTGTCCTGCGCGGTGGCCTGCGCGCCGCGCTGGGTGTAGCCGATGACGGTGGCGCGGGCCTCGATGCCGCCGCACTTGCGCTTGAGGATGCTGGCCAGGCGCTCGGCGTTGATGGGCTCGCCGGGATAGACGACCTTGCCGTTGTCGTTGAGGAACTTGCGCCAGTCAAACTCCTTCATCTTGTGCCAGCAGTGCTCGCCGATGATGAGGGTGGCGCGGGTGTTGCCCTTGGCGATCAGGCCGTTGAGGCGCGCGGCCAGCACGTCCACATCCCAGTCCATCTCGGGCACGACCACCATTTCCGCGCCGGTGGCCATGGCCGTCTTCATGGCGATGTCGCCCGCGTTGCGGCCCATGACCTGCACCACGGCGGGGCGGTCATGGCTGCGGCTGGTGGCGCGGATGGAGCGCACGGCCTCCACGCACACGTTGACGGCCGTATCATAGCCCAGCGTGGCCTCGGTGTAACCGAGGTCGTTGTCGATGGTGCCGGGGATGCCTACGCAGGGGATGCCCAGCTCGGACAGGTGCATGGCGCCGTTGAAGCTGCCGTCGCCGCCGATGACCACCAGCGCATCGATGCCGAGCTTGCGCAGGTTGTTGGCGCACTGGCGCTGAACCTCGGGCTTTTTGAATTCGTCGCAGCGGGCGGTGCGCAAAAAAGTACCGCGCTGGTCCGCGATATCCAGCACCGTTTCCAGGTCCAGGGCCGCGATATCGTCCTCAGGGTTTTCGCTCAGCCCCAACAGGCCGTTGTAACCACGCTTGATGCCCATGAGCTGGATACCGTGCGCGGCCGCGCAGCGTGCTACGCTGACTACCGCCGCATTCATGCCGGGGCTGTCGCCGCCGCTGGTCAGGATGCCGATTTTTCGGATCAAACCAATCACTCCTTGAATTCGCTCGGGCAGGGGGAACTCCCGCCAAGCAGTAGTATAGCACAGCTTTTGGCTGGCGCAAGGGGGCAAAAGAGGCTGTAAGGGATTACATTTCGGAACTTGTCGTGCGGGTGCGGCGCTCCTCGGTGCCTACATGCTTGAGATAGGCTGTTGGGCTCATGCCTACGATGTGTTTGAACTGCTTGCTGAAATGATAGGGGTCGGGCATGCCGATCTCAACGCCCGTCTGCCGCACGCTCATGCCGTCGCGCAGAAGCGTCTTGGCGCGCTCCATCTTGAGGAACTGGAGATAGCCCAGCGGGGGAATGCCCAGCTCCGAGGTGAAGCGCTTGCGGAAGGTTTCCACGGGCATGCGGCTGATG
The DNA here is from genome assembly GCA_018710985.1 of Candidatus Limiplasma pullicola. GTDB lineage: Bacteria > Bacillota > Clostridia > Christensenellales > Aristaeellaceae > Limiplasma > Limiplasma pullicola. Next base: position 102,955 of record DVIV01000009.1, read on the forward strand.
GCGGCCATATCCGCCAGGCTGAAGGCGTCGCGATAGCGGCAGGCGCGCAGCGCGTCCACCACGCGGGCAATCTCATGGCTGAGGGTGGCGCTGGTGGCCACGCTCTGCCCGGAATGCGCCGCGATCAGGCCCCAGAGCAGCTGGCCCAGCTGATAGCTGGCTTCGCCCGTGCCGGTGTGGCGCACCAGCACCTGCACGATCTGCCGGATGAGGACCACCATGCTGGGCAGCATGCCCTGCTTGGCGGGCACGCGGTTGAGCGCGTTCATCTGGCGCATGAAATCCTCGGTCAGCGCGCCCTCCACCGTGAGCCACAGCAGGCGGGAGTCCTTGGCCTGGCTGATGATGCAGCCCTCTGTGTGCGGCGGGATAACCACGCATTCGCCCTTTTTGAGCGGCACCTTCATCTCGCGGTGCTCAAACACCAGGCCCCCGTCGTCCACCACCAGCCACAGCGGTGCGTCACAGGTGGACAGACGGTAGTTCTGCTGAAGCAAAATGGCGCTGCCTGCGGTTTTGATCCATATGCCGCTGCGCTCCACAAGCGGCGCAGGCACATGCGTGCCCTGCACGAAAATTCCCGGATCGGCACTCTCTCCCATGGGAGCCTGAGGTACAAAGGTGACGTATGGCATGGCGCATTCTTCTCCCGATGATAAAGTTAATAAAGTGGATCGTTGGGTCCATGAATATTGTAAGGATTCCCCTGGCAACTGTCAAGACGTATTTGCTATATTTTGCCGGACGAATTGCCATTTTATCCATTGAAAAAGCGTTTCCAGATCCGGAAACGCTTGTATTGAAAGAGATTATGGCAATATATCCGACTTTGTAAAAACAGGCGGATTTCATCCCCCATGAAAGCCTACTGGCTTTTGAGCGTGATGAGGTGAATCTGCGGCGGCGCAAACAGCCGCACCGGAGCGCCGGAGGTGCCTACGCCGTTGGAAACCAGAATCGCCGCGCGGCTTTCCTCCAGCCAGCCGCTCATGTAGCGGCTGCCCACTTCCGGCAGCAGCTCCTTGAACGGCGTATGCCCCAGCAGATTGATCTGTCCGCCGTGCGTGTGGCCAAAGAGCGCCAGGTCGAACCAGTGGTTGTCGCCGTCGCTGCTTTTGGCGCTGAGCACGTCGGGCATCAGGTCCGGCGAGTGGCCGGCGAAGATGACGAAATCCTTGCTGCTCACCTGCGAGGCCACGCCCGCCACATCCGGGGAGCCGTTGTAGTAGTCATCTACGCCGGCGACGTAGATGTAGGTCTGGCCCAGCTTCATGCGGGATACGGTATTGACCAGCGGCAGGCATCCGTAATTTTTCATCTCGGCCATCAAAAGGCCAAGGTTGCTTTCCGGTTCGGTGCGGTCGTGGTTGCCCAGTACGCCGAATACGCCCAGCCGCGCGTGCAGCGCGGGCGCGTTGCGGAAGAACGCGATGGACGAATCGCTGTCGGTGGCGTAATCGCCGCCCAGAATGATGATGTCCGCGTTCAGGCCGTTGATGGTGCCGATGAGCTCGTTGACGCGGCTCTGCGAAAACCAGGCGCACTGATGGATGTCGGATGCAAAAACGATTTTCAGATTTTTGAGATTCGTTGGCAGGTTGGAGACATACAGGGTGTGCTCTTCGACGGTGAGCGTCGTCGCCTCCCAGAACGGATAGACCAGCACCAGCAGGGCGATGAGGCACCACAGGATTCGCCTGAACGGAAAGCGTCTGCGCTGAGGCCGGCGGTACTTATAATGATATTTGGCCATCGGGCGCTCCCTTCCTTTCCTCAGCGCGCATTTGACACATTTCGTCATTCATTGTACACTGACCCCATCCACTTGACAAGGGGGACAGCTGAAATGGAACATGTTACCAAATTCCGTACCATTGGTCCCACCACCTATCTCTGCCCCATTCCTGCGGTGATGCTGGGCTGCGCGGACCCGGAGGGCGGCGCGCCCAACCTGATCACCGTGGCCTGGACGGGCGTGGTATGCTCCAAGCCGCCCATGCTCTCCGTCAGCATACGCAAAAGCCGCCTGAGCCATGACATGATCGCGCGCACGGGAGAATTTACGCTGAACCTCACCAGCCGCGCCCTGTGCCGGGCCATGGATTTCAGCGGCGTCAAAAGCGGGCGGGAGGTGGACAAATTTGCCCACCTGGGCCTTACGCCTCAGCCCGCGCCCGGCCTCAGGGCCGCGCCAGCCGTGGCGGAGGCGCCAGCGTTTCTGAGCTGCCGGGTCCGCTCCGTCCAGGAGCTGGGCAGCCACGACCTGTTTCTGGCCGATATCGTGGAGGTGAGCGTGCAGGACCGCTTCTTCCTGGCCGACGGCTCCATCGACGAGGCAGCCATGGAACTGGTGGGCTATGCGCATGGCAAGTACTTCGTGCTGGGGGAGGCTTTGGGCTTCTTCGGCTATTCGGTGGCTTCGCCGGAGGCGCTGGAGCGCCGCGGATTTTAAGGAGGGAAAAAAGAATGGCTCTGCGCGTGCTTCTGGCGGATGCGGATGGCACCCTGTTTGACTTTCACCGGGGCGAAGCCGTTGCGATCGCGGAAACCTTCCGGCGCTTCGGCATTCCCGATACACCCGGCAATCTGGCGGTGTATTCGCGCGTCAACCATGCCCAGTGGCTCAGGCTGGAGCGAGGGGAAACCACCCAGGCGCGCCTTCGTGTGGATCGCTTCACGGACTTTCTGCGCGAGACCGGCCTTGAGGGAGACGCGCAGGCCCTGTGCGATTGCTACGTACAGCTGCTGGGCCGGCAGCGCTACCTTCTGCCCGGCGCGGAGGCGTTCTGCCGCGAGGTCAGCGCCCGCATGCCCATCTACCTGATTACCAACGGCATATCGCAGATTCAGCGCAGCCGCTTTGGCGACTGTGCGATTACCCCATGCCTGTCCGGCATGGTGATCAGCGAGGAGGTGGGGCAGGCCAAGCCGCATCCGGCCATGCTGTACCGGGCGCTGGAGATGGCGGGCTGCGCTCCGGAGGAAGCGATCGTGATGGGCGACAGCGTGACCGCCGATATCGCCGCGGCCAACGCCGCGGGGATTCACAGCATTTTGTTTACCGAGGGAAAGGAGCCGCCCGAGGGTCATGGGGCCACCTGGGTGGCGCGGACCTATCAGGAGGCGCTGGACATCCTGCTGGCCCGGGCGGAATAAACGCGCTTTGGTGCGGGGGAGGGATTGCGGATGCGGATTTTGCTGGCGGAGGATGAGAAATCTCTGGCGCGGGCGCTTGTGACCCTGCTGAAAAAGCATCACTACGAGGCCGACGCCGTCTATGACGGGGCCGAGGCGCTGGCCTATCTGCAAACGGGCCACTATGACGCGGCCATCCTGGATATCATGATGCCGGGGATGGACGGCATTGAGGTGCTGTGCCGGGCGCGGGAAAGCGGCGTTTCCATACCGATCCTGATGCTCACCGCCAAGTCCGACGTGAGCGACAAGGTGACCGGCCTGGACAGCGGCGCCAATGACTACATGACCAAGCCCTTCAGCGCGCAGGAGCTGCTGGCCCGCATCCGCGCCATGACCCGCGTTTCCCGCGGCGTGGACACCAACCGGCTGACCATGGGCAATGTAGCGCTGGATCTGACCACCTATGAGCTCTCTACACCCATGGGCAGCTTCCGACTGACGGGCAAGGAATTTCAGATGATGGAGATGCTCCTGTCCAACCAGCGCCGGCTGATTCCCACCGAGCGGTTTCTGGAAAAGATCTGGGGATACGATACCGACGCGGAAGTGCATGTGGTCTGGGTGTACATTTCCTATCTGCGCAAAAAGCTTTCTTCGCTGGGCGCCAACGTGCAGATTCGCGTGGCCCGCAATGCCGGCTATTCGCTGGAGGAGATACCATGATTCGAAAGCTCCGCATCAAGTTCATACTGGTCAGCATGTTTTCCATGCTGCTGGTGCTCTCGGTCATTTTGGGCATCGTCAACGTGCTCAACTACGACGAAATCGTCCACGACGCCGACAGCGTGCTCGCCCTGCTCAACGAGCATGCGGGCGAGCTGCCCGTGCCGGTGCAGGCCATCGACTGGCGAAGTGCCGGCGACCGCTACAAATCCCCCGAGCTGCCCTATGAGATCCGCTTCTTTTCGGCCGTGCTGGACGACGGGGGAAACGTGCTGGCCACCTACAACGATCAGATTTTTGCCGTGGATGAGGCCAAGGTGGCCCAGTACGCGGCGCAGGCTTATCTGAGCGGCCAGACCGGGGGCTTTGTCCAGGACTACCGCTTTGCCCGCTATGCGGTGCAGCAGGGAACCTTGATCACCTTTCTGGACTGCGGGCGCATGCTGGCGGGATTTCGCAGCGTGCTGATCTACAGCGTGGGCATTGCCGCGGCGGGCATGGCCGCGGTGTTCGGGCTGGTGTGGCTGCTCTCCGGGCGCATGATCCGGCCGGTTGCCGAAAGCTATCGCAAGCAGCGGCGCTTTATCACGGATGCGGGCCATGAGATCAAAACCCCGATCACCATCATCGACGCCGATCTGGAGATTCTGCGCATGGAAACCGGCGACAATGAATGGGTTCAGGACATCCAGGCGCAGACGGCCCGCCTGGCCGCGCTGACCAACGACCTGATCTGCCTGTCCAAGATGGAGGAGGAAGAGGTGCAGGCCAGGCGGATCGAGTTTCCCCTGTCGGACGCGATCCGGGAAACGGCGGAATCCTTTCAGACGCTGGCCAAAACGCGCGGACATGCGCTGCACGTGAACGTCGAGCCCATGCTGTCCTATGTGGGCGATGAAAAATCCCTCTGCCAGCTGGTGGAGATTTTGCTGGACAATGCGCTCAAGTATTCCCGTGAGGGCGGCAGCGTGCGCCTGACGCTGGAAAAGCAGGGACGCTCCATCCGCCTGGAGGTGGAAAACGACGTGGAAAACATGCCCAAAGATGTGGTGGACAACATGTTCGACCGCTTTTACCGCGCCGACCGCGCGCGCGTGTCGGACGGAGGCCATGGCATCGGGCTGTCCATCGCGCAGGCGGTTGTCAGCGCGCACCGGGGAAAGATCTCCGCCGCCGTCAGCGACGGCCGGCTGACCATGACCGTGCTCCTGCCCGCCGATTGATTTTTCGCATAAGAAAGCGCCCGTTCCCGACTATGCCGGGAGCGGGCGCTCGTCATGCTTCACGCGCGGATCTCCTGGCGCATGAAGGCGATGTAGGAAACGGTGAACGCGGCCATGGTCAGCGCCAGCATGACCGTCAGATGCGGCCATACCAGCAGCAGGCTCTGGTCAAAGGACAGGTAACTGGCGATCGCGCCCGATACCGAGGCCTGCGTGGTGATGCCGATGGTGCGCACGTTGGGGTTGAGCAATGTGGTGGCCGCCTCGCAGTACAGGTAGTAGGGCGAGGTGCGCTCCAGAGACAGCTGCAGCTCATAGTTGTTGTACATGTTGTAGTATCCCTGAATCCCATCCAGCGGATAGGCGATGTTGGCGATGATGCTGACCACCATGCTGGCAAACAGCGTCAGGTAAATCCACACGGCGATCACGATCAGCGCCGAGGTGGCGGCGTGCTTGCACAGGGTGGAACACAGGATGGATATGCCCAGCCACAGCGCCGTATACACCGCCGTGAGCACCAGGTAGGAGAAGATGCGCAGCAGCTCCTCGCCCACGGGCGGGATGCCCAGGATGGCCAGCCCCAGCCCGCCCACCATGATGCCTACGAAGAAGATCATGATGAACACCACGGTGGTGCCGGCCAGGAACTTGGCGTTGATGACCGCGTCGCGGTGAATGGGCTGGGATACCAAGCGGTTGAGCGTGCCCTGCGTGCGCTCGCGGTTGATGGCGTCAAAGCCCATGGCCAGTCCGGCCAGGGGGGCCAGGTAGGCCAGGAACGAAGCGAACGAGGGGATGGAGCTGCCGCTGGCGGTGTAGATGGCCAGGAAGAGGTATTCGCTGCTGGTGAATGTGGCGTCGGAGATGCTGCTGAGCGCCCCGTAGAGGCTGGCCAGGCTGGTGAGAATCAAAAGCGCGAATACAAGCTTGAAGCGCGCGCTGTGGAAATGATCGGCCAGCTCCTTATGATATAGCGTGGAGAAGCCGCCCGCCTCACGCCTTGGCTTCGCCCCGGAGATGGCGGAAGATGTTGCCGCCGCGGCTGCCTTCATGCTGCTCACCTGCCTTTACAAAGTATCTTGAATAGATTTCGTCCAGATCGCTGCCGCACTGCCGCAGATACGTAAGATGGAACTTCTGTGCCAGCAGGGCCTGGGTCACCGCGTCGGATACGTCCGTGGCGGACTGGACCAGGAAGGTTTCTCCGTTTTCCTCCACGGAGGAGACGCCCTCCACGCCCCTGAGCGCTTCGGCCAGCGCCTTGCCGCCCGGCTCTGCGCCCACTTCCAGGCGAAAGCCGCTCTCCTGCTCCAGCTGCTTGCCCAGCTCGCCGATTTCGCCGCAGGCCACCAGCTTTCCCTTGACAAAGATGCCCACACGGTCGCAGATCTGCTGAATCTGATGCAGCTGATGCGAGGAAATCAGGATGGTTTTTCCGTCCTTTTCCGCCAGTTCGCGGATCAGCGCCATCAACTCATGCATGCCTTCCGGGTCGATGCCGTTGGTGGGCTCGTCCATGATGAGCACGTCGGGGTCCTTGATGAGGATGTCCGCGATGCCCAGACGCTGTTTCATGCCCTTTGAATAGGTGCCCGCCCGGCGGTCCACGGCCTCGGTCATGCCCACGCGGGCCACCAGCTCGTCAATACGCGCCTCCAGATAATCGCCGGACAGGCCGTTCATCGCGCCGGTCATGCGCAGGTTCTGCCGGCCCGTCATATCGGGATAAAAGCCCATATTATCCGGCAGATAGCCCACGAAGCGCTTGACCTGTATGGGGTTTCGGGTGCAGTCCACGCCGGAGATGGAGGCGGTCCCGCTGGTGGGCTCGGTCAGCCCCAGCAGCATGAGCGTGGTGGTGGTTTTCCCTGCGCCGTTGGGGCCCAGCAGGCCGAACACCTCGCCCTGCCTGACGGTCAGGTTCAGGTCATCCACCGCGGTCAGTGCCCCGTAGCGCTTGGTCAGCGCCTTGGTTTCAATGATCGTGCCAGCCATGCTCAGCGCCTCCCGTATTTCCGCATGACCAGAATGATCACCACCGCCAGCACCACGATGATGCCGATGCCCGTCAGGCCCCATTTGGTTTCGGTCTTGACGGTGATGCGAAACTCGGCGCTGTCGCTGGCGTCGCTGCTGCTGGCGGTGAGGGTGGTCACGTAGTCGCCGGACATGGCCTCCTCGCCGGGGGTGATATAGGCGGTGGTTTCCACCGTGGCGCCCGGCTCAATCACGTCGATGGTTTCGGTGGAGAAGCGCACGTTCCAGCCGCTGGGCGCGCTGGAGGTGAGGTTGACGTTGGTCAGGTCGCTGTTGCCGGTGTTGGTCAGGCTCAGCTGCACGGAGCTCTCCTGATTGGCGTAGGCATCCAGGCTCAGCCGACCGCTGGGGGTGGACAGGTCCATCGCGTAGGAGCCGGTGATGGTCACCGACAGGTCGATGGTCATGCTTTCGCTGACCGAGGTGGCGGTGCAGGGAATCTCATAGGTGCCCGCCTCGATGTTTTCCGGCGGCGTCACGGAGATGTCCACAGCCTGCGTGGTGCGCGCCTCCACGTCCAGCGCGGCGACCTTGGTGGTTTCGCCTGACGGCAGGAAGCTCACCTGCCAGCCCGTGGGCGCGTTGGCCGTGAAGGAATAGGTCTGGCTGGAAAGCGTGTTGTTGATCAACGTGGCGCTGAAGGTGAAGGCCGTATCCGCGTCGCCCTCCTGCGAGGGATATTCCACCGTGAAGCTGCTCTCGCCGATTTCCTCGGCGCTGACGGTGAGGGTAAGGTCCATCGTATCGGAAATGCTCTGTCCCTCCGCCTTCAGCCGGATGGTATAATCCCCGTCGGCGGCATCCAGCGGCACGTCCACCGCAAAGGTCACGCTGTCGTCGGTCTGCTCATTTTTCACATGGACCACGCTGACCTGCTTGCTGCTGGCGCTGAAGGAGCCCTCCCAGCCCTCGGGAATCTCCTCCACCGAAAGGGTGACGTCCTGTGAGGCGCCGCTGTAGTTGTCCAGGCTCAAGGGAAAGGTCAGGCTGTCGCCCGCCTTTACGGTCATGGCGGGATACTGCGTGCTCAGCTCAAGGTAGGGGGCCGCAGCCTTGGTATCGACCGCTTCCGCCGCGGCGCAGGATACCAGCAGCAACAGGGCTGCCGTCAGGGCGGCTACACGGGTGAATGTGCGAATGCTTCTGTCCTTCATGTCAATCACTCCTGAGTATATTTCGCTGTTTGAGCGTATTCAAACAATACGGCACCAAGCTATGACGGACTTAAAAACCCCCTTGAACGAATTGTGAACAATAGCGGATTTTTGTGCGAAGAAAAAGGCAGAATACGGAAAAAGCCGCCTGGGAAAAGGGCGGCACAGGAACAGAAGGAAAGGAAAAAACCCTCAAGCTTTTATGGCTCAAGGGTTTTTTGCTGGTGGAGCATAGGAGATTCGAACTCCTGACCCCAACACTGCCAGTTATGCGCTTATGGATTATCAAGAATCAGGGAGCATCACAGAGGGCTTATTTTATAAAGATTCCCTACAAGGATAGATCATCAAAGACTATGTAAGTGTATTCTAATTACTGTCAAAACTACTGTCAAAAGTTAAATATAACTAACTATATATTAAACCCATATATTACGGACATGTGGCATATGGGGGCAAAAGCAACCATTATTTTATAATGGGCAGACTGTCAAAGAAGCCACTTTGCATCGTAGCAAAGTGGCTTCTTGCAGTAGGAGAAAGTAGAAATACGATAAAGGTCGCCACTTGTGGAGGGCGAGTTTCTTGAGATTCATCGCAGCAAACTTGAGCT
>DVIV01000010.1 GCA_018710985.1 Candidatus Limiplasma pullicola
CTGGAGGCCGAAAGCCGCTGCCAGATCAGCCCCGGCCCGTGACCTCCTGCCGGTAGTTCCGCGATAATCCTCAGCTTAAAACTTTTTCTTGTAAGGAAGTAAAAAGCACTATACAACCGCCCCGGCCTGTGCTATACTGTTGCCATCGGAATAGCGGGGCCGGGGCTGTCGGATTGGAGGAAACGATGTTAAGACAGCAACCCATGCAAGCCCCCATCACCGCCTTGTACTGCCGCCTCAGCCGCGACGATGAATTGCAGGGCGAGAGCAACTCGATTTCCAATCAAAAGCGCATCCTCGAAAGCTACGCCCGTGAGCATAGCCTGATGCCCTATCAGTTTTTCGTGGATGACGGATGGAGCGGAGCCAACTTCCAGCGGCCCGGCTTCACCGAGATGATGGACGCTGTGGAGAGCGGCGCGGTCAAGACGGTCGTGACGAAAGACCTCTCACGCCTGGGACGGAATTATCTGCAAGTGGGCCTATTTACAGAAATTACCTTCCCAAAGAAAGGCGTCCGCTTTATCGCCATCAATGACGGCGTGGACAGCGCCCAGGGCGACAACGACATGAGCGCCTTGCGGAATTTATTTAATGAATGGATGGTGAGGGACACGAGCAAGAAAATCAAAGCGGTTTTCCGGGCTAAAGGCATGAGCGGAAAACCCATCACCAGCCAGCCGGTCTATGGCTATCTGAAAGGCCCGGACGGACACTTCGTTGTTGACCCGGAGGCCGCACCTGTTGTAAAGCAGATATTCAGTCTGTGCCTTGCCGGGAACGGCCCCACCAAGATTGCCCGGATGCTGACCGAGCAGAACATCCCCACGCCGGGGACGATGGAGTACCGGCGCACCGGCAGCACCCGCCGTTACTACCCGGACTACCCCTGTAAGTGGTCGAGCAACACCGTGGCGCACATCCTGGAGCGCCGGGAGTACCTGGGGCATACCGTCAACTTCAAGACGGAGAAGGTGTCCTACAAGGTCAAGACCAGCGTTGCCAACCCAGAGGACAAGATAATGGTCTTTGAGCATACCCACGAGGCCATCATTGACGAGGCCACCTGGGAGCGAGTGCAGGAGCTTCGCAAACAGCGAAAGCGGCCCAACCGCTACGGCGAGGTTGGCCTGTTCTCCGGTCTGTTGTTCTGCGCCGACTGCGGCAGCGTCATGTACCAGCAGAGGTATGAAACGAACAAGCGGCGGCAGGACTGCTACATCTGCGGCAGCTACAAGAAGCGCACCGCCGATTGTACGGCACATTTCATCCGCACCGACCTTCTGACGGCGGGCGTGACGGAAAATCTGCGGAAAGTCACCAGCTACGCCGCCAAGCATGAGGCCCGGTTTATGAAGCTGCTGATGGCACAGAACGAGGACGGCGGTAAGCGGAAGAACGCCGCCCGCCGCCGCGAGCTGGAGGCGGCGCAGAAGCGTATCGGAGAGTTGAACGGCATCTTCAAGCGTCTGTATGAGGACAGCGTGAGCGGGCGCATTACGGACGAGCGTTTCATGGAGTTGTCCACCGATTATGAGCAGGAGCAGGCCACGCTGAAGGCCCGTGCCGCCGAGTTACAGGCGGAGCTGGGGCAGGCGCAGGAGGCCGCTGTGAACGTGGAGAAGTTCATGGCCGTTGTGCGGAAGTACACCAGCTTTGAGGAGCTGACCCCCACCCTCCTGCGGGAGTTCGTGGAGAAGATCGTGGTGCATGAGTGCTGGAAGGACGAGCAGGGAACGCGCCACCAGGACATCGAGATTTATTATTCTTTTGTAGGCAAGGTGGACTTGCCCGACGATTGAGCCAGACCTATCCGGCGAGGCCCCGCCGGATGGGAACGGCAAAAATTTTTAACCTCTCCTTGCTTCTTTATCCGTAGTGAGCTAAGTAGCCGGGCTTGTCGTTGGCGGAGCGGATGAGCACACCGTTGTCGTCGATCTGGTTGCCGAAGATCATCTCCTGAATCACCAGCGGCAGGTCGGCCAGACGGGTGGTGAAGGAGAGTTCGGGGTCGGGATAGAGGACGTCGCCCTCGGTGTCGTCAAAATACTGGACGTCAGGGTCGTTGTTCTCCGGGGTAATGGTGGCCTCGATCGCGCCCGCGACTTTCTGCAGGTCGCCGTAGGTGGTGCTTTCCTCCGTATCGGCGGTGACGGGCGCAATGACGAGGTTTTTCAGGCCCACCGTAGACGATACGGTGGGCGCGGCAGTCGGGCTGGGCATAGCGTGAATACCTCCTTCTTCAAATTACAAAAGCCCTCGGGCGTCGAGGGCCTGTCCGAGCAGTTGTTTGGCTTTCTCGTAGGCTTCGTCCACGCCGCCGTCGAAGGCGGGGCGGATAAAGGGATGGGGCGGCGCGGGATGCGGCCCGCCGTGGCCGAATTCGACCGGCGAGGCGTACTCCGCGCCGCCGTCCGCGCGGTGCACGCCCACGGTGACGCGGTAGCCGCCGGAGCGCTTCTTCACCACGCGCCCAATGCGGATGGAGTTGTACAGCTTTCCGCTGCGGCGCTGGGGATCGGTGGAAGCATTGTGGAGCATCCGCGCGAGTACGGGCTGGGCGGCGGTCTGCAGGATGTAATTGCAGGCGCGCGTGCCGTTGCCGCCCGAGGTGCGCAACAGGTCGGCCATGCGTGCCACATCGTCGCGCAGTTCCACGCCGCCCTTGACTTCAAGGCTCATGCTTCCGCCTCCTCCCAGCAGACCCACGTCCAGGCGACGAGGGTCTGATCTGTATCGTCGTTGTAGGAATCGCCCTCCTCGCGCATGGCAAACCCGGCCCCGCGCATGGCGGCGCGCACGCGG
>DVIV01000011.1 GCA_018710985.1 Candidatus Limiplasma pullicola
CCACCGCCACCGCGGGCGTGGGCGAAATGCTGGGCATGATCCTGCCGCTGGTCCTCATGTTCGTGGTGTTCTACTTCCTGCTGATCCGTCCGCAGAAGAAGAAGGACAAGAAGGTCAAGGAAATGCTGGCCGCCCTCAAGAACGGCGACCGCGTGTGCACCATCGGCGGCATCTACGGCACCATCACCTCCATCAAGGACGACACCATCGAGCTGAGCGTGGGCCGCGACAACGTCAAGCTGGTCTTTGCCCGCTGGGCCATCCGCAACGTGGAGGAAGTCGCTATCGAGAACGACAGCGAGGTCCTCAACTGACGCTTTTCCCGGCATGAAGCCTCCCCCTGTCCGCATATCCTGTATCAAAGCGAACAGAGGGAGGTTTTTCTTATGCCTGCAACCTATGCCACCCCGGCCGCCGCCCGCCCCGCGCGCCGGCGCTCGCGCCGCAGCCGCGCCCCGCGCCTTCTGCGCGGCCTCCTGGCCGCCGTGGGCGTCACGCTGGCGTGCGTGCTGCTCTTTGCCCTGCTGATGCAGTGGCTCAGGCCCTCCGATACCGCCGTGCGCGTGGTCAACCAGCTCGTCAAGCTGGCGTCCATCTTCGCGGGCGTGTGGGTCATGGCGGGCCGCGGCGGCGACCGGAGCCTGATGTGGGGCGCGCTGCTGGGCCTTGTCTACATGGCGCTGGGCGTGGGCCTCTACGCGCTGCTCTCCGGCCAGCAGCTGCCCTTCACCGCGTATTTGAGCGACCTGGCCATGGGCGTGGCCGGCGGCGGCATCGCCGGGGCCATCCTGGGCCGAAGCTGACAAAAAAGCCGGGGGACGCTCGTCCCCCGGCTCCGTTTGTCAAAAACGTCCGCCTGCACCGCCCTTTTCCGACAGATGCTTACGAAATGGATGCGCCCGGGGGCGCAAGCTCCCCGCCCCGCGCCGGAGGGAAGCGTGTGCCCCTGCGCCGCGGCGGTCCGTTTCCGGCCTGCGCCGGGCGCTTCACGCCCGGCCCAGCCCCGGCGCGGCGGGCGCGCATGCCGCGCGCGCCGGGCGGCAGGCCCGCATCAGCCGCGCGGCCGTGCCGAGCGTGCCCTTGAGCAGCCGCTTTGCGCGGCGCTTTCCGGGGTGGCGGATCTTCACGCGCCACGGCGTTTTCGGCCAGCGGAACGGTTCCCCCGGCACGGGGAAGGTGTCGTGCAGGTTGCCCTCCCGGTCCACCCGCAGGCCCCAGCCCATATATCCGCAGAATCTCTTCATGGCGTTCTCCTTTCCGGCGGCCCGAAGCCGCGTTTTTCTCCGCCCCCACCGGGGCTTTTCTTCCTCCGCGTCACACCATGAACCGCACCAGCGATATCAGCGGCGACGCCATGAGAATCAGCACGTTTTTCAAAAGCGGCACGTCCAGCGCCTCCGCCTCGCCCTCGCCATAGCCGCCGTCCGCCTCCACGGGCAGCGCCATGGCGCGCATGTCCAGCATGTACGCCTCCACCAGGTCGTTGAGCGGCTCGCTTTTCACAGCCAGCATCACCTCGGTGTCCGCGTAGGCGCTGCGCATGTCATAGTTGAACGAGCCGAACACGCTGATGTCCCCGTCCACCAGCATGGCCTTGGTGTGCATGCTGCGCGGGGCCTGCAGCTCGTAGTAGGAAAGCGGCAGCGACAGCGCCATTCCCCGGTGGAACACCCCGTCCGCCGAGGCCACGATGTTGTTGCCCCCGGCGCGCGAATTGGTCAGGATCACCATCTCCGGCGCCTGCTCCGCCGCCGCCCGCAGGCTGTCGCGCATGGCGGCGTCCAGCACCACATACGGCGTCTGAATCCACACGCGCTCCTGCGCGCTCTTCATCAGCGCCACCAGCGAGGTCCACAGCGCCGGCTCCTTCACGCCGGGGTTGGTGGGGTTGGTCATCAGGGAGCAGCCCTCCACCGGCACGGTCAGCGCCTCCCAGTCCGCCGGGGCGATGGCCCGGGCATATTCCGCCTCCATGGCCTCCCAGCGGCTGCGCAGCTCGTCCTGCGTGCGCGCGGCGCCCGCCCTGCGCCACGCCGGCGCCCGCTCGTAGGCCGGGGCGCATTCCTCGTCCCACAGCCGGTCGAAATATGCCGTCAACAGGCTCGCGGCGCTGCCCTGCGCGGGCGTTTCGCGCCACATGAGCACATCCAGGTCGTAGTTGTAGGCGGGGTGCTCCTCGGGGGTGAGGAACTCGTCGGAGATGTTGCGCCCGCCCAGCACAAAGGCCCTTCCGTCCGCGATGACGTACTTTTCATGGAAGCGCGCGCTCAGGCCCCAGGGCGCCAGCAGGTTTACGGGGTTGTAGAAGCGGATCTCGATGTTCTCATGCGTGCCCAGCGCGTAGCCCAGATCGCCGCCAAGGAAATTGAGCCGGCCCACCAGCCCGTCCACCACGATGCGCACCTTCACGCCCCGGTCCGCCGCGTCCAGCAGCGCCGCGGCCACGGCGTAGCCGCTTTCGTCGTCGGCGTAGAGATAGCTGCCCACGACGAGCGAGCTTTCCGCGTTGGCGATCAGGTTGAGCCGGGCGGCGAGCGCCTGCTCGCCCGTGGTCAGGATGGTGGCGCGGTCGCCCTCGGCGCCGTCCTCCACGGGCACGAACGCCGCCTGCGCCCGCTCCGCGGCGGGCGGGAAGGCATAGGGCAGCGCCGCCAGCAGCACATAGACGCCCAGGGCGATTCCCACCACCGCCGCGATTCTGCGCCGCCGTTTCGGCATATCCGCCGCCTCCCTTCCTTCTCCATCATAATAGCAGGCAAAAATGAACAAACCAGCCGGGAAAGATGAACAAAGCGTAACCAAATCGGCCCCCGCGGAAAAAACGCCCTTCCTCCCTCCGCCCGGATGTGGTATGATAAGGGTACCACGCACACGGGAGGGGACCGAATGGAGCGCCGCAAATTCCTGGCCATTCTGCTGCTGGCCACGCTGATCATCGGCATTTATTTTCTCTTTGAGCGGGGCAGCTCGCTCACGGGGCTGATGGTCAACCTCTGGGGCATCCTGATGCCCTTTTTCCTGGGCGGCGTGCTGGCCTTCGTGCTCAACGTGCCCATGCGTTTTCTGGAGCGGCGGGTCCTGTTTTTCATGGACCGCACGCCCCGCCTCCGGCGCGCGCGGCGGCCGGTGGCCATGGCGCTGGTGCTGGCGCTGGTGGCGGGCGTGGTGTACGTGATCATGTCCATCGTGGTGCCGGAGCTGATCAACACCATCCTGTCGATCATCAAGGCCATTCCCGCGGCGCTCCAGCGCCTGGACGAGCTGATCGAGCCCTACGGCTTCAGCGTGTCCCAGATGCTCAGCGCCAGCTTCACCCTGCCCTCCGTCAGCGACGTGGACGCCAAGATCGCCGACATGGTCAACCTCCTGCTCAAGGGCGCGGCGTTCTCCACCACGGTCATCGGCACGGTGTATCAGAACGTATTGAGCTTCTTCTTCACGGTGATGTTCACCATCTACTTCCTCTCCTCCAAGGAGCGCCTGCGCTCCCAGGTGAAAAACCTGATGCGCGCCTACCTGAAGCCCCGCTGGGTCGAAAAGGCGCTGAGCGTGGCGGAGCTCAGCCAGCGCACCTTTTCCAGCTTCATCACGGGCCAGTGCCTGGAGGCGTGCATCCTGGGCGCCATGTTCTTTGTGACCATGACGCTGCTGCGCATGCCCTACGTGCTGCTCATCAGCGTGTTCATCGCGGTGACGGCGCTGATTCCGGTCATCGGCGCGTGGATGGGCTGCATCGTGGGTGCGATCCTCATTCTGGTCAGCGACCCCCTGCAGGCGCTGGGCTTCGTGTTGCTCTTTCTGGTCCTGCAGCAGATCGAGGGCAACCTCATCTACCCCCACGTCATGGGCAACGCCATCGGCCTGCCGTCCATCTGGGTGCTGTTCGCGGTGCTGCTGGGCGAGGGCCTGATGGGCATTCTGGGCATGCTGCTGTTCATCCCGCTCACCTCGGTGTGCTACACGCTCCTGCGCGAGCAGGTGCACAGGCGGCTCAAGACCGGAGAACGCGCAGAGCTTTAAAATCTCGAAATACGGGGGGAGGTAGCGCTTTACCTCCCCCTTTCGTTTCCCCTCATGCCCGTAAACAAAGCAGCAGCGTCCCATGGGAGGTCAGCCCCATGGGACGCCGCTGTTGCTTACCGGTGGCAGCTCCGCTTTCTCCAGCGGATTGCCGCGCCCGCCGCCGCGCCCGACAAAAGCAGCAGGGCGGTCCAAAGCGCAATATTTGCGCGGTCGCCGGTCTGGGGCGGCTTCGCGTTTTCAATCGCCTCGACCTGTTCAATCAGGGTGTCGAGCTTGTCCAGCGCCGCCTTGGAAACCAGCCGTTTTTCAACCTCCGTCAGGCGGTCATAGCGCGCCTTGACCGCCTTGACCCGTTCGATTCCCCCGGCGTCGCCCGAGGCCAGGGCGTCCGGCAGCGCCTCGATTTCGGCCTCGATCCCCTCCGCGTTTTCAATGCAGGAGATCATGGTCTCGATTTCCTCAAGCCGCTGCTCAAGGGCCTCCTTCTGGGCCTGCGTGTATCCGCCGGCGTTTTCCGCCAGCTCCTTTTTCAGGGCGTCGCGGGTTTCCTCCAGCGTTTCCTTGTCGTCCACCGTCAGGTTTTCCGGGGTGACGTCGTCCGTATCGTCCAGCGGATTGTCCTTGGGCGGGCCATACTCCCTTGCGCACACCTCGCACAGCGGCCCGTGATAATAGGTGGCCTCGCCGCCCCTGTGCGCCTCGGTTCCGTAGATTTCCGGGCATCCCTCGTTGGCGCAGGCGTACCAGTGCACGTCCGCATCGTCCTGAATCACCGTGAAGCGGTGCGCCGGCTTCTCGTCGAAAACGGCATTTTTGTCGTTGCTATAGGAAATGTCCGTCGAATAGCAGAAGGCATAGCCCGCGTAGACCGGCGCGCCCCCCAGCACGGGCGCAGTCTGCGTGCCCAGCGTCTGGCCCCAGACCGTCTCGCTCCTGCCAGCGTTGAGCAGATACGCCACCTCGCCGGAGGCGAACTGCGCGGCGGTTTTGCCGCCGTCGTTGTTTTCCGTGGTATTTGCGTAATAGGTATTCTGGAGGGTATAGGCCCCCAGACGTACCCCCGCGATCAGATGCGCCGTGGAGCCATAGCCGGGGGTTGCCGTAGCGGACCCGGCGCCATAGCAGTTTTGGATCGTCCCTCCGCTGAACTGGCCGCATATGCCGCCGACATACCATGAACCCGTGATATCGCCGGTGTTGTAGCAGTCGATGATTTCGCCGCCGTTGCTGTACCCGGCAATGCCGCCTATGGAAGAGCCGCTGGCGCTTGTAACGGTGCCGGTATGATAGCACCGCCTGATGATCCCCTCGTTCTCTCCGGCAATGCCGCCGCCATACACGGCGCCCACGGTGATCTCGCCGCCGAGATTGTAGCAGTTTTCAATCGTACCCTTGTTGGTCCCGCAGATCGCTCCGGCATAACCCGAATCCGGCTTCACGCTCGGCTGGATCAGGCCAAGGTTTTTCACCACGCCGTCCGGCCCGATCGTTTTGAACAGGCCCTCGTTGTTGTACACCCCCGCCATGGAGTCGCTTGCCGCGCTCAGGTTGGAAATGGTATGCCCCGCGCCGTCAAACGTGCCGTTATAGGAGGTCCCATATGCGACCCAGTTCATGCCCTCCGGCATGGTGATATCGTCAACAAGGCGCGCGTTCAGCGTTGCGTTTGCATCGTCCTGGGCAAGCTTTTGCGCAAACCAGAACAGGTTGCCCGCGTTTTGGATCTGGTAGTACCCGTCGTCCCCCAGCGTCGCGGGCTGGAAGTGCTTCTTGTCCTCGGAGATGCCGTTTTCATCGTAAACAAGCGGCTGCACCTTGATGTATCGATAGTTGCCCCAGCTGTTTTCATTGTAGTCCTGAAGTTCTTCCCAGCTGTTGAGGATGGCGGTGGCCGCATATCCCTCGTAACCGCTGAGGTCCGGTTTGATATTGGTCGCGTTGCAATAATATGGCGTAGTGGACTGCGCGTTCAGCTCCACCGTGCCGCCGTTGATCCGCAGATAGCGCGTGGGAAGCGTAGTGCCATACGAACCGTCCACGTATACGCCATATATCCCTCTGTCGCCTCTCGCCCTGGCCGTGATCGTGCCGCCGTTGATGACGACGCCGGCCTCATTCTCGGTGTATCCCGTTGAAAGGGCTCTGACTTCGCTTCCGGTGCTGGCCGCGTTGATGGTGAGCGAACCCTGACCGCTGATCTGCATGACGCCGTTGGCATGAATACCCGCGACGATCCTTTGGCCTGAAATGCTGATCGTGTTCTTGCCGGTCAACACAACATTGATATCGCCCCCGGCATAGATGCCGGCTTGGTAATCAGCATGGACCGTGCCGGAATTCGGGATGGTGATTGCGGCGCCGTTGAGCGTCAGCGTATTTGTCTGCGCATTGTAGGAAACGGCGCCGTTGCCCAGCACGTCTCCCGCGTTGTCCGATGTGACCTGCTCACCGTTTACCCACAGGTCATAGTTATCCGCCGCAAGGGCCGCGCCCGGCAACAGCGCAAGCAGCATGACGCATACCATCAGGCCCGCTACCCATCCGTTTCGTTTCATCTCTCCTGCCCTCTCCTTCCAAACCATTCGTCAGCCTCTGCAACCCGGCGCTTTCAGACGGAAAGGCGGATCCCGCCTGTGGCAATCAGACGGTTCACGCCTTTCCGGGCTTTTCTCCTTTGATCCGCAGCACAAAAAGGGACGTATCCGGTCCCCGT
Source organism: Candidatus Limiplasma pullicola (assembly GCA_018710985.1). Taxonomy (GTDB): domain Bacteria; phylum Bacillota; class Clostridia; order Christensenellales; family Aristaeellaceae; genus Limiplasma; species Limiplasma pullicola. The sequence goes on from DVIV01000011.1 coordinate 6,737, forward strand.
CTCCGTATGAGCAAACTCACATGCATGCCCGGTCCGCATCCTCATCCGCCCTTTTCGGCGAATTTTACACCTAATTGCGCAAGTCCATTTATACCATAAAACCACCCGTTTTTCAACCTTTTTTTCCAGCCCCGCGCCACGCGAAGCAGGGGCGCGCGCCGGACCCGCCGCCTGACAGAACCCGCCCCCTCCCCCGCCGTTAGGCGGGAGAGGGGGCGTTTCTTTTTGCGTTTGTCAGCCGCCCAGGTATGCCTTGCGCACGCCGTCGTCGGAGAGCACCTCCGCGGCGTTGCCGCTCATGGTGATGCGGCCCGTGCCCAGCACGTAGGCGCGGTCGGCGATGGACAGGGCCATCTGCGCGTTCTGCTCCACCAGAAGGATGGTGGTGCCCGCGTCGTGCAGCTCCTTGATGATATCGAAGATCTGCTCCACCAGAATGGGCGCCAGGCCCATCGAAGGCTCGTCCAGCATGAGCAGCTTTGGCTTGCTCATCAGCGCGCGGCCCATGGCCAGCATCTGCTGCTCGCCGCCGCTCAGGGTGCCGGCGACCTGCTTTTCGCGCTCCCTGAGGCGCGGGAAGCGGGTGAACACGTCCTCCAGCGAGCCCTCGATCTCCTGCGGCGGGCGGGAATAGCCGCCCATTTCGAGGTTTTCGCGCACGGTCATCAGCTGGAAGATGCGCCGCCCCTCCGGGCACAGGGCCATGCCCTGGGACACCAGCTTGTGGGCCTTCATGCCCAGCAGGTTTCGGCCCTCGAAGGTGATGGCGCCGCTGCGGGGCTTGAGCAGGCCGGCGATGGTGTTGAGGGTGGTGGATTTGCCCGCGCCGTTGGCGCCGATGAGGGTGACGATCTCGCCCTCGTTGACCTCGAAGGAGATGCCCTTGATGGCGTGAATCGCGCCGTAGTAGACGTGGATGTTGTCAACCTTGAGAAGGCTCATTGTTCCCCCTCCTTCCGCTTGCCCAGATAGGCCTCGATGACGGTGGGGTTTTGCTGGATCTCGCTGGCCGTGCCCTTGGCGATGATGCGCCCGTAGTTGAGCACGCAGATGCCCTCGCAGATGCCCATGACCAGGTTCATGTCGTGCTCGATGAGCATCACGGCGATCTGGAACCGGTCGCGGATCTTGATGATGTTCTCCATCAATTCCTCGGTCTCGTGCGGGTTCATGCCGGCGGCGGGCTCGTCCAGGAGCAGGAGCTTGGGGTGCGTGGCCAGCGCGCGCACGATTTCCAGCCTTCTCTGCGCGCCGTAGGGCAGCGACCCGGCGCGGTACTGGGCCATGCCCTGCATGTCGAAGATGGAAAGCAGCTCCAGCGCCTTCTCGTGCTGCTTCTTCTCCTGCTTCCAGTAGGCGGGCAGGCGGAAGATGCCGGAGAACATGCCGTACTTGACCTGGTTGTGAAGGCCGATGCGCACGTTTTCCTCCACCGTCATGTTGCCGAAGAGACGGATGTTCTGGAACGTGCGGGCGATGCCCAGCTTGTTGGCCTGCACGGCGTTCATGCCGGCGGTGTCCTTGCCGTCGAGGATGACCACGCCGGTGGTGGGCTGGTAGACCTTGGTCAAGAGGTTAAACACCGTGGTCTTGCCCGCGCCGTTGGGGCCGATGAGGCCGGCGATCTCGGTGCGGCCGATGGTGAGGTTGAAGTCCTCCACGGCCTTCAGGCCGCCGAAGTCCACGCCCAGGTGGCGGGTTTCCAGCACGGGGCGCTTGTCCACATCCCGCTCCGGGACGATGGAATGGCTGGGCACGGGAACCATCTTGGTATCGGATTGCCGCTTGCGCTGCTGGGTCATGCCGCCTCGCCCTCCTTTCCGGGGTTGGTCTTGCCGCGGCGGACCAGCGCCTTCACGCGCTGGAGCCGCACGCTCAAAAACGGGCTGTTGGTGGCCAGCATCACCAGAATCAGCACCACCGCGTACACCAGCATGCGGTAGTCGCTGAAGGCGCGCAGCACCTCGGGCAGAATGGTGAGGAGCGTGGCGGCGATGATGGAGCCGCGAATGGAGCCGATGCCGCCCAGCACCACGAACACCAGCACCAGAATGGAGGTGTCGAACTTGAACTTGCTGGCGGCCACGGTGGAGAAGTTGAGGCCGTAGAGCGCGCCCGCCATGCCGGCGAGCACGGCGCTGGTCACGAAGGCCATCATCTTGTACTTGGTGATGTTGATGCCCACGGACTCGGCGGCGATGCGGCTGTCGCGCGTGGCCATGATGGCGCGGCCGGAGCGGCTGTTGACGAGGTTCTGCACCACGAAGAGGGTGAAGAGGATCAGCGCGAAGCCCATACCGAAGGTGGCGATGGTGTCGATGCCCACGCCGCCCTTGGGGCCGCTGACGAGCAGCTCGCCGGGGATGTTGCTGTCGTTGAAGGCGAAGTGCAGCCGTCCCTGGTCGATGGAAATATACAGGCAGTTGATCACGTTTCGGATGATCTCGCCGAAGGCCAGCGTCACGATGGCCAGGTAGTCGCCGCGCAGCCTCAGCACCGGGATGCCGATGAGCACGCCCGCGATGCCGGCGAACACGCCGCCCACGATCATGGACAGAAGGAGGCGCACGACCTCGTTTTCAAGCTGGAAGGCGCCCAGCATCCAGCCGGAGGCCACGATGCCGGAAAACGCGCCCACGCTCATGAAGCCCGCGTGGCCCAGGCTGAGTTCGCCCGATACGCCCACCACGAGGTTGAGCGAAACCGCCATGACCACCCATACGCAGATGGGCACCAGCTGGCCGCGCAGCGAGCGGGTCATGCCGCCGGTCGCCAGCAGGTACTGGCACACCAGGTAGGCGGCGATCACCATCAGGTAGGTCACCAGGCTGCCGATGGCCCGTTTTTTTCTCATGCTCATGCTCATGCGCGCCACCTCACACTTTCTCATGCACGGTCTTGCCCAGCAGGCCGGCGGGCTTGACCAGCAGCACCACGATGAGCACCGCGAACACGAACGCGTCGCCAAGCTCCGTGGATACGTAGGCCTTGCCCAGAATTTCGATCACGCCCAGCAAAATGCCGCCCAGCATGGCCCCCGGAATGGAGCCGATGCCGCCGAACACCGCCGCCGTAAAGGCCTTGATGCCCGGCATGGAGCCGGTGGTGGGCTGGAGCGTGGGATAGGCCGAGCACAGAAGCACGCCCGCGATGGCCGCCAGCGCCGAGCCGATGGCGAAGGTCACGGTGATGGTGAGGTTGACGTTAATGCCCATCAGCTCCGCCGCGCCCTTGTCCTCGGACACCACGCGCATGGCCTTGCCCATCTTGGTCTTGCCGGTGAAGAGGGTCAGGGCGATCATGATGACCACGCACGCGGCGATGGTCACGATGGCCTCGCCGGAAATGGTCATCTGCCCGCCCAGCAGCGACAGGGAGCCCAGGCTCACCACGGAGGGGAAGCTCTTGGGGTTCGCGCCCCAGACGAGCAGGGCGACGTTCTGAAGCAGGTAACTCATGCCGATGGCCGTGATCAGCACCGCCAGCGACGACGCCTGCCTGAGCGGCTTGTAGGCCGTGCGCTCGATGACCATGCCCAGCACCGTGCACACCACCATGGCCGCCAGCACCGAGATCACCGGCGGGAAGCCCCAGTACTGCATGGCGCAGAAGGCGATGTACGCGCCGATCATGATCACGTCGCCATGCGCGAAGTTGAGCATCTTGGCGATGCCGTAGACCATCGTGTATCCAAGGGCGATGATGGCGTACACGCTGCCCAGGCTGATGCCGTTGCACAGGTAGGACAGGAATTGTGTCATGCTCTCCCACATCCTTCGTCTCGTTTGAAACGCGATAAGGTAATCAACGGTAGTCGGGCGTGCCTTCCCGTCAGACTACCGTTGGTTACCTTGCGTCATGTTCGCTTGTAGGTTCCCTCCCGGCCGCGCGGGCCGGGAGGGAACGGCAGGGCTTATTTCATGCCCACGTACACGCCGTTTTCGATCTTGACGGCGGTGGGGGTCTTGCTCACCTCGCCGGTGGCGGACCAGGTCATGGTGCCGGTCAGGCCCTCGATGGTGAGCTTCTGCATCTCGGCGATCATGATTTCGCAGGCTTCCTCGGGGGTGGTGTCGGCGGTGATGCCGCCCGCGACCATCGCCTCGTAGACGGCGTAGACCGCGTCATAGGCGTCGGCGGCGAACTGGTTGGGGGTGTCGCCGTAGAGCTCGACGTACTTGGTGACGAAGTTCACGGTCTTTTCGTCCTGCGCGTCGGCGCTGAAGGGGGTCAGCAGCAGCACGCCCTCGGCCAGGCTGGTGTCAAAGCCTTCCATGGTGAGGATGCCGTCCATGCCGTCCACGCCGAAGAAGATGGGCGCGTAGTTCATGGAGGCGGCCTGGGTGAGGATCATGGAAGCGGGGGTGTAGTAGATGGGCAGGAACACCAGCTCGGCGCCGGCGTTCTTGGTCTCGGTGACCTGCACGGAGAAGTCGGTGGTCTCGTCGGTGAAGGTGGTGACCTTCACGATCTCCAGGCCCAGCTCGGCGGCCTTCTGCTCGAAGGTCTGGTAGATGCCGGTGGAGTACACGTCGCCGTTGTTGTAGATCACGGCGACCTTGGTGGCCAGGCCGTGCTCGGCGATGTACTGGGCGGAAGCGGCGCCCTGGGCGGGGTCGGTGAAGCACACCTGGTAGACGTTGTCCTTGTCGGCGATGACGTCGGTGGAGGAGGCGGAGGGCGTCAGCATGAAGATGCGCTCCTCATACGCCTTGGCAGCCACGGCGGCGCAGGGGCCGGAGGTCACGGTGCCCACGATGACCTTGGCGCCGTTGTCCAGCACGGTGTTGTAGGCGTTGATGGCCTTTTCGGGGTCATGCTCGTCGTCCTGCGCGTCGATTTCGATCTGCAACCCGCCCAGGGCGTTGAGCTCGTCCGCGGCAATCTTGGCCGCGTTGGCCACGGCGGTGCCGTAAATGGCGGCGGGGCCGGTCAGGGGGCCGATCACGCCGATCTTGATCGCGTCCTCAGCCACGGCGGGCAGGGCCAGGCCCAGCGCCAGAGCGAGCGTCAGGATCACGGAGAGAACTTTTTTCATCTTGGTTACCTCCCTACAATACTTCATCCCATCCGGGAACGTCCCGAATGTTGTTGAATATTATAGCCGCTGCGTGCTTTCCGCGCAAGCGTCTTTGCGAAAATTGGCTGTATTTGCATTGTTTTTCCGTGAAGAAGCGGACGATTTTCGACCGGATGGTGCAGGGCGGCGGGAGATGGGGCGCGCAGGCCGGAAAACAACCTTCGCTAAGGACACGTCCGCCCGCAGCGCCCGCCTTCCGATTCGCACGGCTAGTCGTCGGCTTCCCCGCAGGTGTACTGGATGCCGTTGTCCACCGCGTACTGCATCGCATAGGAATCCTGGCCTACGGTCAGCACCAGGTTTTCAGCGCAGTCATCAAAAGCGCCTTTGCCGATGGAAGCCACGCTGTCGGGAAGGGTGACGCTGGTCAGGCTCTCACACGAACGGAAAGCAGAATTGCCGATGGAGGTCACGCCGTCGGGAAGGGTGACGCCGGTCAGGCTGCCGCACCAGCTGAAAGCAGAATTGCCGATGGAGGTCACGCCGTCGGGAAGGGTGATACCGGTCAGGCTGCCGCAGGAATAGAATGCAGAACGGCCGATGGAGGTCACGCCGTCGGGAAGGGTAATGCCGGTCAGGCTGTCGCAGGAACTGAATGCAAAATCACCGATGGTGGTCACGCTGTCGGGAAGGGTGATGCCGGTCAGGCTGTGGCAGGCGCTGAAAGCGGCCTCGCCGATGGACATCACGCCGTCAGGGAGGGTGATGCCGGTCAGGGCGATGCAGAAACTGAACGCAGAATCACCGACCGCAGTGATTCCCGGCGGGATTTCATAATTGGCGGCATCGAGTCCCGCCGGATAGCAAATCAGCTTTTTTTCCGTTTTGTCAAACAACACGTTGTCTGCCACGGCCAGCCTGGGATGATCCGGGGAAACCGCAATGGTTTGCAGTTTGCTGCAAGCCGCAAAAGGATTCCCGTCCATGGAAACGACGCTGTCGGGGAGGGTGACGCCGGTCAGGCTGCCGCAGGAATAGAATGCAGCCTCGCCGATGGAGGTCACGCCGTCGGGAAGGGTGATACCGGTCAGGCTGTCGCACCAGCTGAAGGCAGAATCGCCGATGGAGGTCACGGCATGGCCATCCAACTCCCCGGGGATCTCCAGTTCCAAAGCCGCGCCGGCATAGCTTATGATCTCGGCAGAGCCATCTTCCAGCAGCCTGTAAGCATAATCCCCGCATTCATGCGTTTCGTCGGGAACCGGCTGTATATTCTCCGCCGCCGCGCCGGCAGCGAAGCACAGCAGAAGGGAAATCACCAGCCATGCGATACGTTTCATTCTTTTGGGTCCTTTCTCCGCTTTTGGAAAAGCCTGTCCCTGTTGAGCAGAAAAGTCAAAGAGCCCCATTCATTCACCCTGTCCGTGCCGCCCGCGACGCCTCACCCCTCCGCCGTCATGCCCGCCGCGTCGGCCACGCCGCCGCCCAGGCACACGTCGCCGTCGTAGAGCACCACGCTCTGCCCCGGCGTGACCGCGCGCTGGAGCTCGTCCGCCTCGATGAGCAGGTTTTCACCCTGCGCGGTGACCGTCACCGCCTGGTCTGACTGCCGGTAGCGAAAGCGCGCCGTCAGGCGCATGGGCGTGCCGTCGGGCGCGGGCGGCTCCCCGGCGATCCACGTCGCCCCGGAGGCGCGCACGAAGCGGCTGTACAGCCGCGGGCTGTCCTCGCCCTGCTCCACCACAAGCACGTTGCGCTCAAGGTCCTTGTCCACCACAAACCAGCGCCGCCCGTCGCCCCCGCCGCCGATGCCCAGGCCCCGCCGCTGGCCCAGCGTGTAGTAGGCCAGGCCCATGTGCTCGCCCACCACGCGGCCGTCGGGGGTACGCATCTCACCCGGCTGAAGCGGCAGAAAGCCCTGCAAAAAGCGGCGGAAGTTGCGCTCGCCGATGAAGCACACGCCCGTCGAATCCTTCTTTTTGCTGGTGGACAGGCCGTTTTCCTCCGCGACGGCGCGCACCTGCGCCTTGGTCATGCCGCCCAGGGGGAACAGCGCGCGCGAAAGCTGCCATTCCTTGAGCATATAAAGGAAGTAGCTCTGGTCCTTGCCCGCGTCCGCGCCCTTGAGGAGCACGGGACGCCCGCCCCGCACCTGAGAGCGCACGAAATGCCCGGTGGCCATGCGGCTGGCGCCCAGCTTGAGCGCGTAGTCCAGAAAGGCGCGGAACTTGATCTCGCGGTTGCACAGCACGTCGGGGTTGGGCGTGCGGCCGCGCCGGTACTCGTCCAGAAAATAGGAAAAGACCCGGTCGTAGTATTCCTTTTCAAAGTTGACGGCGTAGCAGGGGATGCCGATGGTATCGCATACGCTCTGCACGTCGTTCCAGTCGTCGGCGGCGGTGCAGGTGCCGTTTTCGTCCTTCTCGTCCCAGTTCTTCATGAACACGCCGACCACGTCGTAGCCCTGCCGCCTGAGCAGCAGCGCGGCCACGGAGCTGTCCACCCCGCCGGACATGCCCACCACGATTCTCTCCATCCCGGTTTCCTCCCGCCTCAGGCCCGGCGATCGGGCAGCAGACGCTCCAGCACGGCGTCCAGCGCGTCTTTGGCGACCTCGTCCACGCCGCGCGCGGCGTCCACCACCACGAAGCGGCGGCGGTTGTCGCGCACCAGGCGCTCGTAGGCCTTCTGCACCCGCTCGTGGAACTCGCCCGCCTCCAGCTCCAGCCGGTCGGGCTCGGAGGCGCTGAGCCGGCGGCGCAGCGCCGCCCGGTGGTCGATGGCCAGGTAGAGCGTGGCGTCGGGGGTCATGCCGTCCACGGCGGGGTCGTTGATCTGCTGCACGGTTTCCACGCCCAGCCCGCGCCCGCCGCCCTGATAGGCCACGGAGCTGTCCACGAACCGGTCGCAGAGCACGAGCATGCCGCGCTCCACCGCCGGGCGGATCACCTGGCTGACGTGCTGGGCGCGCGCGGCGGCGTAGAGCAGGGCCTCGCAGGCGGGGCACATGTCGGTGTTGGCGGTATCGAGGATGATGCGGCGGATGTCCTCGCTGATGGCGCAGCCGCCCGGCTCGCGCGTGCGCAGCACGCTGAAGCCGAACTGGCGCAGGCGCTTTTCCAGAAGCTCGGTCTGGGTGGTCTTGCCGCTGCCGTCGGGGCCTTCGACGGTCAGGAAAAAGCCGCGCGGGATCTCCCCGCCGGGGCAGAGAATCGCGCGCAGGCCCTCGGTATCCGGGGCCACGACCGACGCGCCCGCCACGATCAGCTCCTCCTCGGTGCCGCAGCCGTAGCCCGCGCCGATGCCCTCGATGCCGTTGGCCAGCGCGCCCGCCATGTCGAACTTGCGGTCGCCCACCATGGCGGCGCGGCGGTAGCGGTCGGGCAGCGCGCGGCGGATCAGCTCGGCCTTGCCCAGCTTGGCCGCGCCGTCCTCCTCGCCCACCACGCGGTCGAAATCGCCGTCCAGCGCGAAGTAGGCCAGGATGTCCCTAGCCAGCCACAGCGGCTTGGACGTGGCCAGCCCCACATGCACCCCGGCCTCGCGCAGCATCGTGAGGATGCTGCGGATGTTGGGATACACGCTGTAGAGGTACATGCCCCGCGCGCTGAAATCGCGGCGGTAGCGCTCCATGGCCTCGGGCACGCGCGCCTCGGGCACGCCCAGCAGGTCCCGGAAGGAATCCGCCAGCGGCGGGCCCACCACCTCGCGCAGGTCCGCGTCCGCCGGCACCTCCAGCCCCATCTCGTCCATCGCCCTTCTCACCGAGGAGACGATGCCCTCCTCCGCGTCAAAGAGCGTGCCGTCCAGATCAAACACCACCGCGTCATAGGGGAAAATGTCCATAGCGATCTCCTTTACCGTATGCAGTCAGCCGTCTGCCGCGCCCTTCGCGCGGCGGGGAATGGGGATGACGGCGGGGCCGCGGAGCCGCGCCCGCGCGGGAGCGGATGCGGCTCGCCGGTTCACAGGCGGATGTCCCGCCCGCGCCCGGTTGCGCGGGAGCGGATACGGCTCGCCGGTTCACAGGCGGATGTCCCGCCCGCGCCCGCAGGATGCGCCCTGCCGTTTCGCGGGGCCGCCGCGCCCGGTTGCGCGGGAGCGGATGCGGCGCGCGGGTTCACAGGCGGATGTCCCGCTCGCCCGCGCAGGATGCGCCCCGCCGTTTCGCGGACCCGCGCGACGCCCGCACGGGAGCGGATGCAACTTGCCGTTTCGCGGGCGGATGTCCGGCCCGCGCCCGCGGGGCGGAACCGGCGCCAAGCGGCCCATGCCCCCGCGCCCGTCAGCGCAGGCACCTTAGCGTGCCCTCCGGCCCCAGGCCGAAGGCGCGGCGCGGCCCCAGCGCGCGAAGGTACGCCGCCATCTCTTCCGTCACCCGCTCGCCGGGGGTGATCAGCGCCACGCCCGGCGGGTACGGCCCGGCCGGCACGGCGCTCACGCGCCCGGCGGCGCGCTCCAGCGGCACCGCCTCCGACGGCGCGAAAAACGCCTCCCGAAGCGGCACGGCGCGCTCCGCCGGCGCGGGCGGGGTCAGCCACGCGGCCCCGCCGCCCGCCCTGCATGCCCGCAGGCCGTCCGGAGGGGCCCCCTCCGCACCGCTGCTTCCATCCGCGCACGCCGCAGTCCCGCGCGCCGCGCCGGTCCCGTCCGACCCTTCGCGCCGCCTGTCCGCCGCGATGTCCCGCAGCGCCCGCGCCAGCCGCGCCAGCCGCTCCGGCCCGTCCACGGGCGAGAGGATGCACACCACCCGGCAGGCGTCGCTCATCTCCACGTCCACGCCCCGCGCGGCCAGCGCCTCCGAAAGCGCATAGCCGCCCTGCGGGGCCCGGAGCACCACGCGCGTGCGGTCGTAGGCCCAGCCCGGCACGTCCTGCCCGTCGGCGTAGCCCAGCGCCGCCGCCTGCGCGTGAAAGCGCGCCGCCGCGGCCTTGAGCCGCGCGAGGGCCTGCGCGCCGCTGTGCTCCATCCAGGCGCGCGCGTCGTCCAGCGCCAGCAGCGTCACAAAGGAGGGGCTGCTGGTCTGCACCGCGCGCAGCATCGCCCGCAGGCGCGCCGCGTCCACGCCCGGCCCCGCGTGCAGCCATGCCGCGCCGTTGAGCGCGGGGAGCGTCTTGTGCGCCGACTGCACCCACACATCCGCGCCCAGCGCGCCCGCCGTGGGCACGTCCGCGTCCCAGTTCAGGTGCGCGCCATGCGCCTCGTCGCACAGCACGGGGATGCCCAGCGCCCGCGCCCGCGCCGCCGCGCGCGCCGGCCAGTGCAGCGCGCCGTAGTAATCCGGCCGCACCACCAGCAGCGCCCGCGCGTCCGGACGGCGCGCCAGCGCCTCCAGGTAGCTCTCCTCCGGGGTAAAGCACAGGCCCGACGATGTGAACGCAGGCCGGGCGAACACCGCCTCCAGCCCCGCCACCGCGCACAGGTGCAGCGCGGAAAGGTGCGCGTTTCTGGGCAGAATCACCGCCCCGCCGCCGCCCGCCGCATAGAGCAGCATGGCCTGCACCCCGGCGGTGGACCCGCCGGTGAGCATCAGGGTGTGCGCCGCGCCCGCGCACCGCGCCGCCAGCGCCTCCGCGCGGGCGATGGCCCCGCCGGGCGCGTAGAGGTCGTCGGTCGCGGGCAGCTCGGTGGTTTCCAGCCGGTAGGGGTCCACCGGCCCGAACGGCCCGCGCCCCTGCGCCCCCGGCATGTGCAAAGACAGCCGGTCCGCCGCCTTGGCCAGCATGTCGCGCATGGGCCGCTCCACCGCCGCCGCCTCCTTTGGTTCCGCCGGGGGGCACGCCCCGGCACAGATGCACACAGCATAACAAAAAAAGCCGCTTCTTGCAAGTGCAAAAGGGCTGCCGGGCGGGGGTGCAACCCCGCGCGATCTGTGCTATAATGCTGCATGGCCCCTATTTTTCAGGGAAAGGTCGCATCTGCCATGAACCGTCCCATCTGATTTTTGTGCCTGCCGCCGGCCATGTCTTTGCAGAGCCGGCAGGTGTGTTTGCCATGCACAAAAACCGGAGAGGACTTCTTTTTCATGAAAAAAAACCGAATCATCCTGTACGCCGTCGCGTTTTTGCAGGGCATGGTCTTTTACGGCCCCATCGCAACGCTGTACCGTCAGGCGCGGGGCGTGACCCTCTTTGAGATCACCGCGATGGAAAGCGTCTCCCTCGCCCTGGAGGTGCTGCTGGAGGTTCCCTGGGGCCTTCTGGCCGAGCGGCTGGGCTACCGCCGGACGATGGTCGTTTGCTGCGGGCTGTACTTCGCCTCCAAAATCGTTTTCTGGCAGGCCGCCGGACTGGCCGGCTTTCTGCTGGAGCGCGTCATGCTCAGCGTGGTGCTGGCCGGGATGTCCGGCGTGGACGCCAGCATCCTCTATCTCTCCTGCGAAGGCGGGGAGAGCCAGCGCGCCTTCGGCCTCTACGCCGGCATCGGCATGCTGGGCCACCTCGTGGCCGCCGGAATCTTTGCCCTCTTTGTCCGGGACCGCTATTCGCTGGCCGGGCTGCTCACGGTTGTCAGCTACGGCCTTGCGGCGGCGCTTTCGCTTGGGCTTACGGAGGTGCGCAGGCCGGAGGCGGCCCGGCCCCCGGCGCAGGCCTTCGGGGAAGCCCTGCGGCAGACTTTCGCCAACCCGGCGCTGCTGCTGTTTCTGATCGCGGCCGCGCTTCTGTCCGAAACTCACCAGACCATCACCGTGTTCCTCAACCAGCTCCAATACCGGCTGTGCGGCCTCGACAGCGCCGCCATCGGCTGGGTCTACCTCGCCGCCACCGTTCTGGGCACGCTGAGCGTTGGTTCGTCCCTCGTCACCCGGCGGACGGGCGTGCGCGGCGCGCTGCTCCTGTGCGGCTCGGCGGCGGCCCTGTCCGCCCTGACGCTGGCCCTGTCGCGGCGCGCCGCCGCGTCCGTCGCGGCCGTCCTGACCCTGCGCGTCTCCCATGCGCTCTTTGAGCCGCTGCAGGCCGAGATCCAGAGCCGGGAGATCCGAACCGCCCACCGCGCCACGGCCCTGAGCATCCACGCCATGCTGATGAACGGCGTCGCCATCGCCACCAACCTGATCTTCGGCGCGCTGTCGCAGCGGAGCCTGCCCTCCGCCTTTCTCTTCGGGGCGGGCATCCGCGCGGCCGGCCTGCCCCTCTTTCTCGCCTGGTACCGCCGCAGCGCCGCCCGGCGCTGAGCCCGCGCCCGGAGCGCGCAAAAGGGCCGCCGGGGGAATGCTCCCCCGGCGGCCCCCAGCTTGTCGAAAAAGTCCGGCTGCGCCGGACTTTTCCGCCAGATGCTTAAGAAATGTTTGCGCCCAGGGGCGCAAACTCCCCGCCCGCCCGGCACCGGAGGGAAGCGTCAGCCCTGTGGGCTGTTGCGCGAAGCGCAAAGCGACCCGAAGGTGGGGAGCGAAACGAGCGGAGGGCGCGGCCAGCGTCCTCCGCGAAGATTGAGCGACCGGGGAAAACCGGGCGATACGAATTGACTTTGGAGGGCCTGCGGGCCCTCCAAACCTCCCGAAAAGGTTTTGTCAGCGGTCTGAGGGCCGCCGGGGGAATGCTCCCCCGGCGGCCCCGTGCGTTGCGTCTCTTACTTCGCGGCGGCCTTGGCAGCCTCGATCAGGCCGCTCACATAGCCCAGCGTGTCCACCAGCGTGCAGCCGGCCACGGCGTCCACCATTTCCTCGGCGGTCTTGCCTTCCACGGCGGCTTCCAGCTCCTCGATGGTCTTGCCGGTCACAAAGTCCTCGATGGCGGCATAGTTCACATCCAGCGCCACGGTGGAGCCGGCGGCGGCCATGTTGCTGCTGTAGAGCTCGGCGTTCTCGCGCTTGGAGGCCAGCACCTTGCCCTCGGGATAGCTCTGGCCGAAGTCGGCGTCGCTGTTGGGCACGCCCACGGCCTCGCCCGCGGTCATGAACTGGAACTCGTCGATGTAGGCGTCGGCGATCACGCCGTCCTGCATGGCCACGGTCAGCACGGCGAAGCACTTGGTGCCGTGCGCGGCGTAGAGGGCCTGTCCGATGGTCACTTCACCCTCGGCCACGGCGGGGAGGATCAGGCACAGCGCCAAAAGCGCGGCCAGAGAAGCGGTCAGCAGTTTCTTCATAGATGATGTTCTCCTTTGCAGATGATTTTTTATTGTTTCACCGCCCGCAGGGGAGCGGCAAAGCGCGTTATTCCACGTGCCAGGCGTGGCGGTTGAGCGCATCCCAGATGGCGGAGATCACCTTGGGCGCGCGCAGGGTGGCGCCGCTGAAGCCGTCCACAGCCGGCGCGATGTCGCCGGGCTGGTAGAGGTCGTTGACGGCGTCCACGGGCTGCCCCTGAAGATGCGCAAGCAGCGCCTCAAACTGGCCGGCCACCCGCTTTGCGTCCTCCGGGGCGTCGGGGCTGAGATAGTCCACGCCATGGTAGCTCAGCGCGCGGTAGTGCGCCTCGGAAAAAACGTTGCCTTCCAGCGTGAACTCCACCGCCACCTCTTCCTCGCCGTCCTCCATGTAGGACCCGCGGTACACCCCGTCGGCGAAGTCGCCGGCCTCGGGCAGCTTGGCGGTGCTGATGAGCTTGAAGGGGCGCCGGTTGAGCCCGTCCCACAGGGCCGAGATCAGCTTGGAGGACTGCATCGTGGCGGTGGTGACCGCGTCGATGTCCTCCACGATGCCGTAGGGGGCGTAGAGGTCGTCGATGGCGTCCACGCCCTTGCCCACCAGGTAGGCGGCCAGCTCGCGGTACTGGCGCAGGGCGGCCTTCTGGGCGTCGCTGGCGTCGTCGCTCATGTAGTCGCCGTCCTTGTATTTGACCCCGCGGTACACCACGGACTGAAACACGCCGTCCTGCAGCTCGAACTGGATGGCGATCTGCTCGATGCCGCCGTCGTAGTAAAAGCCGCGGTAGATTCCGTCGGCATACTGGCTTTCCTGCGCCGCCGCGCCGCCGGTCAGGGCCAGCGCAAGCGCCAGAAGCGCCGCCATGCAGATGCGTTTCATCCTCCGTCTCCTCCTGATCACAAACGTAAGCTTACACGCCGATTGTGGCAAAAGTGTGGCTTTTTGAAATTTTCGTTGAAAATTTGACAATCTGATCCCAACCTTCTACAATGTCCCTGATGAACGCCGGGGAGGGACGGATGTGAACCCCATATTGATCGTGGATGACAACGAGCAGATCGTGGAGATCCTCTCGCGCTACATCGGCGCGGAGGGCTGGCCGCTTTTGTGCGCGCGCTCGGGCGAGGAAGCGCTGTCCCTCTTTGACGCGGCGGACCCGTCGGTGATCCTTCTGGACATTCTGCTGCCGGGCATTGACGGGCTGGAGGTGTGCCGGCGCATCCGGCGGGTGTCGGGCGTGCCGATTCTGATGATCACCGCCCGCGACGAGGACGCCGACCGCATTTTGGGCCTGGACATCGGCGCGGACGATTACATCGTCAAGCCCTTTTCCCCCGGCGAGGTGATGGCGCGCATCCGGGCGGTGCTCAGGCGCATGCCCGCGCCCACGGGGCAGGAGACGCTGGTGGTGGGGAGCCTGTCGATCCACCTGCCGTCGCTGAGCGTGACGCTGGACGGGCACAGGCTGGACCTGACCCGCCGCGAGACGGAGCTGCTCTACACCCTGGCCTCCGCGCCGGGCCGCGTGTTCACGCGCGACAACCTGCTCACGCTGGTGTGGGGCGTGGAGCACGCGGGCAACTACCGCGCGGTGGATTCGCACATCAAGCGCCTGCGGCAGAAGCTGGACGCCTGGCCACACGACTTTTTCTCCATCGCCACCGTCTGGGGCACGGGCTACAAGTTTGAAAGGCGGCTGCCATGAAGCGTTCGCTCACCATGCGGCTGATGCTGCTGTTTTCGCTGCTGCTGGCGGCCTTCACCATCCTCACCGCGGTGATCTACAACGCGCTGATGGTGCGCCAGTCCATCACCCACCACAGCCAGGCCATGCAGCGCGACGCCTTCGCCATCGCGCAGAACCTCGCCGAGCTGGTGGCGCCCTCGGCCTACGACGCCTCGTTGGACGAGACGCGCTTCATCGTCAGCGAGGAGACGCTCGCGCCCTACCTGGCCCTGACCGAGCAGCTCACCCGCTGCAACGTCTACCTCATCGACACGCGCCACAACGTGACCGGCTACTTTGACGGCGTGGTGCAGGTGCTTGACAGGCCCCTGCTGGCGGGCTATCTGGAGCAGAGCGTCGCGCTGGGCTTCATGGGCAAGACGCCCATCATCCATGCCGAGATGGACAGCGAAACCCGCCTGTGCGCCTCCATGCCCGTGATGGACGCGCACAGCCGTGTGCTGGGCGTGGTGCTTTTGGACGCCACGCTGCGCGAGCTGGGCTTTCAGCAGGTTCCCAGCGCGGCCATCCTCATCTCCAGCGGCCTGATCGCCTTCGCGCTGTCGGCGGTGCTGGCGCTGGTGTTTTCGCGGCTGTTCGCGCGGCCCATCGTGGAGGTGGAAAAGGTCGCCGTGGCGCTGGCCTCCGGCCATCCGGCCCAGCCCCTGCGCGCCCGCCGGCACGACGAGGTGGGCTCGCTGGCCCGCTCGATGGACGTGCTGGCCCAGCGCCTGGAGGAGGCCCGCCGCCGCGACGAGCAGCACCGCCTGGCGCAGCAGCGGCTGTTTTCCGGCATCAGCCACGAACTCAAAACCCCGGTCACGGTGATCCGCGGCTCGCTGGAGGCCCTGCGCGACGGCGTGGTGACCGGCCCGGAGGCCGTCAGCGCCTATTACGCGCAGATGATCGGAGAAACGCAGTGGCTCCAGCGCCTCATCCGCGACCTTCTGGAGCTTTCGCGCCTGCAAAGCGATGACTTTGCGCTGGAGCGCGCGCCGGTGGATCTGAGCGAGCTGCTGGGCGACGTGGCCATGAGCGCCCGCGCGCTGTGCACCCAAAAGGGCCTGATCTTTTCCTGCGAGGAGCCGTCCGCCCATCCCAAAGTCATGGGCGACTATTCGCGCCTGCGCCAGATGCTCATGACCGCCGTGGACAACGCCGTCAAGTTCACCGCGGAGGGGCGGGGCGTGCGCCTGTGGCTGGAGGAAGCGACGCGCGCCATCTCCGTGGCCGACGAGGGCCCCGGCATTCCCGCCGGCGAGCTGTCGCTGATCTTCGAGCGCTTCCACCACACCCGCGACCCCTCGCACGAGGGCGCGGGCCTGGGCCTGGCCATCGCGGCAGAGATCGCCCGCCGCCACGGCGTGACCATCTCGGTCAGCAGCGAGGAGGGAAAAGGCACCGTCTTTACCTTCACCTTTGCGCCAGACGAAAGCTGAGCAACGCGCGCGGCCGCCCTCCCGGCAGGGGGAAGGCGGCCGCGCGCGTTTTTGGTTTTATTTGAGCCAGCGCGCCTGAAGCGCCTGCCAGGCCGGGTCCACGTCCAGCGTGGCGAAGTAGTCGCGCGGGGTTTCGGCCCGGCGGATCAGCCTGAAGGAGCCGTCCCCGCACCAGAGGACCTCCTTGCAGCGCAGCTTGCCGTTGTAGTTGTAGCCCATGCTCAGGCCGTGCGCGCCGGTGTCGTGAATCACCAGCAGGTCGCCGATCTCGGTTCTGGGCAGCATGCGGTCCACGGCGAACTTGTCGTTGTTTTCGCACAGGCTTCCGGTCACATCCACCAGCTGGTCGTGGGGCAGGTATTCCCTGCCCGGAATGGTGATGTGGTGGTACGCGCCGTACATGGCGGGGCGCATCAGGTCGCAGGCGCTGGCATCCAGGCCCAGGTAGTGCTTGTGGATGCGCTTTTCGTTGATGATGTGCGTCACCAGCCAGCCGTTGGGGCCGGTCATGTAGCGGCCCAGCTCGGTCTTGATGGCCACGCCGCGGATGCCGTTTTCGCTGAAGGCGCGGCGGTACTCGTGCGCCACGCCCTCGCCCACGGCGCGGATATCGGTTTCGGGCTGATCGGGCCGGTAGGGGATGCCGATGCCGCCCGACAGGTTGACGAAGGCCAGCGGCATGCCGCTCTCGTCCATCAGCTCGCGCCCGGTCTGGAACAAAAGCCTTGCCAGCGCGGGATAATAGGCGGGGTCGGTGGTGTTGCTGCTGAGGAAGGCGTGCAGGCCGAAGCGCGCGGCTCCAAGGTCCCGAAGGCGCAAAAGCGCCTGGCTCAGCTGCTCGCGCGTCATGCCGTACTTGGCGTCGCCGGGGTCGCCCATGATGGCGTTGCCGATGCGGAAGGTGCCGCCGGGGTTAAAGCGCAGGCACACCGTGTCCGGCACGCCGCCGTTTTGCGCCAGCGTGTCCACATGGGTGATGTCGTCCAGGTTGATATACGCGCCCAGCCGCCGGGCGAGGACGAATTCCTCCCCCGTCACGTCGTTGGCGCTGAACATGATGTCCCCGCCCTGAAAGCCGCAGGCGTCGGCCAGCATGAGTTCTGTCACGCTGGCGCAGTCCACGCCGCAGCCCTCCTCCTTCAGGATGCGCAAAATGGCCGGCGTGGGCAGGGCCTTGACCGCAAAATACTCGCGGAAATCCTCGATTTCGCCAAAGGCGTCCCTGAGCGCGCGCGCGGTGCGGCGGATACCGCGCTCGTCATAGAGGTGAAACGGCGTTTCAAACTTTTGCGCCGCCTCGAAAACCACCTGATCCTTCAGGGAAAAATTCGGCATGGAAACATCCTCCTCGCTGCGCCCCAGGCGCTATGGAAACGCAGCTATTGTAACACAGGCCCGGCGCGAGGGCAACGGCAAATCCCTCCTAGCCTCCCGCTTTTTTTCGGCAAAACCCGCGCCGGGCACTGGCGCTTTTTCGCCCGGTATGCTATCATATGCCATGAAATCAACCGGTGGAAGGAGACGGTCCTCATGGAAACCAACAAGCGGCCCGACAGCATGGCGCGCATCAACACGCGGGAGCTGGCGCAGGCCTTTATCGACGAACAGGTGGCGGCCCTGCGCGCCCAGGTGGGCGATAAAAAGGTGCTTCTGGCCCTGAGCGGCGGCGTGGACAGCTCGGTGGTGGCGGCGCTGCTCATCCGCGCCATCGGGCAGCAGCTGGTGTGCGTGCACGTCAACCACGGCCTGATGCGCAAGGGCGAGAGCGAGCAGGTGGTGGAGGTGTTCCGCAACCAGCTGGGCGCCAACCTGATCTACGTGGACGCGGTGGACCGCTTCCTCACCCGTCTGGAGGGTGTGAGCGACCCGGAGCAGAAGCGCAAGGTGATCGGCGCGGAGTTCATCCGCGTGTTCGAGGAGGAGGCCCGCAAGCAGGAGGGCATCGAGTTTCTGGCGCAGGGCACCATTTACCCCGACATCGTGGAAAGCGCCGGCGTCAAGGCGCATCACAACGTGGGCGGCCTGCCCGACGACCTCAAGTTCGACCTGGTGGAGCCGCTTCGCCTGCTCTTCAAGGACGAGGTGCGCCAGGTCGGCGCAGCCCTGGGCCTGCCCGATACCATGGTGTACCGCCAGCCCTTCCCCGGCCCCGGTCTGGGCGTGCGCTGCCTGGGCGCCATCACCCGCGACCGCCTGAACGCCCTGCGCGAGTCCGATGCCATCCTGCGCGAGGAGTTCGACCGCGCCGGCCTGACCTCCAGGGTCTGGCAGTTCTTCACCGTCGTGCCCGACATGCGCTCCACCGGCGTGCGCGGCGGCGCGCGCGTCTTTGACTGGCCGGTGATCATCCGCGCCGTCAACACCGTCGACGCCATGACCGCCACCGTGCCCGAGCTGCCCTGGGCCCTCCTTCAGCGCATCACCGACCGCGTGCTCAGCGAGGTCCCCGGCGTGTGCCGCGTGCTCTACGATTTGAGCCCCAAGCCGGTGGCGACGATTGAATGGGAATAAGCAAAGGTTGAACACCAGGATATCTCTGAAATAGGCGTTAGCGGCCCAGGGCTTCCAGGGTAGCCCCGGAGGAGACACGGAGCGAAGCCAGTGGATGCGCTCGGAAAAAGAGCCGCTTTCTCTGGTCATGGAGCAGCACGGGATTGAGTGGGAGGACAAGGTCACCCACGACAATCACCGGTCTGCGTTGGACTATAAGAAGAAACAACGGACAAAGGAGATCGCCGCCTTCGAGACGGTCAAGGCAGCGAAAGAAAGCCAGGTGGAAAGCCCGGAACGACGGCTCAAAGCACTTGCCCCGGCGGTAAAGAACATGGCGCGGTTGGCAGCGGACTTCTCCGCTGAACCGGAGGAAATTCTACCGGAGGCCGGGACGCCGGAGAGCGCCAAGTCCTACCGGGAGAAAAAAGCCGAGCTTCTGTCGGCCCAAATCGTCAAGGTGCTGCCCTCCCTGCATCTGGTCTATGTGGCGCTGTGGGGAAAACTTGAGCCTCTGTGGCGAGTGAGGGAAAGCAACGCCCGCCTGTCTGACCGTTTGCAGGAAGTTTAGCTGGAGAATAAGGCCCTACGGTAAGTCTCCGCTGACTATGCACGGTTCAAGCGGGTCTTTGGCCCGGAACAAGTGGAGACGGCGATGGAGGCCGACAAACATCGAAAGCAGGCGGAGAAAGCCAGATTATTTTTGTTTCATATGGGGGCTTTTAAAAATGAGGAAATCAATAGTATTTATATGCATCTTATCCCTTATAGTTTTGACAACAGCTTGCGACGGCAACGCAACGTCGCAAAGTGTTTTAACGCCGAAAACTTCTGCTGAAGCAGTTCAGCAGAACACAACTCTGACTTATACAAATTTGGGTGATAAAACTGTACAGAGCGAAGTTAGAGACATTCTAATTTCCGGAGGCATCCCGGAGAAATATATCGACAAGGTGTTTGTATGGATAAATGACTTTAATGAATGCATGGGGAGTTGTGAATCTTATAGTATCGAGAATTCATGGATAACAGCTGCAGTACCTGTGGTTGATTATGGAGAATATGCTCCAATGTCGGAGTTATGGTATAAGCAGAACAACCGCCAGTATAGCGACGTGCTGTGCCGGATAGCAGCTTATCAACTTATACAGGATAACGTTGATATTCAGCAACCTATTAACAAAAAAGACTGGGAATGTTACTCCGATACGCAATGGCTGTATAGCGACTGGGATGCTATTAGCAACTTTTCGCTTATAGCTTTTGATGAACAGGAAACGTCTGAGTATTTTACCCTATTTAATCCCGTTACCATTTCTGCGGGCTGTTCCCAAGATGAAATGTATCAAGCAATACAATCAGCATGGAAAAGCAGAAAAATCTCTTTTGCACAAAACAAGGTTTCCCTAATCACTATTTGGACACAGTCCGAAAGCCAGACTGCTGCCGCTCACGCGGCGGTTCTCATTCAGGAAGATCAAGGCTATTTGCTTTTTGAAAAGACAAATCCCCAGTCACCTTATCAGGCCACAAAGTTTTCCACTATAGAACAAGTCAAACAATACATGTATGAAGCCATTCACATTGATGATGCGCGATATGGTTTTGAGACAGGAGATTATATCGTTATGCAAAATGATAATCTACTATAAAATGAATACAGCCCTACTTCGTTTTATTGGTACAAGGCGTATTTGCGTAGCCGGGAAAGTAGTAAAAACCGAGCCAATCTTTATTGATGGGTAATCAAGGCGGTCAAGCCCCAAGGGTGCTTGACCGCCTCCTCCAATTTGGGCCGGAGACTGATTGACTGAATCGGTCTCAAATTGAAATCAATTCAGTCAGAACTGCGCAGGCCCGCCCCTCCCGTTTTCCCGCAAGCGTCTCCGTATCCTTGCGCAGCATTCTATTCTCATCGCACAAAAGGACCGCTGGCCTTGGCCAACGGTCCACAGGGGCCGGACGTGCCGTATTCGTCTGGCCCCTCGCCTGTTCTCCGGCGGTTTTTCGCTCATTCTCCCCGCAGGCGCCTGACCACCTGCAAAAGCGTGGTCCGGTCGCCCACGTTGCCCGGGAAGATGATGTAGGGAATGTAGGGGAACTTGCTTTCGCCGTCCGTGCGCCACACGGGCACGCCGGGAGCGATCTGCCCCATCACCAGCGCGCGCCGCACGCGCAGGGCGCGCACGCCGATGTCGCTGGAGGTGATGCCGCCCTTGGCCACGATAAAGGCCGGCTGAATCTGCAAATCCGCCACCACGGAGGTAACCGCGTTGGAGATGTCCACCGACAGCTTGAGCTGCTGCTCCTTGTCCAGCCCGGCCACGTCCATGCGCTTGCGCGAGGTGTACACCAGCGTGTCCCGACCGGCGCGCAGGCTTGCCTCCGCCAGCTCGCGCACCCGGGCGGCCTCCTCTTGCAGGCCGCCGTCCTCCAGCGCCCGGCTCACGTGGAACTCGATCTGCTCAAGGTCCGGCAGGCCCGCCGTCAGCTCCGCCAGCTGATCCGTGGTTTTCTGCACGTGGGAGCCCGCCACGATCAAACCGCCGTTGGGGCTGCGCTCCCCCTCAAGCTCGCTGCGCGTGAGCAGCGGCTTGTCCGAAACGCCGCCCAGCAGCTTGGGCACCGCCGCCGCCGTGCGGAACATGAAGCGCTTGCCTGCCGCGCACGCCTTGAGATACCCCGCCAGAAAAACCTTCACGTCCTCATAGGCGGCCGCGTTGACCACCACTTTTCGGAAGCCGTGCACCCCCGCCAGCAGCTGCGCCACGCCATCCACATCCAGATTGCGCAGCATCTCCAGCGGAATGCACGTGGTTTCTGCGGCCGTGTAGGCCCCGCCGGTCTTTTCCTCGCACCATTCATCCAGCCGCGAATGCGTGTAGCCGAACGACCGGTCGCGCGCAAATTCCGTCTGTCCGGCGGGGATCAGCCGGTCGCCCTCCTTGACGTAGTGAACGTTTCCCAGCGTATAGCGCCCGCCTTCGCAGAAGAAGGGGCACAGGATCTCGCCGTCATAGGGCTGTTCGCCGGCGCGCTCGATCTCCTGGCGCAGCGTTTCCGTCTCCAGGGGGAAGTGGCCGCGCAGGGTGGAATCGCTCCGGCTGATGATGACAAACGGCTTGCCGGTTGCCCTGGAAGCCTGCACCACGCCGCGGGCGATCTGCTCGTGCACCTCGCGGGTCTCCTTCCGCGACATGCTGCGGGAGTTGGTGAGCAGGAAAAACATGCGGTTTTCCTCCTCAAACCCCTCCAGAATGCTCTGTTCCGTCCAGTCCGTGTAGACATGGATGCCATGCACGGTCTGAACCCCCGTGGGATCGTCGTCAATCACGACGACCTTTTCCCTTTGTCCCTCCAGCGCGTGTTTCAGCAGCGCGTCGGCCTTTTCGGGCTGAAGCGGCGCGAATTCATCCAGCACCGATATCGGAAGCGATTGTTCATTCATGGCCATGTTACTCCTTTCGGTTGAGGCATGCGGCCGAAGGCGGCGCCTGCGGCCTCCCTTGCGCGGACCGGTTCCGTTTTATTGCGGCCGCACTTCCACGCCGGCCAGGCGCTCATAGTACTTCACAATGCCCGAATGGTCGTTGTCCAGGCAGCCCATGTTTTTGAGCGCGGTCATGATCTCATACAGTTCCGCGGACAGCGGCAGCGGAACATCCGCCTGATGCGCCGTCGCCAGCACGTTTTTGATGTCCTTCATGTTGATGGACAGCTTGCCGCCCGGCTGGAAGTTGCGCGCCAGCATCATGGGCGCCTTGGCGTCCAGCACGGTGCTGCCCGCCAGCCCGCCCCGGATGGCCTGATACACCTTCTCCGGGTCCGCGCCCGCCTTGGTGGCCAGCACAAGCGCCTCGGACACCGCCGCAATCGTCAGGTTGACGATGATCTGGTTGGCCAGCTTGGTCACGCAGCCCGCGCCGCCCTCGCCCACCAAAGTGAGGCTGGTGCCCATATACTCCAGCAGGGGCCTGGCCGCCTCAAAAGCCTCCTGCGTGCCGCCGATCATGAAGGCCAGCGTGCCGTCGATGGCCTTGGGCTCTCCCCCGCTGACCGGCGCGTCCAGGAAGTGGATGCCCCGCTCCCCCGCGAAGCGATGGCAGGCCTTGGCCTCCTCCGGCGTGATGGAGCTCATGTCCACCGCCAGCGTGCCGGGAGCCATGTGGGCCAGCATGCCGTTCTCCCCCAGCAGGACCTGATGCACGATGCTCCCGTTGGGCAGAATGGTGAACACCGCCTCGCAGCATTCGGCCATCTGCGCCTGGGAAGCCGCCCTGGCCCCCTTGTCGCACAGGGCTTTCACCGCCTCCTGGTTCAGGTCGTTGACATAGAGCTCGCACCCCGACCGAAGCAGATTGAGCGCCATGGGCCGGCCCATGATCCCCAGTCCCACAAATCCGATTTTCATATCCGCATTCCTCCTTTATCTTTCGCGCATGCATTTCCCTTCCAGCCGTCCGGCATGGGCTGCCGGCGCCATACCACGCCGGCAGGATACGGTTTCTTCCGCTCAGCCCATGCGCAGGGGAACCCGTGTCCTTTTCCATGTGCGTAGTATAAAGCAATCGCTTCCGTTTG
The DNA here is from genome assembly GCA_018710985.1 of Candidatus Limiplasma pullicola. Lineage (GTDB taxonomy): Bacteria > Bacillota > Clostridia > Christensenellales > Aristaeellaceae > Limiplasma > Limiplasma pullicola. The sequence goes on from DVIV01000011.1 coordinate 30,082, forward strand.
TAAATGGCAGAAGCGGTTTTCCCCGCCCGGAGAAGCGCAGGAATATCCCCAAAGCGAAAGTCCCCGGGCACCCCCCTGCCGGTTCTGTCCGGGAAACAAGAAAAAGCACCTGCGTTTCTGCAGGTGCTGTGGAGCTGATAGCCAGATTCGAACTGGCGACCTCATCCTTACCAAGGATGCGCTCTACCTACTGAGCTATATCAGCCTGTTCCCCTCAAACGGGCAACGATGATATTATACACAACCTCCCCTGGTTTGGCAAGGGGGAATTTGCGTTTTTTTTGAAAAGAGAGCCCCATGCCGCAAAAATGTCACGAATCCATGCCACCCTTGACTTTCCAGTCCGGTTCGTCGTATCATAACGTGAGGAGGTATGGGTCTATGACGCAAAAAGAAACGTTTACCGCCTGTCCGCGCTGCGGCAAGCCGGTGGAGATCGCCGGTGCGGCGTTCTGCCCGCATTGCGGAGCCCCCGTGTCCGCGGCTCCGGCCGCTCCCGTTCCGGAAGGCGCGCTGGCCCTTTTGGAAAAGGCCGGGCGCCAGACCGATCCCGTCAAAAAGCACAAGCTGCTTCTGGAGGCGCAGGCGCAGTATCCGGATTGTCTGGAAGTGGCGCAGGAGCTGCTGTTTCTGGGCCGCCTGTACGAGCGCAGCCCCAGGAAGCTGGACTTTTCCGTCATCAAGTGCCACCTGCTGCATTTTTACCTGACCCCGGACGACTTTTCCGCCGCCCAGCAGCAACAGATGCGCACGGAGCTGTTCGAGCATCCGGACCTGAGGCGCTGCCAGGAGCTCGCGCCCGACGCGGACGCCTTTACGCGCAAATATCTGGAGCGGCTCAGCCGCGATTTTATCAACGTGTTTCTGCGCGGCAGCAACCGCTATATGCACAGCTTCTTCGGCCTGAGGCTGGACAACCGCATCGCCAAGGTGCTTGCTTCGCCCATGGCGCAAATGCTCAGCCGCGTCCACGGCGATACGGATTTGGACTTTGAGCGGCGCGCCATGCTCTATGACGCGCTCTACCGCGCCTTTTTGCTGGAGGCGGGCAACGACGCCAAATGGCTGGACGCCCTGCTAAGCGAGGGAGGGCTCCCCCTCCCGGCCAAGCCGTAACGATTCAGGAAGGAGCAAGCGCTTGGAGCACAGCAAACATTCTTCCCCGCCTCGCGGCATGCCCGCCGAGGCGCCCCGCCCGCGCAGGGGGATTCTGCACGGCCGGCAGAAGCCGGGCGCTCCGCTTGCGCAGCAGCAGCCGGTCACGGATGAGGAGCCCGTCGAAAAGAAGCCCTCCCGCCTGCGGCTGATCCTGCTGCGCGTGGCGGTGGCGGTGCTGCTGGTGATCGCGCTGGTGTTCGCCTATATCTTCCTGCTGCTGGGCGAGCCGGACGAGGAGGCCAAGTATGTGGACCTCCCCGACGAAGAGCTGATCACCATGCCCATGTCCGCCCTGGAGATTCCCGGCGAGGCCAACCTGCAAAACCTGGCCAACACCTTCGGTCAGCCGGTGATGGCGTTCTATGGCGGTCCTACCTTGCAGCGCGCCCGCGTGTATGACACCGCCTTCGGCGGCGGCTATGCCCGCCGGGTGACGCTCACCTATGCCTTTGAGGACGGGACCCAGCTCACGGTGGAGAGCATCCGCCCCACGTCCGCCGTTACCCTCCTGGGCAGCGGCTACAGCCTCAGCGCCATTTCGCTCTACGCGCTGGGCGGGCTGGACGCGGCGCGCATGGACGGAGGCGGCCGGATCTGCATCTTCGGCGAGAGCGACACCGCCGCCTATGCGGTGCTGTGTCCCGAAAGCCACGAGGACGACCTGAGCAGCCTGCTCAGGCAAACCACGCTGATTGCCCCCGAAAGCGAATGAACACAAAGGAGCGGCCGGACCCATGCATCACCAGACCTCGCGTTCCATGAAAACCTCAACGCTCATCCGGCGGTTTCTGCCCTATTTTAAAAAGTACCGGGGCATGCTGCTTCTGGACCTGGCGTGCGCGGCGCTGACCACCGTGTGCGACCTAGTGCTGCCCCTGATCGTGCGCGACGTGACCGATCTGGCCGCCAACAACCTCTCCGCGCTCACGGTGAGCTTCGTGCTGCGGGTGGGCGGCATCTACGTGCTGCTGCGCATCGTGGATGCGCTGGCCAACTTCTACATGGCCTCGCGCGGGCACATCATGGGCACCTTTATCGAGCGCGACATGCGCAACGATCTTTTCGCCCACCTGCAAACGCTGGGCTTCGCCTATTACAGCAATGCCAAGGTGGGCCAGATCATGGCCCGCATCACCAGCGACCTGTTTGAGGTGACGGAGTTTGCGCACCACTGCCCGGAGGAGTTCTTCATCGCGGGCATCAAAATCGTCATCCCCTTCATCATTCTGATGGGGGCCAGCCCGGCGCTGACGCTGATCATCTTCGCCATGCTGCCGCTGATGATGGCCTGCACGCGGTTTTTCAACAAGCGCATGCGCGCCGTCTACCGCGAGAGCCGCTACCAGGTGGGCGAGATCAACGCCCAGGTGGAGGACAGCCTGCTGGGCATCCGCGTGGTCAAGAGCTTTGCCAACGAGCCGGTCGAAATGGAAAAATTCCATCGCGGCAACGACGAGTTCGTGCGCATCAACCGCCGGAAATACCTGTATATGGCCGGTTTCAACACCTCCACGCGCGTCTTTGACGGGCTGATGTACATCGTGGTGGTGGTGGTGGGCGCGCTGTTCATCATTCAGGGGTCCATCTCCGCGTCGGATTACATGGCCTATCTGCTCTACGTCAATACCCTGCTGACCTCCATCCGCCGCATCGTGGAGTTCATGGAGCAGTTTCAGCGCGGCATGACCGGCATCGAGCGCTTCTGCGAAATCATGGACGAGACGCCCGATATCCAGGACGCGCCCGACGCCGTGGAGCTGTCCCACGTGCGCGGCGACGTGACGTTCGACCATGTCAGCTTTCACTACAGCGACAACGACAAAAACGTGCTGGCCGACATCAACTTCCACGTCAATGCCGGCGAGCGGGTGGCGCTGGTCGGCCCCAGCGGCGGCGGCAAGACCACGCTGTGCAACCTGATCCCCCGCTTTTACAACGTATCCGGCGGCCGCATCCTCATCGACGGGCAGGACATCACCCATCTGACGCAGCACAGCCTGCGCGAGAACATCGGCATGGTCCAGCAGGACGTGTACATGTTCTCCGGCACCATCTTTGACAACATCGCCTACGGCATGCCCGGCGCCACCCCCGAAAAGGTGATGGAGGCCGCGCGGCTGGCCGGGGCGCACGAGTTCATCACCCAGTTGCCCGATGGCTATCAGACCTTCGTGGGCGAGCGCGGCGTGAAGCTCTCCGGCGGGCAGAAGCAGCGCATTTCGATCGCGCGCGTATTTCTGAAAAATCCGCCCATCCTGATTCTGGACGAAGCCACCAGCGCCCTGGATAATGAAAGCGAGCGCCTGGTGCAGCAGTCCCTGGAAAAGCTGTCCGAGGGACGCACTACCTTTACCATCGCCCACCGGCTCACCACCATCCGCAACGCCACCACCATCTGGGTGCTGACGGAAAACGGCATCGTGGAGAAGGGCACGCATCAGGAGCTGCTGGAGCTGGGCGGCATCTACGCGCATCTGTACCAAATGTATACGGAGGTGGCCTGATGAGCATTCGGTTTTCGCCGGCAACGCCCGAGCGGTTTCAGGAGGTTTGCGCGCTGTACCAGGATGTGATCCGCGACATGCACAGCCGCGGCCTGAAGCAATGGGAATGGGACGTCTATCCCACCCGCGCCCAGCTGGAGGAGGACGTCACGCATGGCCGGCTGTACCGCGTGGAGGATGAGGGGCGGCTGATCGCCGCCTTTGCCCTGGGCGATGCCATAGAGCCGGAATATGCGCGCATCGTGTGGGAGTACGGGGTTCGGCCCGCCACGCTGCACCGCTTCGCCATGGTTTCCGAAAGCCTGGATCTGGCCTCGCAGGTGCTGGCCTTTGTCAAGGAGGAGGCGCTTCGGCTGGGCTATGACAGCCTGCGCCTGGACACCTGCGTGGAGGACCGCCCCATGCTGGAGGTCTTTTCCTCGGCCATGACGCGGGAGGCCGGCCGCACCTTCTTTGAAAATCCGGGCGTGACGAGCGTGTGCTTTGAAGCGCCCTTAAGCGGCGCGTGCCCCATGCTGCCGCTGCGCATGTATCCCGCCTACCGCCATGGCGATATGACGCCCTGGGGAGGCGACGCGCTGCGCGCGGTCTACGGCCGGGACATTCCCGACGAGCGCACGGGCGAGGCGCTGGAGATCAGCGCCATCCCGCATCTGGAAAGCCGCACCGTCACGGGCGAAACACTGCCGCAGCTGCTGGAGCGGGACGGGGCGCGCCTGTCCGGCGACTATGCGGGGCAGGAATTTCCCCTGCTGCTCAAGCTCCTGGCAGCCCGCGATTCGCTGAGCGTGCAGGTCCATCCCGACGATGCCTATGCCCGCGAGCATGAGGGCAAGCTGGGCAAGACCGAGGCGTGGGTCATCCTCAAAGCCGAGGAAGGCGCGAGCATCCTCTACGGCCTGAAGGAGGACGTGACGCTGGAGGCCCTGCGCGCCGCGCTGGAGGGCGGCGGGGACGTCGAGGGGCTCATCCGGCGCGTGCCCGTGAAGCCCGGCGACGTGTACTATATGCCCAGCGGGATGGTGCACGCCATCGGCGGCGGCATTTTGCTCTATGAGATTCAGCAGTCCAGCGACGTGACCTACCGCCTGTGGGACTTTAACCGCGTCAACGCGGCGGGGGAAAAGCGTCCCCTGCACATCCGTCAGTCGCTGGACGTGATCGTGCCCGGACTGACCGGGCAGATCGCCCGCATGCCCGCCAACGACGGCTGCGGCCTGGTGAATCTGCTGGATGTGCCCGCCTTCCGGCTGGACTGCGCAAATGTCAACGGGGAATGCGAGCTGGCGTCCCAGCCGCACGCCTTCCGCATGCTGACGGCGCTGGCCGGGCTGCTGCTGAGCTGGCAGGGCGACGCCATCGAACTCAAGGCGGGCGACAGCGTGCTTCTGCCCGCCTCCTGCCCGCCGGTCACGCTCATGGGCGTGGGTCAGGCGCTTATCTCCAGTCCGCCCGCATAAGCGCTGGAAAATGATGCAAAGGAGGCGGCCGGGCATGAAGGCTTGGTCGAAAGGCGTCAGAATGGCAGCGGGCCTCGGCTACCTGCTGCTTGCGGCGGTGCTGTTCCTGGCCTCGCCATGGATTCGGCCCGTCCTGTCCACGGGGATTTTTCTGGCGGCGCTCTCCGCCGTGGTGCCATGGGCCTGCATGCGTCTGGGCACAGAGGGCTGGCTCCGCGGACGCGCGCTGGCCGGCCTGCTGGCTGCGGCGCTGTACGCGTCGTTCGCCTCCTTCGGGTACCACCTGTTTCTCTCCGGCGAGCGCATGGTGTTCAGCATAGGCCGCGTCGGCATGCTGCTGCTGGGCACGGCCTGGTTTGTGCCGGTTTTGCTGGTCCTGCTGGGGCTGCTGGAACGTGCCTGCGTGCGCATGTCCGGGCGCGCCGAGCCGTCCGGGCGCGCTTTGCGGCGGGCCTTCGGATGCCTCTGGGCCGTGGCGCTGGCCTGCCAGGCGGTGATTGTCGTCAGCTTCTGGCCGGGCGGCTTTCCGCTCGACGCCATTTTGCAGCTTTATCAGGCGCTGGGGCTGGAGCCGCTCAACGACTGGCATCCCGTGCTGCACACGCTGCTGCACCGCTTCTTCCTGTTGTTCTTTGACCACCCCGGATATCTGGTGGCGGTACAGGGATTCTTCTTCTCGCTGGTGGTGGCGCGCGCCGCGCTGACCGCCTGCCGGTTTGGCGCCAGGGTGCGCACGGTGGCGCTGGGCGTGGCGGTGTTCTGCCTCCTGCCCAGTCAGGCGCTGAGCAACATCGGCCTGCTCAAGGACTTCCCCTTCACCTACGCGCTGGTGTGGGGCACGCTGCTGCTGGCCGAGCTGGCGCAGAGCCCGGAGAGGCTGCGCCGGCCGGGCTTCGTGATCCAGCTGGGGCTGTGCATGTTTCTAGTGGGCGGCCTGAGACACAACGGCATTCTGCCGATGCTCTTCATGGCGGCTGCGCTGGTCGTGGTGGGCGTGCGGCGGCGGCTTTTCGTCCGGGCGGCGGCGTGCGCGCTGGTGCCCGTGCTGCTGCTGGCGGGGTTCAGGGGGCCGGTGTACCGGCTGCTCAAGGTCCAGCCCAATACGGCTTCGATCTACACCACGATGTTTTGCGGCGTGGCCGCGTGCCTGCATCAGGGCAAGGACCTGAGCGACGAGACCATGTCCACGCTGCAGCGGGCCATGACGCTGGAGGAGTGGCGCACCTATTACAGCCGTTTTGAAGGTCATGACCAGTATCTCTACGCCCTGCCGAACGGGATGAATCTGACGCAGTACACCGCAGCCGAAGCCTTTTCCATCTATCTGGAGGCCCTGGCACGCTATCCCGATATTGTGATCAAGGACCGGCTGGACGGCATGAACCTTCTGTGGGACGTGACGCAGCCCGACGAAAGCTACAATACCGACTATTCCGACCACGCCTTCATCGAATCCGATATCGGGCTGGTGGTTCCGGGCGCTGAGCAGGGAGAGGCGTATCGCAATCCCTCTCTGATCGCGCGGGCATACCGCTGGGCTTCCGCCTTTCATTTCCCCGGTGAAGCGCTGACCGGCCAAGTGCACAACATGCTCCTGTGGCGCTCTGGCGCATGGCTGATCCTGCTGTGCGTGCTGGTGCTCTACTGGATCCGGCGGCGTCTTGCCGGCATGTGGCTGTGCGCCGCGCCGCTGCTGGGGAACCTGCTGGCCATGGTGCTGGTGCTCTACCACCAGAGTTTCCGCTACGTGTATTTCGTGCAGCCGCTGACGCTGTGCCTGCTGCTTCTGACGGTGCTCTTCGACGCGCGGCTAAGGCGCGCGGCCGTCCGCTCCTGACACACAAAACAGGCACGCCGCCCCGGCGCTAAGCCGCGGGCGGCGTGCCTGTTTTGCGCCGTCAATTCTGGGTCATGATCTGCAAAATCTTGCGGTCGGTTTCCCGCATGCCGTCGCGGCCCAGCTCGCCCACGTTGCGGATGGTATTCTCGATCCCCTTGGAGAGTATGCCGTCGCCGCCGTAGAACTGATGGCCCTTGCGGTACATCTCAAAGCCCAGGATGCCCGCGTCCACCGCCGAGGCGATCTTGGCGGCGCAGGAGGGCTTGGCGCCGTCGCAGACGATGCCGCTGACGATGGCCAGCGCGTTGACGATGGTGTGGGCCACGGTTTTGTAGTCGCCCGTGAGCAGATAGGCGATGCCCGCGCCCGCGCCGCTGCCCGCCGTCACGGCCCCGCAGTAGGCCGAGAGCTTCCCGATGGCCGTTTTCTGATGGATGGCGCACAGGTTGGCCACGGCCAGCGCGCGATAGAGCGCATCCCGGCTCTTGCCGTATTCACGGGCGTATTCCACCACGGGCAAAGACACCGTCAGCCCCTGATTGCCGCTGCCGGAATTGATGACCACGGGCATTTCGCAGCCGCTCATGCGCGCGTCGCTGCCGGCGGCAGCGCGCGCCCGGGCGCGCACGCGCACGTCTGTGCCGTAGGTGTCCAGCAGCACGTTGCCGATGTCCGCGCCCCAGCCGCTTTTGAGCCCCTCTGCGGAAATGGCGGTGTTGCACTCGATCTGCCGGTCCAGCACCTCGCGCACGTCGTCCGGGTCCAGGCAGTCGGCAAACGCGCAGATGTTCTCCACGGTGAGCAGCGCATAGTCGACGGTCGGCTCGGCGCTTTCCACGCTGCCGTCCTCGCTGAAGAGCGTCTCCCCATCCACGCAAATGCTGACGATGTGCGTATGGCTGTGGCTGATGCGCACGCTGGCCTCATGCTCCCCGCTCCATACGGTCACGATCATGTCCAGCAAAATGCCGCTTTCCAGCGGCAGCACCTCGATGGGCGTCTCCGCGGCATAGCGCTCGATGGCCCCGATCTGCTCCTGGGTCACGCGGCCCAGCGCCTCCAGCCCCGCGCCCTCGTCGCCCGCGACGATGCCGGCGGCCACCGCCGCGCGGATGCCCTTCTGCCCGCCGGTGTTGGGCACGGTCACGCTTTTGACGTTCTTGATGATGTTTCCGCTGACCTGCGCGCGCACGCGTTCCGGCGTCCGTCCCAGGGCGTGCCGCGCCTTGGCCGCGCAGTAGGCCAAAGCGATGGGCTCGGTGCAGCCGGTGGCCGGCACCAGCTCCTCCCGCAGGATGGCGCAATAGGCCTGATACAGGGCGTCGTTTCGCTCCATGGTTTGTCGCCTCCTGTTCATTGTAGCAACAGCATACCATAAATCGCGGCCGTTGTACACGTTTTGCGGCCGGCGCCGCTAGGCCACGAAGGTCAGAAAATAGGTCAGCGAATCCTCAAGCGCCGCCAGGCACGCCTGGATGATGTTGGAGCTGACGCCCGTGGTGGTCCATACGTGCCCGCCGTCGGTGCTTTCAATCAGCACGCGCACCACGCTGGCCGTGCCGCCGCTGTCGATGACGCGCACCTTGAAATCGCGCAGGTGCATGCGCTCCACCTGCGGATAGAACACCAACAGCGCCTTTCTCAGCGCCAGGTCCAGCGCGTTCACAGGTCCGTCGCCCTCGGCGGCGTTGATCTCCTCGCGTCCGTCCACGCTTACCTTGATGTATGCCTGGGCGCTGCGCTCATCGCGCTGGTTGCCCGAAAGCACATGGAAATCCCGCACTTCAAAGTATTTTTTGCTCAGGCCCAGCGTGTCCAGCGCCATCAGGTCAAAGCTGCCGTCGGCGCTCTCGTAGGCGTAGCCGCGCAGCTCGCGCAGCTTGAGGCGTTCGGTCACCTGCTTGACGCGCGGGTCGTCCCGGCTGATATCGGGCAGCAGACGCTTGAGGCGCGCATATACGCCCGTGCGCCCCACCTGCTCGCTGAGCAGAAAGCGCCGCTGGTTGCCCACGCTTTCCGGGGCGATATGCTCAAAGCTGGCCGCGTCCTTCACCACGCCGTCGATATGCATGCCGCCCTTGTGCGCAAAGGCGCTGTACCCCACGTAGGGGGCGCGGGGATTGGGGGTGAGGTTCATCACTTCCAGGATCTCGCGCGTGGTCCGGGTCAGCGTGTGCATCTTTTCCGGGGGCACCACCTCATAGCCCATCTTCAGCTGCAGCGTGGCCAGCAGCGTGCTCAGGTTGGTATTGCCGCACCGCTCGCCCACGCCGCCCACGGTGGCCTGCACCATGTCCGCGCCCGCGCTGACGCACGCCAGGCTGCCCGCCACGGCCAGGCCCATGTCGTCATGGCAGTGGATGCCCACATGCACGCCGTCCAGCGCGCAGCATACCTCCGCCGTCCGGGCGCGCAGGGTTTCGGGCAGCGTGCCGCCCTTGGTATCGCACAAAACCAGCACGTCCGCGCCGCCCGCGCGCGCCGCCCTGAGGGCCTCCATGGCATAGTCCCGGTCATATTCCGCGCCGTCGAAGAAGTGCTCGGCGTCAAAGAGCACGCGCCGCCCCTGCGACGCCAGAAAGGCGACGCTTTCACGGATCATGCGCAGGTTTTCCTGCGGCGTCACGCGCAGCACCTCCGTCGCCTGGCGGATATCCGCCTTGCCAAAGAGGCTCACCACCGGCTGCTGCGTGCGCAAAAGCGCGGCCAGCCCCGCGTCCCGCGCGGGGTCCGCACCCGCGCGGCACGTGCTGCCAAAGGGCACCAGCACGGCACGGGTCAGAAAGGGGGCCTTGCGCGCCTCCTCGAAGAAGGCCTCGTCCTTGGGGTTTCCGGTGGGGTTTCCCCCCTCGATGAGCGGGATGCCCAGCCGGTCCAGCGCCAGGGCGATCTTGCGCTTGTCCGAAAGCGAATGTTCCACACCCTCGCCCTGCGCGCCGTCGCGCAGAGTGGTATCCAAAAGCTCGATGCGCTGCATGGAGCGTCTCCTTTCAGCGGCTGGCCGCCGCATAGACCGCATTGTGCAAAAGCCGCCTCACCCGGTAGATCTCCAGGCTGTCGCGCGAGGGACAGATGCGGTTGGTCAAAAAGATCACATACAGGCCGCTCGCGGGGTCCAGCGCGAAGCTGGTGCCGGTAAAGCCCGTATGCCCCACGGTTTCGCGGGGGAAGAGATCGCCGGTGTAGCCGTTGTCATACGCCGGCAGGTAGAATGACAGGCCGCGCCCCTGCGCCATGCCGGGGGTATGATTGCGCATGGCCAGGTCCACCGTGGCGAGGCAGAGGTAGCAGGTGCCGTCGGGCAGCTGACCGCGGTGACAGAGCATCTGCAAAAACAGCGCCAGATCGTCCATGTTGCCAAACACGCCCGCGTTGCCCGCCACGCCGCCCAGGAAGCGCGCGTTTTCGTCATGCACCACGCCCTGCAGGCAGCGGCCGTCGTCCTGCATCTCGGTGGCGGCAATGTTGCCGTCCTGGGGCAGGTAGCCGGTATCGCGCATCTTGAGGGGCCAGAAGACCTCCTTCATGGCCAGTTCCTTCAAATCCATGCCGTAGAGGCATTCCAGCAGCTGCCCCAGCAAAATGAACCCCGCGCAGCAGTACCGCACCCGCGCGCCCGGCGGGGAGGCCAGCGGCGCCCGAAGGATCGTTTCCGCGCTGTTTTCCGGCTGGCCCGACAGTTCCCACAGGTGCAGCCCCGTGGGAAAGCCCGCCGTGTGCGTCAGGATCTGCGCGATAGTAATGTCGCTCTTGTCCGGCGGCGCATCCAGAAACGTGCCCAGCTTGTCCCACAGGCACAGCTTGCCCGCCTCCATGGCGCGCAGCGTCAGCATGCCCACCACCAGCGGCTTGGTGATGGAAGCCAGATCATAGCGGGTATGCTCGTTGGTCAGCGGCGCGTCGTCGTCGATGGAGAGCCGCCCGTAGGCGCGGCGGTAGAGCACGCGCTCGCCGCGGCCTACCAGCAGACAGGCCGAGGGAAACGCGCCCGCCTCCAGCGCCCGGACAACCACCTCGTCCGCCAGCGAAAAATTGGGGCTATTGCGCATCTGCGCGCCTCCTTTGCGTTTCATTGGACCAGTGCACCACGGAAAAGCCGTCCGCGCCCTTCATCCGCCGCACCAGCTTTCGTTTGGGGTTGACGCCCACCTTGTGGGCGCACAGGGCCAGCATGGGCGCGTCGCCCGCGCTGTCGCCATAGGCCCAGGAGGCGGCATAGTCCACCATGTCGCCGTGCGCGGCCAGGTCCTCGGCCAGGCGCAGGGGCTTTTGCACGCCGCGGCAGTTTTCGCCCGCGATGAGGCCGGTATATACGCCGTTTTCCACATGCAGGCGCGTGCCGATGACGCGCCGGATGGGCAGCTCCTCTTTGAGCGCCTCCAGATAAAAGGCGGGCGATGCCGTAATCAGCAAAACCTCCGCCCCCTCGGCATGCCGCTTCCGCAGCTCCTCCACGCCCCGGGGATACAGCCGGGGAATCAGCTCCTCCCGGCAGAAGACGCGTCCCAGCGCCTCAACCTCAGCCTGTCCCCTCCCCGCCAGGAAGGACAGGCTCTCCCGCTTCGCCCGTTCCGCCGTGGTCAGGCGCAGGCCGTAGGCGGCCGCCCACAGCGCCGCGCGCGCCAGTCCGCCCGCGCCGGTCAGGCCTTTCGCATGGGCGTAGCGCACAAAGCGCACGATGGAATCGCCCCGGATCAGCGTCCCGTCAAAGTCAAAAAGCGCATAGGGCTTTTGCAAGTTCCTTCCCCTCCTGCCGGCATCGCGGACAAGCCGCTCCGTTGCGAGTATAGCACGATTTGCGCAAAAACGCCACCGTCCGCTTGCATTCGCGGCGCAGGTATGATATAAAAGGCAATGGAATCCGTTTTTTTGCTAGGTTGGAGGCGCTTATGGGGAAGCTGTATACCGTTTTGCGCGGCGCTGCGCGCGTTTTGCTGCCGAAGATGCAGACCGAGTGGGCCGTGCCCTTTGACGGGCAGCCCAGCGTTTTTTGTCCCAATCACGCGGGCGCGTTCGGCCCCATCGACATGTGCGCGCTTTTCCCCCTGAGCGACCACTGCCACCCCTGGCTCAACGCCGCCGTGATGGACCCCAAGCTGGTGCCCGCCTATGTGCGGCAGGACTACTGGTGGCGGCCCGGCTGCAGGCTGGAGCCGCTGTACAACGCGACGCTCCCCTATCTGGCGGCGGCGGTGCTGCCGCCCATCCTGCGCAGCGTGCCGGGCGTGCCGGTGTACCACGACATGCAGGTGATCAAAACCTTTCGCAAAAGCATCGAATACCTTCGCCAGGGGGAGCATCTGATCATCTTCCCCCAGCAGCCGTCGGGCTTTCAGGCCCATTACCAGGCGCTGAACAAGGGCTTTTTGCAGATCGCGCCCATGGCCTGGCGCACGCTGAACCTGCGCCTCAAGTTCTACCCCGTGCATATCGACTACAAAAAGCACTTCTTCCGCATCGGCGCCCCGGTGGAATACGACCCGGAGGTGAGCCTCAAGGAGCAGGAGCAACGCCTGCTTGACGGCATCGCGGCGGGGATCTAGGCAAAGCAAAAGGGACCGTTTCCAGACGGACGGTCCCTTTTGCTTTATCCCCGCTCCTCCAGCGCGCGCTTTCCGATGAGGTAGCTGCCCACCAGCCCGCTCACCGGGAACAGCGCCGGGGCCACGATGTACTCGTCGATGTGCTCCAGCACCGCGGGCGACTGCACGTAGCCGCCCAACAGGCGCAGCGTCTCCGCCCGCACCATGGGCAAAAGGGCCGCCCGCTGCATCACGCCGCCGCCCAGCAGAATGCGCTGGGGGCTGACGGTCAGGATCAGGTTGACGCACATCTGCGCCAGGTAATGCGCCTCGATACGGAAGGTGGGGTGATCGTCGGGCAGGTCGCGCGCGTCGCCGCCGATGCGCGCGCCGATGGCCGGGCCCGCGGCCAGCCCTTCCAGGCACCCGTCATGGTAGGGGCATACGCCGCGCGGGTTGGGATCGTCGGGATGCGGCCTGAGCAGCATGTGCCCCACCTCGGGATGCAAAAGGCCGTGCACCGTGCGGCCCCCCACGTACACGCCGCCGCCCACGCCCGTGCCGATGGTCACATACACCGCGCTTTCGCAGCCCATCGCCGCGCCGCGCTCCACCTCCGCAATCACGGCGGCGTTCACGTCGGTGTCGATGGCGGCGGGGATGTCGCGTCCGTCCAGCAGGCCCTTGAGCAGCGGATAATTGCGCCACTTGAGCTTGGGCGTGGTGGTGATGTTGCCGTAGGTGGGCGAGGCGGGGTCAAGGTCCAGCGGGCCGAAGCTGCCCACGCCCAGCGCGTCGACGGCATGGTCGCGGAAAAACCCGGTCATGCGCGGCATGGTGATCTCCGGGGCCTCGGTGGGAATCGTCAGGCGCTCCAGCTCCTGCCCGTCCCCGTCGTACACGGCCAGCACCATCTTGGTGCCGCCCGCTTCCAGCGCTCCGATTCTGGTCATGAAATTCCATCTCCTTTATCTGCCGTTTCCGTGGTGAACGCATAAATCGCAAAGCCGCCCTCCTCCGCCTCCAGCACGGCGGTCACGGGCCGGTCCAGCTGCTGCTCAAGGCAGGCCATGAACGCCTCCGACGGCTCCGCGCCCGCGCCGGTCACCAGCCTGAGGGCGCTGTCCGCGAAATCCGCGATGCGAAAGCCATCGTGCTCGTAGCCAAAGCGCGCGAACGCCGCGCAATAGCCATCGGAATGGTTGTTCCAGCCGCCCCAGGCCATAAGGAGGTTGTCCGGCTTTCCCGCGCTCCAGTCCGGGAAGATCGAGCGGTCGTCGCCGAGGGACAGGTCGGTGATGAACAAACGTTCCTCATGGGCCAGGGCATAGCGCTCCAGCCGGGTACAGGCGGATTCGCCCTGTCCGGGATAAGGGTTGTAGGTACTATGATACGCCGTCTTGACGCAGGGCGCAAGCAGCAGGGCGCACATCGCAACCGCCGCAGCCGCCATCGCCCGGCGCGGGCCGCGCCCGGCGCCCCACAGCCCCGCCGCGCCATGTAGCACCAGCCACAGCGCCAGCGCGGCGGCGGGCAACAGCACCGTCATGGCCGCGCGGGCAGGCAGCCGTCCCATCCAGGCCAGGTACACAAGCATGACCGCCGCCGCCAGGCCTGTCCCGGCCGAGGCCAGAAACGGCCACAGCCGCGAGCCGCGCGGGCCCGCCAGCGCCAGCAGCGCCGCCATGGCGCACAGCCCGGCCAGCGCCGCGCAAGCCCAGTACGCGCCCCGGCTGCGCCTAAAGAGCACGCGCAGGGTTTCCAGCGCCTCCTCCGGGGTATGCGCCTCCGCCGGCGGCTCAAGTGCTGCCAGCGCCTCCATGGTCACGCTTTCGTCCAGCAGACAGCCGGTGAGCGCCAGCTCCGCCATCTCGGGGGTCCAGCCGGCGGCCTCCAGCGCCTGCGCGTCCGCCGCGGCCAGGCCGCCATAGTCGATGGCCTGCGTGCGCGCCGCCTGCCAGGCCAGGTAGGAGGCCCGTTCCGGCGCGGCCAGCTGCGCCGCGCGCACCCCGGCCGATATGCCAAAGAGCATGGCCACCGCCGCGGCCCCGGCCCCCAGCGCGCGCCAGGAAGCCCGTTTCATCAGCCCCAGCGCCACCAGCGCGCCCGCCCAGATGCACAGCGAGGGCAAAAACGCCTGTGCGCGCAGCAGATAGGCCGCGTAGAGCAGCGCGCCGGACCCCAGCGCGCCACGGACGGCGGCTTTGCGTCCGGCCTGCCAGTCCACCGCAGCGAGCCGCCACACCGCCGCGCCGCCCGCCGCTGCCGCCGTGAGGGTATAGGTGACGCTGGTCAGCCCCTCGGCGGCCAGGCCCAGCAGATACGCTGTTCCGGCCAGCCAGCCGCACCAGGCGGGCAGCGCCAGCCGCCTGGCCGCGCGCATGGCAGAGAGCAAGGCGGCATAGGCGCTCGTCCACAAAAGCGCCGCCTGCGCCACGCTGAACCAGGCCACGCCCGGCCACAGCAGCGTCAGCCCGTGCAGCAGCCAGCCCAGAAACGTATGCGTAATATAGTTGAAGCTCTCATCAACGCCGCCCACCATGCCCCCGAAGGAACGGGCCAGCAGCACGTCGTCCCCCAGGTCATAATGCGGGTTGGTGCAACAAAGCACATAGGCAAGGAGCGCGGCCACGGTTGCCGCCGCCGCAAGGCGCTGCGGCCATCGCTTTTCAACGCATCGCACGGGCAGTTCCTCCCTTTGCTCACTCTCTCAAAGCATAGCGGGGCCGGGAGAAAAAGTCAAGGGAGGTTTCGCCCTTTTTCGATCTGTGGTATAATCAGGCGGAGCAGGATTGACTTTGAAGGAGGGCCTCCGATGTCGAAGGTTTTTTCGCGGCTGTGTTCCCTGAGCCTTTCTCGGCGCACGCTTGCGCGGGTCATGGCCGCCGTCTTTTTTGTTTCGCTCATTCCGCTGATCGTGATCGCATGTTACAACTATCCGGCGGATGACGATTTCAACTTCGTCCTGCCCGTAGCGGACGCCTGGGTGCGCACCGGCTCTCTGGCGGAGGTCGCAAAGGCCATCTGGAACAAGGGCGTGGATACCTATGCCTCCTGGCAGGGGGATTTTGTCTCCACGGCCCTGTTCAGCATCACCCCCCTCATCTTTGACATCCGGCTCTATTTTCTGAGCAACTGGTTCACGCTGGCGCTGCTGTGCCTGTCGGCGGGCTACCTGATCAAGGGCGTGGTCCGCGTCCACCTCAGGGCGGACCGCGCCACCTTCTGGATCGTCTATGTGGCGGCCATGCTGCTGGCGCTGCAGTTCATGCCGGCCATCGGCTGGAGCGTCTACTGGCACAACGGCGGCATCTATACCGTGACCGCCTGCTTTCTGGCGCTGCTGCTGGGCGTGCTTCTGCGCTGCGCCGCGCCCATGACGCGCGCCCGGAGCATTGTGCGCGGCGTTCTGGCGCTGCTGCTGGGCTTTCTGCTGGGCGGCAGCTTTTACGGGCCGATGCTGGGCGCGCTGGTATTGCTGACGCTGACCACCGCAGCCGCGTTTCTGCTCAGGCAGCGGCATCGCTGGCACAGCCTGGCCGCCCTCGCGGGGTTCGCGGTGTCGCTGGTCATCAGCATCACCGCCCCGGGCAACGCCGTGCGCCAGGGCCTCAACGGCGACCCGATGAACCCGGTGCAGGCCGTGGTTGTTTCGGTGCTGGAATCCTTCGACTGGGCGGGCGAGTGGATGGGGCCCCAGCTATGGGGCATGCTGCTGCTCATTCTGCCCGCGCTGTGGAAGCCCCTTCGGGACAGCCGCTTCCGCTTCCGCAGGCCGCTTTGGGTGCTGATCGCGCTCTACGGGCTGTACTCGGCGGCCATCGTGCCCGGCGTCTACACCCGCGCGGGCTATGACACGCAGCGCTATCTGAACGCCCTGTACCTGTATTTCCTGATTTTTGCGATCGGCGGAGCGATTTATCTGGAAGGCGCGATCATCCGCTGGCTGGAGCAGCGAAGGGCCGAGGGCGGCGCGGCCAACCTGCTCGCCGCCGCGCAGGGCCTGGGCCGGCGCTATTGCGCGCTGCTGCTGGCCGCCTGCGTGGCGCTGACCGCGCTGGGCGGATTCGCCTTCACGATCATGAACACCTCGTCGCTCAGCGCGGCCAAATCGCTGGTCACCGGCGAGGCGGCGCGCTTCCGGGAGGAGATGGCCGTGCGGCAGGAATACATCCGCGTGACCGACAGCGACGAGGTGGATGTGCCCGCGCTGTCCGGCCAGCCGTATGTGTTCAAATACGACCGCCTGCCCCTGCAGGGGATCTACGGAACGGTGCGCTACATGCGGATGTACTTTGAACTGTTCTACAACGCGCAGAACCCCTGACGGGTGATGAAGAAGGAGGCCGCCGTCCCGGCATGGGGCGGCGGCCTCAGGTTGCCGACAAAGTGCGGGGTGCAGGGGCCTCAGGCCCCTGCCGGGGTTTGGGGCAGAGCCCCAAAGCCTTATGCCGCAGCATTTTTCGCGAGCGTTGCGAGCGCCCAAAGGGCGCAAGAAACGCGGCTCTCCCCAAAACCAGGGGTTTTTCAACGGTCTGAGGCCGCCGTCCCGGCATGGGGCGGCGGCCCCGTTTTTTCCGGCGGCGCGTCCGTTCACACCCGCTGCCAGAGCACCTGATAGGTATGCCCGTCCGTGCCTCTGGCCGGGCGATAGGGACGGCCGCCCGGCGGCGGCGTTTCCGAGCGGTGGGCATAGGCCACGCGGCATACGCGCCCGTCCACCTGCTGCATGCCCACCCACAGCCCGTCCGGCCCGCCCGCCTGCGCCGCGTTGACAAACCGCCAGCCGGGCAGGTCGAACAGGCGGCAGGGAAGGCCCCTGTCAAAGTAGGCGCGCAGCGCCTCAAACCCGCGCGGCCACACGAGCGGCCGCAGCCGGTCCGCCGGCGGCGCCTTGGGCGCGGGCGTGAACCCCGGCGGCAGCTCCGGCTCCTCCCCGTCGTCCTCGGTCTTCTCGCAGCCGGTCTGTGCCGGCGAATCCGCACGCGCGGACTTCCCCTCCGGCACGGGGCACGGCATGGAAACAGGGCCTTGCTCCGCGCTGCGCGCCTCCTGGTCGGGTGTTGCAGCCATCGGTTCCCGGCCGGCGGGCTGCGGCGGACAAGCGGGTTCCTCGCCGTACTCCGCTTCCTTTGCCTGCGCGGCCGCCTGCGGCCCGCCGCACCCCGGCGCCTCCCCCATGGCCCGCCGGGCGGCGTCCACATAGGGAAGCGGGTCAATGGCCGGCAGGAAGATTTCCCGCGGCAGCTCCCTTTCCTGCTTTTTGGGCCGCCGCACCAGCGCATACTGCGGCTGGGGCGCGGGCCGGATGGGCGGGGGCGCCGGCTCCGCGGCGGGACAGGCCGACGGCTCCGAACCAGCGCCGGAAACCGACTGGCCGGGCGTTCTGGTGGCGCTTTGCGCCTGCTGTGCCCGCGCCAGCCGCTCGCACAGGGCCAGCGCGGCATTTTTGGCGTCCAGCAGGCTCCCCGCGCTCTGCCTCACACATAAGCCGATCATCAGCGGCGCGGGGTTCTTTCCGCCGCTGAGCAGCAGCACGGCCTGCAGGCGCTCCGGCGCGAGCGCGTCCCGGGGAAGCTCCGTCGTGAGGGATGCCTCCCCGTGCGCATTCACGCGCGTGGCGCCCATCAGCCGCGCCTCGCCGCCCGCGCCGTACCAGTAGGCCTGCACGCCGTCCACATCCAGCCCGCGCGCGTTGAGCTGGGCCAGCAGCGTGCCCCGTTCGCTCTCCAGCCGCGCATAGCCGCTCACGCCCGGGCGCATGGGTTTGAAGAGAATCAGTCGTTGGCGAAAATCCGGCATGGGCGCGCCTCCTTTTGGGCAAGGATATGCCCCGTGCCCGCCGCGCATGCCTGCCCGCGACGTCCGCACCGCGGTTCCCCTCCCGGGGGAAATATGCTATAATATCCCCATCACGACGAGAGGGGGGAAGCGGGGCGTGCAGGAGCTTGAACAGCTGACCGCCGTAGTGCAGGAAACCACCTTTCGCAACGAGGACAACGGCTATACCGTGCTGCGCGTGGGCGCGGGACGCGCCCAGCAGACCGTGGTGGGAACCATGCCGGAGCTCAGCCCCGGCGAGAACGTCACCTTTGAGGGCTTCTGGACCGAGCACCCGGTCTATGGCCGCCAGTTCAACGCCAAAACCTGCGCCATCACCCCGCCCTCCGGCAAAAGCGCCATCGAAAAATACCTGGGGTCCGGCCTCATCCGCGGCATCGGCCCGGCCACGGCCAAGCTGATTGTAAACCGCTTTGGCGAAAAAGCCCTCGACATTCTTGACGAGCAGCCCCAGCGCCTGACCGAGCTGCCCGGCATCGGCCCCAAAAAGGCCGCCATGATCGCCGAAAGCTACCTGCAGCAGATGGGCATGCGCCGCGCGCTGGTATTTTTGCAGAACTACGGCATCAGCCCCGCGCTGGCCATGCGCATCGCCAAATACTACGGCGAGGCGACGGTCGAAGTGGTGCGCACAAACCCCTACCGCATGGTGATGGACGTGGAAGGCGTGGGCTTTCTCACGGCGGACCGCATGGCGCTGAGCATGGGCATCGACCCGCAGAGCGATTTTCGCGTCCGGGCGGCGCTGTTTTACCTGATGGGCGAGGCGGCCGCAAACGGCGGCCACACCTACCTGCCGCGCGAGGTGCTTTTGGACCGTGCCTGCCAAATGCTGCGCGCCGAAGCCGACCTGGTGGACCGCCAGATCTCCGAAGCCCTTCTGCAAAAGATGCTGATGGGCTTTTCCCTGCCGGATTGCGAGCAGGCGCTGTGCCTGCCCCTGTACTTCCACGCCGAGCAGGAGATCGCCCTGCGCCTGGCTCAGCTGATGCGCGCCAGGCCCTACAAGCGCGTAGCGGGGCTGGACAAGCGCATCGCGCAATATGAGGAGACGCTGGGCGTGCGCTTTGACGCGCTGCAAAAGCGCGCCATCACCAGCGCCGTGGAGGAAGGCGTGCTGGTGGTGACCGGCGGCCCCGGCACGGGCAAGACGACCCTCATCCGGTGCATCATCAGCCTTTTGAAGGACGAAAACGAGATTCTGCTCTGCGCACCCACGGGCCGCGCAGCCAAGCGCATGAGCGAAGCCACGGGCGAGGAGGCCCGGACCATCCACCGCATGCTGGAATACGGCGGCGACGGAGACGCCTTCGCAAGGGGCGAGGACTACCCGCTGGAGGCGGACTGTCTGATCGTGGACGAAATGAGCATGGTGGATGTCATCCTCATGCGCAGCCTTTTGCGCGCAGTGGTGCCGGGCACGCGCCTGATTCTGGTGGGTGACGCGGATCAGCTGCCCAGCGTGGGCGCGGGCAACGTGCTCAGCGACATCCTGCAAAGCGACGCGGTGCCCAGCGTGCGCCTGACGGAGATCTTCCGCCAGGACGAGAGCAGCATGATCGTATGGAACGCCCACCGGATCAACGGCGGGGAGATGCCCGTCCTTCGCACGCGGGACACGGACTTTTTCTTTGAGCGCAAGGTCCTGCAGTCCGAGGCAGCGCGTACCATCTCGGAGCTGCTCACCGCGCGCCTGCCCAAATACCTGGGCTTTTCCCAGGAGAGCTGGCGGGATCAGTCCGTGCGTTCCATCCAGGTGCTCAGCCCCGCCAAAAAGGGCGATTGCGGGGCGATTGCCCTCAACCATCTGCTTCAGGAAGCGCTCAACCCGGAGCGCGAGGGATTGGACGCCATTGTGCACGGCGAAACGGAGTTTCGCGTGGGCGACAAGGTGATCCAGACCAAGAACGACTATCAGCTGGAATACACCCGCCTCACGCCCTTGGGCACGGAGAGGGGCGCGGGCGTGTTCAACGGCGACGTGGGCTATGTTCGGCATATCGACCCGGCAGAGCACCTCCTGACGGTGTGCTTTGACGACGACCGGCTCGTTACCTACCAGAAGCAGCAGCTCGACGCGCTGGAGCTGGCCTACTGCCTGACCGTGCACAAGAGCCAGGGCAGCGAATTTCCCGTGGTGGTGATGCCCGTGGTAGGCGGACCGCCCATGCTGATGGCGCGCAACCTGCTCTACACCGCGCTCACGCGCGCGCGGCGGCTGGTGGTGCTGGTGGGCCGCGAGGAGGTCATCGCTCAGATGGTGCGCAACGATCATGTGGCCCGGCGCTACACCACCCTATGCGACCGCCTGCGGGCGGCGGTCCTGCTGTGAGCCGCTTTCTGCCTGCGCTGCTGTTTCCGCAGGAGGCGTCCTGTCACCTGTGCGGGCGGTCGACGGCGCGCGCAGGCGCCCTCCTGTGCCCTGCGTGCGCGGCGGCGCTTCGGTCCCGTCGCATCCCGGCGCGCGACGCCTTCACCCTGCACGAGCCGCTGGTTGCCTGCATTTCGGCCTATTTTCATGACAGCGAGGCCCGCGCTCTGTGCCACCTGCTCAAATTCCGCTGGGACGCGGCGGCCGCGCTGCCGCTGGCCGACGGCATGGCCGAGGCGCTCGCCCTGTCCGGCCTGGCGGATGGGCCGGACGGCGCGGTCCCGGTGCCGCTCCATCCCCTGCGCCTGCGGGAACGCGGCTACAATCAGGCCGGGCTGCTCGCCCGCGCCCTGTGCGGGCGTACAGGGCTTCCCCTGTGGGAAGACGCGCTGGCGCGCACCCGTTACAGCGCATCCCAGCTTACCCGAATCCGCGAGGAACGCCTCACCGCCCTGAGCGGCGCCTTTGAGGCGGACGGCGCGCAGGTGGCCGGGAAGCGCGTCCTGCTGGTGGACGACGTGCTCACCACCGGCGCCACCGCCGTCTCCTGCGCGAAAGCGCTGCTGAACGCCGGGGCTGCGAGCGTGTGTCTGCTCACGGCCTGCCGCGCGTAGCCCATCCAAAGGCAGAAGCCCCGGCCGGAATGTCCGGCCGGGGCTTCTGTCCTTGTTTTTTTACACCAGCGTCCGAATGATCAGATACGCGCCGTAGGCAATCATCAGCCCGCCGCCGATCCGGCGGATGATCTGCTGATGGTTGCGCAGCCATCCCAGGGCGCCCTTGAGCCACTGGTACATCAGCATCACGGCCAGCATGGGCAGGCTCAGCCCCAGGGCGAACACGGCCAGCGACACGATGCCCGTCCACATGGTCGCGTTGTCCGCGCTGGCGGCCAGCACCAGCGCATTGGCCAGTACCGGGGTGAGGCAGGGGGTCCAGGAAATGGCGATGACCAGTCCAAAGAGAAACGACCCCACAAAGCCGTTCATGGACGGCTGCCGCCCGCTCAGGCCCGGCACGGCGGGCAGGTGGATGTGAATCACATCCAGCATCCACACGCCAAAGAGCAGCATCAAAACGCCCGTGACGATGTCCAGCGTGCCGCGGTCGGTGCTTTTGAGCAGCGAGCCCAGCGCGCCCGCGCCCGCGCCCATGAGCGTAAAGAGCAGCACAAACCCCATCAGCAGCCCCAGGCACCGCCGGAGCACCTGCAGGCGGCCGGGCGCGGCGTCCGTGCCGCCCAAAAGGTACATGGCGTACACCGGCAGCATGGGCAGCACGCACGGGGATACAAACGCCAGCAGCCCGCCGCCCAGCATGGCCCACAGGGACATGGGCTCGGGCGCCGCGCCAAACAGGCCCGTCATTCCTCCGCCGCCTTTCTGGCCACGCCCATGGCGTCCAGCTGGCCCGTCATCTGCTCCAGGGTGAGCATGTAGTTGGCCGCCGCCTCCAGCGTGCCGTCAGGGTTGAGGAACAGGCTCGCCGGATAGCCCTGCAGACCCACCAGGCTGGCCACCATCATGTCCTCATCCTCAAAGAAGGTCATCTCCTCCATGCCGTACTTCTCCTTGACGGAGGCTGTGTTGTCGGCGTTTTCGCCGTCCCACACGTGCACCAGCACGATGGCCAGCTCATCCTCGCTGTAGGTATCGTAGAGGGTTTTGATGTCAGGCATCTCCTGCATGCAGTAGAAGCACCATTCGGTGAAGAAGTTGATAAAAACCGTCTTGCCCAGATAGGGCGAGAGGTCCAGTTCGGTGTAGCTGTTCATCAGCTGGGTCACGTTGGGCGCTTCCTCGGCCGGCGCAAGGGGCGCGGCGGCCAGCAGCACCGTCAGCACAAGCAGGCCCGCGAGCCTCCGGAGCGACGATTTGTTCATCCTTCGGTACCTCCTTCTGGTTTGGTTACTTATGAATTATACCATTTCGTATCGGAGTGAAACAATCTTTTGCATGTTACAATTTGTCCGCGTACGTTTTTCCGTCCAAAAATGCAATTTCTCGATTGAAAAATTCATTTTCGGGAAAAAAGCCAAAAAACCCCGCCGCCCGCACTTTACGCGAAAAACGAAATATGATATAATGTCAATCGTTCCTTTCGCGCCGCCGCGCCGGCCCGTGCGCGGCAGTCGCGTTTTGCAGGGATAAATCCTTTATCCTTCATCTTGTCAGACGAATGTCAAATCAGGGAGGAAACCGCCATGCCGCTTGGACTGTCCAGAAAATGCAGTGCTATCGCCCCCTCCGCCACCCTGGCCATGGATGCCAGGGCCAAGGAGCTTCGCAGCCAGGGCGTCAACGTGATCGGCTTTGCCGCGGGCGAGCCGGATTTTGAAACCCCCGCCCCCATCCGCGAGGCCATGAAGGAGGCCATGGATCTGGGCATGACCCGTTACACCCCCGTGGCGGGCACGCTGGAGCTGCGCCGCGCCATCGCCGCGCGCCTGCTGGAGGACCACGGCCTGGTCTACGGCATGGATGAAATCGTCGTGTCCAACGGCGCCAAGCATTCGCTTTACAACGCCTTTCAGGCCATTCTGGACCCCGGCGACGAGGTGATCGTCGACAAGCCCTGCTGGGTGAGCTACCCGGAGATGGTGCGCATGGCCGGGGGTGTGCCCGTGTTCCTGGACTGCCCCGAAAGCCAGGGTTTCCTGCCCTCGATGGAGGATTTTGAAAAGCTCATCACCCCGCGCACCAAGGCCTTCATCCTCAACACGCCCTCCAACCCCAACGGCTGCATGTGGTCGCGCGAGCAGCTTGAGCAGCTGGCGGATCTGGCCGTGAAGTATGATTTCTACATCGTCGCCGACGAGATCTACGAAAAGCTGGTCTACAGCGGCGAAAAGCACTATTCCATCGCCACCTTCGGCCCCGAGGTCAAGGAGCGCACCATCCTCATCAACGGCGTGAGCAAGTCCTACGCGATGACCGGTTTCCGCATCGGCTACGCCTGCGGCCCCCGCGACGTGATCAAGGGCATGGTCAACTACCAGAGCCAGGCGACCTCCGCCCCCAACACCGCCGCGCAGCACGCCGCGGCCGTGGCGCTCACCATGCCGCAGGACTGCGTGGAGGAGATGCGCCGTGCCTTTGAGCAGCGGCGCGACCGGCTGGTGGAGCTGATCAACGCCATTCCGGGCCTGAGCTGCCGCAAGCCCCACG
This sequence comes from Candidatus Limiplasma pullicola, assembly GCA_018710985.1. Classification (GTDB taxonomy): domain Bacteria; phylum Bacillota; class Clostridia; order Christensenellales; family Aristaeellaceae; genus Limiplasma; species Limiplasma pullicola. Next base: position 53,945 of record DVIV01000011.1, read on the forward strand.
GCGCCTTTTACGTGATGATGAACATTCGCGGCATCACCGGCAAGCGCTATCACGGCACGGAGCTCAGCGGCAGCACGGCCATCGCCGAGGCGCTGCTGGAGCACGCGCACGTGGCCCTTGTTCCCGGCGCGGCCTTCCTGGACGAGGGCTTCTGCCGCATCAGCTATGCCACGTCCATGGAGAACATCGAGGAGGGACTGCGGCGCATCGCCGCCTTTGTAAAGGAGCTGGACTAAATGCTGGAATACAGCCGCAAAACCAACCAGCTGATGCAGGCCAAGTATCAGTACGAGTTGCAGGACGTGCCTGACCCCAACCTCTACCGGGAGATCTTCGACTACGAGTCCATTCCGAAGATCGCCTTCAACAACCGTCTGGTGCCCATCAACATGCCCGCGGACATCTGGATGACCGACACCACCTTCCGCGACGGCCAGCAGAGCGTCAGCCCCTTCAAGCCGGAGCAGATCGAGCACCTCTTCAAGCTGGAAAGCCGCCTGGGCGGCCCCAGGGGCCTGATCCGCCAGAGCGAGTTCTTCCTCTACACTGACCGCGACCGCGAGGCGCTGGAGCGCTGCCAGGCGCTGGGGCTGAAATACCCGGAGATCACCACCTGGATTCGCGCCAACGAAAAGGACTTCCAGCTCGTCAAAGCCGCGGGCGTGCGCGAGACGGGCATTCTGGTTTCGTGCAGCGACTACCACATCTTCAAAAAGATGCACCTCACCCGCGCGCAGGCCATGGACAAATACCTGGGCATCGTCAAGGCCGCGCTGGCGCAGGGCATCGTGCCCCGCTGCCACTTTGAGGACATCACCCGCGCGGACTTCTACGGCTTTGTCCTGCCCTTCGCCGAGCAGCTGATGCGCCTGTCCGAGGAAAGCGGGCTGCCCATCAAGGTGCGCGCCTGCGACACCATGGGCTACGGCGTCAGCTATCCCGGCGCGGCCCTGCCCCGCAGCGTGCCCGGCATCATCTACGGCCTCAACCACTACGCCCGCATCCCCTCCGAGCAGCTCGAGTGGCACGGCCACAACGACTTCTACAAGGTCGTCTCCAACGCGGGCACCGCCTGGCTCTACGGCTGCGCCAGCGTCAACTGCTCGCTGCTTGGCATCGGCGAGCGCACGGGTAACTGCCCGCTGGAGGCCATGGCCATCGAGTATCAGGCCCTGCGCGGCACCACCAACGGCATGGACCTGACCGCCGTGAGCGAAATCGCCGAGTACATGGAGCGCGAAATCGGGCTGGAGATCAGCCCGCGCCAGCCCTTTGTGGGCCGCCACTTCAACGTCACGCGCGCCGGCATCCACGCCGACGGCATGCTCAAAGACGAGGAAATCTACAACATCTTCGACACCGCAACCATTCTCAACCGCCCCGCCTCCGTGGCCGTGGACAGCCACAGCGGCCTGGCCGGCATCGCCCACTGGCTCAACAGCTACTTCCGCCTCAAGGGCGAAAACGCCGTGGGCAAGCAGGACCCGCTGGTGGTAGCCGTGAAGGAGCAGGTGGACGCCCTCTACGCCGAGGGCCGCAACACGGTCATGGGCGACGAGGAGCTGGAGGTCATGGTCCGCGACGCGGATCAGGAGCGCTTCGAACGGCTGCTGTTCCACAGGAGCTGATTCCCTTTCTGTCGTCGCATAACGCAGCGCCCATGCCGGGCTGTCCCGGCATGGGCGCTGCGTTTGTATGGGTGCCTGGCGCGCGCGGCTGCCGCGCCTCCTCGGCTCAGCGGGCCGCGCGGCGGCGGGCGGCGCGGGCGAGGGCATAGAGGCCGCCCAGGCTGAGCAGCAGCGAAAGCCACAGGCCCGTATGGCTGCTTGGGGCGGGGGGCGGCCCACTCGCCGGCCCGCACGGCAGGTCAAACATTTTCCGGCTCGGAGGGCAGGCGCTAACGCACCGTTAAGATTTTCCTTTTTTGGGCCGGGCAAGTGGGCTTTCCGGTCCGGCTGTGGTATACTGATTTTGTTTATGCATACGAAAGGATGTGCTTGCATTGCAGGATACCCCCCGTCAAAGCCCCCTGCTGGGCATTCTCAAGGGCGCGGTCATCGCCATCGGCGCGTTGCTTCCGGGCATCAGCGGCGGCGCCCTGTGCGTCATCATGGGCATCTACAAGCCGATGATGGCCCTCCTGGCCGACCCCATCCACCAGTTCAAAAAGCAGATCGGCTTCTTCTGGCCCATCGCAATCGGCATGCTGGTGGGCACGCTGGGCATTTCCAGGCTCCTGGGCGACTTTCTGGAGCGGTCCGAAACGGCGGCCATCTTCCTCTTTATCGGCCTGATCGTGGGCACGCTGCCCAGCCTTCTGCGCGAGGCGCGGCAGGAGGGCGTGGCCCGCGGCTCCCTGGCCGCGCTGGTGATTACGCTGCTGGTGATGCTCGCCTGGATGATTCCCATGTCCCTGGGCGGTCAGGCCAACGTGGTCCCCAACTTCGGCTGGTGGTGCCTGTGCGGCGTATTGTGGGGCCTCGGCATCATCGTGCCGGGCATGAGCCCCTCCAATATCTTCTTTTTCCTGGGGCTGGCCACGCCCATGTACGCCTCCATCGGCGCTTTGGACCTGGGCGTGATTCTGCCCATGGGCGTGTGCCTGCTCTTGACCGTTGTGCTGCTCTCCCGCGGCGTGGGCTACTGCCTCAGGCGCTGGTACTCCCTGTTCATGCATGCGGTGGTGGGCGTGGTGCTGGCCTCCACGGTGGTCATACTGCCGCCGGTCAAGCTGCTGATCTCGCCCGGCTACACCTTCGCCATGGGCGCGGGCGACTGGCTGGTGTACGCGGCCTGCTTCGCGGCGGGCGCGGCGCTGGCCTGGGCGCTTGGGAAGGTGCAGGGGAAGGAATAAGGCGGCTTTATTCGATAAACTAAGGCCCCGGAGCGGCATGCTCCGGGGCCTTTGCCGTTTGTCCGCGTTATTTGAGCAGCTTCTGCGCCTCGGCGGTCAGGTGGTCAAGCAGCGCCTGCGCCCTGGCCTGATCGCGGTCGTTGACGTTGACGTAGAGCTTGATCTTGGGTTCGGTGCCGCTGGGGCGCACGCACACGAAGTGCCCGCCCTCCATGGCGAAGTAGAGCACGTCGCTCTCCGGGTAGTCCAGCTTCGTCACCTTGCCGGTGGCCACGTCGGTTTCCGTGCCGGCCATGATGTCCAGCACGCGGGCCACCTTCACCCCGCCGATCTCAGCGGGCGGGTTTTTGCGAATGCGGGCCATGATGTCCGCCATCACCTTGAGGCCGTCGATGCCCGGCAGCGTGGTGGACTCCACATGCTCCAGATAGTAGCCGTAGCGCTCGAAGATTTCGGCCATCACGTCGCAGAGGGTCTTGCCCTGGGTGCTGTAGTAGCAGGCGGCCTCGGCGATGAGCAAAGAGGCGTTGACGCCGTCCTTGTCGCGCACAAAGGTGCTGGAGAGGAAGCCGTAGCTTTCCTCAAAGCCGAACAGGAAGGTATGGCTGCCGGTGTCCTGGAACTGCTGAATCTTTTCGCCGATGAACTTGAAGCCCGTCAGCGTGTCGAACAGCGCCACGCCGAAGTCCTTGCAGATGGCGCGCGCCAGCTCGGTGGAGACGATGCTCTTGACCACGGCGCCGTTCTTTGGCAGCTTGCCCTGCGCCTTCTTGCAGCTGAGGATGTAGTAGAGCATCAGGCAGCCGATCTGGTTGCCGGTCAGCAGGCGGAAGCTGCCGTCCTTCTCGCGCACGGCCACGCCCAGGCGGTCGCAGTCCGGGTCGGTGCCGAAGATGGCATCCGCGCCGACCTCGTTGGCCAGCTTGATCGCCAGCGTGAAGGCCGCGGGGTCCTCGGGGTTGGGCACCCGGACGGTGGAGAAGTTGGGGTCGGGGGCCTCCTGCTCCTTGACCACGCTCACGTTGGTGATGCCGATCTCGCGCAGGATGCGGCGCACGGGCACGTTGCCGCTGCCGTGGATGGGGGTGTAGACGATCTTGAGGTTCTTGCCCGCTTCCGCCACGATCTCCGGGTTGATGGAAAGGGTCTTGACCCGCGCGATATAGTCGTCGTCCACCTCTTTGTCGCCGATGATGCTGAGCAGCCCGGCGGCCTTGGCGGCGTCCTCGTCCATGCGTCTGGGAGCCGTGAAGCTGAGCGCGTTGATCTTTTCCGTCACGACGGCCGCAGCCTCCGGGCCCAGCTGGGCGCCGTCCTCGCCGTAGACCTTGTAGCCGTTGTACTGGGGCGGGTTGTGGCTGGCGGTGATGACCACGCCGGCCGCGGCGCTTAGGTGCCTCACGCCGAAGGAGAGCAGCGCCACGGGCCTGAGCGCGTCAAACAGGTACGCCTTCACGCCGTTGGCGCAAAGCACCAACGCGGTCTCCTTGGCAAACTCGGCGCTCATGCGGCGGCTGTCATAGGCGATGACCACGCCGCGCTGCTTCTCCGCGTCGCTGAGATAGTCCGCCAGGCCCTGGGTCGCGCGACGCACGGTATATATGTTCATGCGGTTCATACCCGCGCCCAGCACGCCGCGCATGCCCGCGGTACCGAAGCTGAGATTTTTGTAGAAGCGGTCTTCAATTTCCTTTTCGTCTCCCGCGATGGCCTGAAGGTCGGCAACAGTCGCCTCATCGCTGGCAAAGTCGCGGAGCCACGCCTCGTAGTTGTCACGATAGCCCATGGAAAAGCACCTCTCCTTATGTTCTTTTTGGCCGGTGGGATTCGCAACTATCATTATAATGGATTTTCCGGCCATTTGCAATGCTTTCTCCCCCCTGAAACGGCATAGGAACAAAGCCCCCGGGCATACTGGAGCACAGAGGAGGGACCGCGCTTGATTCGCATGCAGGGCATCGTCAAAACCTATCCCGGCCGCGGCGGGCAGCCGCCGCAATGCGTGCTGCACGGGGTGGACCTGCGCATCCGTCCGGGGGAATACGTAGCGTTTGTAGGGGCCAGTGGCTCGGGCAAGAGCACGCTGATGCACATCCTGGGCTGTCTGGACACGCCCACCGGCGGCCGCTACGTGCTGGACGGCGAGGACGTGAGCCGCCTGGACGCCCGGGCGCTCTGCCGCGTGAGGCGGGAAAAAATCGGCTTCGTGTTTCAGGGCTACCAGCTTTTGAGCAAGCTGACGGCGGCGGACAACGTGGCCTTTCCGCTGATGCTGCGCGGCGTGCCGGAAGCCGAGCGCGCGCGCCGGGCGGCCGAGGCCCTCGCGCGCGTCGGCCTGGCCGGGCGCGGGCAGAGCCGACCCTGCGAGATGAGCGGAGGCCAGCAGCAGCGCGTGGCCGTGGCGCGCGCGCTGTGCTATTCGCCTCGGCTGCTTTTGTGCGACGAGCCCACCGGCGCGCTGGACGTGGACAGCCGCAACGAGCTTCTGGACCTGTTTGACCAGCTGCATCATAGCGGGCATACAGTAGTGCTCATCACGCACGACCCGTTTGTGGCCGCGCGGGCAGACCGGCGCTACCGCGTGGAGGGCGGGCTGGTGCGCGAGGGATGACGCGCGCCTACCACAGCAGGCGGTTGTCGCGGCGGTCCGATTCCACCGAGGAGGCCAGGTTATCCGCATGGTCGGCGATGCGCTCCAGGTTGTTGAGCATATCCAGATAGAGCATGCCGTTTCTCGGCGTGCACTTTTTGTTTTTCACACGGTCAACGTGGTGGTCCGCCAGGCTTTCGCACAGCTTGTCCACCTGGCTTTCCAGCTCGATCACCTCGCCTATGATCTCAACGTCGGTGATCTGCCGCCTTACGATATGAATGCTCTTGTCCAGCATGCTGGTCACGATGCCGCTGAGCTCCTCGATCTCGCGCTCGGCCTTGCCGGAGAAGCGCAGCTTCTCCTTCTTGCGCGCCGAGCCGATCTCCACAATGTTCATGCTGTGGTCGCCGATGCGCTCCAGATCGTTGACCACGTGAAACAGCGAACCCACCAGCCGGATGTCCTCGCCCCGCAGGTTGAGGCCCTTGAGCTCGATCAGGTTCTGGGTGATTTCGGCGTTGAGGAAGTCGATCACCTGCTCGCGGTTGTCAAACTCATCCACGGCCAGGTCCTTGGGCGCAAAGTAATACTGCATGGCGAAGCGGTAGTTGGCGGTCACGATGTCCGCCATGCGCTGCACCTCGCGGAACAGCTGCTGCACCGCCACCGGCGGCGTGGAAAACAGGCGTGCGTCGAAGTATTCCAGGCGCATGGGCTCCTGCTGCTTGTCCTCCCCGCGTACCACCAGGTACGCCAGCTTTTCCAGAAGGCTGCTGAGCGGCAGCAGAAGAAGCGTCGTCACCACGTTGAAGATGATGTGCGCGAAAGCGATTTGCAGCCGCAGGTTCTCCCCCGCCAGCGCTTCAATCCACGAGGCCAGCGGCAATGCGAGCGCCAGAACGATGAAGATGGCCGCGCCGATCACGTTGAAGAGCAGGTGCACCACCGCGGCGCGCTTGGCCGTGCGGTTGGCGCCCACGCTGGCCAGCAGCGCCGTCACACAGGTGCCGATGTTCTGGCCAAAGAGGATGAACAGCGACGCCTGCAGGCTGATCGCGCCCGTCGCCGCCAAGGCCTGCAGAATGCCCACGCTGGCCGAGCTGCTCTGCAAAAGCGCCGTGACCCCCGCGCCCACCAGTACGCCCACAAACGGGTTCTTGGCCAGCTCCATCATGTCGCGGAAACCCTGCCAGTCGCGCAGCGGCTCCATGGCGGCGGTCATGGCGTCCATGCCCACAAACAAAATGCCCAGTCCCATCATGATCTGCCCAAACAGCTTGAAACTGGACCGGGTGCCCGCCAGCTGGCAAATCGCACCCACGGCGGTAAACAGAACGCCGAAATTCAGTTTGACCGACAGCATCAGGGAGGTCACGGTGGTGCCGATGTTGGCGCCCATGATCACCCCGATGGCCTTGCTCAGGGACAAAAGCCCCGCATTGACGAAGCCCACCACCATCACCGTGGTGGCGCTGGAGGACTGAATCACCGCCGTTACCAGCAGGCCCACCAGCACAGCCGTCAGCTTGTTGCGGGTGAGGGCCTCCAGCAGGCGCTTCATTTTGCTGCCGGCCGCCTGCTCCAGGCCGTCGCCCATCGTCTTGATGCCGAACAAAAACAGTCCCAGGCCGCCCAGCAATGATAAAACCGTCATCACATCCATGCGCAAACTTCCTCCTGTGCACGCTCCCTTTGGCATGCATTCCGATTCTCTCCCATTTTACTACGTCCTACAGCATACCATACCGACGGCCCGGCTGTAAATAGAATCTGTCGAATGATACACTTTTTAAAGCGTAATTGTCGTTTCAACCCCCCCGCACACACAAATGGCGCTTGTTTTTTTGGAAAATACGGGCTATAATGTGGACGTTGCATCCGGGTCTGTGGTTGCAAGCCGATGCCAGACGCGGGCAAAACGGTCCACGTAAGCCGGGCAAAGCCCCGGTGAGCATGGCGCGTTCTAGGTGTAAGACCGACCGCCGCCCAGGCGGCGAGAGAAGGCGAGTAGGGCGCGGAAGCGATGAGCAGACCTTCCCGTCGGCGAGTGTGGGGTCAAAGACCAGGTCAGCCGGATGCACAACATCATTGGATCGGAGGATACCCTATCATGTACCAAGACAAGACGCTGGTTTGCCGTGACTGCGGCGCTGAATTCGTGTTTACCGCCGGCGAGCAGGAGTTCTACGCCGAGAAGGGCTTCCAAAACGAGCCCACCCGCTGCAAGGAATGCCGTGCGGCCCGCAAGGCGAACCGCGCTTCCGCTCCTCGCGAGATGTACGAGACGACCTGTGCCGCCTGCGGCGCGCCCACGACCGTCCCCTTCATCCCCAAGAGCGACCGCCCCATCTACTGCAGCGAGTGCTTCGCCGCTCACCGTCAGGCCTGATCGGGGTCAGAAAACAGACGAACCCGCGTATGATACGCGGGTTCGTCTGTTTTTTCGTCTGCCCCGGCGCGCCCGGAGCTCTTCAGCCGGCCGATTCGTTGAGATAATACAGCACGCGGGCTGCGGGCTCCACCTGCAGCGTCAGCTGGTACGCCGGGCTTCCGTCCGCATCCCTCATCGCCACATCCACCAGGCGCACATTCCCTGCGCGGACGTCCGCCGTCGCTCCGGCGCTGTCCCATTCGGCCCCCGGCACCAGCGCATCCATAAACGCCTGAATGTACCGGTCCACGCTGTCGGTCAGGGTCCGGTGCGTATAGGACGTGTCCGTGAAGGACAGGCCGTTCAGGGCGCGGGTGCCGTCGTATTCCAGCACATAGCCCTCCCTGGAAAACCGCATGACAATCGGCAGCGAATCCAGCGAGAGGCGGGCCTCCACGCGCCATTCCCCGTCCACCAGCGCGGCGGTAAAGGCGTAGCGGTCGGTGTCCTCCAGAACGAAGGCGCTTTCAAAAAAGCGCTTGGCGCATGCGATGGCCGCGTCCCCGTCCTCCAGAGGCGAGGCGGACGCCGTCCAGGACACCTCCGGCACCTCCGCCACGGTGGGCAAAGGCTCGCTTTCGCTGGTGGCAAATGAAACCAGCAGTACGGCCGCCGCCGCAAAGGAGCCCAGGGCGATGGCCCAGCGGTTCCCCCGCACGCAGCGGATCACGGCGGTCACGCGCTTTCTCAGATGCCTGCCGGTGAGCGTGGTGCCGGTAGCATGCACGCAGGCCGCGTTTCCGCCCCGGTCGGAGCCGCTTACGATGCTGTTGGCATAGGCCAGGCGGTCAATGTCCTGCAGCCTGGCGGTCACGCGGTCGTCGCAGGCCATTTCGCCGTCCACGCGGCTGAGGCGCGCGCCCAGCCACACCAGGGGATTGAACCAGTGCAGCGCCACGCAGCAGTTGCGCACGATGCTCCACAGCGGATCATGCGCGCGCCGGTGGCACAGCTCATGCGCCAGCACCAGCGACAAATGCTCCGGCGCGGTGTCCAGCGGGACGGCGATAAAGGGATGTACCACCCCGATCAGGCACGCGGAGGGGATGCGGTCCACAAAATACACGGGTACGGGCTTGACCCGGTAGCGCTGGCACAGCGCTTCCAGCATGGCCTGCTCATCGCCTTCCAGGGTACGCACGCGGTCGCGCTGCACCCGTGCCCGGAAGCGCACGTTATGCCACGCCATCACGCCGCCCAGAATCAGCGCCACGCACAGCCAGCCCAGCAGAATCCACTTTCCGGCCTCGCCGCTGCTGGTATGCTGGGCCAGCGCCTCCAGGGCGCCGCCTTCCGCGCCGTCCAGCAGGCTGGAGGCGCTGTAGCTGGCGTCAATCACGCGCTGACGCACCTGGTCCGCCACGGGGCGGGCGGCCACGTCCACGGAAAAGCCGGGACGGAATTCATCCATCGCCGGGTTGGGCAGGGAAAGCGGCAGCAGCAGGCGCAGCGCCACCAGCAGCCAGGCCACATAGATGGCGCGGCTGCCCAGCCGCTCGCGCAGGAGCGCGCGCACGGCGATCACCAGCAGAATCATCACGCTGCCGATAACGGTGGCTTCCAGCAGATAGTTGAAAACGGTCATGCTCCGCATGGGGGGATAGCCTCCCTTCAGAGGACGCATTTGTAAAAACCGATCTATATATGTTAGACGCTCAGGAAGGATCGTTTGGTTCCACTTTCCTGTTTTTTTTCTGTTTTTCCGCACGGTTGATGATATTCTGAAGCTCCCGCAGCTCCTCATCATCCAGCTCGCCCTGTTCCACCATATCGTTGACCAGCAGCGAGGCCCGTCCCGAAAACAGCCGCTTGAGAAGCGTCTGCGTCTGTTCGCGCGCCACCCGGTCCTTGCTGACAGCCGGGAAATACGTCTTCACCGGTCCGTCCTCGCAGATGCGCACAGTTCCCTTCACGGCCATGCGCTTGAGCATGGTGATGACCGTATGCTTGCTCCAGCCCGTATCCTCAGCCAGAGCGCGGGTCAGCTCCATCATGGTCCACGGGCTTTTTTCCCACAGAAGCAGCATGATCTTCCATTCCGCCTCCGTCAAGGCCACATGATCGCGGTTCACCGAATCGCCTCCTTAAGCGTGGATAAATCTATTGTACATATGTGTACCTTTTCTGTCAATCGGCTGTGCAAAAAAAAGCGCCCGTCCTGACGGGACGGGCACGCAGCTTGTCGAAAAAGTCCGCTTGCGGCGGCCTTTTTCGCCAGATGCTTAAGAAATGTTTGCGCCCAGGGGCGCAAACTCCCCGCCCGCCCGGCAAAGCCGGGCGATACGATTTCATTTTGGAGGACCTGCGGGCCCTCCAAACCTCCCCAAATGGGCTTTTTGACAGTCTGAGGGCCGTCCCTCCATTGCGGCGGGACGGCCCTCAAGTCTGGCGTATCAGGAATCCACACGGTGCCCCCGGCTTCTGCGGCGGCGACCCGTCACAGGCTCCGCCTCGCCGGCAGGCCGGCGGAAAGCGCTGTCATCGTATCCCTGACCGGCCCCATCTTCGTGGTCGTCAGAAAAATGTCCATCTGCACCGGATTGCGCATCCTCGTAACCGTCGTCGTAGGCTGCTCCCTCCGCATAGTCATCATAGGAAGTTTCATCTTCATAGGCCATCCCGTCATCATAGACAGCCGCTTCATCATAGGCGCTGTCATCATAGGGCAG
>DVIV01000012.1 GCA_018710985.1 Candidatus Limiplasma pullicola
CCCCACAAGAAAAGGCGGTACGCTACCCCTCCACGGGGCGCATACCGCCTTTTCTTGTTATCCAGCCCTCCGGCTGTATCGGTTGAGCAAAAGTCAGCGTGGGATTGATGTGGTATCTTTATCTAAGTGAACCCCCCGTCTCCCACTTGGAGATGGTCTTGTCGCTCACGTTCAGTCGCTGCGCCAGATCGCGCTGGGTCAACCGCCGCTTCTCGCGCAGGCCGCGGATGATCTCTCCGGTTACATAGCTCTGCATGCAATCCCTCCTTGCCCTAGAGCCTATCACGCCCGGAGGAAAGTTGCAACCTACGTATCGTAGAGAGGTGAGAGGATGCCCAGAAAACCCAAGCGCCCCTGCCGTCATCCGGACTGCCCGAACCTGTCGGACGGGGTATACTGCGAAGCGCATCGCGGCCAGTATGCAAGAGAAAATGCCCATCGTAGGGGTTACGGCCGTGAATGGCGCGCGGCCCGTGACCGCTACCTGCGCGGGCATCCGCTGTGCGCGGAATGTCTGAAACGCGGGAAGACCGTCCCGGCGAGCGTGGTTGACCACATCGTCCCGCATCGGGGCGATCAAACGCTGTTCTGGGACGAGGGGAACTGGCAGGCGCTTTGCAAGGCGTGCCATGATCGGAAAACGGGGAGAGGGTTGTAATAACACAGGTTTATTTTGACAGTTTTCAAACCCTATGCTATACTGGCCACAGCACAAATCCGTTGGAGGCTTCAAATGCAAACTATCCCTATTTCCGCACTGCAAAACCCCGAAGACGTAAGCGAGCTTTGCCACAAAACCGCAGAACCCGTGCGCGTTGAGGTCGATGGCCGGAATGATCTGGTCGTCATGAATCTGGAGGTTTACCGGCGTCTTGAGCCGCATGCGGAGGCCCGGCATCTGTTCGAAAAGCTCATGAACAGCCCGCAGTACGATTTTGACCAGCTCAAGCCGTCAATGCTGCCCAAGGATGAAGCGGGCGTGTATGTCATCTTCCTCAAGGACACGGGTGAAACGCTCTACGTCGGCCGCACGAAAAAGCTGCGCCGCCGCCTGTACACCAACCACCTGATGGGTCCCGAAGCAAACGCCCGACTGAAAAAATACCTCGTTACCGATGAGCGCTATCCAAACATTACGAACATGGAGCGGGCAAAAGAATTTATCAGGGAACAGTGCGCCTTTCGCTATCTTGTGGAACCCGACACCGATAAGCGCGGCCGGCTGGAGGGCTTGTTCGCTTTTCTGACCAACGTGCGCTACATCGACGAGGAGCATTGAGACCGTCTGCCGTCGGAGACGGCATGGAATGACACATGGAGAGCATCTCAGCGATGAGGTGCTTTTTTCATGCCTGTAATCAGGAGGCTTTTATGAAAAATCCATTTCCTGGCCTGTTCCGCGCCCGGGACAAGCCCGCCAGGCGGGCATCTCCCCGGGACGCCGTCTCCGCCGCGCCCGGCTTTTACTACGGCGCGAGCCTTTCCGGCAAGTCCGTTACCCCAACCTCGGCCATCCAGGTTTCCGCGGTGTACGCCTGCGTGCGGGTCATCGCCGAGACCGTCGCCAGCCTGCCGCTGCATGTGTATGAGGCGACCGACTCGGGCAGCCGAAAGGCCGGCGAGCATCCGCTCTACCGCCTGCTGCACGATGAGCCGAACGCCGAGATGACCAGCTTTGTCTGGCGCGAGGTCATGCTCTCGCACCTGCTGCTCTACGGAAACAGCTATTGCCAGATCCTCCGCTCGGGCCGAAGCGGCATCATGGGGCTGTATCCGCTGTTGCCCGACCGCATGGCCGTGGACCGGGACAGCAGGGGCAAGCTGACCTACACCTACACGACCTCCGACGGAAAACTCGCGTATCTCGCGCCGGAGGACGTGCTGCACATCCCCGGCCTCGGCTTTGACGGCGTCATGGGGTACAGCCCCATCGCGCTGGAAAAGGCGGCCATCGGCCTTGGCATCGCGGCAGAGGAGTACGGCAGCAGGTTCTTTGCCAACGGTGCGCGGCCCTCGGGCATCCTCACGCATCCCAATACGGTGAAGGACCCCGCCGCCCTGCGCGCCAGCTGGAACGAAGCCTACGGCGGCTCGGGAAACACCGGGCGGGTGGCGGTGCTGGAAGAAGGCATGACGTTTACGCCCCTGTCCATGCCCAACAACGAGGCGCAGTTCCTCGAAACCCGCAAGTTCCAGGTGACGGAGATCTGCCGCATCTTCCGCGTGCCGCCGCACATGATCGGCGATCTGGAGCGGGCGACGTTTTCCAACATCGAAAGCCAGAACATCTCCTTCGCCGTCCACACCATCCGCCCCTGGCTGGTGCGCATCGAGCAGGCGATCAACCGCGCCCTGATTTCGGAAAACGAAAAGGGGCGTTTTTATGTGCAGTTCAACATCGACGGTCTGATGCGCGGCGACTACAAGAGCCGCATGGAGGGCTACGCCATCGCCCGGCAGAACGGCTGGATGAGCGCAAACGACATTCGCGCGCTGGAAAACCTCAATCCCATCGCCGCGGAGGAGGGCGGAGACGCCTATCTGGTCAACGGCAACATGATTCCCATCAGCCAGGCCGGGCTGGGCACGCCCGCGGGACCGGCAGGGCGGAGCGAGGGCGAACCGGCGGAGGGAAAGAAGCAGAAAGAAGGTGATGACACTTGAGAGACATTCACTTGAACGGCTACATCGACGACGAGGCGTGGTTCGGCGACGAGATCACGCCCGAGGCGCTGCACGGGATGCTCTATCCGGACGGAGAGGAAGCGCACGGGGACCTGCGCATTTTCCTCAACAGCTACGGCGGCTCCTGCAACGCGGCGGTGCGGATGTTCGACGACCTGCACGCCTATCCCGGCAGCGTCCACATCATCGTCTCCGGCACGGCGGCCTCGGCGGCCACAGTGCTGGCCATGGCGGCCGACCGGCTGGAGATGACCCCCGGTTCCCTGTGGATGATTCACGACCCCGGCGTCATGGTCTGGGGCAACGAGCGGGATCTGGAGGAGGCCGTCCGCCTGCTCAGGGCGTGCAAGGAGAGCATCCTCAACGTCTACGGCAGGCGCTGCCGGAAGACGCGGGACGAGATCAGCGCCATGATGCGCAATACCACCTGGATGGACGCCGGACAGGCGCTGCAGGAGGGCTTCATCGACGGAATGATCGACATGGGCAGCGGGATTCTCAACGCTGCCTTTTCTCATGAAACCAGCCTTGCGGATGCCAAAGCAAAGGCACAGAACTGGCTGGATCGCCGGCGGCCCATCCGCGGGGCGAGCGCCAGCGCTGCCGCAAGCGACCCACAGGCATCCCAAAGCCCCGGCACCCCCGTCATCCAGCTGCAAAAGCGGCTGGCGCTCATTACCCCCACGAAACGATAAGGAGGAATCCCCATGAACAACATCCATGACATGCGCAGAAGGCGCGGCGAGATCTGGGACAGGGCAAAGGCCTTCCTTGGCGAGCATCAGGACGAAAACGGCATGCTCTCCGCCGAGGACACGGAGCAGTACGAGCGCATGGAGCAGGAGGTGGTCGATCTGGGCCACGCCATCGAGCGCGCGGAACGCGCCGACGCGCTGGAGCGCGAGATGAACGCGCCGACCGCATCGCCGCTGGCCTCCCGCCCGGAAAGCCGCCCCGGCCAGCGCACGGGCCGCGGCTCCGACGAGTACAAATCGGCCTTCTGGACCGCCATGCGAAGCCGCGGCGGCCATTTTTCCGTGCAGAACGCGCTGCAGATCGGCACCGACAGCGAGGGCGGCTACCTCGTCCCCGACGAGTACGAGCGCACGCTGGTGGACGCGCTGCGGGAAGAAAACAGGCTGCGCACGCTGTGCAAGATCATCCGCACCGCCTCCGGCGATCGCAAGATCCCGCTGGTGGCTTCCCACGGCACGGCCAGCTGGGTCGAGGAGGAAGGCACGATCCCCGAATCCGACGACGCCTTCGGGCAGATCACCATCGGGGCGCACAAGATCGCGTCCATGATTAAGGTGTCCGACGAGCTTCTGCAGGACAGCGTGTTTGACGTGGAAAGCTACATCGCCACCGAGTTCGCCCGCCGCGTGGGCGACGCCGAGGAGGCGGCGTTCATCAGCGGCGATGGCTCCGGCAAGCCCTACGGCCTTTTGAACGCGACCAATGGCGCGGCGACCGGCGTGACCGCGGCCAGCGCCACCGCGCTTACCTCCGACGAGCTGCTTGACCTGATCTACTCTCTCAAGGCCCCCTACCGCAAGCGCGCGGTGTTCCTCATGCACGACTCGACCATCAAGGCCATCCGCAAGCTCAAGGACGGAAACTCGCAGTACCTCTGGCAGCCGGGCATGAAGGAGGGCGAGCCGGACAGGCTGCTGGGCTACCGGCTGGTCACCTCTACGCACATGCCCACAATCGCCGCGTCGGCCAAGCCGATTCTTTTCGGCGACCTGTCCAGCTACTGGATCGCGGACCGCGAGGGCCGCTCCATGCAGCGGCTAAGCGAGCTCTACGCGGCCACCGGGCAGGTGGGCTTCCGCGTGACCCAGCGCGTGGACGGGCGGCTGGTGCAGACGGAGGGCGTCAAGTGTCTGGCCATGAAGAGCGCGTAAGGAGGATGAGAACGCATGGACCACACGGCAAGAAACTTTCACGCGCACGGCGGAAACGAATGGGTTGTCGGCGGCAAGCTGACCTTCCTGCCCGGCGCGACGGTCGAAGGCGCGGAGGGGCTGTTCGATTTACCCCCTGGCGGCGGAGCCAGTTTGCCCTATATCGCGGAAAGCGAAGCGGCAACCGTCGCTGCCCTGCGCGCGGACTTCAACGCCCTGCTGCTCGCGCTGCGCGAGGCGGGCCTCATGCGGGAGCCCTCCGGTGATGCGACGTGATCGTGACGCTTTGTGAAGTCAAGGCCCATCTGCGCATTGACCACGACGCGGAGGACGCCTATCTGGAAAGCCTGATCCGTCAGGCGCAGGCCGTCGCGGAGGACTACTGCCGCGCGCCGTTTTCCGAGGAAGCGCCCGAGCCTGTGCGTCTGGCGGTGCTGCTCTTTGTGAGCTTCTACTACGAAAACCGGGATGTGCCCGACCGCACGACGTATGGCGCCATGATGCTGGCCTTTCAGAACCTGCTCTACCCGTATCGGGACCCGGAAAAGATGTTCTGAGACGCTACGCGCCGGAGGTGATGACGCTTGCGCGGCTATAAGAACTTTGAATCCGATCCGCATCCCGGCGATCTTCGCCATCTGGTGGAGATCGGCTATACCGAAAACACCGTCAACCAAAACGGCTACCCCATTCCCCATGACGTGGTCGTCTGCCGGGTCTGGGCCGCGGCCGTGGATGCGGGCAACCAGCACTACCGCGCCGCCGACGTGATGAACACCGAGGCCGTCATCAACTTCACCATCCGCTATCGCGCGGACGTCAAACCCGGCATGTGGGTGCGCTTCCGGGGCGAGAAGTGGGACATCTCCACGTTGGGCGAGTATGCCTTCAAACGCACGTATCTGGGCCTGAAGGCGTCGCTCTCCAAGGGGGTGAGCGGATGAGGCAGGTGCAGGAAGCCCTCAAGGGCATCGGCATCCCGGTCATGGCGGGCGTGTGGCGCGCGACCTCCGCAAACCAGAACCCGCCCGCGCAGTACGCCGTGTACTCCACCACCACCACGGAAGCCGCCCATCAGGACGATCGGGTGACGGCCTACCGCACCTATGTGTACCTCAATCTCTGGAGCGATATCGACCCCACGGACACCGCCGGCCGCATCCGCGCCGCCATGTACGACGCGGGCTTTTTCATGGTGGAGGAATCGGACAAGGGCTACAACCAGCCCGCCTACGACACCGCCACCACGCAGTTCACCGTGCAGTGGACGTGGTGCCTGCAAACGGAGGTGACGCCCGGTGCCCCTTGAAACGCAGGGCTTTGACGGCCTTGCCTCGGACATCGCGGGCATGGCCGGGCGCATGGACGCGGACGGCGCGGGCGCGCCCGCAGCCCGCCGCATTCTGGAGGCCGCCGCCCGGCCCATCCACCAGCAGATGAAGGCCAACGCCTCCAGAGATCCCAAAATCATCACCGGGGTACTGAGCCGCTCCATCCGCATCGGCCCGGTGAAGAAGCGCCGACAAAGCGGAAAGAGCATCACCATCGGTGTGCACCGCAAGGAGGAGGGCGCGTACTACGCCACACCCGTGGAGTACGGGCACGGCGGCCCCGCGCCCGCCCCCGCGCATCCCTTTATCCGTCCCGCCTACGACACCCGCGCGGATGAAGCCTATGAGATCATCCGCGACGGGCTGCGGGACGCCATCGACCGACTGTAACGATTGGAGGAATCGACCATGGCAACCCCTACCGCATCCCCGCAGGTCGCCTCGACCGTGGGCCTTAAAAACGTGGTGATCGCGCCGCTCACGGAGGACACCGACACCAGCCATACCTATGGCGAGCTGCAGCTGGTGGCGGGCGCGATTGAAGCGACCATCACCCCCGACAACACCGACCCGGACATCCAGTACGCCGACGACATCGAGTTTGACGTGCTCTATCCCGACCCGGAGCTGACCTTCTCCACCTCCATGGCGGATGTGCCGCTGGCCATCCAGGAGATGATTTTCGGCAACCAGATCGACGACAACGGCGTGCTGGTGCGCACCGCGTCCGACCGTCCGCCCTATTTCGCCGTGGGCTTCAAGTCGGAGAAGTCGGACGGCGCGTTCCGCTACGTGTGGCTCTACAAGGTGCGCGCCAAGCCCATGACGGAGAGCTACAAGACCAAGGAGGGCAAGACCATCACCCGACAGAACGGCTCCGTGGAGTGGACGGCCATCAAGCGCACCCACGACGGGCGCTATCAGGCGGTGGCCGACGAGGGCCAGAACGGCTTTGACGCCTCCAAGGCGGCCACGTTCCTGGAAACGGTGTACGAGCCCGCCTTCACCACAGAGCCGTAATCAAAACGCACACCGCTGCCGGTGATACGCCGGTAGGCGGTGTGCGTTCCCCGCGCAGAAAGGAGGGCAAGCCCCATGATTACCTGCACCCTGAACGGAAAAAAGTACACCGTGGATTTCATCACCGGGCGCGCGCTGCGGGAGATGGAACCCGCGGCAAAGATGTACAGCCGCATCGTCGCGCTCTCGAATGCCGCCCTCAAGGGGGAGACGCCGGAGGATGCCAAAGAGCTGTCCATCGGCGAGGCCATGGACGTGATGATCCGTTGGTTCTGCATCCTGTTCGGCAACCAGTTCACGCCCGACGACGTGCTGGATCACTACCCGGTGGACCGGCTCATGCACGACATCGCGCTGGCGCTCATGGCTATGCAGACACAGACGACCAGCATTCTGGATGAGTTCCCTACGAAGGCAGCGAAGACGGAAACCCCGGCGGCGACCGCCTGACGCTGCCTGATTTCATCTATTCCACCTACAACAGCCTTCTGGAGGGTGGATGGCGCATGGACGAGATCGACCGGATGGATCTGCCGGGGTTTCTCAGGATTCGCGCGTGGAACGCAAGGCGGGAGGCGGAAAAAAAGAAACCCCGCCGACGCCATATCGACGAGGTGTGGCCGGATGTGAAGCCATAAAGCTCATTCGGACAGGAACAGCGCCCGGAAACTGTCCTGACGCTGGTGAAGGATGCGGACGACAAGCACTGTACTTTCCATGCACACATAGAAGACGCAGTAATTTTCGCAGATCAGGTACCGATACTCGGTATGTACCGCGATCAGCGCATCCAGAGGTTTGCTGCGACCGGGATGATGTTCCAGCGAGGAGACGCTCTTTTTAAGCTGGGCAAGGATTCTCCGCGCCGCGTCAGGGTTGCAAAGCTCGTCGCGGATGTAATCCCGGATGGAAACGAGGTCGTTCCGCGCTTCTCTGGAGACGATCACGCGGGCCATGTCAGACCTCCAGTCCGTCAAAGGCTTCATCGACGGTCAGGCCGCCCTCTTTGTGATAGGAGTCAATCCCTTTGGACAGCTCTGCCAGAAGGCTGACGGTCGCCTGCAACTTTTCATATTCGGCAAGGCTCTGCACGACATATTTCCCGCGCCCGTTTTTGGTCAGGTATACGGTGGCGCCCTGATCGCAGGAACGCAGCACTTCGCTGTAGTTTTTCAGGTCGGAGATAGGGACGATGCTGGGCATGGAATCAGCTCCTTTCCGGTCTTAGTATACCCGTATTTACCGTCAAATTCAACCCGAAATTCAGCGGCAATTCATGGCCGCTTCTTTTTATGCGATTGGCAGGTGAGAGAAGATGAGCGAAACCCTCCGCGACCTGGTGGTGTCCCTGTCGCTTCAAACAGACAACTTTACCCGCAACATCCGCTCTGTCCAAAAGCAGATCGCCGAAGCGGAGAGCCAGTTCCGCCTTGCCGCCGCGGGCGTGGAGGGCTTCGAGCAGAGTGCGGAAGGACTGAGTACGCAGCTGTCCACGCTCGAGCGGCGGCTCACGCTTCAACAGCAGGCCGTCACGCAGTACGAGCGCGCGCTCACCGCCGCCAACGACAAGCTGCAGGAGTGCTTTGCCCGGCAGGGCGATTACGCCCAGCGCCTTACCGACGCCAGAGCCGCTCAGGAGGCGCTCAGGGCACAGGTGGCCGCCGCCGCGCAGCAGGTGCGCGCCTTTTCGCAGACGCTGGGCGACAGCGACTCCGCCACCATCGCCGCGCGGGCCAATCTGGACGCGCTCAAGACCGAGTACCGCGCCTCCGTGCAGGAGGTCAAAAAGCTCGCCGGGCAGAACACGGCCCTCCAAAAGAGCACACAAAGCGCCGCCGACGCGGTGAGCACGGCGGGTGTCAACCTCAACAACGCCCGCGCCGCCGTTCGGAGCACGCAGGCGGAGATCACCCGCTGCAATCAGTCTTTGCGTCTGGCGCAGACGAATTGGGACGCTGCGGGCCGCTCCATCGACGAGAGCCGCGCGGCCATTGCCACCTTCGGCAAGCAGATTGCCCTGGCCGAGAGCCGCTTCAAGCTCGCTACCGTGGGCATCAAGGAGTTGGATACCAGCGTCACGGGACTTGCGGCCAAACAGACGCTGCTCACCGAAAAGCTCGATTTGCAGCGCCGGAGCCTCACGCAGTACGAGGCGGCTTTGCAGGGCGCAAAGGAGCAGCTCAAAGCTGCGCAGCAGGCCAACGACCCGGAGAAAATCCGTCAGGCAAACGACGCGGTCATCGACGCGGAAACCGCGCTGAACCGGGCCAAAACCGCCGTGGCGGCCACGCGGGTAGAGATTGAAAAGACCAACAAACTGCTTGCCACCGCGAAGTCCGCCTGGACGGCGGCGGGCAAGTCGCTGGAGGACTTCGGCAAGAAGTGCGACGCAATCGGCAGGGGCCTGACCACCGCGGGCCGCGCGCTGACCACCACCGTGACCACGCCCGTGCTGGCACTTGGCGCGACGGCCATCAAGGCGTCGCTGGACTTTGAGTCCACCTTTGCCAGCGTGCGCAAGACCGTGGACGCCACCGAGGCGGAATTTGACGCGCTGGCCGCGTCCTCCAAGGCCATGTCCACGCAGATTGCCGCCTCCACCGGCGAGATCAACGAGGTCATGGCCACCGCGGGCCAGCTGGGAATCCGCAACGACTATCTGGTGGATTTTGCCCGCACCATGATCGATCTGGGCAATTCCACGGACATCGTGGCAGACGAGGCCGCCTCCACGCTGGCGAAGTTCGCCAACATCACGAACATGGACCAGAGCCTGTTTGGCAACCTGGGCGCAACGCTGGTGGATCTGGGCAACAAGTTTGCCACCACGGAATCCTCCATCATGGAGATGTCGC
The DNA here is from genome assembly GCA_018710985.1 of Candidatus Limiplasma pullicola. GTDB lineage: Bacteria > Bacillota > Clostridia > Christensenellales > Aristaeellaceae > Limiplasma > Limiplasma pullicola. The sequence continues at coordinate 9,799 of DVIV01000012.1, forward strand.
TGCGTCTGGCGGCGGCGGGCTATCAGGTGGGGCTGTCCGAGGCACAGATTCTGGGCTTCGCCGCGGCGCTGTCGTCGGTCGGCATTGAGGCCGAAATGGGCGGCTCGGCGTTTTCCAAGGCGCTGGTCAAGATGGAGGTGGCCGCGGCCACCGGCGGCGAGGCGCTGGAGGACTTCGCCCGCGTGTCCGGCCTGACGGCGGAGGGCTTCAAGGCGCTGTTTGAAACCGACCCGGCCGGGGCGTTCCAGGCGTTCATCACGGGCCTGTCCCGGATGGACGAGGAAGGCGTTTCGGCCATCGCCACACTGAACGACATCGGCATCGCGGAGGTTCGCCTGCGCGATACGCTCTTGCGCGCGGTCAACGCCAACGAGCTGTTCGCCAGGACGCAGGACGTGGCCATCAGCGCCTGGCAGGAGAACACCGCCCTCACCGAGGAGGCGGGCAAGCGCTACGCCACCACAGAAAGCCGCCTCATCAACCTCAAAAATACAGCGATCCTCTTCGCCCAGCAGCTCGGCGACGACCTCAATCCCACGATTCAACGCCTCATCGACGGCGCGGGCGACCTCATGGAGGGCTTCCTCGACATGGACGAGGCCCAGCGGATGCAGATCATCCGCATGGCCGCCTACGCCGCGGCCGCGGGGCCGGTGCTGCTCGCTCTGGGTAAGGTCACCAAGGGCGTCGGCACGCTCTCCACCGGCATCGGCAAGTTTGCCACTGCCGTGGGCAAGGCGGGCGGCGGCTGGTCGGGATTTTTGACGGTGTTGGGCAAGTCCCCGGCGGTGTGGCTGGCGGTCGCCGCGGCGGTGGTGGCGGGCACGGTCGCGCTGGCAGATTACCTCTCCGGCGCGAAGCAGGCCCGCGAGGCGCTGGAGGGCATGAACGAAACCGCGAAGAAGTGGAAGGACACCGCCGCCGAAACCTTCTACGGCAAAAGCGAAGGCCTGTCCTTTTTCGGCATGAGCGAAAGCGATTTCGTGCGGGAAACGCAGTCCGCGCAGGAATGGCTGGACGGGCTCATCAAGGTCTGGACGGACGGCGAGAAGGAAACGGACGAAATCGTGTCGCAGTGGACGGAGTCGTTCCAAAACCTCACGGCCTCCACCCGCGAGGAACTCGCCTCGCTCAAGGCCGCGGCGGATGAAAGCGGCTATGCGGGCGTATCCGACCAGCTCGCGGACGACATCGCCACGCTGGATGCGCTGGACGCGGAGCTTGCCGCTCTGCTCAAGCGCCGCCAGAACGGTTATTTCTCCGACGCCGACAAAATCCGCCTGCAGGAGCTCATCGACACGCGGGAGGCCATCGAGGTCAAGTACCGCCTCTCCCCGGCGGACGCGGACGGCTTTGACACCATCCGAAAGAAGCTGGAGGCCGAGGTGGCCCGGGCGCAGGCGCGCGGCAGGACGGACGCCGACGTGACCGTGTACGAAAACGCCATGGTCGCCGCGGCAGAAGGGCTTGCTGCGATGAACGCGCAGATCGACGCGCAGTACGACAAGGAGTTCGCGCTCATCCAGCTCATGGAGGACAGCACCGAGCGGCAGAACGCCATGGAGGCGCTCAACGCGCAGTACAACGAAAACCGCCGCAACGCCGCGCTGGAGTATGCGGAGCTGCT
>DVIV01000013.1 GCA_018710985.1 Candidatus Limiplasma pullicola
GCCCGCAAGCCCTCCAAAGTGAATTCGTATCGCCCGGCTTTGCCGGGCGGGCGGGGAGTTTGCGCCCCTGGGCGCAAACATTTCTTAAGCATCTGGCGAAAAAGGCCGCCGCAGGCGGACTTTTTCGACAAACTGACGCGGGCCATGCATAAACAGCATGGCCCGCGTTTCGCTTGTGTGCAGGCTTAGTCCAGCGGCTCGTTGAACTGCTCCAGCTTCACGCCCGCCTCGTCGAAGATCTCCAGGGAGAACTTGTCCGGGTATCCCTGCTGATACACCACCCGCCGGATACCCACATTCACGATCATCTTGGCGCACACAGAGCAGGGCTGATGCGTGCAGTACAGCGTGCCTCCATCAATGGAAATGCCCAGCTTGGCCGCCTGCAGGATGGCGTTTTGCTCGGCGTGGATGGCATAGCACAGCTCCGCGCGGGTGCCGGATTCAATGTTGAGCTTGCGGCGCATGCATTCGCCGCGCTCCTTGCAGGTTTTGAGTCCCGCGGGCGCGCCGTTGTAGCCCGTGGTCATGATGCGCTTGTCCTTGACGATGACCGCGCCGATGCTGCGGCCCTCCACGTTGCAGCTGGTCCATTCCGAAATCAGGTAGGCCATTTTCATAAAGCGAATATCCCATTTATCCATTGCGCCGCCCCCTTTGCAGATGTAGGCATTATACCGCATGCGGCGTGATTTGGCAATCAAAAGGTCATTACCGCGCCCGCCGCCTCATACCCTGCCCTGTGGAGGCGAAGGCGATGAAGGCTGTGGGCGCGAAAAAACAGACGGTATTCCTCACCGGCGTCAACGCGGTGGTGCGCGCCATGGGGCTTTTGATGCGCGTGGTGCTCTCGCGCCTTCTCGGGGCGGAAATCATGGGCATCGCGGAACTGGCGCAGGGCGTGCATATGCTGGCCATCACGCCGCTCACCTCCGGGTTGCCCATGGCCATCAGCCGGATGACGGCGCGCGCATCCTCTGAGGAAAAACAAAAGCCGCTGCTGGCAGGCGTGTTTCTGGTGCGGGTGGCCAGTGCCGCCCTGATTCCGGCGCTGCTGATCTTCTCTCCGCTCCTGGCGCGCTGGATGGGCGATGTGCGGGTGTTGCCCTCGCTGTGGTTCAGCGCTCCCTGCATTCTGATTCTGGGGTATTCCGCGGCCTTCAACGGGTATTGCTACGGCATGGAGCGCAGTCTGGAGCCCGCCATGAGCGAGCTGATTGAGCAGGCGGCGCGCCTGATTCTTTCGTTTTTGCTGCTTACCTGGCTCAGCCGTCTGACCGCCGCATGGCTTGCGGCCGTGCCGGTCGTGGCGACCATGCTGGCGGAGATCATCGGGCTGATTTTTGTGGTTTTGCGGCTGCGCATTCCCCTGCGGGGCGCCGCGCAGGCAACCGCCTGGCGCGAGCCCGTGCTGCGCCTGGCCGCGCCCGCGACGCTTTCCCGGCTGGTGCAGACGCTGCTGCGGTCGCTGACGGCCATTTTGATTCCTCTCCGGCTTCAGGCCAGCGGCCTGCCGGCGGCGGAAGCCACGTCCCGGCTGGGCATGCTCAACGGTATGGTGATGCCCATTCTCATGCTGCCCTGCGTCTTTACCAGCGCGCTTTCCATGGTGGCGCTTCCGCGCATCGCCAGGGCGGAGGATGATCCCCGCGAGCTGAAACGCCTGATTTTGACCTGCCTGGCTTCCTGCCTGCCGGTGGCGCTGGGATGCACGGCGGTGGTTTACGCGTCCGCGCCGTTTCTGGCCAATGTGGTTTACCGCATGGCGGACCTCACGGCGCTGTTTCGCGCGGGCGCGCCGCTGACGGCGCTGTTTGCCCTGAGCCACCTGCTCGGCTCCGTGACCACCGCGCTGGGACAGCAAAAACGCTCCATGTACGGAGCGGTTGCGGTTTCCGGCACGACGCTGGCGCTGACCTGCCTGCTCGCGGCCATGCCCGGCATGCGTCTCTACGGCGTCATCGCCGCGCAGGCGGCCGGACAGATATTGATTTTGCTGTGGAATACGGGCATTCTGGCGCTGTGGCGCAGGGAGCGCCGCGCTGCCGCTCATGCCTGATGATAGATTTGCCTGATTTCGTCCGTTTCGCTCCCGTCCTGCCGGTAGACGATCAGCGGCGGCAGCCACAAAAGGCCGGGTCTGGCGTTCTTCATCGCCTCCACCAGCGAAAGATAGGGCGCGCGGTCCACGCGCGCGCAGACCATACGGATGCGCTTGGGCTCCAGGCGGCTGAGGCGCATGGCGTCCAGCAGTTCCAACAGGCGCGGGGCCGGAAACACCATGCTCAGCCGCCCGTGGGTACGCAGCACCGCGGCGCAGGCCGCCGTGATGTCCTGAATGGTGCAGTCGGTTTCGTGCCGCGCGAGCAGCAGCGGAGCCGTCTCGTTGGTCAGCGTGCCGCCGCGCTTGCCGTAGGGCGGATTGCAGACCGCCGCGTGCATGCTTTCCCGTCCGATGCGCTCATACGCCGCGCGCATGTCCGCCGCATGGACATGAATGCGCTCGGAAAGCCCGTTGAGCGCTACGGACCGCCGCGCCATATCCGCCATTTCAGGTTGAATTTCAAACGCTTCAAAGCTGGCGTCCGGCTGTTTCTGGCTGAGCAGAAGCGGCAAAATGCCCGTGCCGGTGCCCATGTCCGCGACCCGTTCACGGGGACGCAGCCGGGTGAAATCGGCAAGCAGCACCGCATCCATGCCGAAGCGAAAGGCGCGTGGATGCTGGATGATGTGCAGCCCGTTCCGCTGCAGATCATCCAGGCGTTCGCCGGGCTTGAGCAGGCTTTCGGTCATGGCAGCACCTCTAGGTAGGCAGTCTGGCAATAGCCCTGCACGGTTCCGTACTGCACCAGGCACCAGTTCTGGCCGGTCAGAATGATCTCGACCCGCTCGCCGGAGGGCACGGAGGTCAGAGGATCGCCGCTTTCAGCGCACATCGTCCACAGGCGCAGCGCCTCCCCGCCCTGGGGCGCCGCCGTCGCGTAGGTGGCCGATGCGGGAACCTGAAGCGTCACATCCAGAATCACGCCGCCGTTGTTCACCATCCCGTTCTGGTCCGGCTGAATGCTGCCGGAAGGCTGGGACGTATTCCCGGACGACGACCCGCCGGTCTGGCCGCTGCCTTCAGAGGGCCGGGTGGTGGTCAGATAGCTCGACATGACATAGCCGTACTGACCGCCATAGCTCACGTAGCTCCACTCGCTGCCCTCCACCAGCACCTTGACCTCCGCCAGGCGGGGAATGGTGCCGATGATCTGGGCGGAGCTGCTTGGAGAATAGCGCAGGTTGAGGCTTCCGGACGCGGTGTTGACCCACGCGGTGACGGCTGTGCTCTCATCCGGCTGCTCCTGGGGCGGAGTGGGGGTAGGCTGCGAGGGCGTCTCCTCGCTGCCGCCGTCGGTTTCGGGCGTCTGGGCATCGTTCCCTTCTTCGTCCGCCTCCGGTTCCTGGGGTAAAGTGGGCTGGGTGTCAAAGCGCAGGAAGGAGGTCATCACATAGCCCTCGGTGCCGCCATAGGTGACCTGGCACCAGGGATCGCCGTAGCTGAGCACGGTGACGGCGCTGCCGCGCGGAATGGTACGAAGCACGCGGTAGGCGCTGCCGGGCTGCTCACGCAGGTTGAGCGAGCCGGACTCGGTCTGCACATAGGCGGTCAACGTGCCGCTGGAATTGCCGCCGGCATTTCCGGAATTGCCCTCATTGCCGGAAGCGTCGCTGTCCTCCGACGGCGTCTGCGCGGAGTCGCCGTCAAAGGTGAGGTAGCTGGTCATGACGTAGCCGATGGTGTCGTTGTAGACCACGTAGCACCAGCTGTCGCCGCGCTGCTGCACATTGATTGTGGCGTACTGGGGAATGCGGGCGATCACGCCGCCGTTTAGCGAAGGCTCGGTGCGCAGGTTGAGCAACCCGGAAACGGTGGTCACCACCGCGGTGGTGCCGGCGGAAATTTCCGGCTGGCCCTGATGGAAGGTCAGGTAGGTATTCATCACATAGCCGGTCTGCCCGCCATAGGTGGTCCGGCTCCAGGCCGAAAGCCTTTCGTCGATGCGGATGGTGGTGCCCTTGGGGATGCGGGCCAGCACGGGGCTGCCGGGCAGGGCGTCGCGGCGCAGGTTGAGGGACCCCGACACCGTGGTCACCACGGCGTAGAGCGCGTCATCGCCGCCGGGTTCCGGGGTGACGATGGGCTCGTTGGGGTCGTTGGCGTCGGTGTCATCGCCGGGTTCTTCCTCCCCGGTGGAATCGTCCGGCAGGTCGGGCATGGGCTCGTCCTGGAAGGTCAAAAAGACCGTCATGACATAGCCCGTAATCCCGTTATAGGTGACGTGGCACCATTCCGCGCCGCGCTCATGTACGGTGATGGTAGCATACTGCGGGATGCGCGTGAGAATCGTGCTGCCCGACCGCGCCTGCTGACGCAGGTTGAGCGAGCCGCTCTGGGTGGTGACCACGGCGGTGGTGCCGCCTTCCGGCACGGAGGGGATGCTGCTGCCGCCGTCGGTAAAGGTGAGGTAACAGGTCATGCTGTAGCCGCTGATGCCGTTGTAGCGCACGCCGCACCAGACGCTTCCCTCCTGGGTGATCTCCACCAGCGCGCCGCGCGGGATGGTGGTGAGAATCTGGCTGCCCGCGCTGGCCTGCGCGCGCATGTTGAGCGAACCGTATTCCGTGGTCACGATGGCCGTGCGCACAGACGGCGTCTGCGTATCGCCTTCCGTGGTGCCGTCGCCCTGGTCGCCGCCCTCATCCCCCGTGCCGCCGGTCCCGTCCTGCGTGCCGTCCGAACCGGGCTCCAGGCTGTCGCCCGTGTAGGAGATATAGGCGGACATCACATAGCCGGTCATGCCCTGATAGCTGACCACGCACCAGGAACCGTCGTCGGAGGAGACGGTTACCTGCGTGCCTGAGGGAATCTGGGCGAGCACCTGCGCGCCGGTAGAGGCCGACGCGCGCAGGTTGACGCTGCCTGAGCCGTCCGAGGTGCCCACGGTCGCAGTGGCGCTGCCGGAGGATACCGCGTTCGACGGATAGGTGGAGGTGACGGCGGAGATATAGCCGGTGTTGGCATATGCCACGGTGGCATTGTACTGCACCCTGGCCCAGGAGCCGGACTGGCTGAACACCGTGAGCACGGCCCCGGAAGGCGCGGTGCTGACCACGCGCGCGCTCATGCTGCCCGCCTCGCGGAGATTGACGAAGTCCGATGCCGTCACCGTGGCAAAGCCGATGATGGAGGTCGGCGCCTCCTCCGTACCCGCGGGCGTGCCCGTGATGGAAAGCGCGTTGCTGGGCACATAGCCCTTGAGGTCGCCGAAGCGGATGAAGCACCAGGTGCCGTCGTTGGCCAGCACGTCCACGATGGCGCCGTTGCCCGCTGTGCCGATGAGGGACGCGGTGGTGGACTTCGCGCTGCGGATGGCCAGTGAGGAACCGGCGCTGACCAGCTTCACAGTTCCCCGGCAGGCGCTCATGCTTCCTTCCTCCAGGTCGGCGGGGGGCTCGACGGTGACCTGCTCCTCGGAGGAATCGGCGCTCAGAATGGTATTGGTAAAGCTGTGCTGCACCCGTTTGCAGCCTTCGTAGTAAAAGCCCAAAATCTGATCATAGGTGTAGCCCAGCTTGGCCATGTACATGGCGCCGCGCTGGCTCATGCCCATGCCGTGTCCGTAGCGGCGCGCTTCCAGCACAAAGTTGGAGCCGCTTTTGGAAACGCTCCACAGCTCGTTGTCCAGGGACTGGATGCCCATGGACAGAAGGCTTTCCAGCTCGTCAAAGATATCGCAGGTGACGGTCACGGTGGCCGTGGCGGAAGATCCGGCGCTGTTTTTGGTAGCGGCGGTAAAGGTGAAGTCCATCTTGGTATACAGGCGGCTGGGAGAGGCGTACTTGGGCGTATGCGCGGTCACGTTTTTGAGGGTCTGAAGGGTGGTGTTGCTCTGCGTGGCCGAATACCCCATGCTCTGCAGCTTGCTCACGGCCTTGGTTTTGAGCAGGCTGATCAGGCCCGACGGATTTGACGAGCTGGTCAGATCGGCGTATACGGTTTTCTTTTTCACGGTGGAGCTGGGGTTGGCATAGTCGAAGGGATCGTCCTTGACCTTCATGTAGGCATAGGCCGTCCCGGAGCGGTCGATCTCGGTCTGGCCGCCGTTGCTGGCGGAATAGTAGGTGGTGATGTAGCTGGACCCGTACATGAGCACGATGCCCTTGGTGGCGTCCACGGCGGCGACGCAGTTGGCGTTGCCCGACGGAGTGCCGCGGTAGACCTGGTCGCTGGTGGTGTCCTTCACGTCGTAGAGTCCGGAGGCGCGGTTTTGCATCATGCGCACGGTATAGGTGCGCGCGGCCACGGCCTGCGCCTTGAGGGCCTCGATGTTGGTGGAGTTGCCCATCTCGTAGGGCAGCACGCCGTAGAGATAGTTTTCGATATAGATGTTGGCGATGGTATAGAGCGTATAGCCGCCGCCGCTGGAAACGGCCTTGAAGGTCAGATCGCCCGGATAGGGATTGTTGCTTTCGCGCGCCTGGCTGATCTTGATGCCGTTGGTTCCGCTGGCGCTGTGGCGGCGAAGGGAAAAGCTGGTGCCCATATTGGTTTTGACGCCATTGTGGGTCAGCGTGATCGCGCCGGTGGAGCTGCTGAATCCCACCGTGAGGGTGCTACCGCTGGCGATAAACTCGCCCGTGGTGGAAATGCTGTAATTGCCCACCACGGTCAGATCCAGCCGGGAGGGACTGCCCAGCGAGGACAGGTATACCCGTACCATGCCGTTCATGGCGGACGCCTTCGTGCTCAGAGGCGCGGAGGCCACCTGCACGTCGTCTACCGAGGCGGCGGCGGCATAAGGCGCTCCGCCCGCCAGCATGACAGCGATCGCGCAAAGGGCTATCACTGCGCGCAGCCGCTCCCGTACGTTCTTTGGCATTTCGGTCGTTCCTCCCTCGCAAAGTCCGTAATACTTTCGTAATCATTTTGGATTGTACCACACGTTTTCCGCTTTGTCCATGCTCTTTGCACAGGGAATGCTTACCTTCCCTGGCATTCTTACTTTTCGGGAAACAGCCTTTGAGCCAGCTCGCTTTCCGAAATACTTTCACGAATGTGCCCGGTTTCGGGGTCCACCACCAGCAGCAGATGATAGCGAAGGCTGGAGAGGCGGTCCGCCAGCCGTGCCAGCGTCAAAGTGGACGGCGGACCGGCACACGCATAGGCGTCGACGGGTATCATGCGGCCTCCCGCGAGCTTGTGCGCGGCGTCCTGCACGCGCTGCATGCGCCGGACCGACTGCGCCACGCCGGAGGCGTGCGCCGCATAGGCCAGGTATGGTCCAGCGCACAGCAGCGACAGGTTCACATGTCCCAGCCATGCCCCATACAGTCCCAGCGCGACCATGGAAAGGCCCAGCGCATAGGCCAGGCCCGTCAGTATGCGCTGCGCCGGGCGCTCCATGCCCAGCCGCTCGCCGGCGGCCAGCAGCGCCCGCGCGCCGTCCAGCGGCCACACGGGCAGCAGATTAAACGCCGCCAGGGAGGCATTGGCCAGGTAAAGCGCATGGAAGAAGGGCGATTTCGGCGCAAAGCGCAGGCAGAGCCAGGCTCCCAGCGCGCTGGCCAGAACGCCCGCCAGCGAGACGGCGGCCTTTCTGCCCGGTGAGAGGCGGTCAAAGCAGGCCGCGTCGGCCATGCCGCCAAAGGGCGTGAGCTCCACCACGCAGCGTTTTACGCCGCACAGCGCCATGGCCGCCACGTGCGCCGCCTCGTGCCAGGCGAGCGCTGCGACGGCTGCCAGCACCGCATGGCTGGGGGCCAGCAAAAAGCTCACGCCCAGCCACGCCGCGCCTGCGGGATGCACACGCAGTTTGAGGCGCATCATTCGGGAATGGGCTTCAGCAGCCCTTCTGGATTGATGGACCGTCCGTCCCGGCGCAGCTCAAACACCAGAGGCTTTCCCTCGATGGTGGTGGCGATCACGTCGCCCGCGTAGACGCGGTCGCCCTCCTGCGCATAGCAGGTGAGCAGGTTGCCATAGATGGATTCGGTATCGTCGTCATGACGGACGCGCAGGATGCGCTCCTCCTCCAGGCCGTGCGCCACGCTCATCACCTCGCCGTCGGCCACGGCGCGCACGTCCCGCACCGCGCTCATAAAAGCCATGTAAGGCTCCGACTGGCTCCAGGCGTGCACGGTATCGCCCGCCATGGGCTCAAAGACGGTGACCGTTTCCTTCTCGCTCCATACGGCCTGGATGCCGTCGGGCAGAATGCCGCCCACAAAGCTGAGTTTTCCCAGGCTCTCGTCCCATTCCATCTCCGTGCTGGCCTGAAGGGCGCCAAACACGCTCTGCGCATTCGGCGAGCCGGCGTTTTTCACCGCCACCACCGTCAACAGCATCGCGCCCACCACAGCCAGGTTGCGCACCAGCTTATCCGCCCGAAGCAGCCTTTTGCCCCAGCCATCCCTGGGGGGCAGCTCGGTCAGCTCCGCGCCGGGGCGCTGCGCATCCTCGCTCAAAAGCGCGCCTTCCCGGCGGACCTTCATGTTTTTGACCTGCGTTTGACGGTTCACAAAAAATCCCCCTTCCCTGCGCTGATAGTTTATGCGCGGCGGGAAGGAGGACAGAACCGTCACAGCAGGCCCTTTTTCCGCATGTATTCGAAGGTGCGGATGAGGGCGAGCTTGCCGTGGCTGTAGGTGAGGCCGCCCTGCAGGAAGGCGGTGTAGGGCTCGCGCATGGGCGCGTCGGCGCTGAGCTCGATGGACGCGCCGCTGACGAACGTGCCCGCCGCCATGATGACCTGATGCTGGTAGCCGGGCATGTCCCACGGCTCCGGCAGGGCCATGCTGTCGATGGGCGAGGCCATCTGGATGCCCTGGCAGAAGGCGATCAGCCTTTCCGGCGTGCCCAGCTCCAGCGCCTGGATGATATCCGTGCGAAGGTCCTCGGGCGCGGGGGTGGAGCGCATGCCCAGCGCCTCGCACACGGCGGCGGCCAGCACGGAGGTGCGCACGGCCTGCGCCACCACATGCGGGGCCAGGAACAGCCCCTGATAGAACGGCTGATAGCTGCCCGCGTAGCTGCCCACCTCGCGCCCGATGCCCGGCGCGGTCAGGCGGTAGCTGACGCGGTCGATCACGTCCTGCCGGCCCACGATGTAGCCGCCCGTGGGCGCAAGGCCGCCGCCGGGGTTTTTGATCAGGCTGCCCACGCACACGTCCGCGCCAAACTCGGTAGGTTCCTGAGTGCAGACAAATTCGCCATAGCAGTTATCCACCATGAGCACCGCGTCGGGAAAATCCCGTTTGAGCATCTCCGACAAGGGGGCGACATCCTCGGGCATGAGGCTGGGGCGCGAGGAATAGCCCCGGCTGCGCTGTACGGCCACCACACGGGTGCACGGCTTCATGGCCGCGCGGATGGCGGCAAGGTCCAGCCGCCCGTCCGCCCCCATGGGCACCTCGGCGTAGCTCACGCCCATTTCGCGCAGCGATCCCGGCGGGCAGCCGCGCACGCCGATCACATCCTCCAGCGTGTCGTAAGGCCCGCCGGAGGCGTAGAGCAGCTCGTCGCCGGGCCTGAGCAGCCCGAACAGGCACATTGACAGCGCATGCGTGCCCGACGCGATCTGCGGCCTGACAATGGCCGCGTCGGCATGAAAGAGGTCCGCGAACAGCTTTTCCAGCGTATCACGGCCGATGTCGTCATATCCATAGCCCGTGGTGGGCGCAAAATGACGCGCCGCCACCTCATGGCGCTGCATTGCGTCCAGCACCCTCGCGGTATTTTCCAGCGCGATCTCGTCAATGCGCGCAAACATGGGCTGGCAGCGCTTTTCCGCCGCCTCGATGATTTGCTTCATTGTTCCTGCTCCTTTGTATCGTTCAGAAAGGCCTGCGCAAGCGAGGCGGCCTGCGCAAGCAGCGCGTCCGCATCCCGCGCGTCCAGCCACACGCAGCGCGGTTCGGCGCGCAGCCATGTGCCCTGCCGCTTGGCGTAGTGGCGCGTATGCACGATGATCTCCCACACGGCCCGGTCCACATCGCCCTGCCCCATGACAACGGGTATCAGTTCCTTGTAGCCGATGCCCTGCATGGACTGGGCCGCAGGCGGCACGCCGCTTTCCAGCAAAGCGCCGACCTCCCTGAGCAGCCCCGCCTCCATCATGCGGTGGACGCGGGCTTCCAGCCGCGCATAGAGCAGGTCGCGCGGCCATTCCAGCGCCAGCGGCAGCACGCGGAAGGGACGGTCCTGCGCGGCGTGGTTCTGGCGGCTCATGGGCACGCCGGTCTGCTCGTACACCTCAATGGCGCGGATCACGCGGCGGCGGTCGTTGGGGTGCAGGCGCGCGGCGGTTTCGGGGTCCACGGCGGCCAGACGGTCGTGCAGGCGCTCCTTGCCGCCCGGCTCGTCCGCCAGGGCGTTAAGCTCGGCGCGCAGGCGCTCATCCCCGCCCGCGCCGCCCAGCGACAGGCCGTCCATCAGCGCCTTGAGGTACAGGCCGGTCCCGCCCACCAGAATGGGCACCCTTCCGCGCGAGAGAATCTCCGCAATCACCCGTTCCGCGGCTACGGCATAGTCGGCCACGGCGTAGGCTTCGGTGGGGTCCGCCACATCCAGCATGTGGTGCGGCACCAGCGCGCGCTCCTGCGCCGTGGGTTTGGCGGTGCCGATGTCCATGCGCCGGTAGATCTGCATGGAATCCATACAGATGATCTCGCCGTCCAGCCGCCGGGCCAGCGCAAGGCCCAAGTCGCTCTTGCCGCTGGCCGTGGGACCCGCCACGGCGATTACGGCGGGCTTTTTCCCCATGGAATCCGCCCCCTTCACTGCACGCGCTTGAAGCGCTTTTCCAGCGCATAGCGCGTGATCTCGGTTACGATGGGACGGCCGTGCGGACAGGTCGGCATGCTGTCGCTGCGCAAAATCTCCCGAAGGAACCCGCTTACCTGCGTTTCATTGAGGTGATCGCCGCCCTTGATGGCATGCTTGCAGGCCATCTGCGCCACGCGCCGGCGCATGCGCTCGCGCGTGACCTGGCCGCGCCCGGCCTGCCACTCGTCCAGTGCCTCCAGAAGCAGCTCGCGCGGGGACTCGTTTTCCCCGAACAGCGTGGGAATGGCCTTGACCGCCACGCAGGTGTCGTCGAAGGGCTCTACCTCAAACCCCGCATCCGCCAACACCGGTGCAAACTCCGAAACCAGCGCCATATCATGCGCCGTGAGCCGCACCAGCTGCGGCGAAAGCAGTTGCTGGGACACCGTTCCCTTTTCAAACCGCTCCATCAGGCGGTCGTAAAGCATGCGCTCATGCGCGGCGTGCTGGTCCAGGAGGAGCAGCCGGTCGCCGCATTCAAAAATCCAATAGGTATCGAACACCACGCCCACCAGGCACAGCCCCGCCTCTCCGGCGACAGGCTGGGGCACGAGGGTTTGCTGCTCCATGTCGGGCAAAGGCGGGAGGGCCGGACCGGCTGCCGGGGAGCCTGCCTGCGCAGGCGCAGCAGGTTCCCTGGAAAGCGCAGCCGGGGCCGCTTCCGGCTTTTTTGGCACTCCGGCCGGATACGATGCGGGCCCGGCGGAGAACCAGCCGGATGCGGGCGGCAGCGGCGCAGAGCCGGACAGGGGTTGTTCCCGTGCCGGTGCGCAAGACGCCACGGGCGGAGGAATCGCCGCGCCCAGCGCGGCGCGGACAACGGCCGCAGGCGCAGCGCTCTGGCCCAGTGCGGCCCGCGCGGGTGCATCGGAAATCACCACGGGCTCAAGCGCGGCCAGCTCGCGTTTCTGCGCTTCGGTCAGCACCGGGTGCCGGGGCTCCGGTTCGGCGTCCGGCGCAGGTCGCGCGGCGCTTTGAGGGCCGCCCTCCTGCGCGGGGGAAGCTGTCTGGCTATCCAGAGGATTGTCCAGCCGGACCAGCGAAAAATCAGCTTTGGATTCCGTGACGGAGGGGACCTTTTGCGCCGCTGTAAGCCGCTCGCCCAGCGTTTCGCCGCGCATGGCTTCGCACACCAGCGTGCGTACAGCCTCAGCCACGGCGGGTTCGTTCTGGAAACGCACCTCCAGCTTGTTGGGGTGCACGTTCACATCCACCTGCTGCGCTGGCACTTGCAAAAACAGCGCGCACATGGGAAAGCGCCCCACCATCACCTGTCCCTCGCAGCCTTCCTCCAGCGCGCGGCCGAGGGTCTGGCTGCGGAAGAAGCGGCCGTTGACAAAAAAGGACTGCTGCTGGCGGTTGCCCCGCGCAAGGTCCCCCGCGCCCACGTAGCCGGAGAGCAGCACGCCGTTCCTATGGCCGCTCACCTTGCGCATTTTGCCAAACGCCTCGCGCCCGTAGAGGCTGTAGAGGGCGGATTCGATGCTGCCGTCCCCCATGCTGTGGTAGACGGTCTTGCCCTGGCTGACGAAGCGAAACGCCACGTCGGGCCGCGACAGGATCAGCCGCTGCATGTAATCGGCCACGAGGGAAGCCTCCACGGCGGGTTTCTTGAGGAACTTGAGGCGCACGGGCGTGTTGCAGAACAAATCCTCCACCACGATGGTGGTGCCCACGGGCGAGGCTGCCTGACGGATGGCGGTAAACTCCCCCGCCTCCACCACGGCGCGGGTGCCGAAAGGCGCCTCCTGCGTGCGGGTGGTGAGCGTGACGCGCGACACCGCCGCGACCGAGGCCAGCGCCTCGCCCCGGAACCCCAGCGTGTGGATGTTGTACAGGTCTGCCGCTGCCGCGATCTTGCTGGTGGCGTGGCGCTCAAAGGCCATCCGCACCTGCTCGGCGGGAATGCCGCAGCCGTTGTCGGTGACGCGCAGGTACTTGATGCCGCCCTCGCGCAGCTCCACGGTCACGTTGTGCGCGCCTGCGTCGATGCTGTTTTCCACCAGCTCCTTGACGGCGGAGGCCGGACGCTCCACCACCTCGCCCGCGGCAATCTGTCCGATGATTTCGGCGGACAGCTTTCTGATGACCGGCATACGCCCCTCCTTTACAGCCTGCGCGCCTTTTCGCGCAGGCGGAACAGGATGTTCAGCGCGTCCATTGGGGTGACGGACAGCACATCCAGGTTTTTCAGTTCGTCGATCAGCTCATCCTGGGCCAGATGGAACAGGTCGGTCTGTCGGTTTTCCTTCTTGCGCTTTTCCAGAATGTTGGAGGAGATGGTCTCCTGATTGATGTCGCTCACTTCCAGCCGCGCCTGAATCTCATGCGCGCGCGCCACCACGGGCGCGGGCACGCCGGCCAGGCGCGCCACGTGCACGCCATAGCTCTTGTCCGCGCCGCCGGGCATGATCTTGCGCAGGAAAATCACGTCCTCCCCGTGTTCCATGACCGAGATGCAGTAGTTTTTCACGCCCGGGAAGCGCCCTTCCAGCTCGCTGAGCTCATGATAGTGCGTGGCAAAGAGCGTCTTGGCGCCGATGCGCTTCGGGTCCAGCAGGTATTCCACCACCGCCCAGGCGATGGCCAGGCCGTCAAACGTGCTGGTGCCCCGGCCGATCTCGTCGAGGATGACCAGCGAGCGGCTGGTGGCGGCGCGCAGGATGGCCGCGGTTTCGCTCATTTCCACCATGAAGGTGCTCTGCCCCCCGGCCAGGTCGTCCGAGGCGCCGATGCGGGTGAAGATGCGGTCGCACAGGCTGATGTTGGCCTCACGCGCGGGCACGAAGCTGCCGATATGCGCCATGAGCGCAATCAGCGCCACCTGGCGCATGTAGGTGCTCTTGCCGGCCATGTTGGGGCCGGTGATGATGAGCATGCGGTTGTCGCCGGTATCCATGGTCACGTCGTTGGGCACAAAGGGCGCGTCGGTGACGGTGCGCTCCACGATGGGATGGCGGCCCTCCACGATGGTGAGCACGCCGTCCTCGTTGATGGCGGGCTTGACGTAGTCGTTTTCGCGCGCCACCTGCGCCAGCGACAAAAGCGCGTCCGCAGTTTTGAGCACCATGGCGTTTTGCTGCACCGCGCCGATCTCGGCGGCGATGGACTCGCGCACGGAGGCAAAGAGCGTGCTTTCCAGCGTCAGGGCCATCTGCTGGGCGTTGAGGATTTTATGCTCGATCTCCTGAAGCTCCGGGGTCACGTAGCGCTCGGCGCCGGCCAGGGTCTGCTTGCGGCTGTAGCGCAGGGGCACCAGATCGAGGTTGCTCTTGGTCACCTCGATGTAGTAGCCGAACACGCGGTTGTACTGGATGCGCAGGTTCTTGATGCCGGTTTCCTGCCGCTCGGCCGCCTCCAGATTCAAAATCCACTGCTTGCCGTTGGCGGCCGCGTCGCGGTATTCGTCCAGCTCGTCGCTGTACCCTGCGCGGATCACGCCCCCGTCGCTGAGCAAAAGGGGCGCGTCGGGGTCGATGGCGCGTTCCAGCAGATCACACAGGGATTCCAGAGGCGTCAGCGTGTGCGCCAGCGCCTGAATGGCCGTGGCCTCAAAGCGGCCCAGCAGCTCCTTGACCGGCGCCACCGCCTTGAGCGAGCGCAGCAGCGCCAGGCAGTCGCGCGCGGTGAGGCTGTTGTAGCTGATCTTGCCAAGCAGCCGTTCCATGTCCGCCACGTCTTCCAGCGCCTGGCCCATTTCCTCGGCGGTCAAGTAATCGTCCTTGAGGGCCTCCACGGCGTCAAGCCGCATCTGGATGGAAGCGCGGTCGATCATGGGATTTTCCACCCAGCTTCGCAGCAGCCGCGCGCCCATCGCGGTATGCGTGCGGTCCAGCAGCCAAAACAGCGATCCCCGCCGCTCTCCCGCGCGCAGGCTCTCCACCAGCTCCAGGTTGCGCCGCGTCATGCGGTCCAGAAACATGGTGCGCTCGCCCTGATAGATGGTGAGCTGCGTCAGGTGCGGCAGGGCGTTTTTCTGCGTATCATTGAGATAGATCAAAAGCGCCCCCGCCGCCAGATAGCGCCGGTCGCGCTCATCCAGCCCCAGCGAGGTGAGCGACGGCACCCCGAAATGCTCCAGCAGCGCGCGCTGCGCGTTTTTCTTCTGAAAATCCGAATCGGGCAGAACGGTGCAGCTGACGGTTTCGCCAAGGTGCGGGGTGAGCTTTGCCATGTCGTTGGTCACGATCTCGCGCGGACGGATGCGCATCAACTCGTCGCGCAGGGTGCGCTGCGCGTCGGGCAGGAGGTGCGCAATCAGCTCGCCCGTGCTCACGTCCGCATACGCCAGCGCTGCCGCCTTGCCCACGAACGCCACGCACAGCACATAGCAGGCGCTTTTTTCGTCCAGCTGGGAAGGATCGGCCACCGTGCCGGGCGTCACGATGCGGATGACGTCGCGCTCCACCAGTCCCTTGCTCAGCGCCGGGTCGGTCAGCTGCTCGCACACGGCCACCTTATAGCCCTTTTCAATCAGGCGGGCGATATAGGCGTTGGCCGCGTGATAGGGCACGCCGCACATGGGCGCGCGTTCGGAAAGGCCGCAGTCCTTGCCCGTAAGGGTCAGTTCCAGCTCCCTGGAGGCGAGCTTGGCGTCGTCAAAGAACATCTCATAGAAATCGCCCAGGCGGAAAAACAGGATGCAGTCCTGGTACTTTTCCTTCAGTTCCAGATACTGCCGCATCATGGGGGTAGGGGTCGCTGCCACGAAACCGGCTCCTTTCGTACATCCAAAGGCGCGGCCGCCGTCAGGGGCGCCCGCGCCGCAGCGTCAATGCTGGTGGCCGCAGCCGCTGCAGCCCTCACAGGAGCCGTTGCAGCCGTGTTCCTCCTCGTCGTTTTCGCCGGTGACGACGAATTTGATGATGCTGTTGACCTTCTTCATCATCTGGGTAAAGGCCTCATTGGTCTGGCGCATGCGGGTGATGATCTCGTTTTCGTCGATGGCATGCTCCACGTTTTCCAGCTCCTCGCCCGCCTTGGCCAGCGCGCCGTGATCCATGTTGGCGTCGGCCAGCAGGTTTTCCACGGCCTGCCGCTTTTCGGTATAGGCGGCGATGAGCTGGGTCGCCTTTTCATCCTTCATGGCCGCCTGTTCGGCCAGCCGCATGGCGATGTACTCTTCGCTTTCCAGAATGGCTTCCGCCAGAAGTTCCGCCTGATTAAGCACCTTTTCCATGATTTTTCACCTTTCCGTTCTTTCTCCGCGCAGGGTATTGACCGCGGCGGAGGTAATGGTCACCGGGATGATTGTGCCGATATCCGCTTCCGTGCCGTCCAGCGTCACGGTGATGCCTCGCGTGCCCTTGCCGGACACCTTGCGCTCGTCCCGCTTGGACAGGCTCTCGACCAGCACGTTTTCGCGCTTTCCGATCATGGACTGATGCACGCGGGCGGTGGACGCCTCCACCTCGCGGATGAGCTGCTCGATGCGGCGGGTGGATTCCGCCTCCGGGATGCGGCCCTCCATGGCCGCGGCCCGCGTGCCCTCGCGCGGGGAATAGATGAAGGTAAACGCCGCGTCGTACCCCACCTCGCGCACCAGCGAGCAGGTATCCTCAAACTGGCTTTCCGTCTCGCCGGGGAAGCTGACGATCAGGTCGGTCGTAAGCCCGATACCCGGCACGGCCGCGCGCAGCTTATCCACCTTGCGCAGGTAGTCCTCGCGCGTGTAGCGGCGGTTCATCAGGCGCAGGATGTCGTCGTTGCCGCTTTGCACGGGCAGATGCAGGTGGTTGCACACATGTTTGCACTGCGCCATGGCGTCGATGAGGTCGTCGCTCAAATCCTTGGGGTGGGAGGTCATGAAGCGGATGCGCTCCACGCCCAGCGCGTCCAGCCGCCGAAGCAGGCCGGGGAAGGTATCGCCCGTGCCCGCGCCGTAGCTGTTGACATTTTGCCCAAGCAGCATGATTTCCTTCACGCCGCTTTGCAAAAGGCCCTCCGCCTCGCGCAGGATGTCGTCCGCGCGGCGGGAGCGCTCGCGCCCGCGCACATAGGGCACGATGCAGTAGGAGCAGAAGTTGTCGCAGCCGTACATGATGGTGATGTAGGCATGCCAGGCGTTGAGCCGCTTGACCGGCAGGCCCTCGGCGATGAGGTTTTCCTCGTCCGTCACGCTGACCACGCGGGTCTTTTGCGTGAGCAGCGCAAGAAGCAGCGAGGGTAGGCGGTGCAGGTTGTGCGTGCCGAAGGCCAGGTCAATGAAGCGGTACTGGCGCAGGATGCGCTCGGCCATGCCGGGCTGCTGCACCATGCAGCCGCACACGCCGATGATCAGGCCGGGCTTGTCCTTTTTGAGCTCCTTGAGCCAGGTGACATTGCCCAGGGCGCGGCGTTCGGCGTTGTCGCGCACGCAGCAGGTGTTGAAGATGACCAGGTCCGCCTCGCGCCGGTCCGCCGCTTCGGCCATGCCCATTTCAGACAGAATGCCGGCCAGCTTTTCGGAATCGTGCGCGTTCATCTGGCAGCCGTAGGTGACGATGTGATAGGTGCGGGGCCGCTCGGACAGGTCGCGGACCTGCCTTGCGGCGCTTTCCTGTTCGAGGCGCTCGGCCTCGGTGACGTAAACGGGGGTGTGTTGCACGGGCATTCGGTTCCTTTCGTTAGTCCCGGCGCACGCGGCCGGTGCCGTGGCAGGCGTCGCAGGGCTGGGTCAGCGTATCGCAGAGCGTATCGCGGGTGCGCTTGCGCGTCATTTCCAGCAGGCCCAGGCTGGTAAAGCCGTGAATGACGGTCTTCACCCGGTCATCCGCCGCGGCCTCCTCCATGGCGGCGATGACGCGTGCGCGGTCCATGTCGCTGTGCATGTCGATAAAATCAATGAGCAAGATGCCGCTCAGGTTGCGAAGCCGGATCTGCCGGGCCGCCTCGGCGGCGGCGCGCAGGTTTTCCTCCACGGCCAGCGTTTCCCCGTCCGCGGCGGTGACGGTGCTGCCGGAGTTGACATCGATGGTGGTGAGCGCCTCGCGTTCGTCGATGATCAGCGAGCCGCCGCCGGGCAGCGGTACGCGGCGGCTAAGCGCCTCGTCCACCTGCTTTTCCACCCGTGCGGCGGACCAGGCAGCCTCCATTTCCACAGCCGTGAGCGTCTGCCACGTTACCCCCTGGGGCAGCGCTTCGGGCGGCTCAAGGCGGGAGAGCACCTCGATGGGATGGCGCGCGGCATAGTCCCTCAAAAGCACGCTGAGCATCGGGGGCTCCTCGTGCAGCAGGGCGGGGGCCTTGCAGTACCTCGCGCGCTCCTCGGTTTCGCGCCAGCTTTCCCACAGGGCCTCAGCCTCGGCCTCCACCTCGGCCACGGGCGCGAAAAGCGCGGCGTGGCGCACGATCAGGCCGAAGCGGCCGTCCGCGATGCGCCTGCCCAGCGCCTGCGCGCGGGCGCGGTCCTCCTCGACGGTCATGCGGCGGCTGAGGCCCACAAAGCGGTTCCTGGGCATGAGCAGCACATACTGCCCCGGCAGGCTGATATCCCGCGTCAGGAAAGCGCCCTTCTCGCCCTTGGGGTCCTTCTTCACCTGTACCAGCACATCCTGTCCGGTCATGAGCGAGGCGCTGCCCGAGGTGCGGTGATAGCTTTCAGCCTCGCGCAGGGGCAGAAAGCCGTTCTGGCGAAGGCCCAGCTTGACAAACGCGGCCTTCACATCGGGCAGAACGCGCTCCACCCGTCCCAGGAACACCGATCCCACCAGGCTTTGCGCACCCGTATCCTCCTGATAAAACTCCAGAAGGCGCGTTTCATCCAGCAATGCGATGCGCGCGGAGTCCGGCGTGCCCTGCACCAGCAGGCGCAGCGAACGGCCCATGCTCAAACCTCCTCCATGGGAACCAGCGTCCCGTCGGGCTTGCGGGCCAGAATGGCCGTGCGGTAGATGATATGCGGAAACTCCCCCGCCTGCGTGAAGGTGCGCAGGCACTCCAGCCACAGGGAGGGTTTGAGGGAGCCGGCGGCGGTGGCCACCGTCTCCAGAGCGATTTCCCAGCCTTCCCCTGTTTTTTGAAGCGTGCCGCCGGTCACGAAGGGCCGGATATCGCAGGGGTTCTCCCCGCTCTTGGTGCGGCGGGCGGCGGTGTAGTGCTCAAGCGCCATAAACGCCTCGAACCCTGCCGCGGCGCGGTCGCTTTCCGCACTTTGCGGGAAGCGGATCAGGTAGCGCGATCCCGCCGCCAGCGACATCAGCGCCGGGAACCCGTCCGCCAGCGCGCGGCACTGGCGAATGCGCAGGCAACCGGGCAAAACGGCGTTCATGCCGTCCTGAAAGGCCTGCTCGCTCACGCCGTCCTCCAGCGGGACTTCCATCAGCTCACGCAAGCCCACCACGCCCACGCTCAGCGGCGCCGCGAAGCTCAGGCGGATATGCGGGTTAAAGCCGTTGGAATAGCGGATGGGCAGGCCGCTTCGGCGCAGGGCGCGCTGCATGGCGCGCATCAGGTCCAGGTGGCCGATGTAGCGCAGGGTTTCTCCCTTTTCAAAAACGACCATCATTCGCATGCGCGGCACACCCCCTTGAGCTTTTGCAGGCCGCATCCGTTGCAGCCCTCGCGGCAGTCGCGGGTGGTCTGGGCGCGCATGGCGCGCTCATACTCGCGCTTGAGGAACGCCTTGTCGATGCCCGCGTCGATGTGGTCCCAGGGGAGCAGCTCATCCAGCCCGCGCTCGCGGTGGGCATAGAAGGCGATGTCCAGCCCGCACTCCTCAAACGCCTGAAGCCACAGGTCATAGCGGAACTGGTCGGTCCAGCCGTCCAGGCGGCAGCCCAGCTGCCAGGCGCGGTGCAACACGCGCGCCAGCCGCCGGTCGCCCAGGGCGAAGCACGCCTCAATCTGGCTGACGCCGCTGTCATGATAGTTGAAATGCGCGGATTTGAGCGGCGCGAAGTGCTCGCGCACCAGGCGCTGCTTGCGGCGCACGGTTTCGGGGTCGTCCTGGCGGCACCACTGGAAGGGCGTGAAGGGCTTGGGCACGAACACCGACGCGCTGCACGTGATGCGCAGGCCCTTGACGCGCTTTTCCCTGGGTACGCTGTAATAGGCTCCCGCGGCGGTTTTGGCGAGCTCTGCAATGCCGATGAGATCCTCGTCCGTCTCGGTGGGCAGGCCGGTCATGAAATAGAGCTTGACGGCGTTCCAGCCGTTGGAGAAGGCGTTGGTCAAAGTGTTGACCAGATCGGCCTCGGTCACGTTTTTGTTGATCACGTCGCGCAGGCGCTGGGTGCCTGCTTCGGGCGCAAAGGTGAGGCTGCTCTTTTTGACCTTCTGGGTGTGCGTAAGCGTGTCCTGAACGAATTTGTCCACGCGCAGGCTGGGAAGCGACAGCGATACGCGCTGGTCCTTGAGCGCGTCGGTCAGGCGGCCGGCCAGCTCGGAAATGCGGGAATAATCGCTGGAGGAAAGCGAGGAAAGCGAGATTTCCTCATAGCCCGTGTTCCGGACGGATTCCCTGGCCAGCTCTACCAGCTTGTCCACGCTGCGCTCACGCACGGGGCGGTAGAGCATGCCCGCCTGGCAGAAGCGGCACCCGCGCGTGCAGCCGCGCATGATTTCCAGCATGATGCGGTCAAATACGGGCTGGATATAGGGCACCGGCGGGCACGTGGGCACGTAGGCATTCTCGAAATCGGTCAGGATGCTGCGAAGCACCCTCGGCGGCGCGCAGGGATCGACCGGCTCCAGGCTTTTGAGGGTGCCGTCGGCGTTGTACTCGTCGTGATAGAGGCCGGGCACGTACACGCCGCGAAGCGCCGCCAGGCGCCTGAGGCGCTCGGCGCGGGGAACCCCTTCCTTTTTGCAGGCGTTGAGCACGTCGGTAACCTCGACGATGGAGTCCTCGCCGTCGCCGATCAGAAACGCGTCGATGAACAGGTGCAGGGGTTCGGGGTTGAAGGCGCAGGGGCCGCCCGCCAGCACGATGGGGTCATCCTCCCCGCGCTCGGACGAGAGCACCGGCACGCCGCCCAGGTCCATCATCTCCAGCACGTTGGTGTAGCTCATCTCGTACTGGAGGGTAAAGCCAATGATATCAAAGCGGGAAAGCGGCGTATGGCTTTCCAGCGAGCACAGGGGGATATGGTTTTTGCGAAGCTCGGACAGCATGTCCACCCACGGCATGCACACCCGCTCGCACACGGCGTAGGGCAGGCTGTTGAGGATGCCGTAGAGAATCTTCATGCCCAGATGGCTCATCGCCACCTCATAGGTGTCGGGAAAGCAGAAGGCGAAGGAGATGTCCGCCTGGGCAATGGGCTTCACCTCGGCGTTCATCTCGCCGCCGGTATACCGGCCGGGCTTCTCCACGCGGCCCAGCAGCGCGTCAAAATCGTAGGTCATAGCTCCTCCTTACCATGGGCGCATACATGGTAATGATATCATGCCGGTTAAGTGGTTGCAAGCCGGAAGCGGAAAAAAGGTTGTCTGCATCATAAAATCCGGCATTTCCGGCGAAACAGGCGGATTTGTTTTGCCGCCGTGCTTGACAGCGATATGATTTTTCACTAAATTTAAGAGGAACGGTATTGCTCCCGGCAAGTCGGCGGCGCGTCAGGGAAAAGCGTGCCGCGCGGTCTTCGCGCCGGAAAAAAGTAAAAAGGGGGCTTCCCTGTGAAGCGCTACGTAAACGCCTCGATCCTCTATGCCCTCATCGCCATGGTCTGCGGCGTATTCTATCGAGAATTTACCAAATTCAACGCTTTTACCGGCAAAACCACGCTTGCTGTGGTGCACACGCATTACTTTCTGCTGGGCATGGTGTTTTTTCTGCTGTTGCTTCTTCTGGAAAAGGCCTTTGCTTTTTCCGGTGAAAAGACGGGCCGCACGCTCGCGCTCTATCACACGGGCCTCAACATCACCGGAGCCGCTCTCCTTGTCCGCGGCGTGACGCAGGTGCTTTCCCTGCCGCTGTCCGGGGGATATGACGCCGCGCTCTCCGGCATTGCCGGCATCGGCCATCTGCTGCTGGGAATCAGCATGGTGCTGTTGCTGCTGTCCGTTCGCAGAAAGGTATAAAACGGAGCGTCCCGTTTCGGCGGGGCGCCCGCAAAGGCCCGGCACAGCGGCCTTTTCCCCCGTCCGCATCCGGCGCATAAATTTTTTTCATTTTGCGTGAGGATTTTTCCCCCGGTCTGCGATTTTATGGGTGAAGGGTTTGAGATCTCCCCTCTGCCCCCGCCGGAGGTCGCTCGGGCGGGAACATGCCCCCTCTGTGGGAACCGGGAGGGAATGCAAAATCTCCCGGCCCACGGCGTTCTCCCAGGAAAGCATGACAAACGCAAAATGGAGGTTCCTGTATGATGAGGATGTCCCACTGGTTTCCCCGGCTGTGCCTGCTGGCGCTTGCGCTGACGCTGGTTCTTTCCGGCATTCCCGCTCTTGCGGAGGAAAGCGAGGGCAACGCGCCCGAAAATCCCGCGGTGATCCTTTCGGCTAATCCCACCACCGGCTATACCTGGGCCGTGGAAATCGCTGATGAAGCGGTAATCAGCGTAACGGATGAGGGTGTGGCGCCAAACGACGAAGCGCTGACGGGCGCGGGCGGCTTCCAGCGCTTTGAGCTGATCGGAAAAGCGCAGGGCTACACCACCGTTACCTTTACCTATGCCCGCTCGTGGGAGACGGAAGAAGCGCCTGTCTACAAGCTGGTGTACGACCTGTCGGTGGATGAGGCGCTGAAGGTCACGGTTGCGGCCACCACGTTCCTGCCGGGCGGGAACTGACAAATGCGCCGGGCCATGCGGCCCAATCCCCTGAGTCAAGCAAAAGAAGGAGTGCGGGTACAATGAAAAGAAAATGGCTTTCCCTGATCGCCCTTGTGATGATTGCCGTTTTGTGCACCCCGGTCATTGCGCTGGGCGGCACGAACATCTTCTATGTGGATACCGCCAATAAAAAGTCGCTCAACATGCGCAGCGACTGCACCATGGGCGACAACATCATCGCCAATATCCCCTATCGCGCCGAGGTTACGGTGTTTGAATTCCTGGCAGGCGATGCCTGGGCCCGCGTGGAATACAACGGCCGGACGGGCTTTGTGATGTCGCGCTATCTCAGCGGCACGCGTCCCGCCTCCGGCGGCGGCAGCGGCGGCGGTTCGTCCTCCTCCACGACCATTTCCTACAAAGGCTTTACGCCCACCAATTACACGGCAGCGGTGAGGCCCTCCAACCCCTCGGGCTATGTCAACATGCGCTGGGCCCCCTCCAAGTCCACCTCCGTTCACGAGGTTTACTATGCCGGGGAAACGCTGCAGGTGATCGCCGACAACGGTACCTGGTGCCAGGTGTATGACACCTCGCGCAATATCTGCGGCTTTATGATGAAGCAGTTCCTGACGATTCTTAGCGTTGGCGGGGAGGAGTCCTGATGATGAAAAAGTTGCTTTGTTTGACGCTGGCCGCCCTGATGATCGCCGGCGTAGCCTGTGCCGAGATCGCTACGGTGGAAACCACCATTCCCCTGACCCAGCCGGACAGCCCGGTCACCATCACCCTGACCTGTGACAGCGCGCTGGAGGTCGAATTTGCGGACGATGTGCCGTCAGGCATGGTGCGCGCAACCGTCCACAGCGACGAGCATGCCGACGTGGTCATCAGCATCGCGCCCTCGGAGCTGTTTGTGGACCGGTCCATGGCAGACCTGAGCGAAGAGGAGCTTGAGGAGCTTCGCGCCATCGCCGGCGAGCAGTACGCAAACCCCAGCTTCGCCACCGAAACTTCGCCGGAAGGCAACCTGTACCTGTTCGTCAGCTCCAACGACGAATCCGATATTGATTCGCTCTTCACCATCTACGAAGGCTACTTCGTGGAGCTGATTCAGTACCATGAGGACTATTCCGAGCAGACGGACGCGGATGACGACTTCGCCCGCAGCCTGCTGTATGGGATTGAGTTTTCCGTAAACGAAGCCCAGGCGGAATAACGCCTGACGCGTTTCCGACCGGTCCGAGCGCCGGCCGGAAACGTTTCTGTTTCGGCAACGGCACGGCCAGATAAAGCGCAGGGAAGGTTTGCTCTTTCCCGGCTGCCAAAACCCACGTATGGAAGGACCCGCAGGGGACGCGTGCATGCACGCGCCGGTGAAAAACGATGACGATGCATAGAAGGCTTTTCTCTTTGCTGCTTGTGCTTGTGCTCGCCCTCGGTCTTGGCCTGGCCATCTGTCCGGCCGCCGCCGAAGAGGGCCTTGTGCTTGAGGACAAGAGGCTTTATCAGGATCATCCGCTGTACATCGACTTGGATCTGGATACCAGCAGCAACGCCGATGACGCCAATTTCGTCGTCATGCAGGAAGGCTCCGTCATCCTTGACGCGGATTCCGGCATGCGCATCGCCGCTACGGAGGACAAGACATCCTACACCCTCTACAATCCCACCAGCGAAGCGCTCGGCATTGCGCCCGGCACGCCGGTGGCTTTCATCGACTCCACAAAACAGGAAGCCTTCTTCTTCGTTCCCATCCAGGTTACGGTCCAGTCCGACCGCATCGTCTTTGCTTGCAGCCCGGAGAAGGTGGAGTCTGACTATCTGTTCAGAAAAATTGGTATATCGGTCGACAAAACCTTTCCTTTCGAATATAAAAATTTTAATTTTACCAATCCCGCCGGTACGCTCACATTCAAAACCAACCTGAACGGCGATTTCCACATCAAATTATCCTACAACGGTATCTCTATCGCAGCGGAAACGTGGGTGAGCTATAATCTGCAAGATGCTGTCATCGATATCAGCAATAACTTCGCTCAGGAGATTCCCATTATCAAGCTGCCGATTGCAGGCGTTCCCGGCATTGGGCTGGAAGTGGGCGTGGGGCTCGGGCTGTTTACCGAGGGCGACACAAAGGTGAGCTTTGACCTGACGGGCGGCAAGGCCGGTTTCACCGCAAAGGGCGGGATTTTCCAATCGCCGAGCTTCAGCAGCCTGTCTGAACAGCCCAAGCTGAACGTAGAGGAGATCACCGCCGAGGGCGATTTTGAAGTGGATATCACCTTTGGACCCTCCATCGATCTGCTTTCCGTTGCCGGACTGGGATGTGACATTGCCGAGGGCATTTGCGTTTCGGCCGAGCTCACGGGAGACGAGGGCGGCAGAGATCCCAATCCCCTGCTGGAGGTGAAGCCTAACAACCCCAATGTATGGCATGTCTGCAAGGAGCTTTCCTGCCTGCAGGGTGAAATCGACATGCTTGGGAAGCTGGAGGCCTGGTTCCAGCTGGCCGGGCATGTCTGGTCTGTGGATTATGAGCTGTTCCGCGTAAAAATCTCCGACTTCCACTACTCCTTTACCTTCAAAGAATTCAAAATGGAGCTATGTCAGCATTATCTCTATCAGGTAGCCGTACGCGTCCTGGAAGAGGGGTCGAAAAACCCGATGGAGGGCGTAACCGTCACCTATACGGAGGTACCGCCCTACTCCGACCGAAGGGGCAAAGCCTACATCGAAGGCGTGACCGACAAGGACGGTTACGTTCATCTGTACATGCCGGCAGCTGATGATCCGGAGAAAGACAATGTTCAGATTACCGCTACTTCATGGCAGGGCGATCCGGATGATCCTCAGCAAAAGGTGAAAAAGACAGTGGAATACCTCGTTAAAGAAACCGGGCAGGAACAGCAAACCGAGATTGAGCTGCCTCTTTACCACTATATGGAACTGGTCTACTTTGAGGAAAACGCGGGCAACGATACGGTGGAAAACATGCCGCAACCGTTTTGGGTGGAAGAAAACCATACGGGCACCATTCCAAACGAGGTACCGCGGCGTAATGGCTATTATTTCGCATGGTGGTCGGAAGAACAAGATGGGACCGGAACGCACTATTTTCCCGGTAGCGAGATAACGGTGGTCGACGAGAATATCCAGCTGTATGCACATTGGACGCCTGATCAACCCAAGGTGGATTTCCGCACCATCACCTACGATCCCAATGGCGATAACGTCGTGCTGCCTGACAATGCCCAGATTTACGAATCCAATAACGATGGCTTTATTCTGCTCAACCCCTGGCGCGAGGATTATATTTTCACCGGCTGGACATGTAAAGAAATCGGATTCACCGAACCGCAGCTGCAGGTGACGGTTCAGTGCAGCGACCCGGATGGAAATGACTACGTCCACAGAACCTACGTAGCCCACTGGAAACACGTAACCTACAACGTCATCTGGCGCAATTGGGACGGCTCATGGCTGGACATAAGCCGGGATTTGTACAACGTAAAGCCCACCTACGAGGGGCCTAATCCGCCCGTCAGACCGTCGGATGACAGCTACTTCTACGTATTTGCCGGCTGGACGCCTGAAATCAAGGTGGTCACCGAGGACGCGGAATACACCGCCGTCTACAACGCCTATCCCCTGCTCAAGCTCGTTTCCTCTCCAACCGATCAGACGCTCCCTGAGGGAGAGGAGGCCGTGTTCCGGGTGGTAGTCTCCGGCGGCGAGGGAGCGCTGACCTATCAGTGGTATGTCATCCCCGCCGGGTCGGCGTCTGACGGCGCGCAGGCTCCGGGCGGAGAACTCATCCGCGGCGCCACCACCGATACCCTTCGCGTCACTTCCAGCGAGGAGGTCAGCGGCAACCGCTATTACTGCCTGGTGCAGGATCAGGTCGGTCAGGCAGTGGCTTCGGACCCGGCTCTGCTCACGCTCCCCCGGCCCGCGCCGCAGACCGGCGACTCGTTCCCGCTGGGGGGCGCGCTGGCGCTGCTGGCGATGAGCGGCATTGCGCTGGCGCTGATCGCAGTGCGGCAGAGAAAGCACAGCAGCCTGTAAGCAAAGTCTGTGTTCCGGGCATTGTCCGCGGCCCCCGATGTGTGCTATAATCCGGAAAGGATGAAGGAAGCATATCAGGAAAGCGAGGCTGGCTGCTCTTTGAACACGGATGAGGAACTCTATGCCCGCTTTCTGTGCGGGGAGGACGACGCCATCCGCCAGCTGATGGACCGGTATCTGGAGCGGCTGACGCTGTTCTGTTTCACCTTCCTGCACAGCCTGACGGAAGCGGAGGACATGGCGCTGGACGCCTTTGCAGTGGTCGCCATGAAGCGCAGCACCTGGTATGGCGGCAGTTTTCAGCGCTGGCTGTACCGCATTGCCCGCAACCTTTCCATCTCCCGTTTCCGCAAGCTTCGGGTGGTTCAGGTCCCCTTTGACGAAGCGCACCACCTGACGGAGTCCGGCGCGGACGCGGTCTACTGGCGGCAGGAGGAAACCGAGGCGCTCAAAGCGCTCCTCGGCAGGCTTGCGCAGGACGAGCGCCGCGTGCTCACGCTGCTGTATCTGGAGAACATGAGCTATGTCCAGGTGGCTCAGGCCCTGGGCATGGACGAAAAGAGGGTCGATAATCTGGCCTACCGCGGCAAAAAGCGGCTGCGGGAATGGCTCATACAGGAGGGAAGAGGCCGTGAGTGAAACGCTTGTCTGCGTGCTGGTGGCATTGCTGGCATTTGTCTGTGGCATGGCCGCCGCCATCCTTGTCAAAACGGTTCATCTGGAGAAGAAGGAACATGACCGCAATCGTTCTTTATGAGGTTCTGCATTGCCTCGTGGCCGTGTGCGCGGCGGTCTGGCTGTTTTTCCGGGCTGTCCATGGGGCGGAGCGGCCCGCGCTCTATGTGCTGGCCGGCGCGGCGGCCTGCCTGTTTCTCGGGGATGTCTACTGGCTGGCGCACCTGATCATCCGCGGCGAGCCCCCCACCATCTTTTCCGCCTGCGATGTGGCCTATATCGGCTTTCTGCTGATGTTCAACGCCGCCCTGCCCCGCGTGGAACCGCGGCATTCGTTACGGCGTCCCTTCACGCTGTGCATGGCGGCCTTTGCCCTGTTCAACGCCGCGGCGTGGATGGTCTGGACCGGGGTGTGGTTCAACAATCTGCTCTGGGGGATTCCCATGCTGGTTCTGGCCCTGCACAGCGCCATGCTGGCGGATCAAAGGCTGTCCTCGGCCCGGTGCGGCGTATTTTTCGCGTCGCTGGTCCTGTTGGTCATCTGTGAGGCCTCCGTCCTGGCAGGAGGCGTGCGCAGCGTGGCGGGCCCGCTGTGCACCGTGCTGTGGGTGCTGGCGTTTGGCCAGCTGGCTTTCCTGCTGAAAGGAACGGGCAGCCTGAAACGGCTGCCGGTTCCCGCGTGGGCCCTGCTGACGTTCTTTTGCGAATGCGCGTCCTTTTTGGCGCAGGGGGCGGTCTACTATGGGTTTCAGGTGGTGACGATGACCTGTTTCGTCTGCGCCGCGATGTCGGCCGTGAGGGAGGGAGAGGCGCGTCATGCGGTCTGATCTGTTGCTGGCCTGCATCATGGGGCCGCTGCTGGCCGTTTTCCTGCTGAAGGGCAGGGCGCGCCGCCTGCTGGCCGCGATCTTTGGCGGCATGCTGATCGCGTTTCTGTCGGGTTCTATCAGCGGCTTTCTGGCGGAGCTGGTGCGTTATGACGCCATGGCGGCGGTGCTCTACATCAGCCCGGCCGTTGAGGAAGGGCTGAAGCTAATCCTCTTTTTGCTGTTTCTCTTCATCTGCCAGCTGGAGGATGCGGCGCTTGCCGACATTGCCGTGGGGATTGGCGTGGGCTTTTCCATGATGGAAAGCATCGCCCTGCAATTCACATCAGCGGATGTGTGGATTGTGGCGCTGTTCGCGCGCGCCTTCTGCTCCGCGCTGATTCACGTGGCCTGCGCGCTGATGCTGATTCTGGCGGTGCGCATGGTGCGCCGCATGGCGCTGGAAACCCTGTGCGGCATTCTGGGCATCTATGCCGTAACGGTTACGGTACACGCGCTCTATAACCTGATGGTATCCGCCGGGGGCGCGGGGACAATCCTGGGGTATTGCCTGCCGGCGGCGCTGATCGCCGCATGGAAGCTATGGCCCGCTATTCGAAGAGCGATGTGAGGTGAGGAATGTGCGAACCACGGACGAACAGGTAAACGAGGTCCTGCGCAGGGCCTCCCTGCTCCGGGAACGGGGCCTTCGGCGCAAAAAAATCCTGCTGGGCGCATGCTGCGTTGCGCTTTCCTTTCATCTGGTGCTCCTTTTGAAGGGCAAAATCAGCATGACGGTCGCAACCACCACGGCGTCCTACGGTTCCCTTGTCTTTGAGGGCAGCGGAAACCACTATGTGATGCTCGCCGTCGTCTTTTTCCTGCTGGGCATTCCGGCCGGACTGGGGGTCGATGCGCTGATTCGCCGGTGGAAGAGGCGCCGGATTGACCGTTACACCCAAAAATGGCTTGGTCCGGAGAATCCCTCCCGGCCGTCTTGCGAACGCTGAACCCAAAAACGGTGCGGACCGCCTTTTGGGCGTTTTCCGCACCGTATGCTTTGCCGGCGCGGCTTGCCGCGTCTTGCTTTTTTGCTGAAAAAACGGTATGATGAAACAGGCGCGGCCTTCTTGCCGCGTGAAGGAATGGAAAAGAGCGGAGGTGCGCTATGGAACGCAATCTGAGCTTTGATACCGAAGGATTGGAAAACATCGCTGTCCACCTTGGATGGGCACAGCTGGAGATGTTCGCCGACGAGGTGGACAAGGTCCAGGTGATGGCCGCCGGCGATGACAGCAGCGTCGGGGACCTGCGTATCGCGGTGAAGGACGGCACCCTGCTGGTGGAACAGCCGCAGTATGGGCTTTCGCTCAACATCATGGAAAGCCGCTGGCTGCAGGTATGCGTGCGCGTACCCAGCCAGTGGAAGGGCAGCGTGGCCCTGAGCACCCTGTCCGGCCTGCTCAGCGCGCGCAAGCTCAGCGCAAAAACCCTTTCGATGGAAACCGTCAGCGGCGACCTGCGCGCCGTGCGCATCACGGCTGGCGACGCCAGCCTGAAGACCGTGGGCGGCGATATGCGCGGTGAGCAGCTGACGGCGGAGAATCTGAGCGTGCGCAGCGTGAGCGGAGACACGGCGCTGGATGCGCTGAGCGTTGCGTCGCTCAAATGCACCAGCGTCAGCGGCGAGCAGACCTACAACATGACCTCCTCCTTCCGCAAGGTGGATGTGACCGCCGTTTCCGGCAACGTGATCATCACCGCGCCGGTGGAGGCGATGGACGTGAGCCTGCGCTCCATCAGCGGCCGCGTGCGCACGGAAGGCGTGGACATCCGCGAGGGCGAGGATGTGCCCAGTGTGCGGGTCACCGGCGTGACGGCGGACCTCAAGCTCATCAGCATCAAGGAATAACCCTGTTCAATCTTACTTTTGAGAGGATGGTTTTCCCCATGGCGAAGAATCATTTCGGCGGTTTTGGCGGCGGGGCCAACATGCAGCAGCTGATGCGTCAGGCGCAGAAGCTGCAGGAGCAGATGGCCAAGGCACAGGAGGAGCTGGACGAGCGCGAATACAGCGCGCAGGCCGGCGGCGGCATGGTCAGCGTAACGGTGAGCGGCAAGCGTGAGCTCAAAAGCCTGGTCATCAAGCCCGAATGCGTGGACCCGGATGATGTGGAAATGCTTCAGGACATGATCCTGGCGGCGGTCAACGAGGCGCTTCGCAATGCCGAGGAGACGCGCAACGCCGAAATGGCCAAGCTTGCCCCCGGCATGGGGGGCATGTTCTAAGCCATGGCCCAGCAGTTGGAGCCCATCGCCCGCATGGTGGCGCAGCTTTCGCGCCTGCCGGGCATCGGGCAGAAAAGCGCGCAGCGGCTGGCCTATCACATCATCGGCATGCCTCTGGAGGATGTGCGCGAGCTGGCCAGCGCCCTCTATCAGGGACGCAAGGCCATTCGGTACTGTTCCGTATGCGGCAACTACGCAACCGGCGAGCTGTGCGATATCTGCGCCGATGAGCGCCGCCACAATGGTCAGATCTGCGTGGTGCGCGACCCGCGGGATGTCGCCGCGATCGAGCGTATGCACGATTTTCACGGCAGCTATCATGTGCTGCACGGCACCCTCTCCCCCATGGACGGCATCGGTCCGGAGGATATCCGCATCCGGGAATTGTTGGCGCGCCTGAAGGACCATTCGATCAAGGAGGTCATCCTCGCCACCAACCCGGATATCGAAGGCGAAGCCACCGCTTCCTATATCGCCCGGCTGCTCAAGCCCATGGGCGTGCTGGTCACGCGCATCGCGCATGGCGTACCCGTGGGCAGCGATCTGGAGTATGCGGATGAAATCACCCTCTCCAAAGCGATGGAGGGACGGCGGGAAATGTAACCCCGGCGCCGCGCTGCACAGCGCGGCGCTGTTTGCCATCTCTGATACGAAAGGCGGAACAGCCCATGGCTTTCCTAAGCAACCTATCCCCTGCCGCTGCAATCTGCCTGGCGCTTGCGCTTTTGTGCGCCATTTTGCTATCGGTGCTGCTGGCCATCGTGCTGCGGGGACGGCGGGCGACCAATGAAGCGCTTTCCTCGCTGGAAGGCGTGCTTCAGCGTGAATTGCAGGCGACGGAAGGCGCGCTCGGCCAGCAGAGCGACCAGCGCCGCGAGGAGCTTTTGCGCGCCATCAGCCAGCTGGGAGAAAACCTGTCCGGCACATTTGGCGCGATGAGCCGTTCGCAGGCGG
Organism: Candidatus Limiplasma pullicola; assembly: GCA_018710985.1. Classification (GTDB taxonomy): domain Bacteria; phylum Bacillota; class Clostridia; order Christensenellales; family Aristaeellaceae; genus Limiplasma; species Limiplasma pullicola. Next base: position 31,353 of record DVIV01000013.1, read on the forward strand.
AGCAGGTCAACGCGCTCATCCGGCAAAGCTACGACAATGCGCAGGCCTTCGACCTGCGCCAGCAGGGCATGCAGCGCATCGCCGACGAGAGCCTCAAGCGCATCGAGGCGCGCATGCAGGGTTCGGAGGCCGCGCTGTCGCGTGCGCTGTCCCAGAACGAGACGCGCATGGAGGCGCTCAGGACCACGCTGGAGGAAGGCGCGCGCCTGATGCGCGAGGAAAATGCGAAGAAGCTCAGCGAAATGCGCCAGACCGTGGATGAGAAGTTGAGCGCCACGCTGGAAAAGCGCCTCACCGCCAGCTTTTCGCAGGTAAGCGAGCGGCTGGAGCAGGTCTACCGCTCGCTGGGCGAGGTGCACAGCCTGGCCAGCGGCGTGGGCGACCTCAAGCGCATGCTGGGCAACGTCAAAACCCGCGGCGTATGGGGCGAGATTCAGCTGGGCGCCCTGCTGGAGCAGGCCCTGACCGATACGCAGTATCAGCGCAACGTGGCCGTTTCGCCCGGCTCCAGCGAGCGTGTGGAATTTGCCGTATGCCTGCCGGGCCGCGAGGAGGGCGGCGCGCCGGTCTATCTGCCTATCGACAGCAAGTTTCCGCAGGAGGATTATGCCCGTCTGGCCGAGGCTGCCCAGAACGGTGACCAGCCGGCCGTGGAAGCGGCGCGCAAGGCTTTGATGACCGCCGTGCGCACCGAGGCGCGCCGCATCGGCAAGTACATCGCTCCGCCGCACACTACGGATTTTGCGGTGATGTTTTTGCCGCTGGAAGGGCTCTATGCCGAGGTGATGCAGCACGCCTCCGCGGTGGAGGCCATTCAGCGCGAGCAGCGGGTGCTCATCGCAGGACCCAGCACGCTGCTGGCGCTGCTCAACAGCCTGCAGATGGGTTTCCGCACGCTGGCCATCGAACAGCGGTCCGCCGAGGTATGGAAGCTGCTGGGCGCCGTCAAGGCGGATTTCGGCAGCTTTGCCACGGTGCTGAAAAAAACGCAGGAAAAGCTGCAGCAGGCCACCGACAGCATTGACACCGCCTTTGTGAAAACACGCGCCATCGAAAAGCGCCTGCGCCGCGTGGAAGCCGTGGAGGATGCGCAGGACGGCCAGCTGCCGGAGGGGGAGGAAGAGACATGAGACCCATGCGCCGTGCCGAACGCCGGGTTGCCGATGAAGCTGGCATCCGTGCCATTCTGGACCGCTGTCAGGTGTGCCGCCTGGCCCTGTGGGATGAGGAAGGGCCCTATATCGTGCCGATGAGCTACGGCTACCAATGGGAAGAAGGCGGGCTCAAGCTGTATTTCCATTGTGCCCGTGAGGGACGCAAGCTGGACGCCCTTCGCCGCAACCCGCGTGTTGCCTTCGAGATGGACACAGGCTATGCGGTCGTCGGCGCAGAAAGCGCCTGCGGCTATACCTGCACATACCAGAGCGTCACGGGGGTGGGCAAGCTGCGGGTGGTGGAAAGCCCGCAGGAGGCGTGCGAGGCCCTGAGCTGCCTGATGCGTCGTCAGACGGGCAGGGAGTTTGCCTTTGCGCCCGACAGGCTCGGCGGTGTATGCGTGCTCTGCCTGGAGGCGGAGCATGTGTGCGGCAAATACAACGGCCCGGCATAATGCCGGGCCGTACCGCTATCTGTGGAGGAGATCGGTCAGCGCCTCTCCCCCTGCGGAATTGCGCCTTCGGAATGCCGTAGGCGTTTCGCCGGTCTGCGCTCTGAATACCTTGGTGAAATAGTTTTCGTCCGGAACGCCCACCGCACGCGCCACATATTTGACGGGCTCCGTCGTGTTCAGAAGCAGGTCCATAGCCACCTGCATGCGACGGTATGTGACCAGCTGCATGGGCGTGAGCTGAAAATGCTCCTTGCAGATCGCGTACAGCTTGGTCTTGCCCATGTTCAGCGCCTCGGCAATGCCGCTGGAGTCCAGCGCCTGCGCATAATGGGTGTCGATATAGCTCTGCAGCAGCTCCGCGTCATCCCTTCGACTGGTAGCCTGCAGGCCGGAGAGGCGCACCTCGCTCACGCAGGCCTCCACAATTTCCAGACAGGCTGTCATCTGCCGGGATGAGATTCGGTGCAGATGCAAAAACGCCTGATACAGCGCATCCTGATCCGGATACCAAGCGCACCGGGCCTTGACCCGTCGCCACTGTTCCTCGCGCGGCGCGTCGTCCAGCATCTGCCCGAAAAGAATGGTGGCCACCGTGCGCCGCTTCTCCGTCACGGGCAGGGCGACCTCGTACAGGCCCGCATGGCACAGGTATTTGCGCCGTACCTGTGTGCGCCCCACCTCCTCGACTGCCTTTCCGTCGCAGGCATGGCAGCGCTCAAAGCCGCTTTCCTCCTGCATGATCAGGCCGCAGAATGGTGCCTTGAAGCTGCTGGCATACAGCTCGTTCCCCCACTCATCCATCAGGGAAAACTTGATGCCCGTCAAAAGGTGCAGGTTGTTGAGCAGCCGTCCCAGGCGCTGAAAATCGTCCTTGCTCAGCATGTGCAGCCCGCCTTTGCATGTTTTGTTCATTATAGCGCATTTATCGGAAAAACGAAAGATTTTACTATATTTCGGGAAAGGTTTCTCTTAGCTTTTGCGCGTGTTCGTGCTATGCTATGGATGTAAACCAAACCGTATAAAGCAAAAGGGGCGTGGCGCAAATGAAACCTGTTCTGGTCATCATGGCTGCCGGCATGGGCAGCCGCTTCGGGGGACTGAAGCAGATTGCGCCGGTGGATGATGCCGGCCATATTCTGATGGATTATTCCATCTTTGACGCCATGCGCGCCGGATTCGGGCGTGTGGTGCTGATCATCAAGCCGGAGCTGGAGGCCGATTTTACCAACCTGATCCTTTCCCGGCTTGGGGGCGAGGTACAGGTGGATTTTGCCTATCAGACGCAGGACCGGCTGCCCGAGGGCTTTACCGTTCCCGAAGGGCGCGTCAAGCCGTGGGGCACTGCGCACGCCGTGCTGTGCGCCCGCGAGAAGATCGACGCGCCGTTCTGCGTGATCAACGCCGACGATTTCTACGGCCGCACCTCCTTTGAGAGCATCGCGCAGTTCCTCACGACGGAGGCTTCCCCCTCCGCGCATGCCATGGTGGGCTACCGCATCGAAAACACCCTGACCGAAAACGGCCATGTGGCGCGTGGCATCTGCCAGACGGATGCGCACAGCATGCTGGTATCCGTGACCGAGCGCACGCACATCGAGCCGCGGGAAGGCGGAGCGGCCTATACCGAGGACGGCGAGCACTTCACCTTCGTGCCGGCCGGCACCTATGTGAGCATGAACATGTGGGGCTTCCACACCGCCATTCTGGACGAAATCGACGCGCGCTTCGCGCCATGGCTGCGGGAGAACCTGCCCGCCAACCCCCTCAAGTGCGAATACTTCCTCCCGCTGATTCCCAATCAGCTGCTTACGGAGGGGAAGGCCACCGTGAAGGTGCTGCCCACGCATGAGCGCTGGTACGGCATGACCTATGCCGACGATATGCCCAACATCCGCGCTGCGCTCGCCTCCATGCGGGAGAGCGGCCTGTATCCCGAACATCTGTGGAGGAAATAAGCATGGAGAACATCTATCGCCAATTTGCCCTGGATGGCCTGCCCATCAGCTGCGCGCGCTACGGCAGCGGGCATATCAATGAAACCTACCTGCTGGTGACCAGCCGCCCGCATCTGTACATTCTGCAGAAGATCAACAGTTACGTATTCCACAACGCCTCCGGGCTGATGGACAACATCATCGCCGTGACCGACGCGCTGCGCAAGCAGGACCCCGATCCCCGGCATGTGCTCACTTTGGTGCCCACGCTGGAGGGCAAGCCGTACCTGACCGTGGGAGAAGGCGAATATTGGCGGCTGTACGAATTCGTGACCGACAGCCTGTGCCTGGACAAGCCTGAAAGCGTGGACGATCTGAAGCAGAGCGGCGTGGCATTTGGCATGTTCCAGAATCAGCTGGCGGACTTCCCCGCCCACACGCTGACGGAAACCATCCCCCATTTCCATGACACGCCCGCGCGCTATGAGCAGCTCAGGCAGGCCGTGCGGGAGAACCGGGCCGGCCGGCTGGAGGAAGTGCGCGCCGAGCTGGACTTCTATCTGGCGCGGGAGCAGGAGGCCGCCGCGCTGATGGAACTGTGCCGGGCGGGCAAGCTGCCCCTGCGTGTGACCCACAACGACACCAAGCTCAACAACGTGATGCTGGACCGCTTCACCCGTGCTCCGCTGTGCGTGATCGACCTGGACACCGTGATGCCCGGTCTGGCGGCCAATGACTTTGGCGATTCCATCCGTTTCGGCGCCTCCACGGCAGCCGAGGATGAAAAGGACCTCAGCCGGGTGACGATGTCGCTGGACCTGTTTGAGACCTATGCCGAAGGCTTCCTGAGCGCCTGCGGGACACGGCTGACCCAGACGGAGATCGACACGTTGCCCCTGGGAGCGAAGCTGATGACGCTGGAATGCGGATCGCGCTTTCTGGCCGATTACCTCAACGGCGACATCTATTTCCACGTATCCCGCGAAGGCCACAACCTGGACCGGGCCCGCACGCAGATGAAGCTGGTGGCGGACATGGAGGCCAAGTGGGACCGCATGAACGCCATCGTGCAGGCGGCCGCGCAGAAGGTGCGCTGATCTTCCCACGCCGGAAAAAACGGGAGTCGGAATCGACCCGCCCCGTTTTTTTTTGCGCAATATCAGGCAGGAAAGGCTTGTTTGGATATGGAAAGAGATATTCCGGAAGCTAAAAACTCTATATTAACATAAGAGTTTGGAGGCATGCGTCGTGAAGCGGGACCTTCTTTCCATCGGCAAAATGGCGGAGATGAATCAGGTTACGGTGCCTACGCTGCGCCTGTATGATGAACTTGGCCTGCTCAAGCCGCGCTACGTGGACGGGCAGACCGGCTACCGGTATTACGACATCAACCAGAACGCGCGTCTGGACATGATCGCCTACATGAAGGAACTGGGCATGAGCCTCAAGGAAATCCGGGATGTGCTGGAGGCCGAGGACATCGCCCTCATCGAGCAGATTCTCGCCCGCAAAAACGAACAGATTCACCAGCAGATCCGCGCCCTGCGGCTTCGCCACAGCGCAGTGGAGCGCGCCATCGCCAGCATTGAGCGATACCGAAAATCCCCCGCAACCGGCACCATCGCGCTGGAATACATCGACCGGCGGTATGTATGGGGCATTCCCTGCCCTGAAAACTTCTATGAAAAGGACATTGCTTCCTATGAGCAGGCGCTCGCGGACCTGCGCAGGGCACTGCTTGAAAAAAACTGTCCTCAAATTCACTCCTACAACACCGGCACCTCCATCACCAAAGAGAACTTCGCCCAGGGGCGCCTGGTGGCGGACCGGGTGTTCATCTTCACCGACCAGCAGGCCCAGGCCTGTGGCCTGAGTGCCGCCGTTGTGGACAGCGGCATGTACGCCTGCATCTACCTGGATCATTACGACGACGAGATTGCCTGTGCCGGCAAGCTGCTGGCTTTCTGCCGGAATAACGGATACCGCATCGCGGGAGACTACCTGTGCGAGGTGCTCACGGAGTTCAACGTGTTTGACGGGGATCAGCGCGGGATGTTCCTTCGCCTGCAGGTGCCGGTCGAATTTTCCAGAACCCCTTGACCCTCCTGGTGGATGAGCGTTTATACTATTGTTAACAAAATAACAAGGAGGTTTCTTTCATGGAAAAGATCAAGGTCGTACAATATGGCTGCGGCAAGATGAGCAAGTATATCCTGCGTTACCTCTACGAGCACGGCGCGCAGATCGTGGGCGCCATCGACGTGGACCCCGCCGTGGTCGGTCAGGACGTGGGCGACTTCGCGGGCCTTGGGGTCAAGACCGGCGTCATCATTTCCAACGATGCGGACAAGGTACTCGACGAATGCGCGGCGGATGTGGCCATCGTTACGCTGTTCAGCTTCATCGGGGATATCTATGAGCACGTGGAAAAGTGCGTGCTGCGCGGCATCAACGTCATCACCACCTGCGAGGAGGCCATCTACCCCTGGACCACCGCCGCTGCCATGATCAACAAGCTGGACGCGCTGGCCAGGGAAAACGGCTGCACCATTACCGGCTCCGGCATGCAGGACACCTTCTGGATCAACATGGTAGCCATGGTGGCGGGAAGCTGCCATCGCATCGAAAAGATCAAGGGCGCCTACAGCTACAACGTCGAGGACTACGGCCTGGCACTTGCCAAGGCCCACGGCTGTGACCTGACCCTGGAGGCGTTTGAGGCACAGATTGCGCATCCCGACGCATTCGAGCCCTCCTATGCCTGGAACGCCAGCGAAGCCATCTGCAACAAGCTGGGCCTGACCATCAAGTCCATCACCCAGAAGCACGTGCCCTACACGGTGGATCATGACCTGTACTCCGCCACGCTGGGCAAAACCATCAAGGCCGGCAACTGCATCGGCATGTCCGCCGTGGTGACGATTGAGACCATGCAGGGGATCACCATCGAGGAGGAGACCATCGGCAAGGTCTACGGCCCTGAGGACGGCGATATGTGCGACTGGTGGATCACGGGCGAGCCCAACACGGAATTCCATGTGGTGAAGCCCGCCACCGTGGAGCACACCTGCGCCACCATCGTCAACCGCATTCCCAGCCTGCTCAACGCGCCCGCCGGCTACGTCACCTGCGACCAGCTGGAGGAAATCAGCTATCTGACCTACCCGATGGAGTATCACGTATAATTCTGCCCATGATGAAGCGGGCCGCCCCGTTGGGGCGGCCCGCAGCTTGTCGAAAAAGTCCGCCTGCGGCGGCCTTTTCCGCCAGAAGCTTAAGAAATGTTTGCGCCCAGGGGCGCAAACTCCCCGCCCGCCCGGCACCGGAGGGAAGCGCCAGCCCTGTGGGCTGTTGCCGC
>DVIV01000014.1 GCA_018710985.1 Candidatus Limiplasma pullicola
TTCCTGTTTACGCTCCAGATTTCTCTGGCTCGCAATTTCACTCATTTCATTGACTGCTTGCGTTCTTGCTTTCCTTGCTCTGTATCGTTTTCAAGGTTCGTTGCTCTCAAGCGAGCTTGTACATAATAGCATGGTTCCCCTTCCCTGTCAACACCTTTTTTCGAATTTTTTGACTTCTTTTTTAGAATCTTGTATTTCCCGAACCTTTTGATTCATAAGCGTTTCCGCGTACAGGTATTAATCCGGATATTCTTCTTCTTTTAACTCCCGAACGTTCGTGGTCGACCTCCGGCAGAGCGTTTTGCCATAAAACCAAATTGCATTTTTGCCCAAATCAGGCTATACTACCTCTTGGACAACGCATATACTGAGGAAGTGGACGAAATGAAGCTGGGTATCGTAGGACTCCCGAACGTAGGCAAGAGCACGCTGTTCAACGCCATTACGCGCGCTGGCGCGCAGGCGGCCAACTATCCTTTCTGTACGATCGAGCCAAACACCGGCGTGGTGCCCGTGCCAGACGAGCGGCTGGATGAGCTGGCGCGGATGTATCAGCCCAAGAAGGTAACGCCGGCCACGGTGGAGTTTGTGGATATCGCCGGATTGGTGAAGGGCGCCAGCCGGGGCGAGGGACTGGGCAATAAATTCCTTTCTCATATCCGCGAGGTGGACGCCATCGTGCATGTGGTGCGCTGCTTCGAGGATGAAAACATCATCCATGTGGATGGCAGCATTGACCCCCGGCGCGACATCGAGGTCATCGACCTGGAGCTGATCCTGGCAGACCTAGAAACCGTGGAGCGGCGCACGGAGAAAGCGCGTCACCTCCTGAAAAACGGCGACAAGCTCAAGGCGCTGGAGGCGGATGTTGGAGAACGCCTCAAGGCGCATCTGGAGGCCGGCAAGCCTGCGCGTACCTTTGTCATGACCGACGAGGAACGCGAGATCATATCCGGCTGGTTCCTGCTCACGGATAAACCCGTGATCTACGCCGCCAACATCGCCGACAGTGAAATCGGTCAGGAGGAATCGGCCCACGTGCGCGCGGTACGCGAGATCGCTCAGGCCGAGGGCTCGCAGGTATTTACCATCAGCGCACAGATAGAGGAAGAAATCGCTCAGATGGAGCCGGAGGAAAAGGATGCCTTTTTGACCGAGCTGGGTCTGGGACAAAGCGGTCTGGACCGGCTGATCGCCGCCTGCTACACGCTGCTTGGGCTGATTTCCTTCCTTACGGCAGGCGCGGACGAATGCCGGGCATGGACCATCAAGCAGGGAACCAAGGCCCCGCAGGCTGCGGGCAAGATTCATACGGACTTTGAGCGCGGCTTCATCCGTGCCGAGGTCGTATCCTATGAGGACCTCAAGGCCCAGGGCGGCATGGCCGCCTGCCGTGACAAGGGCCTGGTGCGCAGCGAGGGAAAGGACTACGTCATGCGTGACGGCGACGTGGTTCTGTTCCGCTTCAACGTATAAAGCGGGGAGGCAGGGGGTATGTCGAAGTTTTCCTTCTTTATTAAGCGGCTCGTGCGCATGGACTGGAAGGCCATGTGGAAAACGGCGGGTATGCTGCGCAAGTCCAGCGGAAAAAGCCGTCTGTGGCTGCTGGCGGACATGCTGCGCTGCGCCCTGAAGTACAACGCCGGGTATGTGGACTACAAAATCGCCCAGATGTACCGGCTCAATGACGCCCAGCGCAAAACCCAGATCACGCGCGGGCTGAGCAATCAGATCGTCCGGCGGATGAACGACAAGGCATACTGGTACCTGTTCGATGACAAGGCCACCTTCAACGAGCTGTTCAAGGAAGAGGTCGGCCGCGGCTGGATGAAGCTCAGCCCGGACACCGACCCGGCTGCTTTCAAGGCGTTCCTGGCCGATCATCCGGACATTATCGCCAAGCCTCTTGAAGGCAGCAGCGGCGTGGGCATCGCCCGCTACACCGCATCCGACTGGCAGGGCCGTGAGGACGATTTTCTCAAGGAGCTGCTGGCGGGACAAATCGGCATCATCGAGGAACGGGTCATCCAGCATCCGCGGCTGATGGCGCTCTGCCCCACGTCGGTCAACACCATTCGCATCGCAACGCTGCTGGGCGATAAAAAGCAGGGCATCGTCTATGCCTTCCTTCGCATCGGCAACGGCAAGGTGATGGACAACGTCGATCAGGGCGGCATGGCCGCAAGGGTGGATTTGGAGAGCGGAAAACTGCTCACCGTAGGCGCGGATAAGCAGGGCAACACCTATACCGAGCACCCCATGACGCATACCCCCATCGTGGGCTTCGAGGTGCCCTTCTTTGAGGAAGCAAAGGCCATGTGTCTCAAGGCCGCGCAGAAGGTGCCGCAGATGCGCTTTGTGGCGTGGGATGTGGCCGTCACCGAAAAGGGGCCCGTGTTCATCGAGGGCAACAGTTTCCCCAGCCATGCCGTGCCCCAGTTTGCGGCGCACTATCCCGACGGAATCGGGATCATGCGGGAGTTCCGCGAATTTATCGACATCTGAAAAAATGCGCACCGCAGCATGAGATCAAAAGGCTGCGGTGTTTTTTGTCCCCATGGGCGGGCAAAATCTGTCCCGGATTGTAAAATCTTTGGCGAAACAGCACTTCCGGCAGGAAAACCCGGCTTGCAAAGGGAATGAATGTCATACGGTGCCACAGGCGCTTCGGCCGCCCGACAGGCGGCCAAAAAACAATAAAGGAGCATTCCCATGAGCAAACATCTCTCCCCCGCCTATCAGCTGTACTCAGCGCGCGAGGACGCCAGCAACGACCTGGAGGGCGTTTTGGACCAGCTTGCCCGCATGGGCTACGAGGGCGTGGAATTTGCGGGATTTTTTGAAAAAAACGCCAAGGAGGTACGCAAGCTGCTCAAGCACACCGGCCTGAAGGCCGTGAGCAGCCATGTGCCCCTGCAGCAGATCCGGGATGACATGCAATCCGTTCTGGATTACCACGAAGAGCTTGAGTGCGGCTGCATCGCCGTGCCCTATCTTGCCAAGGAGGACCGGCCGGGTCAGCCCGGTTTCGCCCGCGTGCTGGAAACGCTGTATACCTTTGGCCGCCAGTGCAAAAAGCGCGACATCACGCTTCTCTATCACAACCATGATTTTGAATTCGTGCAGATCAGCGGTATGCCGGCCCTGGATTTCCTCTATGAGGCGGTGCCCGCCTCCGTGCTCAAGAGCGAGCTGGATACCTGCTGGATTCGCTACGCGGGCGCGGACCCCGCGGCATATATCCGCCGCTATGCGGACCGCTGTCCCGTGGTGCATCTCAAGGACTATATCGGCGAGTCGGATGGCTCCGCGCCCTATGCCCTTCTGGGACAGGATGCGCCCGTGCGCGAGGACGGCAGTCAGCCCTTTATGTTCAAACCTTTGGGCGGCGGATGCCAGGACATCCCCGCACTGGTGGAAGCCGCGCACGAGGCCGGCGCCCGCTGGCTGGTGGTGGAACAGGACGAAAGTCCCGAGCGCCCTGCGCTGGAGGATGCCCGTCTGAGTGCCGAGCACCTGCTGCCGCTCCTGTAAGGCAGCACGGCCTGCCCGGAGTCATGCACAGGCTGCGCCTTTTTGAAAACAGACCCGGTGGCGGCGAGAAAATTCGCCGTCACCCTTGCTTTTTGTCCAAAACAGGTCTATTCTGTTGGATGGCCCAGCAGGGGGCCGATCCTTTTGAATGAAGGTGAGTGCATGCAGGTTTTGACATTGGTTCTCAACCGCACGGAGTGCCTGGAGGAACTGCTGGAAGCGCTGCTGAAAAGCGGCATTCACGGCGGTACGGTGCTGGACAGCACCGGCATGATGCGCGTCATCGACCAGAGCGGTGACGATCTCCCCATGTTTTCGGCGCTGCGGCAGCTGTTCGATCCGGAGCGCAAGAGCAGCAAAACGCTGGTCATGGTGCTGAGCGACGAGCAGGTGACGATGGCACGCGAGGTGATCAACCGGGTGACCGGGGGTCTGGACCGACCCGATACGGGGATTCTGTTTGCTGTGCCGGCGCTGTTTGTGGAGGGGATGAAGCCATGAATACGCTGCTGGCGCTGTCCATCGCCATCGCGGCCGGGCTGGCGGTGAGCCGTCTGGCGCGGCTGGTGCGGCTGCCCAACGTGACGGCCTTTCTGGTGGGCGGCCTGATCATCGGCCCGTCGGTGCTGGGGATTCTTCCCCGGGATATGCTGGACGGCTTTTCTGTTGTCACGGAGGCCGCCCTGGGATTCATCGCCTATTCCATCGGCGCCGAGTTCAAGATGAGCTACCTCAAGCGCATCGGTGCCAAGCCGCTGACGATCACGGCCTTTGAAGGGCTGGGAGCGGTCATTCTGGTGGATGTGGTGCTGATCGGCTGTTCCCTGGCGGGCGTGCCGGGCTTTGACCTGCCCATGTGCGTGGCGTTGGGCGCCATCGCCGTAGCTACCGCGCCCGCAGCGACGCTGATGGTCATCCGCCAGTACAAGGCGCGCGGCCCGGTAAGCGAAATGCTGCTTCCCGTGGTTGCCATGGATGATGCGCTGGGCCTGATCGCCTTCGCCATTTCCATGAATATCGCCCAGACGCTGCAGAGCGGTGCGGCCATGACGGTGCAGGGCATGCTTATCTCGCCCCTTCTGGAAATCGTGGGGTCGGTCATGCTGGGCGCGGCGCTGGGCCTTTTGCAAAGCCTGCTGGCACGTTTCTTCCGCTCGCGCGGAAACAAGCTGGCGCTGACCATCGCCTTTGTGTTCCTGGCGCTGGCGCTGTGCGACATGTGGGGGCTGAGCAACCTCCTGTGCATTATGATGATCGGCGCGGTGATGACCAACCTGTGCCCCGCCGCCAGCGTGATCATCGAACAGACGGACCGTTTCACCCCGCCGCTGTTTCTGTTGTTCTTCGTCATTTCCGGCGCAGAGCTGGACCTGTCCGTCCTGCCCACGGTGGGCGTGGTGGGCGCATGCTATGTGCTGGTCCGTGTGCTGGGCAAATGGCTCGGCGCGTTCCTTGGCTCGCGTGTAGTCAACGCGCATCCCAACGTCCAAAAGTATCTGGGCTTCACCCTGATTCCGCAGGCCGGTGTGGCCATCGGCATGGCACAGCTTGCCCTGACGCGTCTGCCTGCCTATGGCAGCCGCATCCAGGCCGTGGTCCTGGCCGGAACGCTCATTTATGAGCTGGTAGGCCCTGTGGTGACCAAGCTGGCCCTCAGCCGTGCAGGCGAGATTCCCTCCGCCACGGCCAGGGCAGAGGGAACGGCGAAGGGATAAGTTTTTCTGTCTGGTCTCACGTCTGCTTTCGCCTGCATGGCTTCAAAAAAACAACGATCGCGGCTCCGCCTCATGGGCAGAGCCGCGATTTGCTTTGAGCCGCGGGAAAACCAGCTCCTTTTCTATCGCTTGTCCCGGTCAATCATCTCCAGGGAGATGACGGACAGCGTTGCGAACGCCAGCGCAAAGGCTATCAGCATCAGCCAGTTTTTCAGCACATTTGCCACCGTCCGGTCATAGTCGGGATTGTAGCTGGCCTCCGCCGTCCTTTGTTCAATGGCCGCCTGGACATTTTCCTCGCCGAAGAGATCGAGCAGGTCGCCGACGGTTGTCCTGAAGGTAAACTCCCGCTCCCTGCGCGCCTGAAGCGCTTCGCTTTGCACCAGGAAATCCGTGATCTCCCCCAGCGTAACGGCCTGGTTGAGCTGCTCGTCCTTCATCTCCTCCACCATCTCACCGATGCCCAGCGACTCCATCATCTGCCCCAGCGTAAGGGTGCTGCTGACCTCCTGGTCCAGAGCCGCCTGCATCCCTTTATCCTCCAGCAGGCTTTCCAGCACGCTTCCCGCCGTGACGGCTGCGCTTTCCTCCGTGGCCGGCACGAGCGTCTGACTCCAGAGCGCCTCCAGCCCCTCCATTTGCAGCAGAGCGGTCAGCATCTCCCGAAGGGTCAGGGCGGGGGTGATTTCCCGATCGCTGAAATGGAGGACCTCATCGGCTGCCGTGAGGATCTCGGCCGCCTCGCCCACGGTGAAGGGCCTGAGAACCTCCAAATCCTGATGGCTGGCCAGGAACGCATTGTCCTTATCCCCCAGCAGGTCCAGGATCTGTCCCAGGGTCACGGTGCCTCCGATTTCGCTATCCCGCATCTTGTAGAGGGTATTCCAGGCCGTCACCATGGGCGTTTCGTTATATCCCGACTGTGCCGCAATTACCCGGATGCCGTAATTGGAGATGGTATAATCCGCCAACGGCCGGGTCCAGTCCGGCAGGGGCAGCAGGCCGCCCGAAAACACCAGCTGGAAAATCAGCAAAAAGGGCATCACCGTCATGGCCGCGGTGGTCGTATGCGCCACAGAGGAGATAAACAGGCTCATCATGTCCGCCGCGTAGGAAATCAGCAGCATGGAGATGCCCACATCCACAATCATCCACCGGGTCATGAAGCCCGGGGTCGGAAAGGCGACGCCCATCATCCGCATCACGTACATCGACAGGCTTGTCTGCGCCAGGCACAGGACAAACTGATAAATCATATGGGCCGCCACATAGGAGGAAATATGCATGCCGGAGCGGTGCTCGCGTTTGATGATGGGCCGCTCGCGGCAGATGGACTGAATGGAATTGAAGCAGCCGTTCCAGATGGCGACACAGGCCAGGGCAAACGCGCCTTTGAGGCTTCCCTCCATGGTCAGGAAGAAATCCTTGCGGATGACCATGCTGACCAGCGCGGCGACGATTGCTGCCATGGGCAGCACCTTCCAGTCGCTCTGATAGATGAAAAAGCGCAGCTGCTTGCCGACATAGATGGGAATCTGGCTGACGCGGCCCCTGTGACGGATTTTTCGGACGGCCTTCCTTTTTACATACGCTTCAGCCATGCTGCACCTCCGCATACTTCAAAATGAATTCGTCGGCGCGGCCTTCGCCGCCCTCTTCCTTGCGGTTGATCGACTTGACGATCTCCTCCATGCTCTGCTTGCCAAAGAAGGTGCGCGCCTGGTCAATGGGGCCGAAATACGCCAGCCGTCCCGTGCGCTTGCCATCCTTGGCCAGCACGATCACATCATCAAACAGATCGCTCACCCGGTCCGGCGTATGGGTAATCACAATGATGATCTTTCCCTGGTCGGCAATCATACGCAGCTGCTCAAACAGCTCGCGGGCCAGCACGCCATCCAGACCGGAGTCAGGCTCATCCAGAATGAACAGGGAGGGGTTGGAGAGAAATTCCATGGCGATGGACAGGCGCTTGCGCTGGCCGCCGGACAGCTTGGTCACCATATGGGTCGCGGCCGGGGTCAGGCCGAATATCCCCATGACCTCCTCCACGCGCGCCCTGCGCTCCGCGCCGGTAAAATTCTTGGGCAGGCGCAGCTTGGCCGCGTCCATCAGCGTGCGAAACACGCTGTCCGACCCGCGCATCAGGTCCATCTGGGGCACAAAGCCGATGTTGTACTGCATCTCCTTGTAATTTTTGTACATGTCGGTGCCGTCGAGCACCACCTCGGCCTTGGCCTTTTCATAGCCGTTGATGGCATTGATGCAGGTGGTTTTCCCCGCGCCGCTGCCGCCCAGCAGCAGCACCATATGTCCGGGCTTGATGTACATATGGATATCCCTAAGCAGATATTTCTTCCTGAAAAACTCCCGGACGGTCCTCTCCTCCAGGTTGACCGTCAGTCCCTTGTCCAGCACATCCGCCCTTTTCCCGGAAAAGAAGTTGGCGGCATCGCTTTTGATCTCCTCTACCTTCCACAGGGGCTGATACTTCTTGCGCAGCCCCCACAGCAGCGCAGGAACGAAGCTTACGAACAGCCACAGGACAACCCATCCCTTCCGGCGGCCGTAGACCTCGACCAGCCCGTTGTACACGCGGACCAGATAAATCACGTCAATTATTCCAATGACCAGCCACAGCAGGTCAAGGAACAGTTCGGTCACGGGGTCCAGCTGAAAAAGTATGCCAGGCAACCTCATAAGGATCATGAGGAAGTCCAGCACAGCCAGCGTCCGGCCCTCCGGCTCCCGGTCCGCGCATAGCCCCAGATTGTACTGGCGTGCGCAGGGCACCAGCGCCCACCAGCCCTTCAGGCCGCTTTTTACAAAAATCGCCCACAGTCCCGCAAGGTACGCCACGGCACCTATGACGCTGAACAGGTCGGGGCTGCAGCCCAGCAGCGCCATGGTTACACCCTCGGCTATTTTCATCATCAACCACCCTGTCTTTCGAATTTGAGCACCCGGGTACCGGCAGCCTTGTCAGCGCGCTGCCTGATCTTTGCACAATTCTTTACGTTTCGCTTCGGCCGGGGCAAACTCCTGTTTGAAGGCAAAAAAACTGGTATTTTCCCCCTCTGCCGCATGGCAAAAAGGCGCGTGGAAAGAACCGTTTCTTCCCACGCGCCTTTCGGAAATGCCTGTAATATTCATCAGGAATGGCTGTCAGGCCGTGCGGTTGAGCTTGACGATGATCATGTTGAAAATGCCGTCAGTCGCCTGGACAGGGCTGCTGTAAAACAGGCTCAGCGTTGTTTCCGCCGGCGCATAGATGATAAAATTCGCCGAGCCGCCCGCGGAGGTTCCGTTCACGCTCGTGGCAAAATAAACCGAGGATTCCATATGCGACGTGCCGTTATAGCTCGGCGTGACCTGCATATAGCTCGCGGTGCGGTAGATGGCCGATATGTTGTAGCCCACCAGATAATAGCCGGGCTGGAGCGTAATGCGTGAAAAATCCGTCTGGACGATGTTGCCCGTGGGGTCGGTCACATCGGGAAACATGGTGATCAGGCTGTTTTGATCCCATAGGGCCTGTATGTTGGCAAAGGATGCGAATACGTCATCCGGTGCCGCGCCCGTAGCGCCGGTCGCTCCCGTCGCCCCCGGCAGGCCCGGCAGGCCGTCCGCACCCGTGGCGCCGGTCGCACCGGTGGGGCCGTCCGCCCCTGTCGCGCCCGTCGCCCCCGGCAGGCCGTCCGCGCCGGTTGCCCCTGTGGCGCCGGTAGGACCCGTCGCGCCGGCAGGGCCCTGCGCGCCGGTCGCTCCCTGCAGGCCGTCCGTGCCGGCGGGCCCCGCGGCTCCGGTCGGACCGGTGGCGCCGGTGGCCCCCGTGGCCCCCGTGGGGCCGGTTGCGCCGGTATTTCCCGTCGGTCCCGCGGGGCCGGCTGTCCCGGTCGGGCCCGTGGCGCCCGTAGGCCCCGTGGGACCGGTCATGCTGGCCGAGCCTGCCGGACCGGTCGGACCTGTCGGACCTGTGGCGCCCGTAGCACCCGTGACGCCGTTGCTTCCCCGGGGACCCGTAGCGCCGGAGCTTCCCGTGGCCCCCGTAGCGCCGGTCGGTCCGGTGGGTCCCGTCGGGCCCTCATGTCCCGCAGGGCCGGTAAACCATACGGGGAAACCGCGCAGCGCGCAGTTGGGGCACATGGTGCCGCCGCATCCCCTGCATGAAAGGCCGCGATAAATCGGCATGGCTCGCCACCTTCTTTCTGTGTTCACATCATCCTATTCCGTTTTTTTGACTTGGTGCGCAAAAAAGGCGCGCCGTCCAGCCAGCGCGCCTTCCGCTTTGATCCATGCCGCGTCATATGCGGACCTTTTCTTTGTTTTCTCCGTCAGGCCGCCATGCGGCCTTCGGCGCTGTCCACCATCATCAGAACCTCCGCTTCCTCACCCGTCAGCGCGTCGATGTACACGCGGTACTCGCGCCCTTCGTAGCGGCCCGCCACCTCATAGCACAGCCGCTCGCTTTCGCGGTAGGGAATCACGCACAGCCGCGCCTCATCCGCCTGAAGCCGCTTACTCACCTTCTCCAGCGCTTCCTCCGCGGACAGCGCCGGCACAAGCCCGGCACGAGCCGTATGATTCATCAGATAGTTGTTTGCTTCCAGGCCCACCACCTCGCCGGTGTCCATGCGGATCTGTACCTTGACCAAGTCGGGATAGAGCAGCACCCCATCCTGCACGGCCACAAAATTGATCACCGCCAGGCCGTCATACACCTGATAGTGATTGTCCTCCATCTGGCCGTAGCCCCGGTCGAGCAAAAAGGTCCGCGCGGCCTCCGCGCATTCCTCCAGCGTGAGCGTGGGTTCAAAGTTGGCGTGTTCAGGTACCATCCACAGCATCATGCCGCCCTGCCGGGTCACCTCGGCGTTGAGCACCACGCCGTCGTTGAGAAAAAGGGTCACTCCGTAACTGGCCAACGGGCCTCCGCTGTCCGGAGCCGCCTCCACGCGTCCAACCCGTTCCGCTCCCACAAAGGCGCTGGCGGTCTCCATCGCCTGCCGCTGGTCGATGCGTTCCTCCCCAAGGGCCTTGGGCGTGCCGTAATGCCTCGCGTCGGAAAATGCGCCGTCATAGATCATGCTGGGATAGTTCATGCCGTTGTCGGGGTCGGCCACCTGCTCCAGCGGACGTTGGGCCGCCTGCGCCTCGGCATAAAACACCCCCGGCTGGGCGGTCAGGCGCAGGCTTTCGGCCACCATGGTCTCCCGCGCGGTGGCGAACTGCCCCAGCAGCAGCGCGCACTGGCTTTCCAGGCTGCTCAGCTCCGTGGTTTGCTGCTGGCTCAGCGGCTGTCCTGCGGATACCGACAGCGCCAGCACCATGGTGTATTCCGATAGCTGATTGCAAAACTTCATCGTATCGCTCATGGCGATATGGCTCAGCGGCAGGGCGGACAGGCCGCTCACCACGCTGTCGGCCTGGCGGCTGACGCCCGTGAGCAATTCCACCTGCGTGCGCGCATCCGCCGCCACGGGTATTTTGCCAAGTTTCAGGCTGATGGCCTGCAGATGCTCCTGCGTTTCCGACACGCGCTGGGCATAGGCATCCTCCAGCGCCTGAGCGCTTCGCTGGAGGCGGTTGCCGAAATCCAGCGTAAGGAAAACGGAAATGAGCACCGCAGCGCCCAAAAAGGTATACAGAAGAATATGATGCTTCAGCCGCATGCGCGCCTCCCGGTCAAATGGCGAAGTTGTGCTTGCCGATGCTCAGCTGCACCGTGCGCGACCAGATCCACCCGTTGGTTGCGGTTGCGGGGTTGTAGTAATACAGGCAGCCGCCGGTGGGGTCCCAGCCGTTGAGCGCGTCGCGGGCGGCGCGCAGGCTGTCCTCGTCAGGGGTGAGGTTGATCTGGCCGTCGGCCACGGCGTCAAAGGCCCCGGCCTGATAGATCACTCCGCTGATGGTATTGGGAAAAGAAGAGCTCTTTACCCGGTTGAGCACCACGGCCGCCACGGCCACCTTGCCCACGTAGGGTTCGCCGCGCGCCTCGCCATGCACCAGCCGTCCCAGCAGGTAGGTCTCGCTCTCGTTATAGCTCGCGGCCGATACGCTGCCCGCAAGGGTCACGCCCAGCGCCGCGGCCGTGCTCTCCCCCACCACACCATCCACCTTCAGCCCGTTTCTGCGCTGAAACCACACCACCGCGTCATAGGTTTGCTTGCCAAACACGCCGTCCACCGTGCCGCTGAAATATCCGTACTGTTTCAGCTTCTGCTGAATCAGCGTCACCTGATCGCCCTTGTCGCCCCAGGCCACGACCGCCGCGTCAGCCCATACAAAGGAAAGAAACAGCGCAAACGTCATCAGCGCCGCAATCAGCTGCAGCGCCAGCTCTGTCCGATTGGGTTCCCGCCGCATCGAAAAAGCCCTCCCCCACAAGCATCGCTCCGTGAGGAAGGGTTTCCCATCCGGAAGAAAACTATGCGCCGGAAACGGTCATCTACTGCGCCGTATACAGGGTGTAACCGTTGGTTTCCACACATGCCGGGTCGCCGGCAAAGCTGGTGACATACGTATCGGCCGTCAGTTTCCAGCGGCATCCGTCCGCAAGCGTCACATGCACTTCTCCGGCCTGTCCGTCCGGATTGATGGCCCCCTCAAAGGCGGCACCCTCGGAAAGCGTCATCTCCAGCGACGAAATTCCGTCCACCAGAATCGTCCCGCTCAATGTCTGCGCGCGGGCATTGAGCGTACAGTGGCCGCCGTTTTCGCCCGGCATTCCCCAGCCGCGCTCGCCCGAATTGCCCTCCACCCGCAGCAGGCAGCCCTCGGCCGTCGTGAGCGCCACGCCGCTGAGCTCAATCTCGCAGGCGGTATTGGTCACATAAAACAGATCGCCCGACAGGGTGGTCAGCGAGCCCCCTGTCATCCGAAAACGGCTTTGGCCCTCCTCGGCATCGCCGCTCATGCTTTGGTACAGCATGACGCCATGCAGATTTTCGCCGCTGTCCGGGCCATAGGTGCCCTGCATGTCGCCCGAAACCGTGCAGTCCGTCAGCGTCACGCTGTTATGGCCCTCCACCACAATGGCCTCCGAACGGTTGGCTGTGAGAAGGGCGTTGGACACCGCCATCTGCGCCGTGCTGTATATGGCCGGCGATCCGGTGCCATGAGTCACGTAGCGCCCGCCCTCGGCGGTCAGTCTGCCGCCTTCCCGGTCGCTGCGGATGGCTGCCGAAGAATTCCCCTGCGTTTCCACATCCATATCCCAGGCCGTCATCTCTCCGCCGCCTGCCACATGGATGCCGCCGGAATGATCCCCGGTGGTGCGCACGGTGCTGTCCGTCACGGAAACGGCGGTGCCCTCGCCATAGCTGACCACCGCGTTGCCGCCGGTCACGGAGGTAGTCACGCTCACCGATGTAAGCGCCGCCCGCGCGCCGTCCGTAGCCAGAAGCCCTGCGTTCTGACCGTAAAAATCGCTGTTTTCGGTGCTTGACGTATCCCCTTCCGATTTTTGAATCAAGATTCCGGTCAGCGTCACCTCCGCCATGTTCGTCACGCGAAGGGCGTTTTCATCGTCCTTCACCGAAGTGAAACTGCCGCCGCTGATCGCCGCATCCGTTTCCAGCGTCGTCGCGGCCGCGCCCTGCTGAATCGCGCCCCGTTCTCCGGGCGCACCGTCCGGCGCTTCACCGTCCCCGCCGGGCCGGTCCGGCGGCTGCTCGCCCTCCGGATGCGCGCCTTTTTCGGCCGCTAACGCGGACGGTCCGCCGGATACCTTCCCCGCATGCGCGAGGTCCTTCCCTCCCGTCGGCTCAACGCTGTCCGCCACGGCCGCCGCACATGCCAGCAGCAGGGCCATAAGCAGGGCCGCCGTCCGTAACCATCGCTTGCTTCTCACCGATTGCTTCGCTCCCTTTCCATCCGCGTTGCCCGCAGGCATACGGCCATCCTACTCTTGCCATGTGACCATTCTGTGGCGCGGATGTGAACGGACGGTCTTTTTACAAAATTCAAGCGAAAAAAACCTGACCGCGCTCAAAAACGTCTATTCATTCAAGGACATCATTTCCAAGAACGGAGGCTGACCATGCAAAAGAAAACCCTATGCACGGCCATGCTGCTGGCGGGCCTGCTGCTATGCGCGAGCGCGATGGCACAGGGACTGTCCGCGGAGCTGCCGGACGCCGTGCGCTCCTACCAGCCGGCGGAAATTGCCGTCAATGCACCCTGGCCGGGATGGCTGACCATTCAGATCTGGAACGACGCGGGGCCGCAGCTTCCGCTGTGCGAAAACCTGCCCGTGCAGGCAGGCCGCAATGTGCTTCGCTGGGATGCGACCTCCTTTGGCGGCATGCCGCTGCGTGCGGGGAAGTATCACCTGCTCCTTCGGCTGACGGGCGAAGATGGCCAGCGCAGCGTGACGCACACCTTCCTTGCGGTGGAACGCGCTGCCGCCGCGCTGATCTATGCGCTGCCCAGCGGCGAAACCCTCTACCACCGGCGCACGGAGCCCTGGTTTGTGGACTGCGCGGTCACGGGTGCGGGCGTTGTTTGCCTGGAATGCTATGCGGACGAGGACCTCACGCAGCGCTTTGCCTCCATCCGCAAGAAGCTGGAGGGCAGCGGGCGCTTCCGCATTGCGTGGAACGGAGAATCCAACGGCCGTAAGGCATCCGAGGGCCGCTACTGGATGCGCGCCTATCTGGAGGGGCGGGAGGCGGACGCCGTCGTCTTTCCGCTGGAGATCCAAAACGGGCGCGAGCCAGTGCCTGAGCTCGGCTCCACCGGCCCGCTGCTGCCTGACATCCGCGACGACGAAAACCTGTGGCAGGCCATGCTGACCCCCGTGGCGGTGGTCGATATCGAGGCGGAGGATCACCAGCGCCTCTATCTCGCTCCGGACCCGGACAGCGACGTGGTGGGGCAGGTGCATGGACAGTCCCAGGCGGTCGAAGTGGTGGAAACCGGCGCGCGCTATACGCTGGTGCGCGCCTGGCGGCATGAGGACGGCGCGCCCGTCGAAGGCTACGTACCCACCAAGAAGCTCAAGATGGTGCTGCCCAGCACGCGCTACGGCGTGGTCATCGACAAGAGCGCGCAGACCCTGACCGTTTATGAGGCAGGAAAGCCCGTGGGATGCGCGCGCGTGAGCACGGGGCTCAAGGCGCCGGACAAGGCGTTCCGGGAGACGCGCGCGGGCGCCTTTCTCACCACCGACCGCCTGGTGAGCTTTGACAGCGGAGGCTACCGATGTGATTATCCCATCCGCATCGACGGAGGCAACCTGCTGCATCAGGTTGGATATCGCGAGCGGGCGGACGGCATGTCGGATTTTTCGGACCAGAGCGCAAAGCTGGGCCAACGCGCCTCGGAGGGCTGCGTGCGGGTGGACTGGCGCACGGACGATGAATATACCATCAATGCGTACTGGCTGTGGACGCATCTGCCCTGGCGCACCAAGGTGCTGGTGCTGCCGTAAGTACAGGAAAAGCATGGCGGCGGACCCGGTCGGGTCCGCCGCCATACGTCAGTTGCCACACTCCACGCTGATCTCGTTAAACAGCTCCAGCACGTCTGAAAGCTGCAAAGCGCGCTTTTCCTCGCCGCATTTGTCCAGCACGGCGCGACCCTCGTGCAGCATGAGGATGCGGTCGCCGTATTCCAGGGCGTAGCGCAGGTTATGGGTCACCATCAGCGTGGTCAGTCCCTTCTCCCGCACCAGCCGTCCGGTCAGCTGCATGATGACCTCGGCGGTCTTGGGGTCCAGCGCCGCGGTGTGCTCGTCCAGAATGAGGAACTCAATGGGTGTGAGCGTGCTCATCAGCAGCGCCAGCGCCTGCCTCTGCCCGCCGGAGAGCGCTCCTACGGGGATGTTGAGCTTGTCCTCCAGCCCCAGCCCCAGCGCGCTCAGCAGCTCCTTATAATAGGAAACGCGGCGGCGGTTCACGCCGGGGGTAATGTTGTAGGGATGGTTCTTGTTGTCGGCCATAGCCATGTTTTCAAGCAGCGTCATGGTGCCGCAGGTGCCCATGGCGGGGTTCTGGTAGACGCGGCCGATGTTGCGGTAGCGCTTGTGCTCGCTCATTTTGGTGATGTCGCGGCCGCCCATGAAAATGCTGCCCTCGTCCGCGGGGATGGAGCCGCAGACCAGGTTGAGCAGGGTCGTTTTGCCGCTTCCATTGGAGCCCACCACGCTGACAAACTGCCCGTCCGGAATGGTCAGGCTGAAATGGCGGAACAGACAGATTTCGTTGACCGTTTCGGGGGAATAGACCTTGCTTACGTCGCGCAGCTCAAGCATGGAATTTCACCTTCTTCTTTCGCATTCCGCCCAGCACCAGAATGATGAGGAACAGCGCCGCGGTCACGAGCTTGAGGTCCTGGGGAACCAGGCCCAGAGACAGGGCCAGCGCCACGCAGGCCTTGTAGATGATGCTGCCCACGATGGCGGCGGTGGACGAATTGACCTTCTGCCGGTTTTTGAAGATGTTGGTGCCGATGATCACCGCCGCCAGGCCAAAGACAATGGCGCCGGTGCCCATTGAAATTTCAAACACGCGGTTTTTCTGGGCCATCACCGCACCGGACAGGGCCACCAGCGCGTTTGCGATGACCAGCCCCTCGATCTTCACCAGTCCGCCGTCACGCGCCAGCGTGGCCACCACGGCGGGGTTGTCGCCCTCTGCGCGCAGCAGGAAACCGGCCTTGGTGTTCATAAACAGGTCCAGAATCACCTTCACCACCAGCACGATCACCAGCACCACCAGTACCTTGGACCAGGGCGCGAGCACCGCGGGAAGGCTGTCCACCAGCGCGTTGTCAAAGAGGGTGTCCATGTTGAAAAACGGCAGATTGGCGCGCCCCGCAATGCGCAGGTTGACGGAATACAGGCCCGTCATGGTGATGATGCCGCTGAGCAGGTCGCGCACATGGCACTTGACATGGATCAGGCCCGTAACCAGCCCCGCCGCCGCACCTGCCAGCGTGGCCATGAGGAGCGTGAGCACGGGGTGCATGCCGTTCACCGTCAGAATGGCGCTGACCGCCGCGCCCAGCGGGAAGGACGAATCCACCGTCAGATCCGGAAAGTCCAGAATGCGGTAGGTGATCAGCACGCCCAGCGCCAGAATGGCGTAGATCAGCCCCTCTTCCAATATGCCGATGAAAATACCCATGAAACCGGCCTCCGTTTCGCTTTGGTTCCGTCGTCCGCTCAAGCCGCCAAAGGCCCGCTCCCGACGCGCGGGAGCGGGGAACGCGGCTGCCGGACCGCCCGCTTACTGCTGGGTGACGTCAATGCCGCGGGTGAGGTCCGCCTCGGGGATCGTCACGCCCAGCTTCTCGGCCACGCCCGGGTTGTAGCACATGTCGCCGCCCTCGCTGCTCACGAAGGCGATGTCGCCGGCAAAGGCGCCCTCCAGCACCTGCGCGGCCATGCGTCCGGTCTGCTGGCCCAGGGAGATATATTCGACGCCCTCGGAGGCGATGCAGCCGTTCTTGACCTGCTCGATCTCGCTGCCAAAGACGGGCTTGCCCAGCGCGTTGGCCTTGTCCAGCACCACGGCCAGGTAGCTGACCACGGTGTTGTCGGTCAGGTTGGTCAGGCAGTCCACCTGCGGCAGGAGGGTATCGCATGCCAGCGGGATGTCCGCGCCGGTGGAAATGCCCGACGCCACAATTTCAAAGCCGTAGGCGCCCGCCAGCTCCTGATAGAGCTTGAGCTGGCTCTCGGAATTGGTTTCGCTGGTGGTGTAGAGAATGCCGATCTTCTTGGCGTCCGGCAGGAAGGAGCGGATGAGCTTGAGCTGGGCCTCCACGGGCAGCACGTCACAGGTGCCGGTCACGTTGTAGTCGCTCTTGCCTTCGTCATTGGCCAGCATGGCGGCCACCGGATCGCTCACGGCGGTGTAGATCACGGGCTTGCCGCTGTCCATGCAGGCGTTGAAGGCCGCCTGCGCCATGGGCGTGGCGATGGCGCACACCAGGTCGCACTCCTGCGCCATCTGCTGGGCAATCTGCTGGCACAGGCCCATATCCGCCTGCGCGTTCTGCACGATGAAGGTCACGTTTTCACCCTCCACATAGCCCATCTCCGCCAGGCCCTGAATGAAGCCCTCGCGGCAGTTGTCCAGGCTGGAGTGCTCGGCAAACTGCGCGATGCCGATGGTGTAGGTCTTTTCGGTCTCGGCCGTTGCCATGCAGGCGGCGGTCAGGCACAGGGCCAGCGTCAGTACCAGGGCGGTCAGCTTCTTCATCATGATTCATCCATCCTTTCCTGAATATGAGAGAAATGAAAAACGCCCCAAGCAACGTAGGTTGCTTGAGGCGGTATTTCCGCGGTGCCACTCAATTTCCCCGCCATGGGCGGGCTCATTCTTCACGTACCAACATACGCGCCGCCCGGATAACGGGTGCGGGTCCCGTCAGCGGCTACGGTCCAGACGGGCTTTCGCCGCCGCCCTCGGAAGTCCATTCGCCGCCCTGCCGCGCGCCGTGGTCTCACTCTTCACGGCTCCCTTTGCCGCGCCCTGTGGCGGGTACTCCTCTTCCTCAACGGTTTGATTGCGTGTATGATACGACAGGAAATTCGCCTTGTCAAGAGGATTGCGAAATGTTTTTTGCATGTTTTTTTTGCTGCCTCTTTTTGCCATGAGGAGGAAAAGCGAGGCTCTCAGGAAATTCTAATGCTGCTTTCAGCGTTTCCACAGCGGCTTTGCGCCCGCTTTTCTTTTCAGCCTCTCCGTTTTATGGTATAATGCATTGCGTTAAAGCGCACGGAGGCTTTCGGGCATCCGTGCGGCATAGCAGAAGGAGCATGCCAGATGAGCAATCGTAAACCCTCCGAAAAGCGCAAAGGACTGGGCGCGGGTATCATCGCGTTCGGCGTGGTGTTTGCGCTGTTTTCGCTTCTGTTCCGTCCGCACACGATTGGGGCCTTTGCGCTGGCCACGGCGCTGAGCCTGTTTGCGGGCGCTGTCATCCGCGTGATGGCGCAGGGGCTGGACGTAAGCCCCACCGTCAAAACCCCCGAAAGCCTGCAAAAGGTGCAGGGGAACACCGGCGACCCCGACGTGGACGCGCTGCTGGAGAAGGGACGCGACATGATCGCGGAAATCCGCGAGGAAAACGGCCGCATCCCCGACTCCGCCCTCTCCGATAAGCTGGAAAAGCTGGAAAACCTGTGCGCCGAGGTGTTCCGCGCGGTGTATGACAAGCCCGCCAAGGCGCCGCAGATTCGCAAGTTCATGGATTACTACCTGCCCACCACCCTCAAGATGGTCAAGGGGCTGCGCACGCTGGACGAGCGCGGCGTGACCGGCGCACAGGCGCAGGACGCGCGCCGGCGTGTCGCCGATGCGCTGGACGTGGTCATCCACGGCTGCCAGCGCCTGCTGGAAAATCTCTACCGCGACGACGTCCTCGACCTGACCACCGACATCGACGTGCTGGAGCAGATGCTAAAGCGCGACGGCCTGACCGAAAGCGACCTGGAACGCGCCGCGGCGCAGGCCCGCGAGGCCGCCCGCATCGATGCCGAGGCAAACCGGCTGGCCCGCGAGCGCGCCGCGCGCGGGGAAACGTCCGCGCCGGGAGCCCAGGCCTCCGCCACGGCCGCCCGTCCCAAGGACCGCACCTGAACCCTTTGCCAGACAGGAGGTTACGCATCATGACAGAGAAGCAAACCCAGGCCCCCGCCCTCACCCTGGAACCCGCCATGACCCGCGACAAGGTAATGATGGAGGAAGCCGTCAAGCAGCTGGAATCCGCTCCCGCGGCGGCGGCCGAAGCCGCGGCGGAGATGGACACCTCCATGCTCAGCGAGGCTGACCGCCGGGTGATTGAGGAATTCGCCCGGAAGATCGACCTGAACAACACCGACCACGTCTTGCTCTACGGAGCGGACGCGCAGAAGAAGATTGCGGATTTCAGCGACAGCGCGCTTGCCACCGTGCGCACCAACGATACCGGCGAAGTGGGCGAAATGCTGGTCAAGCTGGTCAGCGAAATCAAGGGCTTCGGCGACGCCGCCGAAAAGCCCAAGGGGATTGGCGGCCTGTTCTGGAATGCCAAAAAGGCCGTGAGCGACATGCAGACCAAGTACGACAAGGTGGAGGTCAACGTCGATGCCATCGCCTCGTCGCTGGAGGGCTATCAGGTCCAGCTGCTCAAGGACATCAGCCTTTTCAATCACCTCTATGATATGAATACCGAGTACTTCAAGGAGCTGACCATGTACATTCTGGCCGGCGAAAAGCGCCTGGCCGAGGTGCGCCGCACCACCCTGGAGGAGCTGAAGGCCCGCGCCGCCCAGAGTGGCGACGCCATGGACGCCCAGCGCGCCAACGACATGGCCGCCAACTGCGACCGGTTCGAGAAAAAGCTGCACGACCTCAAGCTCACCCGTCAGGTAGCGCTGCAGATGGCTCCGCAGATCCGCCTTCTGCAAAACAATGACAGCCTGCTGGTGGAGCGTATCCAGAGCACGCTGTCCAACACCCTGCCGCTGTGGAAGAGCCAGATCGTCATCGCCCTGGGCCTGCACCGCAGCCAGGAGGCGCTCAAGGCACAGACCGCCGTGACCGACATGACCAACGAGCTGCTGCGCAAAAACGCCGAGGCGCTCAAGACCGGCACCATCGAAACGGCACGCGAGGCCGAGCGCGGCATTCTGGATCTGAACACGCTGGTGGAAACCAACCAGAGCCTGATCGACACCATCAACGAGGTCATGAAGATTCAGGATGAGGGGCGCGTCCAGCGCGTGGAGGCGGAAAAGCAGCTCTTGACCATGGAAAACGAACTCAAGCAAAAGCTCCTGGAGCTGAAGCACTGATTCTATTTTTGAAAGGAACCTGAACCCAGATGAAACGAAACCTGTCCACCGGCGTATGCGTGCTGATTGCGCTGGCGCTGGTGGCGTTCGGCCTGACTTACGGCACCCTGACCGGCTTCGGCGATGAGCGCGCTCAGGTGGAGGCTCTCTGGTCGGGCGAAAACGGCCTGTCGGACGTGCTCTCCTATCGGGGAGCGGACGGGCTGAACCTGTGCGTGGTGGCGCGCCGCCATCTGCCCCAGGATGATCCGGACGTGCTGATCCTGGAAGAAAGCGCCGGCGCACTTCGTTCTTCCGGCGGCGCCGCAGCCAAAAAGGAAGCGGATACAGCGCTGGAGGCCGCTTTTGAAGCTGTGGCCCGCAAGCTGGAAAGCTCCGGCAGCTTCCAGGCCAGCGAGCGCGATCAGCGTTATCTGTCCATGCTGGAGGCGGATTTGAACAGTCTGGGCGCAAGCCAGGCGGTTGACACCTACTACCGGGCGGCCTCCGCCTTCAACGACCTGCTTGCCGCGCCCCTGACCGGGGCGCTGGCCCGCCTGCTGGGCGTCTCGCCCTGCGAGCTGTACGAGTGAGGGGGCGGAGACGATGCGTTTGAAAAGCCTGCTTTGCCTTTGCCTGTGCCTTGTGATGGCGCTGGCGGGGCCGGCGCTGGCCTCGGCCCGCCTGCCCTCCCAGCGCGGCGCGGTGACGGACGACGCCGATGTGCTCAGCGCCCAGACCGTTTCGGACTTTTCCAGCTATGCGCAGCAGGTGGAGGCGGAGACGGGTCTGCGCCTTCATGTGGCGCTGGTCCACTTCTGGGATGGCCTGGAGGCGCAGGCCTATACCGACGCGCTGTTTGAGGCGTGGTCGCTGGGCGACGAGGATATTCTCTTGTGCGGCGCGGCGGGCGAGGACACCTTCGCTTCTGCCATGGGCGAAAGCGCTGCGGCCACCCTGGGGCGGCAAAGCGCTGAAAACCTGATGTATACCTCCTCCCGCTTCGGTACGCTGTTTGCCTCCCAGCAATACGACGCGGCTCTCGCGGAGTACTGCCGGGCCTTCAACACGCTGCTGTTCAAACAGACGGGCGCGGACATTTCCATGGATGGGCTGTTTGGCACCGCACGTGCCACGCCTGTTCCCACCTCCGAATCCCGCCTGTGGGACGAGGTGATGGACGCCATCAACGACAGCAGCGAGGCCTACCAGACCCGCCATGAAAGCCGGCGGCACACCGAAAACGGCTTGAGCGCCGGCGGATGGATCGTGCTGGCGGTGCTGGTGCTGATCGTGTTGAGAAGCGGCGGGCGCAGGCGCGCGGGCCGAGCGCGCGGCGGCTGCGGCTGCGCGCCGCTGGGGTGGCTGTTCAGCCTGCTGGGGCTCAACGTGCTGATCGATACGTTCCGAAGGCGTTCATAACGACCGCGGGGAGGATGTTTCATGCTTGCCAGTTACCAAAGAGGGCTTCGCCATGGGCTGCCCATTGCCCTGGGTTATCTGTCCGTCTCCTTCGCCTTTGGCATTCAGGCCACGTCGCTGGGGCTCACTCCCCTGCAGGCGGTGATGATCTCGTTTTTCAATGTGACCAGCGCCGGCCAGCTGGCCGGATTGCAGCTGATGGCGGCGGGCGCGGGCCTTGCGGAAATGGCGCTCACGCAGCTGACCATCAACCTGCGCTATGCCCTGATGAGCCTGAGCCTGAGCCAGAAGCTGGATAGCAGCATGACGCTGCCCCACCGGCTGCTCCTGTCCTTTTGCAACACGGACGAGGTGTTCGTGGTGGCGTCTCAGCAGCCGGGCAAGGTGGGACGGGCTTATCTCTACGGCCTGACCAACGGACCTTTTCTGGGCTGGGTGCTGGGCACGCTTCTGGGGACGCTGGCGGGCGGCTTTTTGCCTGCGGCTGTGACCGAGGCGCTGGGCATCGCCATCTACGGCATGTTCATCGCCATTGTGCTCCCGCCCTTCCGGCGCTCGCGCGAGGTGCGGGCGGTGGTGCTGGTGGCCGTGGCCATGAGCTGCCTGATCTCCCTTTGGCCGGTGCTGAGCTTCATCTCCGACGGTTTCCGCATCATCCTCTGCGCAGTGGCGGCCTCGGCGCTGGGCGCCTGGCTGATGCCCCGTCCCTTTGAGGAAGAGCCGGCCGATGAACAGGAGGCGCTGTAAATGGACTGGTCCCGTTTTCTGGTGTATCTTATGGTGATGGCCGGCGTCACCTACCTGATCCGCATGCTGCCGCTGGCTGCCATCCGCGGGCGGGTTCGCAGCGTGTTTCTGCAATCCTTTCTCTATTATGTGCCTTATGCGGTGCTGGGGGCCATGACGTTCCCCGCGGTGTTTTCCGCCACGGGAAGCTGGTTTTCGGCGCTGGCGGGCACGCTGGCGGCGCTTGTGCTGGGCTGGATGGAAAAGGGGCTGCTCACCGTGGCGGCCGTGGCCTGCGCGGTGGCATTTGCAGCGGGCTTTCTGCCGCTGTGAAAGAAAAATCCGCACGGGTATTGCATTTTTCCCCAAAGCATGGTACAATCATCCTTGCGATTTTAGGACCCAAGGAGGTGAACCACGTTGCCGAACATCAAGTCCGCTATCAAGCGCGTGAAGGTCAGCGAAGCCAAAAACCTTCGGAACCGTATGGTGAAGTCGAAGGTCAAGACCGCCATCAAGAAGTTTGAGACGGAGATCGCCACTGCCCCCGCCACCGCCGCGGCGCAGTACAGCCTCACCACCTCCGCTATCGATAAAGCCGCCGCCAAGGGTATCCTGCACAAGAATACCGCGAGCCGCAAAAAGGCCCGTCTGGCAAAGCAGATGGCCAAGGCCCAGTAAGTGGGCTTTCGCCGCCGGCCTGCGCGTTGCGTATGCCGCGGCGGCAGGTCGAAACAGAGTGGAAAGCAATGCCGTGCGATGGTTTCGCGCGGCTTTTGCTTTTGGTTTCAAACGCCCCGGCAGCTTACCGGGGCGTTTCCTTTTTGACGGGATAGGGTTCCGGAGAGGACGTGCGGCCCAGCAGATAATCCGTGCTCGTATGATACAGATCGGCCAGAGCCGCCAAATGATGCACGGGAATTTCGCGCTTTCCGGTTTCATAGTTGCTGTAGACGCGCTGGTCGATTCCCAGCGCGGCCGCCACCTGTTTTTGCATCAGCTCATGGTCCTCCCGAAGGTCCTTCAAACGGGGGTAACGCATGCGATCACCTCACGCACAGGCTAATCTACACTCGTTTGATAGTATTGACTATACTATTGAACGATAGTAAAATAGGCTGCAAAGAGGAATCCGCATGGAGCTATTCGAGGGGATTCTTGCGCATCATCTTAAAAAGAACGAATCTGGCTTTCCGGCAGACCCGCAGGCGCTGGTTCATGACACAGCTTATCAGGCGCTGAAGGCTATCCGCCTCATTTTGTAGCGGGACGATCTGGAGGATGCGGAATGCTTTCGGCGCATTGAGCGCATTGTACGCATCTTTGAGCGCATCGGCAGCGACTGCGGTACGCGGCACGATTTTGGATAAGAAAAGGACGGCGCGCGATGGGCTTCCACCGCGCGCCGCCCGGTTGATCCGGTCTGCGAAATCTGAACCGGTTATTTCACCTTCACCGCCTGCGTCAGATCCGCCTGGCCGTCCACAAAGTGCGCCAGGTACAGTTCCTCCGGCAGCTCCTCAATGCAGGGGTAGAGGAACTCCGCCCACTCGTCGCCATAGCCGTTGTTGCCATAGTGGCCCGGAAACAGCTCCGTGCCCTCGCCGTCCACCAGCCGCAGGCTGCAAATCCAGTCCCCGAACACGTCCATGCCGCTGTACTCCCAAAGCAGGTTGCCGTCCTCGTCATAGTATCCCTTGCCGTTTTCCGCCTGATAGGCCTCCACGGAGCCGGGCGCGGCCTCCAGCTCAAGGGTGATGTAGGTCATCAGCGGTGAGTAGCAGACCTCCGTGGCCCGTGCGGTCACGGTTTCGGCTTCCGTGGGGATGTTTGGATATTCATTGCGCACGTTGGAGAGGATGTCGTCCGTATCCAGCGTAAAGGTGACGACGCCTTTGTCCGGTAGCAGCATGTTGCCGTCCGCGTCGTACTTCTCCGGGTGCTCCGCCCGCATGTACTCCTCCAGCGGCTGGCGCTCGCCGATGGGCAGGGAGATCTCCACCGTACCCGACAGCTTCACGCCCTCGTTGTCCAGCCGCCAGTATTCCGTCTGCACGATTTCGCCGGGGTTGGGCGTTCCGGTGGTGACGCCGCCGGAGTTTTCCGGCATATCCACGCACTGCCCGTCAATCCAGAGATGGTCGATCCACCAGCCCACGTTATGCTCATAGAGGAGGTTGCTATCCTCCTCCAGAATGCCCTCGCGCTGGTCCTCGGGATAGCCGGCGAATTCCTCCCGGTACAGGCCCAGCGGCGTGTCCACGTCCAGCATGCGGTAGGCGTACTGAATCAGCAGCGTCCGCCCGTCGTAGCCCGCCTCGCGCACGGTGATCTCCACGTTGTTGATCGTGGTCTGATACAGGTTGCGCCGCATCACCAGATCGGCGTTGGTGGGGTTGGCGCCGGTCAGAAAGCTCAGGGCGTCAAAGAGGTTCCAATGGGTCGCGGCGACCGCCGCGGTGGCGATGAGCAGGAGCGCCGCCAGCGCAAACGCCAGCGCGCGCCGCGTGGAAAGGGTGGTCCGGACTTTTACGGCCTCTTCCCCGGCAGGGGCCTGCGCCGCGATAACCTCCAGCGTCCGGCTCATGGCCTGGTGAAATGCTGGTGGCGTCTGGGGAATGCAGTGTTCCACCGCCTCGGCATACTCACGCTTTCTCATGACTGAGTCCTCCTTCTTCCAGCGGAGAGTGAACCAGGTTTTTCTGAATGTGCACCCGCGCCATCATCAGCCGGGTTTTGACCGTGCCGGCGGGGATGCCGAGCATCCCGGCGATCTCGCGTACCTTGTAGCCCTCCACGTAATGAAGCACCACCACAGCCCGGTGTTCGGGGGAGAGGCGGCCCAGCGTCTCGTCCAGGTCGAAGCCGCTATCCTGCGGCGCGTCCAGCACGGCCATGTCCTCCTCAAGCGGCACCCAGCGCTGATTGAGCCGTTTGCGGAGCATCGTGTTGCAGGTGTTGACCATGATGCGGGTGATCCATGGCCGGAAACTGCGGATGTTTCGAAGCGCGTCGCGGCTTTGCCACGCCTTCATCAGCGTTTCCTGCACGGCATCGGCGCAGTCGTCGCTGTTGGACAGCATCGACCAGGCCACGCAGTACAAAAGCCTTTCCAGCTTTGCCGCCTCCTCAAGAAAGGTCTGGGTGTTCACGGTATCCCTCCTAAGCGGTTGCCTTGCGCAAGCCCCGTTTTTCTGTGGGCACTTATAAAGACAGCAAAAAGCATCAAAGGGTTCATCCGGGAAGAAAAAAAGCCGGAAGACATTCCACGCTTCCAGCTTTCAGCCGGCACAACGCCGCTGACAAAACGGGTTTTCACCCCGCATCCTCCGAAAAATCCGGGTCCACCGGGGGCATCTCCTGGCAGACCATGAGATAGGCGTCCTCGCCGTTGTCCTCATAGTAGCGCTTGCGCAGGCCCAGCTTGAGAAACCCCAGCGACTGGTACATCTTCTGCGCCACCAGGTTGCTCCTGCGCACCTCCAGCGTCAGGTACTGCACGCCCAGGTTGGCGGCGTACTGCATCAGCGCGCGCGTCACCTCCGTGCCTATCCCTCTGCCCCGGTAGGGCTCGTCCACGGCGATGTTGGTGATGTGTCCCTCTTCAAAGATCAGCCATGCGCCCGCGTAGGCGACCACGCGGCCATCCTCCTCGGCCACCACGTAGCGGGCGCATTTGTTCGTGGTCATCTCATCCACAAAGCTCTGGTAAGACCAGGGTGTGGCAAAGGTTCTTTCCTCGATGGCGTGCACCTGGGGCACGTCGGCCAGCGTCATGCGGCGGCAGACGGCGCTCATGCCCGGCCTCCCAGCCGCCGGGCGCGCTCGCGTTCCGCCTGCGGCGCGCGCAGGTAAACCGGCATAAGTTTCAGATAATCCACGCTCTTTTCCCGGTTGAGCCAGGCCAGCTCAGCCGCGCTGACCGGGCGCAGATAGCGCATGTGCGCGGGCGCAATCACGGCCCGTTCCCCCAGGCGCTCGACGATGGCGTTCCGATAGGTGTTTACGCCGTCGCCCACGAAGCACAGCCGCCGCTCGCCCGCCACGGCCAGCGCCTTCTCCAGATAAGCGGGCAGCGCCTCGGCCATGTCGGGAAGCATCCGAACAGGCGGCATGCCGGCGAGGAACGCCGCCCCATACACCTGTCCCGCGCGCGCATCCTGTATAGGACAGATCAGCGCGTCGGTCAGACATACGCCCACAGCCAGCGCCTCCAGCGCATCCACGCCCACACAGGGCTTGCCCGCGCCGTGGGCCATGCCCTTGACCGCGCTCACCCCGATGCGCACGCCCGTAAACGACCCCGGCCCCGTGACCGCGGCATACAGGTCGATCTCGCTGATATCCAGCCCGGCGCGGCCCAGGGCTTCCTCGATCATGGGCATGAGGTTGACCGAGTGCGTCAGGCGGTTGACCGCCGCGCCCTCATAGGCCACCTCGCCGTCTTTGAGCACCGCCACGCCCGCGACAGGTCCCGACGTGTCCACCGCCAGCAGGTTCATGGAATCAATCCTTTCCAATCCAGTTCCCGAAAGCCCCCCACGGGGGTAAAGCAAAGCGCCCGGTCCGTGTCGCCAAGAGGCGTGATTTCCACCTCCAGACGGCAGGCCGGGACGGCCTCCGGCGCACGCGAAGGCCACTCCACGACCGCCACGCCGCCGTTTTGCAGGTACTCGTCCATGGCCAGCTCGTAGAGCTCTTCCTCGCTTTCCAGACGGTACCAGTCAAAATGATACAGGGGCAGACGCCCCTCCTCGTGCACCTGCAAAATGGTAAAGGTAGGGCTGGTCACATAGCCCGTGACCCCCAGTCCACGCGCGATGCCGCGCGTCAGCTCGCTCTTGCCCGCACCCATATCGCCCAAAAGCAGCACAACGTCGTTGGCCCGAAGCTGCCGGGCCAACGACGCGCCGATGCGCCGGGTTTCCCCGGCGCTGTG
Source organism: Candidatus Limiplasma pullicola (assembly GCA_018710985.1). Lineage (GTDB taxonomy): Bacteria > Bacillota > Clostridia > Christensenellales > Aristaeellaceae > Limiplasma > Limiplasma pullicola. Next base: position 27,104 of record DVIV01000014.1, read on the forward strand.
GCTTTGCAGGATCAATTCGCTTTCGCCTCCGTCTTGGCGCGCTTACGCCCGTGCAGAATGGGCGAAAGCGGTTTGTACATCAGGCCCGTGAGCGCGCTGATGAGCACCCACTTGAGCAGGTTGAAGGGCGCGGTGATGAGCAGCACGAACTTGAACGCGCTGTCCACGGCCGGGATGACGGCCGCGCCCATGCCCACAATGGCCTCTACCGGCATGCCGTAGGCCGCGCCGTAAAAAGGAATCATGATGTAGAGATTGCTAAGGACCGCCACGATGGTGGCCACCACCGTACCCACGGCCATGCCGATGAGCGCGCCCTTACGGGTTTTGTTATGCTGATAGATCAGCCCCGCGGGGAGAAGCATGGCAAAGCCCATCAGGAAATCCGCCAGCTCGCCCACGCCCTGGGAGGAGGAGTGCAGAAGGCCCAGCAGGCTCTTGACCAGCAAAATCAGCGTGCCCGGCACCGGACCCATGGCGAAGGTGCCCAGCAGCACCGGCAGGTGGCTGAGGTCGAGCTTGTAGAAGAGCACGACCGGAATCTCGATCATGAACAGGACGGCGGAGATGGCGGCGAGGATGGCCACGGTAGCCAGCTCGCGGGTGGTGAGGAAGGGTTTGCGCTTTGCGTTGGTCATGGGAAATGCCTCCTTGATGTGAAATTGCCCCCGATGGCTTTTTCGCATCAGGGGCAACCGCACCAATAAGGCGGCAGGCTGCTCTTCTCGCATCCGGACTTTGGCCGAAAGGCCGTTCACCGTTGGTCCCGGAGTCGCACCGGGTCGGGGAAGCGCCAAGGCGCCTCCTTCGCGGACTGTACCGCCAGTAGGGAATCTCACCCTGCCCCGAAGAAGCCATCTATGTTGGGTTTACGGCTGCATGATAGCACGGCGCAGGTCCCGTGTCAAGAGGATTGTGAAATTTGCTTCAAAAACGTGCGTTTCGTGGTATAATAAGCATGCGCCTTTCAAAAGGGGGCGTCTTCCCGGCCGAAAAAGGCCTGCACGCAAGCGTTTTAAGGAGGCTTTCCCATGGAGTGCATCGCCAGGATCACCCCTGATCTCATCTGGGTGGGCGGAAATGACCGCCGCCTGAATCTGTTTGAAAACATCTTCCCCATTCCCCGTGGTGTCAGCTACAACAGCTACCTGCTGCTGGATGAGAAAACCGTGCTCGTGGACACGGTGGACAAGGCTGTCGCGGGCGTGTTCTTTGACAACCTGACCGCCGCGCTGGGCAGCCGGCCGCTGGACTATATCGTGGTCAACCACATGGAACCCGACCATGCCGCCACGCTGTCCGAAGCCTGCGGGCGCTATCCCGATGCACAGGTGATGCTGACCGCCAAGGCCGCCCAGATGGCCGCGCAGTTTTTCGGGGAGAGTCTGCGGGAACGCCTCCACCCTGTCAGCGAGGGCGAAGAGCTGGTCACGGGCCGCCATCGCCTGCGCTTTTACACGGCGCCCATGGTCCACTGGCCCGAGGTCATGGTCACCTGGGACGAAACCGACCGCGTGCTCTTTTCCGCGGATGCCTTTGGCACGTTCGGCGCGGTGAGCGGCTTTCTCTTCGCCGATGAGGTGGACTTCGCGCGCGACTGGCTGGACGATGCGCGGCGCTACTACACCAACATCGTCGGAAAATACGGCGCGCCCGTGCAGGCGCTACTCAAGAAGGCCTCCGCGCTGGACATCGCCTTCCTCTGCCCGCTGCATGGGCCGGTCTGGCGCAGGGACATCGCCTGGTTTGTGGAAAAATACCAGCGGTGGAGCACCTATCAGCCCGAGGAGGACGGCGTGCTGGTCGCCTACGCCTCCATCTACGGCCACACCGAAAATGCCGCGGAGGTCTTTGCCATGGCCCTGCGTGACGCCGGCGTGAAGCACGTCGCGATGTACGACGTATCCGTCACCCATCCTTCCTATATTCTCAGCGACGCGTTCCGCTTCGGAAAGCTGGCGCTGCTTTCGGCCACCTACAACCTCGGCATGTTCCCCGCCATGGAGACGCTGCTGCTGGACCTCAAGGCGCACGCCCTGCAGGACCGCACCGTGGCGCTGGTGGAAAACGGCACCTGGGCCCCGGCTGCGGGCAAGCAGATGCGCGAGGTCCTCTCCTCCATGAAAAACATGCGCATCCTGGAGCCTGTGCCCACCATCCGCTCCTCGCTGGCGGCTGATACGCGCGAAAAGCTCATCGACCTGGCCCGCCAGCTGGCGGAGGCGTAAGCGGCATGTGCGGGCGCTACTTTCTGGACGATACGGAAGAAGCGAACGAGCGGCTTTTGAACCTGCTGCGCGGCCTTCTGGAAAGCGGTGATCCGCTGGCTTCGCAGGTGCATACGGGCGAGATCTTTCCCACGCAGCTGGCCCCCGTCATCGTGGCGGACGGGGGCCGCGTGACCGTGCGCGCCATGCGTTGGGGCTTCCCCCGCGGCGGCGGCCGGGGTGTGGTGATCAACAGCCGTTCGGAAAAAGCCGATCATACCCCCATGTTTCAGCGCGCGGTGCGGGAGCGCCGCTGTCTGGTGCCGGTATCCGGCTTTTACGAATGGCGGCGTACCCCGTCCGGCGGCAAGACAAAGGATAAATATGCCTTTTGGTCCCAGGGCGGGGTGGAGAAGGGGCTGATGTACCTGGCGGGCGTGTATGGGGAATTTCTGGGCGGCTTCCGCGCCGGCGGGTTCGACGGCTTTGCCATCCTGACACGGGAGGCAGACGCGCAGATGCGGCCCTATCACGACCGCATGCCCGTCATTCTGGACGACGAGCCGGCCAAAAAGCTGTGGCTGCTGGCTCCGCCACAAGTCCCCTATGCCGACCTGCGCCGTCACTTTGATCCGCCGCGGCTGTACGTGCGCCCGGCGAAGCGATAGCGGGAAACGCAATGGTAAAATTTTCGCCACGGTCCATGCATAGCGGCCCTTTGCGCGGCCGCCAAGGCGGCAAAAGGAAAAAAGCTGTTGACAAGCGAGGGGAAAAACATTACAATAACCTATGTCTGGTATTGGGGCGGTGCATGCGGACATGCGGGTGTAGCTCAATGGTAGAGCTCCAGCTTCCCAAGCTGGCTACGTGGGTTCGATTCCCATCACCCGCTCCAACCGCATGATAACCTGCCGGATCATATCAAACGCGAAACAGGAGGTCGAATCCCATGGCCAAGGCGAAATTTGAACGCACCAAGCCGCACGTAAACATC